>CAYYTA010000056.1:0-55000 GCA_964474575.1 uncultured Caulobacteraceae bacterium | reverse complement strand
GCCATCGAGAGAAACGATGTCGGGCCCGACCTGGAGCGCCGGATCGCCGAGGAACAGGGCGGCCTCGCCCTGGCGCGCGGCGATGTCGCGCAGGCCGGCCTCGACCGAACGATAAAGATGGCCGACCGTCAGGTAGTCCATGGCGGCCGGCGTCAGGCGCAGGCCATGCTGGCCGCGCTCATAGGCCGGCCCTTCGGCGAAACTGGCACCGTCGGGCTCGTCCGAGCCCTCCGGCCGTTCCAGATAGATGAAGTGCTGCAAGGTATCGCGGTTGAATGGCGCCAGGCGTACCTTCAACCCGGCGGGCAACATGCCTGCTGCGACCGGAAAATTGGGGCGGCCGAAATGCGCCACCCCACCCAGGGCGTTGATCAGGTTGGCGACCAGGGCCAGGTGCGTCATCTCGTCGATGGCGATGTCGACAATGGCCCTCTGCCAGCGCGCCAGTTCGGCTTGAAGCCCGGCGGGAACGCCGTCGTCGGGTTCGGTTTTCAGTGACCAAGCCGCGTAAAGGTAGCAGCACATCAGGTTGTGCTCGATCTCCGCTGCCTCGGTAAGGGTATAGAGCAGCTGCTCGCGGCTGCCGATGACGATGACCGGTTCGGCGGGTGGCGCGGCGTCAGGCATGGCTATCCTCGCGAAGGACCGGCGTGACCATATGGGTGCGGCAGGGCTTGCGCAAGCGTCGGACCTCAGGCTTCCGATGAAAGTGATGACCGCAGCCAGGCGGCGAAATCGGCGCTGGCCCATGTTACCGGTTGGGCCAGGATTTCCGGCACCTCATAACTATGAATCGCGCGCACGGCCGCCTCCAGCGCTTCAAGCCTGTCGGCCAGCGCCTTGGCCGTCAGCATGACTTCCCGGGAGGTTTCGACCGCGTTTTGCCAGCGATAGATGGAGGTAACGGCATGGCTTTGCACACAGGCAGCCAGCCTGCGATCGACCAGCATGCGGGCAATCGTCTCGGCCTCGGCTTCCGAGCCACAGGCGACGGACACGGTGACAATTTCGTTCATATCGCGACGATAAGGCGCCACGCCCGACAAGGCTATCGCATTTTTATGGCCGCCGGGCGTACGACACCACCGCAGGAGGACGGCATGAGCATCTACAGCGATATCGAACACGTCATCTTCGGTGAGCGCGACAAAGCGCCGACGCTGGACCAGGAGACGCCGCCGCCGGTGATCCACCCGGCTGCGCTTGAACCGGCGGCCGGCATGGCCTCGCCGCTGGAATCGCCGCCGCTGGTGCCGCTTTTTGACGTCATCGACGTCGAAGCCATCCTTGATCATCGCGCCGCGGGCCTTGCCGGCCAGTTCGACTGGCGCCATCGCGTCGCCGACCTGCTCAAGGTCTGCGGCCTGCCCGCCACCGCCGCTACCCGTAAAGCGCTGGGCGACGAACTGCAGTGCGAGGCCGACGTCGATGACGCCGTCCTGCTCAGCGCGCTGATGCGCAGGCTGGAAAACGACGGCGCAACGGTTCCGGCGGATATGAAGTAGGCCTTTGAGCGCAATCCGATAAAGTGGACACCACTTTATCGGATAAATTGCGCGATCAACCAAAAACGTTGAGCAGGCGTTTTGATTCCGTCAAAACGCCTGCTCTAGTAACGGTAGTGCTCGGGTTTGAACGGGCCCTCGACCTTGACGCCGATATAATCGGCCTGTTCGGCGTTGAGCGTCGTCAGCTTCGCGCCCAGCTTTTCCAGATGCAGCATCGCGACCTTTTCATCGAGGCGCTTGGGCAAGGTATAGACCTTCTTGTCGTACTTGCCGCCGTTGGTCCATAGTTCGATCTGGGCCAGGGTCTGGTTGGTGAACGAGGCCGACATGACGAAGCTGGGGTGGCCCGTGGCGTTGCCGAGGTTGACCAGGCGGCCTTCGGACAGGACGATGATCTTCTTGCCGTCCGGGAATTCGACGTGGTGGACCTGCGGCTTGATCTCGTCCCATTTGAAGTTCTTCAGCGCCGAGATCTGGATTTCGGAATCGAAGTGGCCGATGTTGGCGACGATGGCGTTGTGCTTCATCGCGCGCATGTGCTCCAGGCGCAGCACGTCCTTGTTGCCCGTGGCGGTGACGAAGATGTCGGCATGTGGCGCGACCTCTTCGACGGTGCGGACTTCATAGCCTTCCATGGCGGCCTGAAGCGCGCAGATCGGGTCGATCTCGGTCACGATGACGCGGGCGCCGCCGTTGCGCAGCGACGCCGCCGAGCCCTTGCCGACGTCGCCGTAGCCGAGGACGACCGCGACCTTGCCGGCCAGCATGACGTCTGTGGCGCGGCGGATGGCGTCAACCAGGCTTTCGCGGCAGCCGTAAAGGTTGTCGAACTTCGACTTGGTGACGCTGTCGTTGACGTTGATCGCCGGGAAGGGGAGCTCGCCCTTTTCGGCCATCTGGTAGAGACGGTGGACGCCGGTGGTGGTTTCTTCCGACACGCCCTTGATAGCGGCGCGGATGGCCGAATAGAAGCCCGGCTTCTCGGCCAGGTAACGCTTCATCACCTTGTAGAGCGCTTCCTCTTCCTCGTTCTGCGGATTGTTCAGGATCGACGGATCCTTCTCGGCCTTGGGGCCCAGCACGCACAGCAGAGTCGCGTCGCCGCCGTCATCGAGGATCATGTTCGGATAACCGCCGTCGTGCCACTCGAATATCTTGTGGGCGTAGTCCCAGTATTCCTCCAGGGTTTCGCCCTTGACGGCGAAGACCGGCGTGCCGCGTTCGGCGATGGCGGCGGCGGCGTGGTCCTGGGTCGAGAAGATGTTGCACGACGCCCAGCGCACTTCGGC
Organism: uncultured Caulobacteraceae bacterium; assembly: GCA_964474575.1. GTDB lineage: Bacteria > Pseudomonadota > Alphaproteobacteria > Caulobacterales > Caulobacteraceae > Asticcacaulis. Next base: position 52,203 of record CAYYTA010000056.1, on the reverse strand, counting down.
GCCCAGGGCCTGCAGCGTCTCGATCAGTACGGCGGTCTGGATCGTCATGTGCAGCGAGCCGGCGACGCGCGCGCCCTTCAGCGGCTTGTCCTTGCCGAACTCGGCGCGGGTGGCCATCAGGCCCGGCATCTCGCCCTCGGCGATGTCGATCTCTTTGCGCCCCCACGCGGCAAGCGAAAGGTCGCGGACGATGAAATCTTGTTGAGCGGACATGAGAGCTGATCCTGTTGCAGATGCGATGACCGGCTTATAGCGGGTCGCTCATCCCAATGCAATAAAGATATAAAGATATCTTTATATGATTTAGTAATAGGTCGCCAATGCCAGGGTGCGCACCTCGCCGCCGGCTACGGTCAGTTGCACCGATGCCCGCGACGGGTCGTGCTTCCAGTCAAGCAGAGTCTCAGGATCGAGGTCGGCAATGGCCACGCCATCGATGGCGGTGATGGTGTCACCCGCCTTCCAGCCGGCCTTGGCCGCCGGGCTTCCCGGCGCGACAAACAGCACGTTGAGTCGGTCTTTGTCCGGCAAATAGGCGAGACCGGCGCGCTCACGCTTGAACGGCACGGCCGCTTGCGCCGTATCGGCCGCCAGCCAAAGCTTGCCATGCGACAGGTCCCAGCTCGAACGGCAGCGCATCAGCATGGGCAGGCCGATGCTTATGTCGCTAGTAGCATGGTGATCGGACACCTCGACCGGCATGTCGTGGAAGACGACACCGCCCAGATTGACGTCTTTCACGCTGGTCATGTCGACATTGTAGATGCCGGTCAGGTCGCCGCTAATCCACTGGCTGAGCGGGCGGCCGTCGAGTAGGCCGAGCGCTTTGGCGGTATCGCGTGACAGGGTCAGGGCAGTGCTGGAACCGGTATCCAGCTCGGCGACGGCCGGCTTGCCCTCTATCAGAAGCGGTGCCCACGGCCGGCCGCCGCCGCTTGCGGTGACCGTGACAGGCGTCATGTCCGAAGCCGGCACAGCGTTTAGCGGCAGCAAGCGGCCGCGCAGGCGGGGACCGTCGAGATCGAAAGTCACTGCCTTCCACACATCGACGCCGACCAGCATGTCGCAATCGCAACCAGCGTCGCGCAGCGCGGTGATATAGGGATTGATTGTGAAGGCCTGACCGGCAATGGTGATCGGCGTCGGCCCGGCTACGCCCGTCTTGCCCTTGGCATAGACGAACGCGACATCGGCTTGCTCGACCACGGCAATGCCCAGTGCCTTGGCGCTGTCGCTGTCGATGACGGTGCGGCTGCTGCCGCAGTCGAAGATGGCGTCGACGGAGCGGCTCTTGAGGGTGGCGGGCAGGAACAGGCCTGAATCACCAGCACGGATAGCGAAGCCGCCGTCGCCCTGGGCGCGCACCGACGTAGCCGCCAACAGCGCGCCCATGCCTGACAGAATTTGCCGCCGGTTTCCCCTCATGACGCGATGATAGCCACGGCGGCAAGATCAACGCAACGGCCCGGCTTGCGCCGCCGTAAAAAATTCACGGATCGCGCGATTGGCGTAATCCTCCGCCCTGTGATAGACATGGCCATGAACAAGCCTACGAAAACACAGGACGCGGCCAAGCTGTCCGCCGCCGATATCGTCCAGCATCTGAAAGACCTCTATAACGAGGCCGTCGCCCATCTCCAGGCCGACCTGCACGCCTATCTCAAAGACCGCACCAAACCGTCGCGCTCTCAGCGCGCCGAAGGCCGCTACTGCTACCCGAAACTGATCGTTGTCTGGAAAGGCCAGCACGACGACGACGACGAGGCGCTGATCCTTGGCAACCGCCACCCGCAGGTCAACCGGGCCTTTGCCCGCTTTTCGCGGCCGGGCATCTATGCCTCGACTATCACCCGGCCCGATATCTTCGGCGAGCTGATCGAGGAGCAGCTTGGCCTGTTGATCCGCGACTATGGCGCCGAATGCGCGGTCGCCGTTTCCGACCAGGAAATCCCGTACCCTTACGTGCTCGATGGCGCTGGCCTTGACCTCAACAGCGTGTCGGCGCTCGATCTCATGCGCCATTTCCCGGCCACCGAACTGGCCCTGATCGGCAATGAGGTCGCCGACGGCATCGAATTCATCGCCGAGGACGGCTCGCATCCGCTGGCCCTGTTCGACGGCCTGCGCACCGATTTCTCGCTGGCCAGGCTCAAGCACTATACCGGCACGCCGGCCGAGCATACCCAAAGCTATATCCTGATGACGAATTATAATCGCTATGTTGACGTGTTCATCACCTATGCGCTGGAGCAGTTGAAGCAGCCGGACAGTCCCTATACTGCCCTGTCGTGCTGCGGTTATTTCGAGATTACAAAGGATACGCCGAACCCCGAGGAGCTGATCGCCAATTCGCCGGCGCGCACCAAGCACCAGATGCCGGCCTATCACCTGCTGGCGCCCGGCCGCCAGGGCATCAGCCTGGTCAATATCGGCGTCGGGCCGTCCAACGCGAAGAACATCACCGACCATCTCGCCGTCATGCGGCCGCACGCCTGGCTGATGATCGGCCATTGCGGCGGCCTGCGCCCGTCGCAGTCGATCGGCGACTATGTCCTGGCCCACGCCTACCTGCGCGACGACCACGTCATGGACGACGTCCTGCCGCTGGAAATCCCCATCCCGGCCATCGCCGAAGTCCAGCAGGCCCTGCACCAGGCAGCGGTCCACATCACCGGCGAGGACGGCGACGCTTTGAAGAAAAGGCTGCGCACCGGCACGGTTGTCACTACCGACGACCGCAACTGGGAACTGCGCTATACGCTCAGCTCCCTGCGTTTCTCGCAGTCGCGCGCCGTCGCCATCGACATGGAATCGGCGACCCTGGCCGCCCAGGGCTATCGCTTTCGCGTGCCCTACGGCACCCTGCTGTGCGTGTCGGACAAGCCCCTGCACGGGGAGTTGAAACTACCGGGTCAGGCCAACCATTTCTACGAGCGCGCCATCCGCGAACACATCGACATCGGCATCGAGACGGTCAACATCCTGCGCGATTTCGGTCCGCGCCTGCACAGCCGCAAGCTTCGCGCCTTCGACGAGCCGCCGTTCCGCTAATTTTCCTCACCAAAATACGAAAAAATCCCGTCGGGCCGCCCCGAGGGATTTTTTCTCGATGCTGGTCCACGAAAAAGTACACTGAGCGCAGCGAAGGACTTTTTCGTGAGAGAAAAAAGGAGCGGACGGCCGCGCCATCCGCTCCAGTCATGATCAATGGACCTCCATCCATAGGCTCTGAGGCGACGCCGGCGCGCCTGGCGATGAGCGCCTTGCCGGTGCCGTCCAAATCCTGATAACAGTGTGCGCTCAAAGACCCTCACTATCGAATCAAGTTGCTGTGAATGTTAAGGTTTTCGGCGTCCTTAGGTCACGTTTGCGTGCGCGCCCTGCCGTGGAAGGAGCCGAAAGGGCGGCTGGCGGGGTGGCTGGCTGGGGCCGGATCGGCGGCATTGGTCTCCGATGGTGGACCCCAGGGGCGCTACAGCTACCTGATGGCCGAACCCGACGCGACGGCCGAATTGGCCTGGGACGATCCGCGGGGCGCCGCCGCTTTCCTGCGCCACGCCACGGCCTTCGTCGATCCGGCGGCGGCGCGCGACGACCTGCCGCCATTTTCAGGCGGCGTGATCGGCATGGCCTCGTTCGAGCTGGGCCGGCGGCTGGAAAACATGCGGCGGCGGCCGTTCCGCATCGAAGGCCGATCGGCATGGCCGGAACTTGTGGCGTTGCGCTTTCCGGCGGTTCTGGCCTTCGATCATGTCGCCATGACCCTGGCCGCGATCGGGCGCGGCGCGACACCGGCCGAAGCCGAAGCCGCCCGTGACCGGATCGTCGCGCGTTGGGATGCGGCACCGGATCGCGACACCCCCCGTCCTCTGGCTGAAGGCTCGCTGCGGCTGGAAACGCCCGACGAGATCCACGAAGACAAGGTGGCGGCCGTGATCCGGCAAATCCACGCCGGCGACCTGTTCCAGGCCAACCTGGCGCGCGGCTGGACCGGACGCTTGCGCCTTGGCGTCGAGCCCGGCGATGTCCTCCAGGCTTTGCAAATCCAGGGCCCCGCCCCGTTCGGCGCGGGCCTTAACCTAGGTGATCGCGCCATCGTCTCCAACAGCCCCGAGCGCTTTATCCGCCTCGACCCCACCGGCCGGATGGAGACCCGGCCGATCAAGGGCACGCGTCCGCGCGGCCCGACGCCGCAGGACGACGACGCCCTGGCCGCCGAACTGCTGACCAGCGCCAAGGACCGTGCCGAGAACCTGATGATCGTCGACCTGATGCGCCACGACCTCAGCAAGGTCGCCGACATCGGCAGCGTGGCCGTGCCGCAGCTCAATGCGCTCGAATCCTATGCCAACGTCCATCACCTGGTGTCGGCGGTGACGGCGCGGCTGAGACGCGGCCTGACCGCCGCCGACGTGCTGGCCGCCACCTTGCCGCCCGGTTCGGTCTCCGGCGCGCCCAAGGTCCAGGCGATGAAGGTCATCGACGACATGGAGGCGGCGCGCGGCCCCTATTGCGGCGCCCTGTTCGCCATCGACGCCGGCGGGGCGATGGAGTCGAGCGTGCTGATCCGCACCCTGGCCCTGGAGCGCGATGACCAGGGCCGCTGGCATTTTCGCGCGACCGCCGGCGGCGGTATCGTCGCCGACAGCGAGCCCCGGGCCGAACGCATCGAGACCGAAACCAAGCTGTCGCTGATCAAGCGCGTGCTGGAAGGCAATTAAAGGCGCACCGTGCCTTGCAAAAAGCAAATCCGGGATGCAGGGCCGCCCCAAATCCCGGATTTTCCTTATTGAACCGCAAAAAAGTACACTGAGGCGATGCCGAAGGACTATTTTTGCGAAGTCAGCATGTCGGGCAGGTCACCATCGCGCCATTGCGCGGGTGGTGATAGAAGGTGTATTTGAACGCTGACTGTCCCGGCAGGAAATTGCCGATGGGTGAAGAGTAGTCGTATTCGACTTCTGTCATGATCAGGCTCTGGCCGGCGCTGATCTGCGATGTCGTGACGGCGGAGATGACATCGCCGGCGTTATACTTGGTCATGTTCTGGACGGCGCTCCAGTCGACGGTGGCCTTGTTGTTCGACTGCATGGTCACTGAGGTCAGGCGGATCTTGAGTGAGGTGCCCGAGGTCGAGAACGGTTGCAGCATGCTGGTGCCGATGGCGAACAGGTCGGTAATATTGGCGCTCGACAGGGTTTCCGACTGCGCCGCCAGGTCGCCGATGCTGGCGGCCAGGTGCGAGGCCTTGCGCGACGCCATCATGCCGAGCGTCAACTCGGACAAGCCGAGATAGGCCATGATCAGGATCGGCGCCACCAGGGCGAATTCGATCGCCGACACGCCGCGCGTATCGCCGGCGAAGGTCTTGAAACGAAGAAGGGTGTTGAGGCGGCGCAGCATGTTTTCCCCTGGATCGGCTTCCTAAAACGGCTCATTGCGGAAGACGACCTTGGCGGAAACCACGGCGTTCTTGTTGCTGAGCGTCGACAGGCCGGCATTGAGGAACGGCGTGATCAACGGCCATTCGTAATAGGCACGCACCAGCTGGATCTTTGAGCCCGTACCGACGGTATACTGGAAGTTGGCCGTGTCGAACTGGCCGTTCTTGATCAGGTCGGCGGTCGGCACATTGGCGAAGGACGAGAAGGTCTCGACATCGACGTGAAGGTTGGTCATGCAACTGCCCGACAGCCAGCCCATATGGTTGCAAATCGACTGCTTGAAGGTGGTGACGGTCGAATTGCCGGCGGTGGTGATGCCGGTGCGGATGTCGCGCGACGCCAGGTCGGTGGCGTTGTCAAGCGTGACCGACAGGAGAATGATCAGGGCCAGCTCGATACAGGCGCAGATCAGGAAAATCAGCGGGCCGGCCACCATGGCGAACTCAACCGCCGCCGCCGCGCGCGCGTCGCGGAGGAAACGGTTGACAATCGTCTGCCTCGGCGGGGCGGAGCGGGCCGGCATGGCGTAATCTGGCGTCCTTCTCGATGAGAGATCAGGGACCAAGCTACAAGGGTTGGGTCAACAGTCCGTTAAACAACGGCCTTAACAGCGCATGAATCCGTTTCGATGACGCACTTTATATATAGGCATATATAGCCGCCTGGCGGAGCCTACTGGACGACCATCGCCGTGGCGCCACCGGAACTGCCGATGGTGTTGCCGACATTTGCGGCGCCCTGGCTTACCGGTGGGTTCATCAGCACCGCCGGGGCGGCCGGTGAAGGGGAAGCGTTGTTGGGTTGGTCGGCATCCTGCGGGATGCAGACGTTCGAGCATACCATCAGCGACGACTTCACGCCGCGATAGACCGTGATGCCGCCTTTCTGCGCGGAGGTAACCGTTACCTCGGCGTCGTAGAGCGGCCGGCCGTCGCGTCCGGTGATGGTCACGGCGCTGCTGCCGAAACCCTTGCCGACGATATAGACGGTGTGGGAGTCGACGACATTGACGTCGGCGATGTCCGGATTGCCGACGATGACTGATCCGGCCGGGGCCGGCAGCGCCACGCGGGCTATATGATTCTTTTCGACGATGAGCGGCTGGCCGGCCAGGGCGGATGCAGCGGCAAGGCCGAGGAGGCCGGTTACGCCGGCGGCCAGTACAAAGGCGCCCATAGTTTTGTTGCGATGAATCGTCATGCTGAAAAAGCCTTGTGCGAAGTCGTCGACGGTGTGTCCTGCGTCCCTGAGGGGTACGCGTCTGAAGCGATGCGCTTATCCTTACCGTTCAGGCGTAAGGGGCGGGTTAGGAAAGTTTCTAAACAATAAATGTTTAAATTTGCTAAATGCAGTATTAACAAAAATATTTCCGCTTTATATTCAATCATTGCGATCCTTAATCATAATTAACCTTACCAAACATTTACAGTAAATTTGAATTAACTATAGAAAAATCCAAAAGAAACTCGCTTATTTACTTGCCTTTAATCAAAACCGCTTAGTGTGGCCCTGTGTTCGGGAGCAAATGAGCCGTTTCATCCGGGGTCCCGATACGAATACGGATCAATTGCTTTACTCAAATCCAGGAGACTAACATGACCAAGTTCCTCAACAAGTTCGCCGCCGACGAATCGGGCGCCACCGCCATCGAATACGGCCTCATCGCCGCTCTGATCGCCGTCGCTCTGATCACGGTCCTGCAACTCGTCAGCACCAACCTGAACTCGACTTTCAACAAGGTCGCGACGGCCCTGAAGTAAAAACAACGGCGGCGCGCCGGAGGCTCCCCAACCTCCCCCGGCGCGCCGCTCTTCCTTTCAAAGTCGGCTAGGAGATTCAAACCATGACCAAGTTTTTCAATAAGTTCGCTGCTGATGAATCCGGCGCCACCGCCATTGAATATGGCCTGATCGCCGCCCTGATCGCGGTTGCCCTGATCACGGTACTGCAACTCGTCAGCACCAACCTGAACTCGACCTTCAACAACGTCGCCACGGCCCTGAAGTAGGACCTGCGGCAACGATAAGACAACAGTCCTCTGGGCTGAGACCTGACACAGGCCGCAGACGCCACTGTCTGCGGCCTTTTCCATACCCACCCCTCACGATGAGACCGGCAGGATGATCAAGCGGTTTATTCAGGATGACAGCGGTGCGACGGCGATCGAGTATGCCTTGATCGTCACCTTCCTGTTCATCGCCATCGTGACGGCGATCCATTTCTATGTCGACCGCACGCAGCTGATGTACAGCCACATCAGCGACGCCGTCGACGGAGCCACGCATTGATCCTTTGCCTGATCTGCGCACGCGAAAATTGTTCTTCCCTTAAGCATATCCTTAACCGCACCTGGTTAGTCTGGCGTTCGACTTAACCTTAAGACGCGCGAGCCCGCCATGTCCCCGTCGCTGCTGATCCCTGCCCTGTTTGCCCTCGCCTATCCGGCCTGCCTTCTCTGGGCGGCGGCCAGCGATATCCGCTCCATGACTATTCCCAATCGCCTGACCATGGCTTTGGCCATAGCGTTTGTGCCGGTCGCGCTGATGTTGTCGTTTTCGCCGGCGCAGTGGGGCGTCCACCTCGGCCTGGGCCTGGCGGGGCTTGTCGTCGGCATGGTGATGTTCGCCCTGCGCTTCATGGGCGGCGGCGACGCCAAGCTGATCGCCGCGGTCGCGCTATGGCTGGGTGTGCAAGGCTTTTTCGCCATGCTGATCTATACTGCCCTGGCCGGTGGCGCGCTGACGCTCGGCCTGCTGTTCGCGCGCAAGGCCTTCCATCCTTACGCCGCGCGCATGCCGGGCTATATCGGCCGCCACCTGGAGCCCAAGGGCGACATTCCCTATGGTGTCGCCATCTGCGCCGGCGGCCTGTGCGCCCTGCTGCAAGGCGATATCCTGCCGCTGCTCGTTCCCGGACTTTAAGCCTCACTAAGGCATGCGGCCGTTTGTTACCGGCACGCTAACTAAGGTTTAGAAAAAAAGTTTCCGAAATCCACGATATTAACGATCCCGCAATCTCTCCTTAGGCCAAAGTTAACGAAGCTTAAGGCAATAATTCCCCAAATAGCCATCCAACCGATTTGGCCGATTCGTCGCGCCCGGATCATTCAAGGGGAATTGCGTACATGAAGACGTCGCGATACGTCGTAATGGGCATAGCGGCATTGGCCGCCATCCTTCTGGCCTTCCTGGTCCGGGGCATGATCGGTGGCGGCAAGGCCACGACCGAAGCCAAGGCCTCGATCCAGGCGCCGCCGGCGCAGCAGACCGAGCGCGTCCTGGTCGCCGCCCATGAGATCAAGGCCGGCTCCCGCCTCACGGCCGAGGACCTGACCTGGCAGGACTGGCCGGTCAACTCGATCAACGCCGCCTACATCGTCGATGGCGCCCAGCCTGGCAACGCCGCCATGGCGACCCCGGGCTCCGAGGGTTCGGCCACGACAACGACGGCGACCACGGTCAAGACCGTCACCAGCGGCAACGCCACCGCCAACGGCGTGGTCCAGACGGTGGCCGACAAGGTCATGCCGTCGGGCACGCTTCAGGCCTATGTCGGCGGCGTCGCCCGCGAAGACATCCTCGCCAACGAGCCGATCATCGACGCCAAGATCGTCCGCGCCGACGAAGGCGGCTTCATGGCGGTGATGCTCGATCCGGGCATGCGCGCCATGGCCGTTCCGGTCAGCGTCGACAACACCGCCGGCGGCTTCATCCTGCCGGGCGACCGCGTCGACATCCTGGTCACCCATCAGACCCAGAAGTCGGGCGGCGGCTCGGTCGACAGCGTCCAGACGGTGCTGCGCAACATCCGCGTCCTGGCCATCGACCAGCAGGTCTCCGCCGACAAGGACAAGCAGAGCGTCATCGGCGCCACCGCGACGCTGGAGGTGACCCCGGAGGACGGCGAGGCGGTCACGCTCGCCAAGGCCTCGGGTACGCTGTCTCTCATGCTGCGCTCCTATGCCGACGCCTCGGGGCCCTCCGGCGTCGTCAATGCCCGCCCCGTCGGCGCCGAGGCCGATACGTCGGTGCGCGTCTTCCGCAACGGTCAGACTTCAGAGGTGATGGTATCACGATGAGATCTCAGCCCAACTCCCTCCGCCACAAGGCGCTGGCCGCCACGGCCCTGATCGCGTTGCTGCAGGTCAACGCCGGCATGGCGACCGCCGAGCCGCGGCCCTATGCCAGCATGGCGCCCAGTGTCACCAACATGCAGGTCCAGACTCAGACCTCGCAGGCCCAGGTGCAGGTGCTCAACCTCGCCAAGGGCCGGTCGGCCGTGGTCGACCTGCCGGTCGATGCCTCCGATGTCTTCCTGTCCAACCCGCAGGTCGCCGACGCCGTGCTGCGCACACCGCGGCGCATCTTCGTGCTCGGCGTCGACGGCGGCCAGTCGGACGCCATCATCTTCGACGCCATGGGCCGGCAAATCCTCAACCTGTCGATCCGCGTCGATGCGCCGACCGACGAGCTTTCCGACACGGTCCATCGCCTTTTCCCCGGCGCCCAGGTCGACGTCCAGAGCCTGAACGGCCACGTCGTGCTTTCCGGCATGGCGCGCGACGACAGCCAGGCCGACCAGATTCTCCGCCTGGCCCAGACCTTCGTCGACGATCCGACCAAGGTCGTCAACCTGATGAGCATCGCCGGCAAGGACCAGGTGACGCTCAAGGTGCGCATCGTCGAGATCAACCGCTCGACCATCAAGCAGCTCGGCCTGGCTTCGGACGTCACCTGGAACTTCGGCACCCGCTCCTATTCGTTCGGCCGCGGCAACAGCTTCGGCACCAACGGCACCTACCTCGGCGGCAAGGGCCTGTGCTACGGCCAGAACGGGTCGCGCACGACCAACTACGACAATGAGACCACGCTGACCAACAACGGCAGCACGACAACCAACAGCGGCACAAGCAGCAGCACGAGTGTTACCAACGGTACCTCAAATTCGGTGACGAATACCAATAGTCTCGGCGCGAACTTCGGCGCCGGCCCGATTCCCGACACGATTACGGTTCCCGACGTCAATGGTAATTTAGTTACCATACCGGGGAACACCACGTTTGCAGGAACAAGCGGTGGTCTGAACAATAGCGGTTTCTCCACCACGACCACGAATTCCACCACGTCATCGACCGATAATACCAGTGGCACCACGGCCAGCACTGCCGCCACCAGTGTCATCGGATCGGCGGTCACCAACACCATCAGCCAAATCTACAACACCGCCCACGGCATGAACAACACCTCGTGCCTTCAGGCCTTCGAACGCGTCGGCCTGGCGCGGACGCTGGCCGAGCCCAACCTGACCGCCGTGTCGGGCGAATCGGCCAAGTTCCTCGCCGGCGGCGAATTCCCGGTGCCGGTCGGCCAGGACAACCAGGGCCGCATCACCGTCGAGTTCAAGCCCTTCGGCGTCGGCCTCGGCTTCACGCCGGTCGTGCTGTCGAGCGGCAAGATCTCGCTCAAGATTTCGACCGAAGTGTCCGAACTGACCAATGTCGGCGCCCTGCAGCTCAACTCGACCCTCAACATCCCGGCGCTTCAGGTCCGCCGCGCCGAGACCAGCGTCGAGATGTCCTCCGGATCGTCCCTGATGATCGCCGGCCTGCTGCAATCGAAGTACAAGCAGTCGATCGACAGCCTGCCCGGCCTGACCTCGCTGCCGGTGCTGGGTTCGCTGTTCAGCTCGCGCGACTTCCTCAATGACGAGACCGAACTCGTCGTGCTGGTCACGCCCTACATCGTCGACCCGACCGACCCGAATCAGATGCAGACCCCGGCCGACAATCTCCAGATCGCCGACGACGCCAGCTCGGTCTTCCTCGGCCGCCTCAACAAGGTGATCAAGACCAGGGATGGCGGCGACCAGGCGGCTGCGTCCGCCGCGCCCGACGCCCAGTCCTACCAGGCCCCCATCGGCTATGTGATCGAATAGGAAGCGACATGACCGTTCATCCGAAATCACTCGTAAGCCTGGCCGTCCTGGCCGCCGCGGCCGCCATGCTCGGCGCCTGCGCCCAGACCTCGCCCAATGCCGACCTCAACCTGAAGGCGGCCACACCGCTCGACCAGTATCCGCTCAAGGCGCAGACCATGACGAAGTCGATCAACCTGCGCGTCGAGCCTGACGGCCTGTCAGCCAATCAGCGCGCCGCGCTCGACCAGGTGGCCAGCCAGGCCAGCTGGGTCAGCGGTAATCCGGTAAACGTCGAGATCGTTACCGCCGGCGATCCGGTCGCGGTCGCCGCCGGCCACGGCATCGGCGATTACCTCTCCGCTCATGCGGTCGACGACAACGATATCAGCCTGTCGAGCACCCAGGACCAGCCGTCCGACGTGGTCACGGTCAACCTCGTCTACTACCGCGCCAAGACCTACGACTGCAACCAGGCCTGGGAAAACATGGCCGCGACCGGTGCGAACAAGGTCAGCCAGAACTTCGGCTGCGCCATCTATTCGAACCTGGCGGCCCAGGTCGCCGACCCGCGCGACCTGTCGGGTCCGGCCCCGGCCGCTTCCGGCGATGCCGGACGCAAGTCGGTCGTCCTCGACAAGTACCGCAAGGGTGAAGTCACCTCCTCGCAGAAGGACGAGGAAGCCAAGGGCACCATTTCGGACGCCATCAAATAATCACGCTTCTCACAAGCGAGGCCAAAAACATGCCATCTCAGGCGAAGCATAACGACCCCTTCGACAGCCTGGACGATCTCGACGACGAGTTCGTCACCGACTATCGCGCGCCGCGGAGCGACGACGAGTATGACTTGTCGCCGGAAGACGCCTATACGCCCGCCGCGCCCGAGCGCGATCCGTTCGCGTCCGACGATTTCGACGAACCCCTGCCGGCGCCGGTCAAGCCGCAAGCCTTCTCGTCGCCTCTGGGTCTGCGCGAACCGTCCGGGCCTGCGCACAGCCTGCTGGCCGAGGACGACGACATCGGCGTCGTCGCCATCCCGCGCATCGCCATCCACTTTTTCCCGGACAACGAGCAAAGCCTGCAGGCCTGCGATACCTGCGCGCTGGACCGACGCATGAGCCGGGCGCAATGCGTGGTCAAGCGCGGCGGCATGTTCGAGGCCATCGACACCTATCGCCACGAGCCGACCCCGTCGCTGATCTTCGTGGAAAGCGCCGCGCGCGGCCGCGACCTGCTCGACCAGCTGTCGCAACTGGCCGAGGTCTGCGACGCCAACACCAAGGTCGTCGTCATCGGCGCCCACAACGACATCTCGCTCTACCGCGAGCTGATGCGCCAGGGCGTGTCGGAATACATGGTCGGGCCGGTCCAGCCGCTGCAGCTGATCAAGGTCATCTCGTCCCTGTTCAACGATCCGGAGACACCTTTCGTCGGCCGCGCCATCGCCTTTGTCGGCGCGCGCGGCGGCGCCGGTTCGTCGTCGATCGCCCACAACTTCGCCTTTTCGCTCAGCGAGCAGATGACCGCCAATACGGTCATCGTCGACTACGACTTGCCGTTCGGTACGGCCGGTCTCGACTTCAACCAGGATCCGCCCCAGGGCATGGCCGATGCGCTCGGCGAACCCGACCGCCTCGATTCGGTCCTGCTCGACCGCATGCTGACCAGGTGCACCGAAAAGCTGTCGCTGTTCTCGGCCCCCGCCGCGCTCGACCAGGACTATACCGCCGACGCCGAGGCCTATGCCGAGGTGACGCGCAAGGTGCGGTCGGCCGCACCATTCATCGTCATGGACCTGCCGCACATCTGGACGCCGTGGCTCAAGGCCAACCTGATCGCCGCCGACGACGTCATCATCGTCGCCACGCCGGACCTGGCCTCCCTTCGCAACGCCAAGAACATCATCGACCTGCTCAAGAACGCCCGGCCGAACGATCGCGCGCCGCGCCTGGTGCTGAACCAGACGGAGATGCCGGGTCGTCCCGAAATTCCGGTCAAGGACTTCACGGCGGCCCTCGGCATCGAACCCTGCGCGCTCATCCCCTTCGACGCCAAGCTGTTCGGCCAGGCGTCCAACAACGGCCAGATGATCGGCGACTTCGCGCCCACCTCCAAGGTGGCCGATGCGCTCAACCAGCTGACCGCCACGGTCACCGGCCGCGCGCCGGAACCGAAAGCCAAGAAGCCCTCGTCCTCGTTCCTCGGCAACCTCTTCAAGAAGTGAGCCCGTTAAGTGTTTGGCAAACGACCCACTGACAACGCCAGAGGACCGCAGCCCGTTGCGCCGCCCAGCGCACCCGCGCCGCAACAGGCAGCCCGGGACCCGGCCCGCGAACAGCCGCGCCAGGAAAACCGGCCCCAGGCCCTGAGCAACAGCCAGGGCGCGGCCCGGGTCGCCGGTTCGCCGCCGCCGGCGGGACAGGGGTCGCCTGACATCGCCACCCGGCCGCAGACGCTCGACGCCCGCACCGGCGGACAGCCGGCCGCCGGCCAGCGCGTCGCCCTGCCCGAACTGAGCCAGGAAAAGCGCGTCGGCGCCGCTGCCGGCGACAAGCCGGGCGTGCCCGCGGCCAAGGCCAAGCTGGCCCAGGGCCTCGAACAGATGCACAAGGCGCAGGCGGTCACCGAGATAGTCCGCGAACAGTCGGACTATTATCACGCCACCAAGACGGCGATCTTCAACGCCCTGCTCAACACAATCGACCTGTCGCAGCTGGCTCAGCTCGATCACAAGGCGGCGTCGGAGGAAATCCGCGACATCGTCGCCGAACTGGTGGCGATCAAGAACGTCTCGATGTCGGTGGTCGAACAGGACAACCTCGTCCAGGACATCATCAACGATGTCCTGGGTTATGGTCCGCTCGAACCGCTGCTGGCGCGCGACGATATCGCCGACATCATGGTCAACGGCGCCCAGCGCGTGTTCATCGAAGTCGCCGGCAAGGTCCAGCTGACCAATGTCCGCTTCCGCGACAACCAGCAGCTGATGAACATCTGCCAGCGCATCGTGTCGCAGGTCGGGCGCCGTGTCGACGAAGCCTCGCCGATCTGCGATGCCCGTCTTCCCGACGGTTCGCGCGTCAACGTCATCGCGCCGCCGCTGGCGCTCGACGGTCCGACGCTCACCATCCGGAAGTTCAAGAAGGACAAGCTGACCATGCGCAACCTGGTGGAGTTCAACTCCATCAGCCCGGAAGGGGCGCGCGTGCTGGGCGTCATCGGCGCCTCGCGCTGCAACGTCCTGATCTCCGGCGGCACCGGCTCTGGCAAGACGACCCTGCTCAATACCATGACGGCGTTCATCGATCCGACCGAACGCGTCGTGACCTGCGAGGACGCCGCCGAACTGCAACTGCAGCAGCCGCACGTGGTCCGTCTCGAAACGCGCCCGCCGAACCTCGAAGGTTCAGGCACCATTACCATGCGCGACCTGGTCAAGAACTGCCTGCGGATGCGTCCCGAACGCATCATCGTCGGCGAAGTCCGTGGCCCGGAGGCGTTCGACCTCCTCCAGGCCATGAACACCGGCCACGACGGCTCGATGGGCACGCTCCACGCCAACAGTCCGCGCGAAGCCGTGTCGCGTCTCGAATCGATGATCACCATGGGCGGCTATGGCCTGCCTTCGCGCACCATCCGCGAAATGATCGTCGGCTCGATCGACCTGATCATCCAGGCGGCGCGCCTGCGCGACGGTTCGCGCCGCATCACCCACATTACCGAAGTGCTCGGCCTCGAAGGCGATGTCATCGTCACCCAGGACCTGTTCCTCTACGAAATCGAGGGCGAGAACAAGGAAGGCAAGATCATCGGGCGCCACCGGTCGACCGGCATCGGCCGTCCGCGCTTCTGGGATCGCGCCAAGTATTACGGTCTCGAGCGCGAACTGGCGGAGGCGCTCGATGCCAGCGAATAATCTCCGGACCCCGACCGCGCGAAGCGCTTCAAGCGCCCAACCGCGCTCAAGCAGCGAAGCGGTAGCGCAATGTTAATGACCATCGTGATCGCCGTCCTGGCCTTCGTCGTTCTCGGCGGGCTGGGCTTCGCCTTTTCGGGCGGGGGCGGCGGTGGTGCGTCGCCGCAGCTGACCAAGCGTGCGGCCGCTATCGGGGCCGGCAGCAATGTCCGCATCAAGGCGCGGCAGAAGAACGCCAACAAGACGCCGGAAGAACGCCGCAAGCAGATTTCCGAACAGCTCAAGGAAGCCGAGAAGCGCGAGCGCAAGGCGCGTCTGACCCTGCGCGCGCGCATGCTGCACGCCGGCCTGACGCCCAATACCACCCAATTCTGGATCTGGAGCGGCGTCGTGGGCGCGATCGCCTTCGTCGTCGCCTTCGTGGTCGGTTCGCACCTGCCCGTTCTAGGCCGCCTGGCCGTAGGCCTGGGCGCCGGTTTCGCATTTTCCTACGGCGCGCCGCGCTGGGTGCTCAGCTTCATGGCCAAGGGGCGCATCAAGAAGTTCACCGAGGAATTCCCCAACGCCATGGACATCATTGTCCGCGGCATCAAGTCCGGCCTTCCAGTCAATGACGGCCTCAAGATCATCGCCAAGGAAAGCCCCGCCCCGCTGGGGCCGGAATTCCAGCGCCTGGTCGAAAACGTCGGCGTCGGCATGTCGCTGGAAGGCGCGCTCGACAAGATGAACGAGCACATCCCGTCGCCGGAGCTGCGCTTCTTCGCCATCGTCATCGCCATCCAGGCCAAGACCGGCGGCAATCTTTCCGAAGCGCTCGGCAACCTGTCGTCGGTCCTGCGCGCCCGCAAGATGATGCGCGAGAAGATCAAGGCGCTGTCGTCCGAAGCCATCGCCTCCGCCTCGATCATCGGCGTCCTGCCGCCGGGCGTGGGCGCGGTGATCTCGCTGACGCGGCCGGAATACATGTCGATCATGTTCAACGACTATCGCGGCAACTTCATGCTGGCCGTCGGCGCGGCATGGATGTTCATAGGCATCATGATGATGCGCAAGATGATCAACTTCAAGTTCTAGGTAGGCCATGGAAGAACTCGCCCACGCCGTCATGCAGCCTGGCAACCTCGCCGCGATCCTCGTGGCGGTGCTGGTCTTCTTTACGGTCATGACGCTGGGCAAGGGCATGACCTCCGGCGACACGCTCGACAAGCGCATGAAGGCCGTGGCGACGCGGCGCGAGGAACTGCGCCGCCAGTCGCGCCAGCAGGTGGCCAAGGACAATTCGGGCGGCCTGCGCCAGAAGGACGAGGGGCCGTACAAGGCGCTGGTCGAAAAGCTGAACCTGAAGACCCTGCTCGAGGATCCGAAGGTGGTCGAGAAGCTGGCCATGGCCGGCTTCCGCGGCCCGAAGCCGGTGTCGACCTTCTATTTCTTCCGCTTCCTGATGCCGTTTGTACTCGGCGGTATCACCTTCTTCTATATCTTCGTCATCAACGACTTCCATCAGAAGCTGATGGTCAAGGTGCTGATCGGGGTGATGGGCTTCGTCATCGGCTACTATGCGCCGAACATCTATATCTCCAACCTGGCCGGGAAGCGCCGCCAGTCGATCGTTTCGGCTTTCCCCGACGCGCTCGACCTGCTGCTGATCTCGGTCGAGGCCGGCATGTCGATCGAAGGCGCCCTGCAGCGCGTCAGCCTGGAAATGGGTCCGACCTCGATCGAGCTGGCCGAGGAACTGTCGCTGCTGGTGGCGGAACTGTCCTACCTGCCCGAACGCCGCATGGCTTATGACGGCCTGTCGAAGCGCACCAATCATCCCGGCATCAAGGCGGTTTGCACCGCCATGATCCAGGCGGAAAAATACGGTACGCCGCTGGGCACCGCCCTGCGCGTCATGGCCAAGGAAAATCGCGAATTGCGCCTGTCGGCGGCGGAAAAGAAGGCGGCCGCACTGCCGGCGCAGCTGACCGTGCCGATGATCGTCTTCTTCCTGCCCGTGCTGTTCCTGGTCATCCTGGGACCCGTCGTGCTGCGCCTGACCGACATGCAGAAACAGGACAAGTCGGCGCCGATCATCAACAGCAAGCCGACCGACAACAAACCAGGGTCAGGCCCCGCGCCGGGCGCCAGGCGCATCACGCCAGGCGGCGGCTAAGCACGCCCTACAGATCAAAAAAATGGCCAGGGTTTCCCGGGCCATTTCCCTGGCCATTTCGTTTTGTTCAGCGGCGGCTCGATGTCGTGATCAGCACGCCGATGGCGAAGCCTATACCGAGCGCGATCAGCGTCGACGGCACGGGATAGTCGTTGATCGCCTGCGCGGTCCGGTCGCGGACATGGGCGATGTCGTCGCCGGCGTGATCGGTGAACTGGCGGATACGGGCCTCGGCCTTCTTGGCGCGGTCGACCACCAGATCGCTGGCGTGCTGGACTTCGTGCTTGATCGTTTCGGCCAGGGAACGCATGTCGTCTTCGTCGAAATTCTTGATCTTGTCGGCGGCGGCCTTGGCCTTGGGGGACAGGGGCATGGGATTCTCCTTCGAAAACCGGCGGACCGGCGGGCGGAACTTTAATCTAGAGCCGTCCTCGTAGGAAAACGGTTGGGTTTTGCCCTGACCTTTATAATGAGGCCGTAGAGCTCAAAGAAAAAGGGCTCCGTCGCCGGAGCCCTGATATTTTTCTGCCATTCAGCCAATTATTGGCAGGCCAGGCATTCCTCGTAGTCCGTGCGCGGCGTATCCATCTTCTCGACCGCTTCCTTGGCTTCGCTGCCGGCGTGGGCGGCGCGCTGGACCGACTTCGAACGCAGGTAATAGAGCGACTTCAGGCCCTGCTCCCACGCCGTCCAGTGCAGCATGTGCAGGTCCCACTTGTCGACGTCGCCGGGGATGAACAGGTTGACCGACTGCGACTGGCAGATTTCCGGCGTCCGGTCGGCGGCCAGCTCGACCACCCAGCGCTGGTCGATCTCGAACGCCGTCTTGTAGACGTCCTTCTCCTCGCCGGTCAGGTCGTCGAGATGCTGCACCGAGCCTTCGTGCTGCACGATCGAATCCCAGGTTTCCGGCGTGTCCAGGCCTTTCTCGGCCAGGAGCTTTTCGAGATAGGGGTTCTTGACCGCGAACGAACCCGACAGGGTCTTGTGGGTGTAGATATTGGCCGGGATCGGCTCGATGCCGGCCGAGGTGCCGCCGCAGATGATCGAAATCGAAGCGGTCGGCGCAATAGCCAGCTTGTGCGAGAAGCGCTCCATGACGCCGCGTTCCTCGGCGTCGCGGCACGGCCCGCGCTCCTCGGCCAGCTTGACCGACGCCTTGTCAGCCTCGCGGCGCAGGTGCTTGAACAGGCGGTTGTTCCATGACTTGGCCATGGCCGACTCGAAGGCGACGCCCTGGCTCTGCAGGAAGGAGTGGAAACCCATCAGGCCGAGACCGACGCTGCGTTCGCACATCGCCGAATAGACCGCCGGGTTCATTGAATCGGGCGCCGTCTGGATGAAATCCTCCAGGACATTGTCGAGGAAGCGCATGACGTCCTCGATGAAGCGCGGCTCGTCGCGCCATTCCAGGAACGTTTCGGCATTGACCGACGACAGGCAGCATACGGCCGTGCGGTCGATGCCGCGATGGTCGGCGCCGGTATGCAGCATGATTTCCGAACACAGGTTCGACTGGCGCACCTTCAAGCCCAGCTCGCGCTGGTGCTGCGGCATGGCGCGGTTCACCGTGTCGGAGAAGATCAGGTAGGGCTCGCCGGTCTGCAGGCGGATTTCGAGGATCTTCTGCCACAGCGAGCGGGCGTCGACGTAACGCAGGATTTCATTGGTTTTCGGCGAACGCAGGCCGAAGGGCACGCCGTCGCGCACAGCCTCCATGAACTCGTCTGTGATGCCGATGCCGTGGTGCAGGTTGAGAGACTTGCGATTGAAATCGCCCGACGGCTTGCGGATTTCGAGGAATTCCTCGATTTCCGGATGGAAGATGTCGATATAGACGGCGGCCGAGCCCCGGCGCAGGGACCCTTGCGAAATGGCCAGGGTCAGCGAGTCCATGACGCGGATGAACGGAATGATGCCCGAGGTCTGGCCCGCGCCCTTGACCTTCTCGCCGATGGAGCGGACGCCGCCCCAGTAGGTGCCGATGCCGCCGCCATTGCTGGCCAGGGCGACGTTTTCGTTCCAGGTCGAGACGATGCCTTCGAGATTGTCCGGCACGGCGTTGAGGAAGCACGAGATCGGCAGGCCGCGCGCCGCGCCGCCGTTCGACAGCACCGGCGTCGCCGGCATGAACCACAGCTTCGAGATATAGTCGTAGACGCGCTGGGCATGGTCCGAATCATCGGCATAGGTCGTGGCGACGCGGGCGAACATGTCCTGGTAGCTTTCGCCCGGCAGCAGGTAACGGTCGTCGAGCGTGGTCTTGCCGAACTCGGTCAGCAGCGCATCGCGCGAACGGTCCACGACCACCGATTTGAGCAGCTTGAATTCAGGCCGCGGCTTGGGACGCACCATCATATTGGCCCGACCGGGCACAGGCGCTTCGCGTTTGGCGGCTTCATGCACTGACATAGTCTCGATAACCCTTGAAAAACCTGACGCCGTACTTTCCCCGGCAAAGCCCGTTGCCGGCCCGTTAACAACTATATCTAGTGCCTAACGTGCCCCCAATGTCGATATATGGGGGCCAATAGCGCCGCTTCGTCAAGCGGCCAGGTCGCGGTTTTAACCAAGTTTTTTGCTAACGAAAGCTTAACGCCGCGCTTTTGCCAAGCGCCATAAGGGCTTGTTTGGTTAACGCCGCGAACTCGCCTGAATCACGATTTCTGTGAAAGAATCATGACACGGTTTCGGCTGCCTTTTCGGACAGGTAGCGGTCAAGTCTGTTGTGACGATCGACGAGGATCACGCTGGGGATAATCGGCTCCGCGGTAAGCTCGAACCCCATGATGATGATCTGTTCGGCCTCGTTGATGAGGTGAGCGGCGGCGCCGTTCATGGCGATGATTCCCGAATCACGCTCGCCGCGGATGACATAGGTTTCGAGCCGGGCGCCAGAGGTATTCGAGACGACCAGGACGCGTTCGCCTTCCCACAGGCCGACAGCCTCCATCAGCGCCTCGTCGATGGTGATCGAGCCGATATAGGCGAGATTGGCCTCGGTGACGTAGGCATTGTGGATCTTGGAACGGAGAACGTGACGCATGGCCGGGATGTAGGCGGGCAAATGCCCTCCGTCAATGCGCCGGTGTATCAAACCACCGACCAGCCGGTTGCGGAACGGACGGTGGCGCGGGCAGGGGCGCCGTCCTTGCCGCGTCCGGGCAGGACTGTTTCAAGGCCTTTTCCGGCGCGCGCCTGATCGAGCAGGGCCGCAGGAATGTCGTGAATGTCGATCTTGGCGCGGCCGTTCCATGCCGCCGTTTCGCTGCGGACGACAATATAGATGAAGCGCCGCAGCGGCCCCTCGCGGCGAATGAACGGCCCGAGCAGGCGGTTGTCGGCGCTGAGCCGCACCGGCACGTCGAACGACAATGGCTCGTCGGCCGCCATGACCGCTCCGGCTGGAACATTGTCCTGGTCCTGAAGGCTGTACCAGACGCCGGGCACGGGGTCGGCGATCGTCAGGCGCAGGGTGACAGCCGCGTCGGCCACTATTCGGTCCACAGGTCGGTAATGTCGCCCTTGCGGTTGAGCATGTGGACGGCGCGCTTGATCACCGTCAGCACGTTCTCGATGCGCGCGTCCTGGTCGTAGGTCAGGGCGACGCGGTGCATGCCTTCGAGCGCGAAACGGGCAAGGTCGCGCGACGCCTGGAAACGCGCATCGGCGCCGGCCAGGATGAAGCCCGGCGTGGCCCGGCCCATGGCGCCTTCGTCGAAGGCCTTCTGCGCCGGATGGATGGCGCGGGCGACGTCTTCGTCCTGGCGCGCGGCGCGTTCCAGCGCCAGGAAGGCCGCGAACGGTTCCGAACTCAGCAGCCGCCAGTAGGCGTCTATGGCGCCGTCGAGCGCGTCCTGACCCGGCTTGAGCTTGCGCGCCTCAGCCTCAAACGCCGTCTCGCGCGCGCGGTGGATGTGCCAGGCGGCGGCGGCGACCAAGTCCTCGCGCGTCGGAAAGTGGTAAAGCATGGCGCCGCGCGTCAGGCCGCACGCCTCGGCGATGGCGGCGTTGCCGGCCCGGTCGTAACCCAACTCTGCGAACAGCTTCATCGCCGTGTCGAGGATCTGTTCGCGCGTGCGGCGCGACTTTGGCGTGTCACGCGCACCGGAATCCTTCGCTCCCGCGTTATCACGCACCTGCGATGTCCTGCCGCGTTCGCTCATCTGACCCCGGTTATCGTCCTCCCGGTGGAATCGTTTTCACCGGCCGCCTTTCCTCGGAAAATAAGGCATTTTGCCCTTTAAGCAAGCCGCAACCGTTGCTTTTGCGCGCTTTTGGAGCGCGCCGAGGTATTTTGTGCGCAGCAAAAACGATTGCAGCGGGCAAACTTTGTCTTGAGTTGCCGCAAAACCCATGTTTATCAGGTTCGGGCGGATTTTGGGAACAACGACTTGCGCATCTTGCTGGCAACCGACGCCTGGGAACCCCAGGTCAACGGGGTGGTGACCACCCTCAAACGCACCATCGAAGAATGCGAGAAGCTCGGCCACGATTTCAAGGTCGTCGACTACAACCAATTCAAGACGGTCTCATGGCCCGATTACCCCGAAGTCAAGCTGGCGCTCGGCTGCTACGAGGAAGTGCGCGAGATCATCCAGGACTACGAGCCCGACGCGATCCACATCGCCACCGAAGGGCCCGTCGGCTTCGCGGCGCGGCGCGTCTGCCAGGAGTGGAAGCTGCCCTTTACCACCAGCTACCACACCAAGTTCCCGGAATATGTCTCGGCGCGCCTGCCCATCCCTCTAAGCGTCGGCTACGCCATCATGCGCTGGTTTCACAAGCCGTCGGGCCGGGTCATGGTGGCGACGCCGACCCTGCAGAAGGACCTGGAGGCGCGTGGCTTCCGCAACATCTCGCCGTGGACGCGCGGCGTCGATACCGAGCTGTTCCGCCCCGGCCTGGAGCCGATCTTTGGCGGCCTGCCGCGGCCGGTCATGACCTATGTCGGCCGGGTGGCGATCGAAAAGAACCTCGAAGCCTTCCTGAAGCTGGACGTGCCGGGCACCAAGGTCATCGTCGGCGGCGGCCCGCAGGTCGAGGAACTGAAGGCGAAATATCCGCAGGTCGTGTTCACCGGTCCGCGTTTCGGCCAGGAGCTGGCCCGGTCCTACGCCGATTCCGACGTCTTCGTTTTCCCGTCCCTGACCGATACCTTCGGCCTGGTGCTGATCGAGGCCATGGCCGCCGGCACGCCGGTGGCGGCCTTCCCGGCGCACGGGCCGATCGACATCATCCCGGGCTCGGGCGCCGGCGTCATCAATGACGACCTCAAGATGGCGATCGAGGAGGCGCTGAAGCTCGACCGCAAGCTGGTGCGCGCCTACGCCGAGAAGTTCTCGTGGCGGGCCTGCGCAGAGGAATTCATCCGTAATCTCGAGCCCTACCCGGAGCCGGCCAAGACCAAGTTGTGGAACCGGCTGCGCCACCTGACGCGCAAGCGCTTCGGTAAAAAGAGTTAAAGCAGGCGCTTCCGGATCTGCTGCGACAGCAGGTCGATCAGGGTCACCGCCGCGACGATGATCAGGGCGATCGCCGAAGTCTGGCGATAGGCGAAGCCGTTCAGGTTGTCGAACAGCAACTGGCCGATGCCGCCGGCGCCGATCAGGCCGAGCACGGTGGCCGAACGGGCGTTCGACTCGAAGCGGTAGAGCGCGAACGAAGTCCACAGCGCCGCTACCTGGGGCACCACGCCCCAGACGATCTCGTGAAGCCGTCCTCCGCCGGTGGCGCGTACGCCTTCGACCGGTGCGGTTTCGATGTTTTCCACCGCCTCCGAGAACAGCTTGGCCAGGGTACCGGCATTGGAAACCGCCAGGGCCAGCACGCCGGCCAGAGGTCCAAGCCCGACTGCGGCGATGAAGGCGGTGCCGAGCACGATGTCGGGGAAGGCGCGCAACAGGGCGATGAAGGCGCGCATCGGCTGGACAATCCAGATCGGGGCGATGTTGCGAGAACAGAGAAAACTCAGCGGCACGGCCGCCACGATCGACAGACCTGTGGCCCACAGCGCGATCTCGATCGTCTGCCACATGTTTTCGACATAGAGCTTCCAGTCCTTGAAGTCCGGATGCAGGTAGTCCTTCAGGTAGGTGCCGGTTTTGGCCGAATTGTCGACCAGCATGTGCAGGTCCTGGATGTGTGCGCCGCGCAGGCTGACCGCCAGCAGGGCGACGACCACCAGCACTACCAGCCAGTTGGCCAGGCGGGTGGCGAGGCCGGTAGTCGGCGGCGACAGGTCGTTCATCGGCTTGGCGTCAGCCATCGGGCATCCCTACTTCGACGCCGAAGCCGAGGCCGGCGCGTCGGCCTTGGCCTGCGGCGCGGCCAGCCTGGCCTGTTCTGCTGTCACCGTGTCGATTTCTGCCTGGGCCTTGGCCGCGGCGGCATCGTCATGGGCCGTCTGCGCTTCCTGCAGGGCGACGCGCGCCTCCAGCAGCCGCTCCGGCAGAAGATAGGACGCATCCGCCGGCTCCATGCTGCCCCATTCGAAGGCGGCCAGCACGGCGCGCTGGCGGTCGGCGTCGGGGCCGGTGCCCTTGCCGTAGCTGAGGAAGAAGCTGCGCAACTTCTCCTTGGTCACCGGGTCGAGGTCGGAGCGATAGACGATCACACCCTTGGGCATGGCGTCCGACTGCCAGATGATGCGGACCTTGGCGAGACGCTCGCGGCCCTCCGGCGTATTGCTCAGTTCATGGAGCGCGTCGGTATTGGCCGTGGCGGCATCGACCACGCCGGCGACTACGCCTTCGATATTGGCTTCGTGCGAGCCCGAACGCACGTTGCGGAAGCAGTTGTCGGTGTCGACATGGTGCGGCAGGAACAACAGCGCCTTGGGCGCGATGGTGCCCGACGTCGACTTGACGTCGCCCATGCCGAAATTGAGCTTGTGGTCGCAGCGCAGGATATCGTCGAGCGTGATCTTCGAATCCGCCCGCACGATGATGACGCTGCTGTAACCGTCGGTGCCGTCCGGATTGGTGTTGTGAGCGAAGACCTCGCCGTGGGCGCGGTTGACGGCTTCCAGGCCCGAGGCGCTGGAGAAGAAGCCCGCCTGGCTCTGGTTGAAGCGCATCGCCTCGATCAGCGAGGTATAGTTGGAACTGTAGAACGGCTTTACCTTGAGGCCGGTCTGCTTCTCCATGTCGGCGAAGATCGGCGCCCACAGCTGGTCGAGCTTCTGCGACTTTTCGACCGACAGGACCGAGAAGCTGATTTCGGTGCGCGGGCCGGCGGACTCGGCCGGTTTCTGCTGGCAGTCCGACAGGGCGAACAGGCCAAGGCCCAGGGCCGCGACGGCAGCGGCCTTGCGCAGGCGGGTCATGATCATGCTTGGTCTCCCCAATAGGCATCTTCGAGTTCTGCCCCGTAGATATCCTTCAGCCGGTCGTCGCTGAGGCCCGTACTGGGGCCGTCATAGACGATCTTGCCGTCCTTCAGCGCCAGGATGCGCGTGCAATAGGTCTTGGCGTAGTCGACCTGGTGCAGGGTAACGATGACGCCGACCTTGTCGCGCTCGTTGAGGTCAACCAGCAATTTCATGACTTTGCGCGCCGTCACCGGATCGAGCGAGGCGACCGGCTCGTCGGCAAGCACCACCTGAGCGCCCTGAACGATGGCGCGGGCGATGGCGCCGCGCTGCTGCTGGCCGCCCGACAGGGTGTTGGCGCGCTGGCCGGCATATTGCGCCACGCCGACGTGGTCGAGCGCGCGCATGATTTTGTCCTTTTCCTCACCCGACCACAGGCCAAGCAGGCCGCGCAGTCCCGAAATCCGGCCGAGCAGGCCCAAGGCCACATTGGTAAACAGGGTCAGCCGGCCGACCAGGTTGAACTGCTGCGCGATCATGCCGAGATGAACGCGTGTCCGGCGCACGTCGGATGCCAGGCGCCCGTTGCTCTGGACGCTGCGCCCCAGCACGCTGACCGTCCCTCCTTCTTCACCGGACCGCCCCTTGTCGATGGTATGCAGGCCGGAAATCGATCGCAGAAGGGTCGACTTGCCCGAGCCCGACGGCCCAATCAGGGCGATGCGCTCGGGCGTGTCCATGGCGAAGGAGACATTGTCGAGCGCCTTGTGCACCGTCGTGCCGCCGGCGGCCCTCGCCTTGCGGGTGTAGGTCTTGCTGATGCCCCTCACTTCAACGAGCGCTGACATGCATTTCCTCTTCGCCCGCACCGGGCACGCAACAGCACCTTTCGTGACCGAAAGGCGAAACGGAAAAACCGTAGAGTCTCTTATTAACGATTTGATGACAGGGCAAGCCGCGAACGTCACCGAAGAGACGATTTTAGCGCAACGGCGAAATCAGGAAAGCCCGTCGGCGAGATCGCAGCTTATCGTCGGTGCCTGCGCCCGGGCGGCGTTGACCGAGCCGGCATAGTCATGGCAACTGACGATGTCGGTGACGATGTTGTCCCCCGCCGCCGCCTGGATGTCAACGAGCACCCAGGCCTCTCCCTTATTGACCTTGGTAACCAGGTCGTGGTCGACCGAGGTTCCTGGAATATCGGCCTTGGCGGCGTCGGCCGGGAAGCTGTAAACTTCGAAGCCGAGCCGGGTGCGGTGCAGGCTGTCGGCGGGGAGACCGCTCTGAGGTGTGGCGAAGCCGTAATAGAAGGCCGAGACAACCATGTGATCGCCCTGGCGCTTCATGGCCGCCAGAAGCCGGGGCGTCATCTGCACCTTGACCGAAAACGCGTAAGGGCCCTTCGCCGCCGGCGCGGCGGCCGACGTCTGCCTGATGTCCGGAACCTTGTCGCAGGCCGACAGGGCAAGAAACGCCGTCAGCATCATTTTTGCCCACTTGCCGCGCATCTTCGTTCCCCCGCTGCACCCTCTGGCCCCGGCGACTGTAGACCATCCAGGCCGGATCGGACAAGCCGAAACCCTCGGTGCCTGATCGGCTTTTCCAGGCATAACTGGCATTTGCCACCCTGCCGTGCTAACGGGGGCGTCCTTCACGCCTTACTAATTCCTTCGTCGCCATTTGTGACCCTGGCCGCGCCATGATATCCTGCGCAGCAACGGTGAACTATGCCCTTTACAGGCGGAGAAAAATCTCTATATGACGCCCTTCTTCCGGCGGACCCTTGGGTTCGAGTGCCACTGCTAACGCCGGTCTGGGTTTCAACGTTTTTTACAATCGGGGATGTCTGGTGGATCACTACCAATCAGCCCTGGACCTGGTCCGCAAGCAGCCTCCGGAACGTCCTGTCGCCCTCGTGCGCACGCGTCCCGTCACCACTGCCGCGCAATGGTTCCAGCAGAACTTCAAGGGCGACGTTTTTTACGCCGTCAAGGCCAATCCCTCGGCCTGGGTGCTCCAGACCCTGTGGGAGGCCGGCGTGCGTGCGTTCGACGTCGCCTCGATCCATGAGGTCGAGCATGTCCACGAAACCCTGCCCGGCGCGCGCATGGCCTTCATGCACCCGGTCAAGAGCCGTGTTTCGATCGCCAAGGCCTATTTCGACCACGGCGTGAAGACCTTCAGCCTCGACACCCACGAGGAACTGGCCAAGATCCTCGACTCGACCGGCGGCGCCAAGGACCTCAACCTGGTCGTCCGCCTGGCGACTTCGGGTGAGGGCTCGAACCTGCCGCTGACCAACAAGTTCGGCGCCCAGGCCCACGAAGCCCCCAATCTGCTGATGGCGGCGCGCCAGGCGACGCGCGGCCTGATGGGCATCTCGTTCCATGTCGGTTCGCAGTGCATGCGCCCGACGGCCTATGCCGCCGCCATGCTGTCGGCGTCGCGCGCCCTGGTCCGCGCCGGCGTCTTCGCCGATGTCGTCGATGTCGGCGGCGGCTTCCCTTCGGTCTACCCCGGCATGGTGCCGCCGGCCCTTTCCGAATACATGGATGCCATCGATCGCGCCTTCAACGAGATGAAGGTGCACGAGGAAACGCAGCTGTGGGCCGAACCTGGCCGCGCCCTGGTGGCGGAATCGACCTCGATCCTGGCCAAGGTCGAATTGCGCAAGGGCGACGCGCTCTATCTCAACGATGGCTCCTACGGCAATCTGTTCGACGCCACCCACGCCAAGTGGCCGTTCCCGGTGCGCCTGCACCGGCAAGACGACGAAGTGGAGTCGGAAACGCTCAAGCCCTTCCGCTTCTACGGCCCGACCTGCGACTCGATCGACTCGATGCCGGGGCCGTTCTGGCTGCCGGCCGATGTCGGCGAAGGCGACTATGTCGAGATCGGCATGCTGGGTGCCTATGGCGTGACCATGGGCACGCGCTTCAACGGCTACGGTGCGACCGAGACCGTCTTCCTTGACGACGCGCCGATGGCGTCGCTGTTCGGCCTCGGTCCGCGCTCGATCAACAATCCGCGCAGTCTGCTCGACGCCGGCGACAACAAGGTCGTCCGCCTCAACCGTCCCAAGGGCGGCCGGCGTGGCAAGAAGCGGATCAAGGCGAAGGCATAAAAACGGGGTGAAGGGGCCTGTGGCCCCTTCGTCTTAAGACAGAACTTCATGGATGGCCCACTTGGGGCCAATCCATGAAGTTCTAATTCAAGGCGAGGGATCGCCGACCCCTCGACCCATTTGTTTGACATTGCCAAACCCGTCCCCTTCCGCTATAGGGGCCGCGCTTTGTAAAAGCCGCCCTCCCCATCGCACCGTCTGGGGGATCAAGGGTTCATGACGGGGCGCCGTTCACACCTATGGAGGCGACCATGCGTAAATATCACCCCGAATTCAGCTTTCGAGCCGACATCTAAGCGCCAATCTTGTTTTAAGAATTGGGGGGCTTTCCCCAGCGAGACGCGCGTGAAACGCGGCGACCGTGTCATCACGACAAGGAACTGCTGGAAAAGCTCGGCCGTAACGACCCGTGTCCCTGCGGCTCGGGCCGGAAGTTCAAATCCTGCTGCATCACGTCACGCAGCTTTCAAGGACATGAACTATTACTGGCGTGACTAAAACCTGTTCCTGCCCGCCGTCGCTCCGTCCGGCGGGCAGGCTTCTCAAACGACGGGCGCTCACATCAAAGGGAAACCCAAGACATGAACGCTCCCGTTCAGACCAACGCCAAAGCCGAACTGCTCCAGAACGTCGTCGAGCACGTCGACATTACCTCCTTCGACGCCCGCCCGATCATCGACAGCATGCGCAAGATGTCGTTCTCGTCGCGCGACACCGCCCGCGCCGCTGACATCTTCAACATGGCGCTCGAAGACAAGGCGTGCTCGCCGTGGCTGATCCTGGCCGGCTCGACCTCGGCCGGTGGCTGCATGCATGTCTACCGCGACATGGTGAAGTTCGGCATGATCGACGCCGTCGTCGCCACCGGCGCCTCGATCGTCGACATGGACTTCTTCGAAGCCCTCGGCTTCAAGCACTACCAGGCCGCCGGCCCGGTCGACGACAATGTCCTGCGCGACAACTATATCGACCGTATTTACGACACCTATATCGACGAGGAAGAGCTTCAGGCCTGCGACCATACCATCCTGGAAATCGCCAACCGCCTGGAACCGCGCGGCTATTCCTCGCGCGAATTCATTTGGGAGATGGGCAAGTGGCTCAGCGAAGGCAATGCCAGGAAACCCGGCTCGCTGATCCAGACGGCCTATGAGGAAGGCGTGCCGATCTTCTGCCCTGCCTTTGTCGATTCATCGGCCGGCTTCGGCCTTGTCAAGCACCAGAAGGAAAAGATCGCGGCCAAGCAGCCCTATATGTGCATCGACGCGGTCGCCGATTTCCGCGAACTGACCGACATCAAGATCGCCGCCGGCGTCACCGGCCTGTTCATGGTCGGCGGCGGCGTGCCGAAGAACTTTGCGCAAGACACCGTCGTCTGCGCCGAAATCCTCGGTGTCGATGCCGAAATGCACCGTTACGCCGTCCAGATCACGGTTGCCGACGTGCGCGACGGCGCCTGCTCGTCGTCGACGCTGAAGGAAGCCGCGTCGTGGGGGAAGGTCCAGACGACGCACGAACAGATGGTCTTCGCCGAAGCTACGACCGTCGTGCCGTTGATCGGCTCCGACGCCTATCACCGCGGCGCCTGGAAGTCGCGCACCAAGCCGAAGTGGGCCAAGCTGTTCGCATAAGCGCGTTCAAGCGATTGTGAGTGGAGACGTAGGAAATTTTGCAACAAAAATATCAAAAATAGCGAATTTTTGCTGCACTGCACACTAGCTTTTTCGTCATAATGGATTAGATAGGCGTTAAAGCTAAGTCATCATATGAGTCGCGGCGGCGAAGCATATGATGTAAGCATTGAGTTCGTCACCGGGATCATCCCCCCCTCGAAACCGGTGGCATGCGACGGAGACCATTGCCCCCCAATGGTCTCCGTTTTGCGTTTTAATTAGCAAAATGACGCAGACCATCGTCCCCATCAGGATCTCACTGGCGTTTTACGTTTTGCGCCCGCGTGCAGTCAGAGCGTCTTTGCCGTCAGCCATGCTGTCAGGTGGCAATTACCTGAAGGCTTGGTACGGTGACTGGACTGGGGGACTTCCAGGTTGAAATCGACAGCGTTTTGTTTCGCCGCGGGCTGGGCGTTGGCCATCGTTGCGAGCGCGCAGAATGTGGCCCCAGAATTAACCAATTAAATACCTGATTCCGTGTACGGATCGGTCATGGCCGCACCGATCCCACCGTCCCTGTCTCAGCTGATCAACCCGCAGGCCGCGCCCGTGCGCCCTGCGGCGCAGACGCCCCAGGCCAGCAGTTTCGCCAATGCCCTGTCGGCGCAGAAGGCCTTCTTCCAGCAGGTGACGCAGCCGAAAGTCACACCGGCCACCTATACTGCCGCCGACATCGCCCGGGCGACGCAAACTCCGCCCACCCCTGCTGCCGCGCCGGATGCGTCCCAGCCCTACAAACGGCCGGGATCGTACCTCAATATCGTCGTCTGAGCTCGGGCCTCAAGTAAGAAACCCTACCACCACCGCGTTAAAGAAACGCGGCGGTCCCCGCCCGACAAGCGGCGAGGCACATTAGGCCGCCGGGACGGTCAGCCTGTCTTCGGCCTTTTCGGCCGCAGCGCCTTCCGACAGCGGCGGCATGGGCAGCTTCTTCAGCTTCTTATCCATCTTGCCGGCCTTCTTCTCGGCCTTTTCCGCCCGCTTCTTCTTGTGCACCGCCTTCTTGGCCGCGGCCTTCTCCGCCTTGCGCGCCGCCTTCTCGGCCGCCACCGCCGCCTGGTCGGCTTCGGCCAGTTCGGCCTCGCGCTCGACCGTGATCTTGCGCAGCAGCTTGACGAAACTGTCGCGCTTCGGCGGCGACAGCAGGCTCAGGATCTTCTCGTCGGCGGCCAGGACGCGCGGCTGCATGTCGTCGAGCGCCGCCCGCCCGGCTTCGGCGATCTGGACCAGGTTGGCGCGGGCGTCTGTGACCGAGCGTTCACGCGCCAGCAAGCCCTTGGACAGCATGCGCGCCACCAGGTCGGCCAGGGTCGAGCGATCGATGCCGGTGGCCTTGACGAGGTCGGTCTGCGACAGGCCGTCCGTGCCGTCCAGCGCCTTCAGCACCGCGTACTGGCGCTGGGTCAGGGCCCCTTCGCCGGCCTCGGCATTATAGATGTCGAGGGCGATCTGCAGCACACGATGCAGCAGATGCGAGGGCGAATCGTCAAGTACGGTTTTCGACGGCGCATGGTCGCGCTTGCGTGATGTCTTCATCTCATCGCCCCGTTTGCTCGAAGGATCGCTTTCGGTCATCGGTTTCCCAAGCGGCTGCAAATTGACAGAAGATTATAACACTATTGCGACACGTCCGCATACGGAAGAAATCTTCCGTGTAGCTTAGTTCGTCGTTTCGTCACCGGACGATACCATGTTCTTGAGCAGAAACGGCATCAGGCACAGGGTGAGCAGCACCGGCCCGCCGATGATCGAGCCCAGCTTCCACGTCACCCAAACGTTGTCGGGTTGAGTGCGCCAGACCACCTCGTTGACGCCGGCCATCAGGAAATAGAACAGGGCGTAATAAAGCGTCAGCGGCCCCCACGCCTCGTCCTTCAGCTTCAGGCTGTCGCCCAGCAGCGCCTTCAAGGGCTGCTTCTTCAGCGCCAGGGCGCCCATCAGGATGGCGCCGATGAGGGCGTCGATGATGGTCATCTTGACCTTGACGAACACCGGATTGTGGAAGACCACGGTCAGGATCGAGAACGGAATGGCGATCATGGCCGAAACGAGCGCGATCCAAGCGACGCGCTTTTCCAGGACGAGGCCGGCGATCACCGCGACGATCGAGGCGGCGGCCAGGACGCCCGACGCCCAGATCAGGGCGTCACCCTTGGGCACCAGCTTCAACACCGAACAGGCGAAGAAGGTCACACCGAAGGCGATGACCGGGCCATAGTCGACCGCCATCTTGATATAATTCTGCTGCGGCTCGGCCGGATTGGCGGCGATCTCGGGATTGGCTTCCGCGGCCGTTTCAACGATGTCCTTGTCGCTCATGCTTCGGGCTCCAGACCCACCATCGAGCGGGCAAAATCACGGGCATTGAAGGCGTGCAGGTCCTCAATGGCCTCGCCAACCCCGATCAGCTTGATCGGGGCGTCGGACGCCTTGGCGATCGGGATCAGGATGCCGCCGCGCGCCGTGCCGTCGAGCTTGGTCATGACCAGGCCCGAGACGAACGCCTGGCGGCCGAAGATCTGTTCCTGGCTCAAGGCATTGCGACCGACCGTCGCGTCGAGCACCAGAAGCGTCTCGTGCGGCGCGTCCGGATCGATACGCTTGATGACGCGAACGATCTTCAACAGTTCATCCATCAGCTGTTGCTTGTTCTGCAAACGGCCGGCGGTGTCGATCAGGACGACATCGTAGCCTTCTTCCCTGGCCCGGGTCACCGAGTCATAAGCCAGTCCGGCGGCGTCGGCCCCGGTCTTGCGGCCCATGAAATCGGCCCTGGCGCGTTCAGCCCAGACCTTGAGCTGCTCGACCGCGGCGGCGCGGAAGGTGTCGCCGGCGACAACCAGGACCTTCGCCCCTTTTGCGGTCAGCGAGGCGGCGATCTTGCCGAGCGTCGTCGTCTTGCCCGAGCCGTTCACCCCGACGAACAGGACGATGTACGGTTTCGGCCCTTCGAACGGATCGAACACGCCCTCGTGGTCCTTCAACTCGTCCGCCAGAGCCTCGGCCAGTGCGGCACGCACGGCGCTGGAATCCTTGGCAGAGGAAAACGTCTTCTGCGCCATCCTGGCGGCGATGGTCGCCGCGATCTGCGGGCCGAGGTCGCTCTCGACCAGCAGGTCTTCCAGTTCCTCTAGCGCGGCGGAATCGAGCGATTCCTTCTGCGCGAAGACCTGCGTCACCTGTTCGGTCAGGTTTTGCGACGTGCGCGACAGGCCCTCGGTCAGGCGCTGGAACCAGCCTTTTTTCTGATCACCACTCATGCGACCGGCTGTAGCTCAGTTTGCACGATTCGGCCAAGCGCGCGGCGGCCGTCGTGGCCGTGAACGGCAATATCGGTCAATTGTCCGGGAACGGACTGACCCTCGAACGCCACCTCGGTGAAATCGGCGGCACGCGCGAAGCCGGGCTTTTCGACGATGCAGGAAAGCGTCCGCCCTGCCTGGCGCGCAAGATGGCGGCGCAGGGCGTCCTCGCCCTTGGCGCGCAGGCGGGCGGCGCGCTCCTTGATCGTGGGGCGCGGCACCTGCGGCATCTTGGCCGCCGGTGTCTGCGGGCGCGGGCTGTAGGGAAAGACGTGGACGAACGACAGGTCGCAGTCATCGACCAGCGACACGAGGTTGTCGAACATCGCTTCGTCCTCGGTCGGGAATCCGGCGATCAGGTCGGCGCCGAAGGCGATGTCCGGACGAATGGCGCGCACCTTCTCGACCAGGGATACGGCGTCGGCCCGCAGGTGACGGCGTTTCATCCGCTTCAGGATCATGTCGTCGCCGTGTTGCAGGGAAAGATGCAGGTAGGGCGCGAGCCGCTCTTCCGTGGCGAATGCATTGAGGAGCGCGTCGTCGATCTCGGCGGCATCGATCGACGACAGGCGCAGCCGCTTCAGGTCCGGCGCCAGCCTGAGGATGCGCGCCACAAGGTGGCCCAGTTGCGGCGTACCGGGAAGATCGGCGCCCCACGAGGTTAGGTCGACCCCGGTCAGGACGATCTCGTTATACCCTTCGGCGACCAGGCGCTGCGTCTGCGCCACCACGTCGCCGGCCGCCGCCGAGCGTGAATTGCCCCGGCCGTAGGGGATGATGCAGAAGGTGCAGCGGTGATCGCAACCGTTCTGCACCTCGACAAAGGCGCGGGCGCGGTCCTTGAGCCCGTCGATCAGGTGGCCGGCGGTCTCCTTCACGCTGAACACGTCATTGACGCGCACGCGCGGACTGTCCGCCGTCAGACGATAGGCGCCGGCCGTCTGCTTGTCGCCGTTACCGATGACGAAGTCGACCTCGGCCATGTTCGCGAACGCATCGGGGTCGGTCTGCGCCGCGCAGCCGGTGACGATCAGGCGCTTGCCGGGATTTTCCTTGCGCGCGCGGCGGATGGCCTGGCGCGCCTGGCGTACCGCCTCGCCCGTCACGGCGCAGGTGTTGAAGATGATGGCGTCCTCCAGCCCGTCGCCGGCGGCGGTCTTGCGGATGACCTCGCTTTCGTAGCTGTTCAGGCGGCAGCCAAAAGTTACGACGTCAACACTCACAGCGTGCCCTCGAACTCAAGCTCGCCAGAGTACTCTACTTCAATGGGACCCGTCATGATGACATGGTCATTGTCCGTCCACTGAATATGCAGCGGTCCCCCGTCCATGATGACGGTCGCGTCGCGCCCGGTCAGGCCGCGTCGCGCGGCGGCAACCAGAGTGGCGCACGCTCCGGTGCCGCAGGCCTTGGTGATGCCGGCGCCGCGTTCCCACACCCGCATGCGGATCGTCTGGCGGTCGAGAACCTGCGCGAACTCGACATTAGTCGCTTCCGGGAACAGCGGGTGGAATTCGAGCATGGAACCAACGGCCTTTACATCGACCGTGTTCACATCCTCGACGAAGAAGACGCAGTGCGGATTGCCCATGCTGACCGCCGCCGGCGTGTGATAGAGCGGCGCGTCATAGGGCCCGACCTTCAACTCCAGCCGGTTGGTGTTCATCTCTTCCGCCAGCGGGATATCCTGCCATTCAAGGCCCGGCCTGCCCATATCGACGCTGGCCACGCCGGTCCTGGCGTCGGCCTTGAGCACGCGCGCACGGGTCGGACCGCCCAGGGTTTCGATCCTCAGCGTGCGATCGTCCGCGTTCGGATTCAGCACCCAGGCGACGCAGCGCAACGCATTGCCGCAGGTTTCGACCGTGCCGCCGTCGCTGTTCCACACGCGCATGAAGGCGTCGCCGTCGCGCGTATCCTCGATGGCAATGAGCTGATCGAAGCCGATGCCGCGCGCGCGGTCGGCCCACGCCCGGATCTGGTCGGGGGCCGGATCGAAGGCGTTTTGCCGGGCGTCGACGACGGCGAAATCGTTGCCGAGGCCGTTCATCTTAAGGAACGGGCGGTTCATGGCCGGCTATATAAGCGGAAAGCATGCAAAAATGTAGGCTTTTCACGAAAAACCTGCGCCGCTATGGATAGGCCGACAGCAAGGAGCCCGTCATGCCTAAAGCCTATCTCGTCGCCCAGGCCAGCGTCACCGATCCCGAAGCCTACGGCCATTACGTCAGCGGCACCGCTGCCGCCTTCACCAGGTTCGGCGCGAAAGCCCTGGCGCGCGGCGGACGGTCCGAGGTCATGGAAGGCCATGGCCGCCCGCGCGTCGTCATCCTTGAATTCGCCAGCCTCGACGACGCCCGCGCCTACTACAACTCGCCGGAATACCAGGCGGCGCGCCAGCACCGCCTTGGCGCCGCCGATTTCGACTCCGTCATCGTCGAGGGCGTGGAATAGTGCCAGGGGATGAGTCCGCCATGCCGCCGCCTGAAAAGTTCCGGCCGCGTCTGATTCCGCGCGACGGCCGGCCGGCGCCGCGCATCGTGGTTCATGGCCGCAAGCGCTACATCTTCAACGACCTCTATGCGGACCTGATGCAGGCCTCGTGGCCGCAACTGGTCGTCACCTTCATGGTCACCTTCCTGGTGATCAACACGACCTTCGCCGTCGCCTTCTATATCCTGTCGAACTTCTGGCCCGGCGAGGTCATCCAGAACGCGCGACCGGACGATTTCCTCGACTACTTCTTTTTTTCGGTCCAGACCCTGGCCACCATCGGCTACGGCGGCATGATCCCGCACGGCATCGTCACCAACCTGCTGGTGACCCTGGAGGCGGTGACCGGCTTTACCTTCTATGCCCTGATGACCGGCCTGGTCTTCGCCAAGTTTTCACGTCCGACCGCCCGCGTGACCTTCTCGAAGCACGCCGTCATCAACAACGACATGGGCGACCGCCATCTCATCCTGCGCATGATCAACGACCGCGGCAACCGCATCGTCGACGCCGAGGCCAGCCTGTTCATGATGCGCGACGACACCCTGCCCGACGGCACCATCATGCGGCGCTACTACGATCTCGCCCTGACGCGCTCGAAGGTGCCGATCATGCAGTTGTCGTGGAGCCTGATGCATCCGATCGACGAAGCCAGCCCCTTGTACAGCGAGACGGGCCAGAGCTTCTATGACAAGAATGTCGAGGTCATCGTGTCGATGACCGGTCTCGATGAAAGCCTGTCCTCGACCATCCACACGCGCTTTTCCTACATGTCCGAGGACATCCATTTCGAGCGCAGCTTCGCCGGCATTCTCAACCGGCGCGAGGACAACACGCTGGAAGTCCACTACGACCGGATTCACGATTTGAAGGAGTGATCTGCCGCCCACTCTGCTGGCCGACCTGCGCAAGCTGGCACGAGCCGAAGGGCGGCAATTGCAGTCGCTGGTCGAGGAAGCGGTCGGCAACCTGCTCGAACAACGCAGGACGGGCGGCATCAACGGCGTCGACCTCACCGCTGACGCGGATGAAGTCTGGCGCCTCCTCGCTGGGCTGTACGAAGCCCACAATTTCAAGTTTTATGAACTGGGCGCCTGGCTGCGCCTTTACGCCCAACCCGTCGCATAGGTAAAAACTTTATCGCGGCCTCCCCGTTTACGGCATGGGGCAAAAGGCGTAAGCCTCGGGCGGCGACTTTCAGTTTGGAGCGGCGTATCCATGGCCATCGGCGTTTTTGATTCCGGCATCGGCGGCCTGTCCATCCATCGCGCCCTAACGAGAAACCTGCCCGACGCCGATTTCATCTACCTCGCCGACCAGAAGCACACCCCCTATGGCGACCGCTCGGGCGAGGAGATCGTCGAACTGACCCGCGCCGGTTGCGAGACCCTGTTCGAAGCGGGCGCGTCCCTCGTCATCCTGGCCTGCAATACCGCCTCGGCCGTGGCGTTGCGGCGGCTGCAATCAACATGGCTGGCGCAGGTCCGCAAGACCTGCAAGCGCCCGGTCAATGTGCTCGGCATCATCGTCCCGACCATCGAGGCGGCCACCGGCCTGCCTTGGCAGCACGAGATCGCGCACCGCGGCGACAAGATCGAGAAGCTCGACGTCATCGGCGTCTTCGCCACCGTCGCCACGGCGCGCTCACGCGTCTACGAGATCGAGATCGACAAGCGGCGCGAGGACCTCGCCGTCTTCACCGAGGCCTGTTCGGGCCTGGCTGACATGATTGAAAACTCGGCTGACCGCGACGACCTCAGCGCCAAGATCAAGGGCCATGTCGAAAGCCTGCGCATCCGCATCGGCCGCTATCCCGACCGCGCCATCCTCGGCTGCACCCACTATGAACTGGTCGCCGACCTGTTCCGCGAGCACCTGCCGGCCGGCACGCCGCTGATCCACCAGCCCGAGCCGGTGGCCGGGGCACTGGCCGACTACATCCTGCGTCATCCGGAATACGACATGGGGCATTCCGGCCGCCGCGAATTCTTTACCACCGGCGAACCGCGCGACCAGTCGGCCCTGATCGAGGCCTTCTGGGGCGCCCCCCTGACCTTCGCGGCGGTGCGCGACCAGGCCGCGTGAAAGGAAAGGGCAGGAGGGCACAGCCTCCTGCACCACGTAACGCGACAGTGTCTACGCATTCATATATCAAAAAAGCCGGGCCCCACGGGTCCGGCTTTTTTGATATTCAAGGCCCTGGACGCCGTCGGGTCATAAGGTCCAGGGGTCTGCGACCCCTGGCCTTGTCCCTACGCCGCAGCCCGCTCAGCCCGCAACACGGCGCTCACCGCATTGACCACGGCCGCGATGCGCAGCGCCGCCTGGACCTGGACATTGGTGACATTATGCGAACGCAGTACCTTCTCGTGGCTGTCCAGGCACAGGCCGCAGCCGTTGACCGCCGACACCGCCAGTGACCACAGCTCGAAATCGACCTTGTCGACACCGGGATTGCCGAGGATGTTCATGCGCAGGCCGGCGCGCAGGGTCTCGTACTCCTTGTTGTGC
The DNA here is from genome assembly GCA_964474575.1 of uncultured Caulobacteraceae bacterium. Lineage (GTDB taxonomy): Bacteria > Pseudomonadota > Alphaproteobacteria > Caulobacterales > Caulobacteraceae > Asticcacaulis. The sequence goes on along the minus strand of CAYYTA010000056.1, from coordinate 14,357 downwards.
ATCAGGTGCAGCGCCCGGTAATAGACATTGTTCATGCCCATGACGGCGGCGGCGGCCTTGGCGGCGGTCGCCGCTTCCGGCGTAAGGACGGCCGAGGCGGCGGCCTCGATGTTCTTGACCACGTCGGGCTGGCCGACGGCGTAGGCGCACGCGAGAAACGCGCCCCACTTCTGCTGATCGGAAAGCGTCGTTTCGCCGGACAGGGTGGACAGGTTCAGCGACATATCCCTGGCGTAGGCCGGGATCAGATCGCGCAAGGCATCGATAGACATGGGGAATTCCTTTGTTCAGGCAAGGAAAAGGCGGCGCTTGACCAGGGAGTAGCCCCGCGCCGCCTCAGCTTGACTGCCTGGGTTATTAGGCAGCCAGGGTTTCGCCGCCCACAGCGCGGTTGCACGGACACAGCTCGTCGGTCTGCAGGCCGTCGAGGACGCGCAAGGTTTCTTCCGGCGAACGGCCGACATTCAGGCCATTGACGGTGACGTGCTGCACCACATTGTCGGGATCGACGATGAAGGTGGCGCGGAGCGCGACATGGGCGTTCTTGTCGAGCACGCCCAAGGCCTGCGCGAACAGACCGGCATTATCGGCGAACTGCCAGATCGGCAGCTTGTTCAGGTCCGGATGCTCGCGGCGCCAGCCAAGCTTGGAGTGCTCGTTGTCGGTCGAGCCGCCCAGCACCACCGCGTCGCGGTCGTTGAATTCGCGCGCCAGGCGGGCATAGCCGGCGATCTCGGTCGGGCAGACGAAGGTGAAGTCCTTCGGATAGAAGAAGATGATCTTCCACTTGCCGGGGAAGCTCGCCTTGGTGATATCCTCGAAGGCCGATTGGCCGTTTTCTTCGTGCTTGTTGAACCCGGGCTTCACGCCGACAAGGTTGAAGTCCGGGAGGGTTTCGCCAACACCAATCATAGTCTGTCTCCTTCGGTTGGGGGTTTGGATGGCGGTGGTTTACGCCTGTCGGATGTAGAAAGCCAATTCATTGTTTTTGAATTTTCGATAAATTGAATTTATCGAAACCGCGATTATATTGAGCTGAGTTTATAAGGTTCCGTCATGCTCCCGACCCTGCGCCAGTTGCAATATCTCAAGCTCCTCGCCACCCACAAAAGCTTTATGGCCGCCGCCGAGGCCGCCCATGTGTCGCAACCCGCCCTGTCGTCGGGCATAGCCGAGCTGGAAAAGAGCCTTGCCGCGCGCCTGGTCGATCGTGCGCGCGGAAGCGTCATCCTGACCGCCGCCGGCGAGGACGCGCTTGGACGCGCAGAGGACATCCTTGCCCGCACCGAAGACCTGGTCGAGGCCGTCCGCGGCGCCGGCAAGCCATTGACGGGCCGTTTCCGCCTCGGCATCATCCCGACCATCGCCCCGTTCCTGCTGCCGAAGGCCCTGATCGCGCTGCGCCGCGATTATCCCGACCTGCGCCTGTTCCTGCGCGAGGATCAGACCGCCCGACTGATCGCGGCGCTGAAATCCGGCGCGCTCGACGCCGCGGTCATCGCCCTGCCCTACGATCTTGCCGGGCTTGACCATGCCTTCGTCGCCCGCGACGCCATCCTGGCCGCCACGCCGTGTGCGCATCCGCTGGCGCGCGAAGCCAGCATCGCTCCGGAAGCCCTGAAGGACGAGGAACTGATCCTGCTCGAAGACGGCCACTGCCTGCGCGACCATGCCCTGGCCGCCTGCCGCTGGAACGGTCCGGCCGGCACGGAGACGCTTCATCCCCACAACGCCCATATCGGCGGCTTCGCGGCCACCTCGCTCAATACCCTGGTCCAGATGGTGGGCTCAGGCCTCGGCGTGTCGCTGCTGCCCGCCATGGCGGTCGATTCCGGCCTGGTGCCGGCCGGCGAGGTCAGCGTGCGCCCGCTGAAATCCGACCATGCCTGGCGCGATATCGTCGTCGTCTGGCGGGCAGGCTCCAGCCGCGCCCCGGAGGCGCGCCTGCTGGCGGAGCGCCTGAAAACAGTGTAGCTTCGGCGCATGCGCTACCTCATCCTCGCCCTGTCGCTTCTTCTTGCCGCCTGCCAAAAACCGGCGCAACCGGCCGCTCCCGAAACCCGGGCCGCCGCTCCGGCGACTGCGCCTGCCGTCGCCGACACCTGGCCCGGCAAGTACGAGGGCGACCTGATGGTCACAGTCACGGGCAAGCCCGGCGCGCACAAGGTGATGCTGGTGACCGCGAGCCAGGCTGGCTGCACCGGCGACCTCGGCATGGCTGAAAGCGGCCTGACGGTAAGCGATGTGTCGCCCTTGGAACTGAGCCTGACCGCCCACCCCGACCCGCAGACGACCTGCAAGGTCGATCTGAAAAAGGACGGCGCCAGGGTGACGGTCAGCGAGGACAATTGCGGCAATTACCACGGCGCGACGTGCAGCTTCAGCGGCACGGCGACGCGGGTCAACAATTAGCCGTGGCTTTCGGCAACGCCGTGCCGCGAATGAGGCTCATCAGTCTGATCGACTATTCTTCCGGGAAAAGGATCGTTTCGTAATCCTGCGCGGCGTTCAAAATGCGCTCAATGACGATCTTGTCGTCATCGATCGTATAGAACAGCAGATAATTGCGGTATGGCCGTTTGCGGAAGCCGTATTGCGCGTATTTGGCTATAACCGGAAAGGCTTCGGGATATTGACTGATAGCGTCGGTCGCGGCGCGCAGTTCGCGTGTAAACGTGTAGGCGCGCCTGGGACTATCAAGTGCGATATAGTCGCCAATCGTCTCAAGATCGGCCTCGGCGGCATGGGTATAGTTGACGATCACAATTCGCCGCGGTCTTCGGCCATGCGAAGGTATTTCGCTTCAAGACGCTCAAACACTTCGCTGGCAGGTTTCACGCGACCGGCCTTGTGATCTTCGTGACCGCGCATCAGGGCGGCATCGAGCGATGCCAACCGGCGCTCGCGCTCCTCGACCATGCGCAATCCATCACGTACCACTTCGCTCACATTGTTGTAGCGGCCGTTCTCGACAAGGTCCTTGACCAGGCCCTCGAAATGATGCCCCAGACTTATGCTCGTGCCTGCCATAACAGCCTCACTGGTGTTATTAGATATTACTTCAGGCCACACCAAAAAGCAAATTTTGCGCGGCTACCCCGGCACGTTCGTCCGCAGTTCCTCCAGCCATATGTTGGCGTTGCCGTCCGACGGCGCGCGCCAGTCGCCGCGCGGGGACAGCGCCCCGCCGGTCAGCAACTTGGGTCCATTGGGCACGGCCGAGCGTTTGAACTGCGAGATGGTGAAGAAGCGGAACAGGAAGACCTCCAGCCATTTGCGGATCGTCGCCAGGTCGTACTTGTCCCGCCACGCCTGCCAGGCGAGATAGGCGATCTTCGACGGCTTCATGCCGTAGCGGGTCAGGTAATAGAGCGTGAAGTCCTGTAATTCGTAGGGCCCGACCTTGTCCTCGGTTTTCTGCACCGCGCCCTTCTCGACCGGAACCAGCTCCGGCGAGATTTCCCGGCTCAGCACCGATTGCAGGATCCTGCCCGTTTTGACATCGAACTCGCGCGTCGCCGCCCATCGGATCAGGTGCTGGATCAGCGTCTTGGGCGCGCCGCAATTGACATTGTAATGGCTCATGTGGTCGCCGACGCCATATGTGCACCAGCCAAGCGCCAATTCGGAAAGATCGCCGGTGCCGACGACAAAGCCCTTCTTTTCCCCCGCCAGCCGAAACAGGAAATCGGTGCGCAGCCCCGCCTGGACGTTCTCGAAATTGACGTCGTAGACGCGCTCGCCGTGCGAATAGGGGTGGCCGATATCCATCAGCATACGCTTGGCCGCCGGCCGGATATCCAGTTCCTCGGCAGAAATCCCCAGCGCTTTCATCAGCCTGAGCGCGTCGTTCTTGGAGCCGACCGTGGTCCCGAACCCCGGCATGGTGTAGCCATGGATGCCGGCGCGCGGCAAACCCAGGCGGTCGAACGCCTTGCATGCCACGATCAGGGCGTGGGTCGAATCGAGCCCGCCCGACACGCCGATGACCACGTCTTTCGAGCCCGTCGTTTCCAGCCGCTGCATCAGGCCGTGAACCTGGATGTTGAAGGCCTCGTAGCAATCGTCATCCAACCGCTGCGGGTCGGACGGCACGAACGGGAAGCACGCGACGGTGCGGTGGAAATCGTCGCGGCCATGCGGTTGCCAGCTGAACGCGATCGGCTCGCCCGGCACGGCGCCGGTGATGCGGCGCGCGTCGGCGAAGGTACCGGTGCGCAGGCGTTCCGACGCGATGCGCTCGACATCGATATCGGCCAGTGTGATCGTGTCCGACACGAAGCGTTCGCCTTCGGCCAGCAATTCGCCCATTTCGTAGATCAGCGACTGGCCGTCCCAGGCCAGGTCCGTCGTCGATTCGCCCGGCCCCGAGGCGGTGAAGGCATAGGCGCAGAACAGGCGCTCCGACGTAGCGGCGCAAAGGCGTTTGCGGGTCCGCGACTTGCCGACCGTCACCGGCGACGCCGACAGGTTGACGATGACGTGCGCCCCCATCAGCGCCAGACGCGTCGATGGCGGCTCCGGCGACCACAGATCCTCGCAGATTTCAACGGCGAAGGTAAAGGCGTCACTGGCCTTGAACACAAGGTCAGTGCCGACGGGCGGCGCCATGCCGTCAAGATCGAGCTGCGGGTTCCTCAGGTCAGCGGCCGACGGAAACCAGCGCTTTTCATAGAATTCGCGGTAGTTGGGCAAATAGGTCTTGGGGACGACGCCCAACACCTGCCCGCCCTGGATCACCGCCGCGCAATTATAGACGGCACCGTTCATGCGCAGCGGCAGGCCGGCGATCACCACCGGGCGCAGGTTCGCCGTCGCCGCCACCAATCCGGTCAATGCCCGCCGCGCGGCGTCAAGCAGCGTGTCCTGCAGGAACAGGTCGTCAAGCGTATAGCCGGTCAGCGACATCTCGGGGAAGACCACGAGGTCGGCTCCGGCTTCATCGCAACGCCTGGCCAGTTGCAGATGTTCGGCCAGATTGGCCCGCGGGTCGGCAAGGTGGACCCGGGGTGTCACCGCCGCGACGCGAACAAAGCCATGACTGGGCGCCGAGAAGAATTTGGTGGGCATTTGGCAATTCCTATATATCGCGAGCCATAGATAGGATATTTTCGTGCAAAATCTAACCTCAAGCAGCAATATTCCCTATATTTCACATAAAATATACAGGATTACCGAATACCACAAACAAAACACACATATATCGTTTCATTTGATATTAATTTAAACCCTATTGCTACGGGCCACGCTGTCCGGCATGGTGCCGCGCAACTAATCCTCAACGGAGCCCGCCCATGCGGTTCGGATGGACCCCCGCCCTTTGCCTCGTCGTCATGCTGGCCGCCAGCGCCGGACACGCCCAAACGGCGGACGACAATCTCAAAACCGGCCAGGCCTTCCTGGCCGCGACCGCCAAGGTGCCTGGCGTCGTCACCCTTCCGTCGGGGGTGATGTACAAGCTGGTGTCGCGCTCGCCCAATCCCGGCGCCCAGCCGACGGTCGCCGACAACGTCACCATCAATTACGAAGGCAAGCTGATCGGCGGCCAGGTGTTCGATTCGTCCTATGCCCGCAACGAGCCGGCCAATTTCCCGCTCGGCAAGCTGATCCCGGCGTGGCAGCAGGTCATTCCGCTGATGCACGTCGGCGACGAGATCATCCTCTACACGCCACCGTCCGCCGCCTACGGCGACCGCGACCTGAGCCCCGACATCCCGCCCAATTCGACCTTGATCTTCCGCGTTCAGTTGCTCGGCGTCGGCGCGCAGTAGGAGGACGTTCATGCGCAAGGTTTGGATCGCCGCCGCACTTACCGTCGCCCTGGCCGCCGCCCTGGCCGCCGCCGGCTGCCACAAGGCGCCGCCCAGGGACGACGCCGTCATCATGGCCGACGCCAAGGCCAATACGGACTTCATGGCCAGGACCGCCAAGGAGCCGGGCGTCGTCACCCTGCCGTCGGGCCTGATGTACAAGATCGTATCCGACCCCAATCCCAATGCGCCCAGGCCGTCGATCAGCGACACGGTCAAGATCCATTACGAAGGCAAGCTGGTCAACGGCAAGGTCTTCGATTCGTCCTATGAGCGCGGCGCGCCGGCGGTCTATCCGCTGGCCAATCTCATCAAGGCCTGGCAGATCGGCATTCCGCTGATGCACAAGGGCGATACCTACATGCTCTATGTGCCGGCCGCCCTTGGCTACGGCGATGCCGGCGCCGGCGATGAAATTCCGCCGGGCAGCGTGCTGATCTTCAAGGTCCAGCTCCTCGACATCGAGGGCAAGTAGGTCACGGCGTCAACAGGCGCACGATGAGGTCCTCGACCTGCGCCTCTTCCGGCGTTCCCGGCGTCACCATCTCGAAATGGCCGCTGTGGCTCTGGTCGATGATGGTCACGCTGTCGCCCTTGCCCGCGGCCATGTCGCGGTAGCGCCCGGCCTGGGCCACGGATACAAAGGTCGCCGACACCACGTATTGCGGCACGCCTGCCGGCAGGAGTTCGCTCGGCGAAACCTGGGCGAACCGGTCGGGAACGGCGTCCGGCGTCCCGCCCATCAGGGTATCGGCGGCATTGCCGCACATGGCGCGATTGTAACCGAGTTCCGCCCGCAGTTCGCCCGGACCATCGAGGTCGACGGCGGCTATGACCGGCAGGGGCGCCGGATCGTAAAGCACACTGGTCGCCGGCAGGTTATGCCGCGTCGCCAGCCACAGAACGGCGTGGCCGCCGGCGGAATGGCCAAGCACAATCACCCGGCGGAGGTCGAGCGGCTGGATTGCCGCCAGGGTGCGGACATAGTCGGTGGCCGCACTCCAGTCGAGCAAGGTGCCGGGAAAGCCGCCGCCTGAATCGCCTATGGCGCGATATTCGACGTTCCACGTAGCGATGCCGCGCCGGGTCAGGGCGTCGGCCAGTTCCGCCGTGCTGACCTTGGTGCCGACTCCGGCGGTCCAGCAGCCGCCATGGACGATCACCGCCACGGGATAGGGTCCAGGACCGAATGTCGCTGAGGACGGCAGGCGCAGGTCGCCGAACTGCATGGGCGCCGAGCCGTAGGCTATCTTGGTCGCGCCGGGCGGATCGACCGACGGAATGCCGGCGGCGGATGATGACGACGAGGCGGACGATGGCGGTGGCGATGGCGTGCCGCCCGCGGCTGAACCGCCACCACCGCCACCGCAGGCGGCGAGCGCGGCGATGGTCGTCAGGGCGAAAACGTGCAGGGCAAGGCGCATGGCCTTTATACGCCACAACTCCGCTACCGGTTCAATCAGCCCTTGACGCGCGCGATCAGGGCGGCGGTCGACGGGTCGTGGGCGGCCGGTGTTTCCGCCGCGAAGTCCTTAAGCACCGCGCTGGCGAGCGTCTTGCCGAGCTCGACGCCCCACTGGTCGAAACTGTTCAGCCCCATGACGATGCCCTCGGCAAAGGTCTTGTGCTCATAGAGCGCCAGCAGGGCGCCGAGCGTCTCGGGCGTCAGTTCATCGAGCAGGACAAGGCTCGACGGCTTGTTGCCGGGGCAGACCTTCTGCGGCGCGATTTGCGCGGTCCTGGCGTCGTCCATGCCGAGCGCTCGGCATTCGGCTTCCGACGTTTCCAGCGATTTGCCGACCATGAAGGCCTCGCCTTGCGCGATCACGTTCGACAGCAGCTTCTTCTGCATGTCGTCGGAGGCTTCCGCGTTGCTTTGGGCGGCGATGAATTCCAGCGGCACCACATCCTCGGACTGGTGCAGCATCTGGAAGAAGGCGTGCTGCGCATTGGTGCCCTCGTCGCCGAACACGACCGGGCAGGTCGCCGTCCCGAGCGTCGCGCCTTGCGGCGAGGTGCGCTTGCCATTCGATTCCATCTCCAGCTGCTGCAGGAAGGCAGCCAGCCGGCGCAGGCGGTGGACATAAGGAATGACGGCGCGGCTGGGGCGGCCAAGGCCGATGCGGTTGTAGACCTGCGCCGCCGCCAGCAGAACGGGCGCGTTCTTCGCCAGGGGCGCGGTCAGGAAATGCTGGTCCATCGCCCGCGCGCCATCAAGCAGGCGCTCATAGATGTCGAAGCCAAGCGCGATGATCACCGACAGCGACACCGCCGACCACAGAGAGTAACGGCCGCCAACCCAGTCCTTGAAACCGAAAACGCGGTCCGGAGCGATGCCGTAGGCGCCGGTCTTGTCCGGCGCGGCCGACACGGCGGCCATATGCTTCTGCGCCGCTGTCTCGCCAAGGTGGCGATGCAGCCAGTCGCGCGCCGCCAGGAAATTGGCCAGGGTTTCCTGGGTGGTGAAAGTCTTGGAGACGGCGATGACCAGGGTCTCGGCCGGATCAAGCCCCGCCAGGGCCAGGGCCAGTTCGGAACCGTCGACATTGGCGACGAAACGGACGTCGATCTGCGGCTGCAAGGTCGCCAGGGCCTGGAATACCAGGCGAGGGCCAAGGTCCGAACCGCCGATGCCGATATGGATGATGGTCTTGAACGGTTTTCCGGTCGCGCCGGCAATGACCCCCGACCGGATGGCGCCGGCATAGTCGCGCATGGCGTCGCGCGCGCTTTTGACGTCGCGGGCGATCTCGTCGCCGCGCAGACGCCTGTTTTCACTGTCGCTGTCGCGCAGCGCCACGTGCAGCACGGCCCGGTCTTCGGAGACGTTGATCGTCTGGCCGGTCCACATCTTCTCGCGCGCCGCCGCAAGACCCGATTGCTCGAACAATTCGACGGCGCGGTCGAAGCCCGACTTCGACCAGCTCTGCTTGGAGACATCGACATAGAGGCCGCAGGTCTCGACCGTCATGTTGGCGAGACGATCGGGATCGTTGCGGAACTGGTCGACGATCTTCGCCTCCGCGTCGACGAAGGCCTGCGTTTTGAGGGCGTCCAAAGCCTGGCTCATGGTTGTCTCCGGTGATCGATATCGCGCTGCAATATTTTCACCGGGTTCCATGTCAGAACGCGTGCCAGCCGTAAAGCGCTAATCGTACGGCTTTGCTGCACGTTTTCGCGCGCTGTCAGGATGGGTCCCATGCCCTTGAGGCTGGCCCACAGCGCGCTCCACACAATGCCGCCACGGCCCTTGAGCGTGTCCTTGACGGCCATGACAAGCGTAAGACCCATATGGATCGGCAGGGTCCACCACAGCAGGGCCAACGGCATGGTCTTGAGGTAGAGCCACGGCCGGTTGCGATAGCCGTGCCACAGGGCGAAATCCGATCGCCGCCCGAAGGTCGCCGAGGCCACATGCAATACGCGCGCCTCGGGCACGAACAGCGTGGCGTGACCGGCAATATACGCGCGTTGACCCAGGTCGGCGTCCTCGCAATAGCAGAAATAGCGCTCGTCGAAGCCGCCAAGCCCGTCCCACAGGTCGCGGCGGATGACGAAGGCCGCGCCGCACGGCGACAGGACCTCGGCGGGCTCCAGGCGCTCCGGCAACGGCCGCCGGTAGCCCATGCGGAACGGGAAGCCGAAGAAGGTCATGCCATCGCCGGCTCCGTCCATCACCGCCGGATTTTCGGCATCCAGTTGCAGCGAGGTGAAGATGCCGGTGTCCGGGCGGGCGGCGATGGCGGCCTTCATCGCGTCGAGCCAGCCCGGCTCGGCGAAAGCGTCCGGATTGATGAAGCCCAGCCATTCGCCCGAGGCTTCACGAACGGCACGGTTGTTGCCGGCGGCGAAGCCGAGATTCTCCCCGAACGCCAGGATCTTCAGGCGCGGATACCTGACCTGCAACGCCGCCATGTCGAGGTCGTCGGAGCCGTTGTCGGCCAGGATGACCTCGGCGTCGAACGGCATCAAGGCGTCGAGACAACGTTCGATGTAAGCCCCGCTCTTATAACTGAGCACGATGAGGGAAAAGGCAACCATCAACCACTCCCCACCTCTCCCCTTTCAAGGGGAGAGGACGAGAGGCGAGCCCGCGACGACAGGAGGGGGGCGAAGCCGATCGGGTGAGGGGTTTTCAACGCCGTTTCCACCCCTCATCCGGCGCTACGCGCCACCTTCTCCCCTTGAAAGGGGAGAAGTGGGAGACAAGATTATCCACCCTATTCATAACCGCTTCCCCATTCCGCGCGGACCGACGAATCCGCTTCGTTCGGCAAATGCTCCGCTCGCAAGGCCGCAAAAGCTTCCGCGCTCAGTCCCTGCTTCAATCCCCACACCGCCGAACCGCGCACCACCGCACTGCCGTCGCCCAGCCCGGCGCGTAACGCGGCCATCATTTCGGGATCGACGGAGCCTTTCACCGCGTTTCCCATCGCGTAGTTGACATTGCGCAGGAACGACTCGCGTCCGATGCGCTTGATCGCCGACTTGCTGAACAGCGCGCGGAAACCGCCGTCATCCAGCCGCGCCAGATCCGCCAGCGGCAACCCGTCAAACCCCTCCCGCGCCTGGAGCCTGGCATCATGGCCTGCTTGCGCGAACTTGTTCCACGGACAGACCGCCAGGCAGTCGTCACAGCCATAGACGCGGTTGCCCATCCGGTGGCGGAACCGTTCGGGCCATGGCCCCTTCAGTTCGATCGTCAGGTACGACAGGCACGCCCGCGCATCCAGTTGATACGGCGCAACGAAGGCATCGGTCGGGCAGACATCGAGACAGGCCCGGCACGAACCGCAATGATCGGCCTCCGCCCCGTCCTCAGCCAGCACCCGGTCGAACAGGATGACGCCGAGGAAAAACCACGACCCCAGTTCACGCGAGACGAGGTTGGTGTGCTTGCCCTGCCAGCCGATTCCGGCCAGTTGCGCCAGCGGCTTTTCCATCAGGGGCGCCGTGTCGACGAAGACTTTCAGCTCGCAGCCTGTCTTGGCCACGATCCATGTCGCCAGAGCTTTCAGCTTCTTCTTGATCAGGTCGTGGTAATCGTCGCCGCGCGCATAGACGCTGATATTGGCGCAAGTCGCCGAAACATCGACGCGCGGATCATGCCCGGGTCCGTAATTATAAGCCAGCACCAGGGCGGACTTGGCGCCCGGCCACATGGCCTGCGGATGGCGGCGGCGCTCACGCGTCTCTTCCATCCACTGCATCTCGCCGTGAAAACCCGCCGCTACGAACGCATCCAGCCGTTCCGCCGCCGCCCATACGTCCGGGAGGGCGGCGAACCGCGCCGCGGAAAACCCGAGGGCCAGGGCCTCGGCGCGGATGGCGCCGTCAAGACCCGACAAGGGGCGAAGCGGCGCGTTCACTCAGAAATCCAGTTCCTGGTAATGGGCCGACGCCGGGAAGCCCGGCAGCTTGTCGGTCAGCAGCGGCCGGAACGCCGGGCGGCACTTGATCACCATGTACCATGTCTTCAGCGCCGGGTAGCGCGTCCAGTTGATCTCGTCGAGATAGTCGAGGATCGACACCTGGGCGGCGCAGGCGAAGTCGGCATAGGACATCGATTGCCCCGCCAGCCAGTCGCGCAAGCCGACCAGGCTCTCGAAATAGCGCAGATGATCCTTCAAGGCTTCGCGGCCCTGGCGCATGGCGGCGATGTCGGGCGCGCCCCGGCCCATCAGCCGCTTCTCCATCTTTTCGTGCAGCAGCAGGGCATTGACCTCGTAATCGAACTTGCGCTCGAACCAGCCGACCAGACGCCGCGCCTCGGCGCGCTCGTTGACGTCCTCCGGCCACAGGCGGATTTCGGGATAGGCTTCGTCGAGATGCTCGATGATCGCCCGGCTCTCGCACACCCGCCGTGTCTTGCCGCCGGCCGAAGCGTCGGGCGTTTCGATCAGGATCGGCAGCAGGCCCGACGGATTGAGGCGCAGGATGGCGTCGTCAGGCTCCCAGTAGCGCACCGGCGTCTCGTCGAAGGCGAGCTTCTTTTCGCCGAGCGCCAACCTGACAAGGCGTGAATGCGGGTCGAAGCCGAAGTGGTAGAGCTGTCGCGTATAGGCCGTCATTGCGTTACCTTAACCCCGAACATGCCGGCATGCGGCGACGCCACGCCGCGCGGATCGGCGTGGATCATGATATCAGCATTGGGATAGACCTCAATCAGCCGGTTTTCGGCTTCGATGATGATCTGGTGCGCCGCCGCCAGGGTCAGGGTGGGGTCGAGCTCGACCTCCATCTGCATGCCGATATAGGGCCCGGCCAGACGCGTGCGCAGGCGGTGGACATCGAGGATGCGCGCATCCTTCATGACCAGGGCGCGGATGTTCTCGACCTCGGCGTCGTCGAGCGCATGGTCCATCAGGTGATCGGCGGCCTCGCGCAACACCTTGACGGCGCCCCAGATGAACCACAGCGCCATGACGAAACCGGCAACCGCGTCCATGAAGCCGTAGCCGATCGCCGCGAAGCCGACGCCGACCAGGGCCACGGCGTTGGTGACCAGGTCGGTCAGGTAGTGCATGCGGTCAGCCGACACCGCTACCGATTGACTGGCCTTCAGGGCCGCGTTCTGGAAGGTGATCAGGCCCGCCGTCAAAACCAGCGACAGCACTAGCACACCGATCGCCAGGCCGCTGTGCGTCACCGGCTGCGGATGCAGAAGACTGCGCACGCACGCCTGCAGCACCAGGGCGCCCGAAGCAAAGACCAGGCCGGCCTGGAACAGGGCGCTGAAGGCTTCGGCCTTGCCGTGGCCGAACGGGTGTTCCTTGTCCGGCGGCGTCCGTGCGAGGCGGACGGCGAAGAAGGTGACCAGCGAGGCGACGAGATCGAGGCCCGAATCGGCGAGCGAAGCCAGGATCGACTGCGACCCGGAAACGCTCAGGGTGAACAGCTTCAGCGCCACCAGCACGCACGCCGTCGCCACCGACAGGATCGAGGCCAGCATGACCTTGCCGGAGGGGTGGGAATCGCGGGTTGCGGGCGTGGCGGACATCGCGGGTTTGTAAGCTTTTTCGGCAGCCGGACGCAACCCCGGCAGCCGCCTTGATTTGCGGCGCAGCATCACGGGTTTGTGCTCCGCAAACCTGTTAACAAGTCGTCAACCTCGCATGGCTTTCAACCAAAAACTGTGTATCCTCCAAAGGGCGAATCAATCTTGATTTATTGCATCGCCGGTATAAGGACGCGTATCATGTCACGTATCTGGATCAGCCGCTCCGAAGCGTTGAAACGCCTCGAGGTCAAGCCGCAGACCCTCTATGCCTACGTCAGCCGCCAGCGCATCGCCGCCAAGAGCGACCCGCTGGAGCCGCGCAAGAGCCTGTACGCGCTCGACGACATCGAAAGGTTGTCGCGCCGCGCCCCCGGCCGCACGCCGCAGCCTCAGCCGGGCAAGCCCGCGCCCGAACCGCTGCCGCCCGGCCTGACCGGCGGCACGGTGACGCGCGGCGAAGCGGCGATCGACACCGAAATCTCGATCACCATCGACGATCATCACTATTATCGCGGCCGCGACTGCGTGAAGCTGGCCCGTTCCGACAATTTCGAGACCGTCGCCGCCCTGCTGTGGCAGAGCGCCAGCCCCAATCCCTTCGGCCCGCTCAAGCCGCGCCCGGACGTCAACTTCCCGGGCGGGCCGCGCATGCGCGTGCTTTCCATGCTCAGCCGCCGCCTCGAGGAAGAGGCGATGACCGAGGTCCGCGCCGAGCGCGACCTCGCCACCGAGGCGGCCAGCCTGCTCAACGAAATGGTCGACGCCGTCACCAACGGCGGGCCGCGCCTGTTCTTCCACCAGCGCCTGGCGCGGGCGTGGAAGGTCTATGACAACAAGGACATCGACCTGCTGCGCCGGGCGTTGGTCCTGTCGGCGGACACCGGGCTCGACGAAGCGACCCAGGCCGTGCGCGTCGCCGCCGCGACGCTGGGTCCGCTGGCCATTCCGCTGATGACCGGCTTCGCCACCCTGACCAGCCCGCGACTTGGCGGCCGCATCTCGCGCGCCGAAAGCTACGTGACCCAGGTCCGCCGCAGCGGCAACGCCCAGCAGCTGGCGCGCACCCTGATGGGCCAGGGCCTGGAATTGCCGGGCTTCGAAAAGGACTGGTCGGCATCGGAACAGGCGCGCGCCCACGACTTGTTCGACGCCGCCCCGCACATGGGCGAGGACCTGAAAACCATCCTGCGCGTCGGCGAGGACCTGACCGGCAAGCCGGCGGGCATGTCATTGGCGCTGGCTCTGATCGGCCGTCATCTCGACCTGCCGCGCGAGGCGCCGTTGACGCTTTACGGCATCGGCCGCTCGGCCGGCTGGTTGGCCCACGCCATCGAGCAGATGCAGGCCGGCCATGCCCCCCGTGCCCGCCTGCGCTATATCGGCGAATATCCGCGCGAGCTGCTGGCCCAGACCACGGCCGCCGCGGCGGAATAGCCAAAGCAAGACACCCCTCCACCACCGCGCTGAAGAAGCGCGGCGGTCCCCCACCCCCACAAACCGGGGGGTGCACGGGTGTGCGTGCGTCGTCTTTGTGGTTGCTACCCCCT
>CAYYTA010000055.1:0-42462 GCA_964474575.1 uncultured Caulobacteraceae bacterium | reverse complement strand
GTAAAGCCGGAAGACGTCAGTTCAGACCACCTTTGAAGGCAAGACAGCCCAACAAATCGGGGCGCAAACTACCATCCGCTGGTCACGACCGCTGAAATAGCCCACGATGGAGTCCAGCAAAGGCCATTTTTAGAACCCTCCGATCGGCGATTTCGATGACGTGCTCATAGTTGACGGCAACAGGCTGAAAAATCTGTGTTAATCTGTGCCAATCTGTGGGGAAACCTCTTTTTCCTTGCTGCGTCAGCGGTTTGCCAGGACTGCAACGCCGTTCATATGCGAAATCCTGCTTCGCAGGGGAGAAAGGTGTCTATGGCTCGTAAGAAAAAAGGCGATCCCGTCCACGGCTGGGTCTGCCTCGACAAGCCCTACGACCTGACCTCGACCGCCGCCGTGTCGAAGGTGCGCCGGCTTTTCCAGGCCCAGAAGGCCGGCCATGCCGGCACGCTCGATCCGCTGGCCAGCGGCATCCTGCCGATCGCGCTCGGCGAGGCGACCAAGACCGTCCCCTACCTGATGGAAGCGGACAAGACCTACGCATTCACCATCGCCTTCGGCCGCACGACCGACAGTTACGACGCCGAAGGCGCGGTCATCGCCGAAAGCGACGCCCGGCCGACTCGCGAAGCCATCGAGGCCATCCTGCCGCGCTATATCGGCATCATCGACCAGGTGCCGCCGGCCTTTTCCGCCATCAGGGTCGATGGCCAGCGCGCCTCCGACCTGGCCCGCGCCGGCCACGAGGTCGAGCTTAAAGCGCGCCAGGTCGAGGTCTTCGATCTGGCGCTCGACGCCTTTGACGGCGACACGGCCAGCCTGACGCTCGACTGCGGCAAGGGCACCTATGTCCGTTCCATTGCCCGAGACCTGTGCGCCGATCTGGGCGTTTGCGGCCATGTCAGCGCCCTGCGCCGGACGCGGGTAGGCCGCTTTGCAACAAAAGACGCAATAACACTGGAAAAGCTGGACGATTTGGTGCATAGAGGCGCCGCTTTTACGGCTTTGCTTGGCGTAGAGACAGCGCTGGACGACATCCCGGCCCTGCCTGTGACGCAAGAGGAGGCTGCGAAGCTGAAGCAGGGCCAGCCCCTTGCCCTTCCGCCCCGCCAGTTCGCGACTGTCGCCCAGGCTCTGAAGGCCCGCCTCGACGCGGGTTATGAGGAGTTCCCGGATACGGTCCAGGCGGTGCTGAACGGCCAGATACAGGCTCTGTGTCAACTGCGGGACGGAAGGCTTCTTCCTAATCGCATTCTCAACCTTTGATCCTATTTACGGAGATACCCGATGTCGATTACTGCTGACCGCAAGTCGGAAGTCATCAAAACTCACGCCCGCACCGAAAACGACACGGGCGGCCCGGAAGTCCAGATCGCGATCCTGTCGGAACGCATCAACAATCTGACCGAGCACTTCAAGGAACACAAGAAGGACAACCACAGCCGCCGCGGCCTCCTGAAAATGGTGTCGCAGCGCCGTCGCCTTCTCGACTACCTCAAGAGCCGCGATGCCGACCGGTATCAGGCCATCATCGGAACCCTCGGCATCCGCCGTTAAGTTCCAAATCCAGGGGCTTGGGGGACCACCTCAAGCCCTTGTTCTATGTCGCGGCGCGAATGCGCCGGGCAAAAACTTCATATCCAGGCGACGGACCGCCCCTAGCCTGGATATGTCGATACCGACCGCGAAAAAGTACACTGAGCGCAGCGAAGGACTTTTTCGCGAATTCATGTCCACCCCGCGGAACATCCGGTTCCGCTGATCCTCCGAGCCGGAAAGCAAGGCTCCCATATGCGCCGCACACATGAAAAGCGGCCGTCTCCGCCGGAACATGGGGTTCCGCCGGAGCTGAACGAAAGACGAAAAATGTTTGACATCAAAAGAAAATCCATCGACTGGGCCGGCCGCAAGCTGACCCTGGAAACGGGCCGTGTCGCCCGCCAGGCCGACGCCGCCGTGCTCGCCACCTACGGTGAAACCACCGTGCTGGCCACTGTCGTCTATGCCCGCGCGCCCAAGCCCGGCCAGGACTTCTTCCCGCTGACCGTGAACTACCAGGAAAAGACCTTCGCCGCCGGCAAGATCCCCGGTGGCTATTTCAAGCGCGAAGGCCGCCCGTCGGAAAAGGAAACCCTGGTTTCGCGCCTGATCGACCGTCCGATCCGCCCGCTGTTCGTCAAGGGCTTCAAGAATGAAGTCCAGGTGGTCGCCACGGTCCTGTCGCACGACATGGAAAATGACCCGGACATCGTCGCCATGGTCGCCGCCTCGTGCGCCCTGACCCTGTCGGGCGTGCCGTTCATGGGCCCGATCGGCGGCGCCCGCGTCGGCGTCATCGATGGTGAATACGTCCTCAACCCGACCCTCGACCAGATGAAGGAATCGGACCTTGACCTCGTCGTCGCCGGCACGACCGACGCACTGATGATGGTCGAATCCGAAGCCCAGGAGCTGTCGGAAGACAAGATGCTGGGCGCGCTGATGTTCGCCCATGCCGGCATGCAGCCGGTCATCGACGCCATCATCGAGCTGGCCGACCACGCCGCCAAGGACCCGTTCGAGTTCGAAGCCGAGGACCTGTCGGGCCTCGTCGCCAAGATCAAGGGCCTGGTCGGCGCCGACATCCGCGCCGCCTATGAAATCCAGGCCAAGCATGCCCGCCACGACGCGGTGGGCGCCGCCAAGTCGAAAGCGGCGATCGCCCTCGTCAAGACCGAGGAAAACCCGGACGGCTACGACGCCAACAAGTTCAGCGCCGCCTTCAAGGAATGCGAAGCCGAAGTGCTCCGCCGCGACATCATCGAGCACGGCAAGCGCGTCGACGGCCGCGCGGTCGACAAGGTCCGCGCCATCGTCTCGGAAGTCGGCGTCCTGCCGCGCACCCACGGCTCGGCCCTGTTCACCCGCGGTGAAACCCAGGCCCTGGTCGTGGCCACGCTCGGCACCGGCGAGGACGAGCAGTATATCGACGCGCTGGAAGGGACCTACAAGGAGAAGTTCCTCCTGCACTATAACTTCCCGCCCTATTCCGTCGGTGAAACCGGCCGCATGGGCTCGCCCGGCCGCCGCGAAATCGGCCACGGCAAGCTTGCCTGGCGCGCCATCCGCCCGATGCTGCCGGCGGCGGAAGACTTCCCCTACACCATCCGCGTCGTCTCCGAGATCACCGAGTCGAACGGCTCGTCCTCGATGGCCACCGTCTGCGGCACCTCGCTGTCGCTGATGGACGCCGGCGTGCCGCTGAAGTCGCCGGTTTCTGGCATCGCCATGGGCCTGATCCTGGAGCCGTCGGGCGAATTCGCCATCCTGTCGGACATCCTGGGTGACGAAGACCACCTCGGCGACATGGACTTCAAGGTCGCGGGCACCGAGAACGGCATCACCTCGCTGCAGATGGACATCAAGGTCCCCGGCATCACCGAGGAGATCATGAAGAAGGCGCTGCATCAGGCGCATGACGGTCGTATCCACATCCTCGGCGAAATGAACAAGGCCATCTCCGGCGCCCGCGCCGAGTTGGGCGAGTTCGCGCCGAAGATCGAGACGATCAAGATTGCCACCGACAAGATCCGCGAAGTCATCGGCTCGGGCGGCAAGGTCATCCGCGAGATCGTCGAGAAGACGGGCGCCAAGATCGACATCGCTGACGACGGCACCATCAAGATCGCCGCCAACGATCAGGAGAAGATCGACGCGGCGCGCGACTGGATCAAGTCGATCGCCTCGGAGCCGGAAGTCGGCGCCATCTACAAGGGCAAGGTCGTGAAGGTCGTCGATTTCGGCGCCTTCGTGAACTTCTTCGGCGCCAAGGACGGCCTGGTCCACATCTCGCAGCTGGCCCCGCAAAAAGTCGCCAAGGTCACCGACGTGATCAACGAAGGCGATGAAGTGAAGGTGAAGTTCCTCGGTCTCGACGATCGCGGCAAGACCAAGCTTTCAATGAAGGTCGTCGACCAGGAGACCGGCGAGGACCTGACCGAGAAGCTGGAAGCCGAGCGAGCCGAGCGTCATGCTGCCCGTGCGGCGGCGGGTGAGGGCGAAGAGCCCGAACTGGAAATGGCCGACGGTGGTGATCGTCCGGACCGTGGCGACCGCCCGCGTCGCCGCCGTCGCCGGGAATAGCCTCCGACATGTTATGGGGTGAAGGGGCCCGTGGCCCCTTCATCTTCTTCTAAAAAAGAAAGCGGGTGGCCCCTTCAGGGGCTGCCCGCTTTCTGTTTAACGAGTTGAGGAGTCATGGACGTCTCGACCTCAGGGCGTGGCGGCGCTATTCTCGCGCCATGTGGAAAGCGCTTTATCCCCTCTATAATTTCTATCGTCGTTGGTTCGGTCGATACACGCTCGACGATCCACGTCCTATTCAGCGTGAAGCGCCCTACACCTTCTTCCTGCCGCCTTCTGCAGAAATTGATGCACTGCAGCCAGGCAATATTGTGCAGTTGACATTCCGTAGTCATCCGCCGGGTCTCAAATGGGACGCGGAGCGCATGTGGGTGAACCTGACGGCACTCACGCCGGACGGAATGACCGGCACACTTGAAAACAAGCCTTACGACATGCCACAAATACAGAAGGGACAATCCATCCCTTTTCAGCCTTTTCACATCATTGCGACAGATGTTGGTGGCAAGGGAGAGGCTCCGCCACGTCGATACTGGGATCGCTGCTTTGTCGACGATTGCGTATTCAAGGAAAGCGTTCCAGTATATTATTTGTATCGCGAAACGCCGGATATGGCGGGAGCAGAGGACAAATATCCCGACAGCGGCTGGCGCATTCGCGGTGATTACAGAAGCCTGACAGATGAAGAGCTTGAAAATCGTGATGTCAGCTACATCGCCATAGGCAAGGTTCTGAACGCCGACGACAGTTGGCTGTATTTGATCGATTCGCCCGTTGGCTCGGCCTTCATGCGCAACTTCGATACCGGCGAATATGAGCCTTACGAACGCGACGACGACGCATGAGCCTGCTGGCGCGTTAGCACCACCGATGCTATCACCGCGCCATGACCGATCCCGACAAACCCGAAAGCGAAGACCGCCGCCGTCCCAGGGCGCTTGCGCCCTATATCCTGCTGTGGAGCGCCGCTGGAGCCTGTGTGATTTTTGCACTTGTCGTCATGTTAAATCAGCCGTGACAGGCCCTTCCGACCCGCAATCCCTTTATCTGCATCGAAATTTTACATTAACCCTCTGTAGACTCCAGCGATTGCCGTCGAGGGGTTAAGCCTTTTCGCCGCCGTCTTTCGCGATTATAGTGGTTAACGGCGTGTTCAGGTCGTCGTTGGGGGTTCGTGAATGAACAGGAAAGTCCTGTTGTGGCTGATGGCGCTGGTGGTGATCCTGCCGGCGCTCGGCGGCGCGGCCTACTGGTTCTACTGGGACCAGTTCCTGCGCTACAAGCCCGTCACCATCACCAAGAACCTGACGGAGATCCAGACCCTGCTCGACCAGGCCGACTATGTCTCGCCCGGCAGGCCCGGCCCGGTGCTCTATCTCGTCACCTACCACGCCTGCAAGCCCTGCCGCGAATACGAGGAACAGGAGTTCCCCAAGTTCGCCGCCGTCAATGCCGATACCCGCGTCATCGTCTTCGCCCGCGCCGACAACCAGGGCCTGTCGCAGTCGACCCCGGCCGAACGCTCGACCGTGGCCGAACTGTGGATCACCCGCAACTGGCAGTTCTACCAGGCCTGGGATTCGAGCAGCGATACCATGTGGAAGGCCGACGGCCTTGTCGTCGCCGACAACGACATGGCGCGCAACGCCGTGGTCGGCGCCAGCCGCGACTTCGTCAACCGCCTGGCGCCCCTGCTCGGCAATAACGGCGTCCGCGTCAGCTATCCGCTGCTGCTGTGGCGCGACGCGAACAACCGCCTCAAGGTCTGCGCCTGCTCGAATGACAAGGCCTACCACTTCATCCGCGAGGACCTCGGCGCTTCGAGCGGCCCTGGCGACATCCTTGAAGCCATTCCCAACAGCCTCGACAACGTCAAGCTGCCGTTCGGCAGCGAGAGTAACTCCACCAGGGACCCGGCCGCCCATACCCCGCCGGCCGCCACGCAATCGTCATCGGAATCGGAGTTCTGACCATGAAAAAAGTCGCCGGTCTCCTGGCGCTCACCCTGGCCCTGGTCGCGCCCGCCCACGCGCAATCGATCTGGCAGGTCATTTCCGAACCCCCGAAACCGGCCGCCGGCTACGATGCCGGCGACCAGGGCAAGATCGTCATTCTGTGCGACGACAATCGCGGCCTGCATACCTATGTTCTGGCCATTTCCGGTCCGGCCGGCAACATCCATAATGAGGACTGGGTCTCGGTCCGCGTCGCCGGCAAGAGTGTCGACATGACGGCCGAGGTCAAGGACGGCGTGGCGACCCTGACGGCGGCCAGCAGCACCACGCGCTACGCCACCAACGACGCCCCCGGCAATACCGAGGTCTACGACGCCGTCGTCGCCATGAAGCGCGCCTCGTCGATCACCATCAATAACAACAGCTTCCACCTGACCGTCCCGGCGGCGGGCCTGGAAAACGCGCTCGCGGCCTCCATGGAGACCTGCGGCGATCCCGAGAAACTGTCGCGCCAGGTCAAGGCCCGCTCCGAGCCGTAGCGGCCATCTTTCATCAGACACGAAAAACCCCGCCGGATGCGCTCCGGCGGGGTCTGTCTTTTTAGCTGGCAGAAACTTACGCTTCGGTGCTGGTATCCGCGTCCGGGTTGCCGGCGCTTTCGGCCTCGGCCATGGCGGCGCGCAGTTCCTGGCCCTTCGAGCCGCGCGTCGAGGCTTGCGAGCGCTCGACGATACGGGCCGACTTGCCGCGACGGTCGCGCAGGTAATAGAGCTTGGCGCGGCGGACGACGCCGCGGCGCTTGACCTCGATCGACTCGATCATCGGCGACAGCAACGGGAAGACGCGCTCGACGCCCTCGCCGAAGCTGATCTTGCGCACGGTGAAATTCTCGTTGATGCCGGCGCCGGCGCGGGCGATGCATACGCCTTCGAAGGCCTGGACGCGCTCGCGGTCGCCTTCCTTGATGCGCACATTGACGCGCAGTGTGTCGCCGGGCTGGAATTCGGGAGTCTTGCGCGAAGACTTCAGTTTCGCGACTTCTTCGGCTTCGATCTGTTGAAGCAGGTTCATGATGGATCTCCAATTTAGTTGTGCTACCGCTTCGCTGCTTGAGCACACTGTTGAGGCTTAAGTGCCTTTTGCCTGTGATTTGGAAGAATAGGCCGCCCAAAGATCGGGCCGCCGTTCCTTCGTGGTCGCCTCTCTTTGCTTCTGCTTCCACTCGGCCATCTTCTTGTGATCGCCGGATAAAAGCACCTCGGGGATGTCGAGGCCCTCGAACGTCCGCGGTCGCGTGTACTGCGGATGCTCCAGGAGTCCATCCTCGAAGCTTTCGGTATCAAGGCTTTGCGCTGCGCCGAGAACTCCCGGAAGAAGCCGCACCACCGCCTCGATCGTGACCATCGCCGCCGCTTCCCCGCCCGCAAGGACGGCGTCGCCGACGCTGATCTCCTCGAACCCGCGCGCGTCAAGCACACGCTGGTCCACCCCTTCGAACCGTCCGCACAGGACGATCAGTCCTGGACATCCGGCCCATTCCTTGACCTTCGCCTGCGTCAGGGGCTTGCCGCGGGCGCTCATATAAACCTTGGGGCGGTCAGAAATTTCAATCGAATCAAGCGCTTTGGCGATAACGTCGGCCTTCAGCACCTGACCCGGCCCGCCGCCGGCAGGGGTGTCGTCAAGAAAGCCGCGCTTATCGCTCGAAAAGGCGCGAATGTCCAGTGTCTGCAAGGACCACAGCGCAGATTCTTTCCACGCCGTCCCGATCAGCGAAACGCCGAGCGGGCCGGGGAAAGCCTCGGGAAACATGGTCAGAACGGTGATGTTGTAGGACATGGCGCGCGGCCATAGCGCAAAAGGCCCTGGCGGGCAAGTTCAGCCCATTTTTCGCCGGTCGAGCTCGTTCTTCGCCGCGCTCCATGTGGCGACGCAGTAGGGCGTGACATAGTTCAGCGCCACATGCCACCACGAGATGCCGCTCCAGTGCAGGAAGGCCTGGCCCTGGTTGATGATGTTGAGGATAGTGCCGATGGTCAGCGCCACCTTGACGGCGTTGACGATGATCCGCCGGCTGAACGCCAGTCGCCAGAAGTCCCGCATCAGTGCCTCAGCCTCAGGGTAATGCCATAGGTGCGCGGATTACCGAGGAAGGCGTCATAGGTTCCGCTCTGGAAGGGCGCCGCGAACGCCACCTGGTAATAGGTGTCATTGGTCAGGTTGCGGCCCCACAACTCCAGCGACCAGCGCCCGTTCGGATCGGACAGGGCGACGCGGCCGTCACAGACGGTATAGGCCTTCTGCACCTTGATCGGATTGAGGTCCGAACCTGTATTGTAGGCGCTGTTGTACTTGGCGTTCAGGTTCCAGTCGAGGTTCAGTCCGTGGACATGCGCCCCATAGCTGACACCATAAGCGGCCGACCATTTCGGCGCGAACGAGGCGCGGCCGTTGGCGATCAGCGCCAGGCCCGGCACCGCCTGTGGCCCGAAACGCGCCTCGTCATAGGTGACGCCGCCGTTCACCGCGAAGCCCATCCAGTGATAGCGCGCTTCCGCTTCAACGCCTTTCGAGCGCAGGCGCGGCACGGAATCGACGACGAAGGTCGTGCCGAGGAAGGTGTTGAGCTGGAAATTGCGGAAAGTCTCGTCGAAGGCCGACAGGTCGACCGCCAGGCGCGTATCGAGGAAGCGGCCTTTCATGCCGATTTCATACGACCGTGAAGTCTCCGCCTTGAACGACGAATCCCGGTCGACCGTATAATCGGCGTTTTGCTCGCGATCGAGATTGTAGCCTGCTCCCTTCCAGCCGGTCGCATAGGACGCATAGGTCATGACCTGCGGCGTCGCCTGCCAGCGCAGCTTGACCGAACCGGTGGTGGCGTCCTCGTCGCTCGACTGGCGCAGGGTCAGGTTGTTGAACGCCGGGTTCGACCACGGCAGGCACAGCACGCTCAACGACGCCGTGGCATGGGCGCAGGCAATGCCGCCGTCGGAATTGGTGAACTGCGATGTCAGCCGCTTCGATTGTCGGTTCCAGCGAAGGCCGGCCAGCAGCGACAGGCGGTCGGTCGCGCGCCATTCGCCGTGGGCGAACAGGGCGAAGTCGCGCTCCGTCTGCTCATAAAGGTCGTGATTGCCCTGGCCCGGCACATAGGACTGTCCGGCGGGCAGTCCCGTGATCTGCGACACGCGCGCCGCGTTCGCACCGCCCGACAGCAACAGGCCGAGATAGGCCTCGTAATCGCGCCCGTAGATCGTCTCATCATGCCGCGTCAAGTCTTCCTGGTCGGCGAAGACGCCCGCCATCCAGTCGAAACGCTCGGTCTTGCCGTTCAGCCGCACCTCCTGCGACCAGGTGTCGAAGCGGTTCCCGAACTCGCCCGGGTTACGATAATAGACGTCGGCGGTGGTGAAATCGGCGTCGTAGCCGTTCTTGTGGTCCCAGCGCCGCCACGCCGACACAGAAGTCAATTGCACGCTGTCGCTGAGCTTGACGTCGAACTGGGCCGATACGCCGCCGTCGATCAGGCGCTGCGGCGTCGGGCGATTGGACCACACCTGGCGCGCTTCGGGATCGACCATGGCCGCTGCTCCCTGGCCACCGGCCAACGTGTCGATATAGGCGCGCGTGCCGCCGATGGCGATGGCCACCCCGGCGCAGCACGTCTCGTCGCGTCGGGTATAGTCGGCGATCAGGCGCAGGCGCGTCCGGTCACCCGGTTGCCACAAAAGCTCGCCGCGCGCCGACCCGTAATTCTGGTCGTTGTCGGAGGTCTCGGTGCGTGGGCCCGAGCCGGTATTGACGTGATACTGGCCGTCGCGGTGACGGTCGATCAGGTTGAACGATCCTGCCCAATGGGGGCTCAGCGCGCCGGTGGCATAGAGGTCGGCGCCATAGGCCCCCATGTTGCCGGCATCGATCGCCAGCGATTGCGACGGCGTGAACTCGGGCAGCTTCGTCACCACCTGGATGATCCCGGCCGATGCGCCCTTGCCGTAGATGTCCGATTGCGGCCCTTTGAGGATTTCGACGCGGTCGACCTGCCCGAGGTCGCTCATCGCCGTCGCCGTGCGCGGGCGATAAACGCCGTCGATGACTACCCCGACCGACGATTCCAGCCCCGGATTGTCGCCGACCGTGCCGACGCCGCGCAGGCGCGCCGTCGTCTGGGCTTCGTTGGCCGTCGCAGTGACCAGCAGGGACTGGGTAAGCTGCTGTAAATCCTTGAGGTCGTGCGCCCCGTCCTTTTGCATGGCGTCGCCGGTGACCACGGCGACCGACAGCGGCGCCCGGCTGAGGCGCTCGGGCCGTTTCTGCGCCGTGATGATGACCTCGGTCGTCCGTTCGGCGGAAATGACCGCCTCGCCATCGTCCTGGGCGAAGGCAGGCATGGCGAAGACGGCGCCGAGGGCTGAGGCGGCGAGAAGGCAAAGGCGCATGGCATAGTCTTTTTATTACGACCCGGCGGGTCCGATGGCCCGCGCCTAGTCGCTTCGCAGTGTCTTCGCAAGCGCAAAAGAACTGTGTTTTTGAAACAAGTTGACCTAAGGTCACCTTTCTTCCTTGCCGTACAAGGGATAGGGCGGCGATGCCGGTGACAGCTTTTCGCCGCCCTGTGGCCCGAAGGTGACAAATCCGGTGCCGCCTCTTGATTTGCCGGGTTTTCCTGCGCTACTCTGTAGTATGCGCATCAGGGCGCATCCGGTCCGCGGGCAGGGATTTTCCCACCTTTCAAATTGATGTTCTTGCGAATTTCCTTTCAGCCCTGACGCGGACCCTTGGGCAGCGCACGAAAGGCGTTCGATCCCATGACCGACACTCCCCTTACCCCCGTCGCCAGTCTCAATCTGGAATTCTACAAGAAGCAGGCCAAGGCCCTGCTCAAGTCCGCGCGTTCCGGCGATCCCGCCGTCCGCGCTCGCATGCGGCCATACGAGGACGGTGAAGAACCTGCTCTCCACGTCGCCCAGCGCGTCATCGCCCGTGAACAGGGCTTTGCCTCATGGCCGAAATTCCAGGCCTTTATCATCGAATCGAAGCTTGATTTCCAAGGCCTGGTGGCGCGCTTCATCGACGCCGCCACCTCGGACGGCCGCCGCGCCCGCGCCCTGTTGGCCGAACATCCAGAAATCGCCGGGGCTGGCGTCTATGTCGCCTTGGTCCTCGGCGACTGGGAAAAGGTCGCCGAAGCCATCGCCGCCGATCCCGACTGGGTCAACGCCAAATCCGGCCCGGAAAACGTCGAGCCGCTGGCCTATGCCTGTTTCTCGCGCTTCGCCCATCCGCGCAGCCAGCGCGCGCCGCGCCTGGCCATGACCGTGCGCCTGCTGCTCGAAAACGGCGCAGATCCGGATACGGCCATCGACAACGATCACGGCCGTCTGTCATGCCTCTATGCCGCCTCCGGCCTGCTCAACAACACGGAACTGACGCGCCTGCTGCTCGAAGCCGGGGCAAATACCGAGGACGGCGAGTCGCTCTATCACGCCTGCGAGCACCCCGACCTGGCCTGTTTGCGGCTGTTGCTGGAGCACGGCGCCAATGCCGACGGCGTCAATGTGCTCAAACATATGCTCGATTGGGAAAGCCCCGAAGGCGTGCGCCTGTTGCTCGACGCCGGCGCGAACCCGAATCAAACCAGCCACCTGAACGACACGGCCCTGCATTGCGCCGTGCGGCGCGACCGCAGCGCCGAGGTCGTCCGTATACTGATCGATAGCGGCGCCGACATCGACGCCGTGCGCGCCGACGGCCGGACGGCCTACGCCCTGGCCATGGCCAACGGTCAAAAGGAAGTGGCCGAATTGCTGGCCTCGCGGGGGGCCGATACGCGTCTCAGTCCGATGGACGCCTTCGTTTCGGGCGAAGATGTCATGGTGCCGAAGGAAAGCGCCGACATCCCCGGCAACACCTACCTGCTGTGTCAACTCGCCGAAAACGGCAATGTCGCCGCCGTCGAGCGCATGCTGAAGGCCGGGGTGCCGGTCGACGGGCGCGGCGGCATGGGCGAAACGGCGCTGCATTGGGCATGCTGGAAAGGCAATCCGGACCTCGTCCGTCTGTTGATCGCCCACCGTGCGCCATTCGATGTCAAAGAAACGACCTATAACGCGCCACCGGCCGGCTGGCTGCACCACGGCTCGACCAACTATGGCCAGGGCGATTACGCGGCCTGCGCGCGCCTGCTGATCGACGCCGGCGGCTGGACCGAATCGACGCCCAGCGGCAATGCTGACCTCGACGCTGTCCTGCGTGAGAAGGGCCTGATCGCTTGACAAGCGCATCCCAAAGCGGCGAGGCTCCGGCCTCACCATGCATATCGTCGATGAACTGATCCATGAACGCGCGCCTCAGCTGGTGCGTTCGCCGCTTTGGCCGGTGGTCAAGCCGCCGCTTTACGGCATCCTCGGTTACGACAAGGCGCGACGCATGGCCGACGCCATCGCCCATGTCGGCGGTGGCGAGGCCCTGGCCTACGTTTCGAAGCTCCTGGCGCTCGATGTTCGCCTTCACGGCCTCGACCGCATCCCGGCCAAGGGCCGCTGCATTGTCATCTGCAATCATCCCACCGGCATTGCTGACGGTATCGCCATTTATGACGCCCTGCACCGCGTGCGCCACGACGCCGTCTTCTTCGCCAACGCCGACGCCTTGCGCGTCAATCCGCGTTTCGACGAAAGCCTGATTCCTGTCGAGTGGGTCGAGGCCAAGCGCACGCGCGACAAGACCCGCGCTACCCTGACCTCGGCCAGGATGGCATTCGAAGCCGAGCGCTGCGTCGTGATGTTTCCCGCCGGGCGTCTGGCGAGGCGCAACGCCGAAGGCCGCCTGATCGATCCGCCGTGGGCTCCGACCGCCGTATCGCTGGCGCAAAAATATGATGCACCGATCGTGCCCATGCACCTGCGCGGCCCCAATTCCTTCTGGTTCCACACCTTTCATCGCTTTTCGCAGGAGTTGCGCGACATCACCCTGTTCCACGAGTTCCTCAACAAGGCCGGCAAACGCTTCGACCTGGCCATCGGCCCGGTCATCGCTCCGCACACGGACGAACTAACGACCGACAGCCTCAAGGCCTATATCGAGCGCGACCTTGCCGCCGATCCCGACCGGGCGTTCCCATGACCCTGCCGACCACCGATGACCTGAAAACCCTTGATCTTTCAAAGCCGCACTCATTGTTCCTGCCCGACGAAACGGCCACGGCCCGCCTCGGCGCCCTGATCGCCGCGGGCCTTCGCGCGGGCGATGTGGTCTATCTCGAAGGCGACCTGGGTGCCGGCAAGTCGTCACTGGCGCGCGGATTGATCCGTACACTGACGACCTCGGATCAAGACGTCCCGTCGCCGACCTTCACCTTGTTGCAAACCTACGACACACCGGCCTTTCCGCTGCTCCATCTCGACCTCTACCGCCTGCGCTCGCCCGAGGAAGCCTATGAGCTCGGCCTCGACGAAGCCTGCCCGCCGGCCGTGCTGGTCATCGAATGGCCGGACCGGCTTCAGCATTTGGGCTTTGACGACCGTCTGCATATCGTCCTAGAACACGCGGAACATGCCCACGGGCGTCTGGCCCATCTGAAACCGGTGGGCCGCTACAGGGAAGATACGAGTTCGAATTGAGCGACACGATGAACGACAGAGAGGCGACCCGCCGGCGATTCCTGACCGCTAATGGCTTCGGCGAGGCTGAGCGCCAGCCCTTGCCCGGCGACGCCTCGACGCGACGCTACGAGCGATTGGTGCGCGAAGATCGCACCTTCATGCTGATGGACCAGGCCCCGGCGCTGGAAACCCAGCCGTGCGGCCGTTTCGAGACGCCGGCCGAGCGCGAGACATCGGGCTACAACGCCATGGCGCGACTGGCCGCCGGCCGCATCGAGGCCTTTGTCGCCGCCGCGACCTACCTGCGCGAACAGGGTCTGTCCGCCCCGGAAATCTTCCATGTCGACGCGGCCAATGGTCTGCTGATCAGCGAAGACCTTGGCGACGACCTGTTCGCCGCCCTTATCAAGCGCGGCCAGGACGAGACCCCGCTCTATCTGTCCGCCATCGAGGCCCTGGCGCGCCTGCACGAACTGACACCGCCGGATGTGCTCGAAGGCGACTGGCCGTTGCTCACTTATGACGATCTTGCATTGAAGACCGGAGCCGGCCTGTTCATCGATTGGTATCCGAAATACGACCGCAGCCGCGCTTTAAGCGACAAGGCCCTGGCGGATTGGGAAACCCTGTGGGCGCCGCTGCGCAAGCGGGCGGAAGAGGGCGCCACCGTCTTCATCCATCGCGACTATCATGCCGAAAACCTGATGTGGCTGCCGAACCGCGAAGGGGTGCAGCGCGTCGGCATGATCGATTTCCAGGACGCCCTGCGTTCGCATCCGTCATGGGACCTGCTGTCGCTGCTGCAGGACGCCCGCCGCGACGTCTCGCCGGAACTGGAACGGGCGGCGCTCGACCACTATTTCGCCTTGCGCCCCTCGGTCGATCGGGACGCCTTCATGCGCGACTACACGGCACTCGCCACGCTCAACGAAGCCCGCATCCTCGGCATCTTCGCCCGCCTGATCGTCCATTTCCACAAGCCGCGCTACGAGGAATTCATCCCGCGCATGTGGCGTCATATCGGCCGCAATCTCGAAGCGCCCGGCATGGAAGGGCTGAAGGACTGGTTCCACGGCAACGGCTTCGCCGACAAGCTGAAAGCATGATCCCGCAAACCGCCTTCATCCTGGCGGCGGGGCTCGGCACGCGCATGAGGCCCTTGACCGACGACCGGCCGAAGGCGTTGGTCGAGGTCGGCGGCAAGACGTTGATCGACCACATGCTTGACCGGCTGAAGATGGCGGGTGCGCGCCGTTTCGTCGTCAACGCCCATTACTTCGCCGACCGCCTCGAAGCCCATTTGAAGACGCGCGGCGATCTCGACATCGTCATTTCGGACGAACGCGACGCCCTGCTCGAAACCGGCGGCGGGTTGAAGAAGGCGCGGCTGCTGCTCGGCGATAAGCCTATATGGGTCGCCAATACCGACAGCGTCTGGCTGGAAGAAGCCGGCGGCGACGGCTTAAACGACCTGGTTCGCCTGTGGAATCCGGATGAAATGGACGCCGCCCTGTTGCTCGCGGAAATGCGCCGCACGACCGGCTTCGACGGCGCCGGCGATTTTTTCATGGCTGACGGCCGCCACCTTCGCTTTCGCGACGCCGCGTCCTCCGCGCCATTGAATTACATGGGCGTCCATATCACCAAACCGCAGATCGTCGATGCCGAACCCGACGCCGCCTTTTCTCTCAGCCGCATCTGGCGCCGCCTGGCGCCTCAGAATCGCCTGACCGGCGCGTTGATGCGTGGTGACTGGATGCACGTCGGTGACCCTCAGGCCCTGAAGGTCGCCGAGGCGCGGCTGCAAAGCTAGCGGCGGGCCTCGACTCACCCCAGATTGCAGCCATGACCGATATTTTCGCCCTTTCCGGTCCACGCTGGTTTTCCATTCCCGCCGGGCGCGTCTTTCTCGACGACATGACGCGCGGCCTGATGACGGCCCTGGGCGACCGCCTGTCCGAAGCCCAGGTCCTGACGCCCACCCGGCGCGGCGCACGCGCCATGGCTCGCGCCTTTTCACAGGCCGCCAAAGGCGCGGCCATGCTGCTGCCGCAAATCCGCGCCATCGGCGACCTCGATGAAGGCGAGCCGCCGTTCGATCTCGAAGCTCTTGGCCTCGACCTGCCGCCGCCCCTGTCGCCGCAGCGCCGCCGCTTCGAACTGGCGCGGTTGATCGCGACACACGGCGAGCTGTTCACCACACCCGTCACCACGCGGCGCGCGCTTGATCTCGCCGACAGTCTCGGTGCTTTCTTCGACTCTCTTGCGCTTGAGGAAGTCGACGCCACCAGCCGTCTGGACAGCCTTGTGGCGGGCGAGGGCGACGATCAGTACGTGCTCGAAGCCTGGGCCAGCCATTGGCAGATTTCGGCGCGATTCCTCAGCCTTGCCGTCCATGAATGGCCGAAGCGACTGGCCGGACTCGGCTATATGGACCCGAACCAGCGTCAGGTCGCCTTGATCCGCCGCCTTGCCGGTCAGTGGACGGAACATCCGCCGCGCATGCCCTTGATCCTCGCCGGTTCGACCGGTTCCGCGCCCGCCATGGCCGACCTGATGAAGGTGGTGGCCGAAGCGCCGCAGGGCGCGGTCATCCTGCCAGGCCTCGATCTTTCGCTGGCCGACGACGCCTGGAGGCTGATCGAGGATTCGCATCCCCAGGGCACGATGAAGCGCCTGCTCGACCGCCACAAACTGCCGCGCGACGCGGTGCGCGAATGGCCGGCGTCGCAGGACGCCGACCGCAAGGCGCGCGCGCGCCGCCGCCTGCTCAACGAGGCCCTGCGTCCGGCCGAGGCGACCAAGGACTGGCGCGACCAGATCGCCGCCCTGCGCCGCGAAGGCAACGGTTTCGATCCAATCGCGGAAGGCCTTGACGGGCTTCACAGACTTACCGCCACGCGCGACGAGGAAGCCGCCGCCGCCATCGCCCTCCTGATGCGCGAAGTGCTCGACACGCCGGGCAAGGTCGCCGCCCTGATCACGCCCGACCAGACCCTGGCCCGCCGCGTCAGTGCCCGCCTGACGCGCTGGGGTCTTCAGGCCGACTCTTCGGCGGGCGAGCCCTTGGCCAACAGTCTGCCGGGCCGTTTTTTGCTCGACCTGCTCGGCCTGGCGCGGGAACCGCATGATCCGGTTCTCCTGTTGAGCCTGCTTGGCAACCCGCTCTGCCGCTTCAGTGACGACAAGAGCCTGCGCGACCTTGAAATGCGAGCCTTGCGCGGCGCGCGGCGTAACGGTCCCGAAGCGGTCACCGCCGCCTTGACGGACCATCCCGAGCTCCTTCGTCTGTGGACGGATTATCTCGCCATTATTGCGCCTCTGCTGGCGCCGCCGTGCGATTTGTCCGCCGCCGTGACCGCCGTCATCATCGCCGCCCAGGGCCTCAGTCGCGAAGATGCGTTGTGGAGCGGCGCGCCGGGCGCGCAGATGGCGCAACTTCTGGCCGGCCTGATAACCGAAAGTGCGGGGTTCGCCGTGGCAGGAGCCGGCGAAGTCGCCGATATCCTCACCCAGGCCATCCGCCAGGCCAAGGTCCGCACCGGCGGCAACACCCATCCCCGCCTGCTGATCCTCGGCGCCATCGAGGCTCGTCTGGTCGCTGCCGACCGCTTGATTTTGGCCGGTCTGGAAGAAGGCGTATGGCCGCAATCGCCGCCGATCGATCCCTTCCTGTCGCGGCCGATGCGCGCCCGGCTGGGACTGCCGACGCCGGAACGCCGCACCGGCCTGTCGGCGCACGATTTCGTCCAGGCCGCCTGTGCGCCCGAAGTCTTCCTGATCCACCGCCAGCGTCGCGAAGGCGAGCCCCAGGTCGCTTCGCGCTGGCTGTGGCGGCTGCAGACCCTGTGCGAAGGCGCGGGCGTCGCCATTCCCGAGGCTGACGATTACCTTCATTGGGCTCAAGCGATAGATCATGGCATCGACCCGCCTCCGATCAGTCTGCGCCCCGCGCCGCGTCCCGCGCCGACGCCGCCGGTGGAACTCCGTCCGGACCACCTGTCGGTGACCGAAGTCGAAAACCTGATCCGCGATCCCTATGCCATCTACGCCAAAAAGATTTTGCGACTGAAACCGCTCGACCGCCCCAACGAACCGGTCGAGGCGCGCCAGCGCGGCACCGCCATCCATGAGGCGCTGGAACGCTTCGTCAGGGAAGATGTTCCATTGACGGACGAAGCTCGCCTCGCCGCCATGCTGGAGGCTGAACTCGAAGCCGCCGGTCAACCGCCGCACCTGCTGGCCCTGCAACGCCCTTTGCTGGCCGACATGGCGCGCGAATACATCGTCTTCGAAAAGGCCCGCCGCGAAGGCCGCCCACGCCTGGCTATCGAACGGAAGGGCGAGTTGAAGATCGCCACCACACGCGGCGACTTCACCCTGGTCGCCAAGGCCGACCGCATCGAACTGCGCAACGGCGTCGCCGACATCATCGACTTCAAGACCGGCTATCCGCCGACGGCCAAGGCCGTCCTGCGCGGCTTCTATCCGCAGTTGACCCTGACTGCCGCCATCCTGCGCCGCGGCGGGTTCGAAGGTCTTCGCGCGACCGCCATCGGCGATCTGCTCTATGTCAAGGTCGGCGCGGCGGCAAGCGAGCCGCGCTTCATCCGTGACAAGGGCGGCGCCAGTTCCGACGACCTTGCCGATCGCGACATGGCCAGGCTGAAGTCGCGACTGGAAGCCTATGCCCGGCCGGACAAGCCCTATCTGTCATGGACCGCGCCGGAATTCGCCAAACGCGGCGGCGATTACGACCACCTGGCGCGGCTCTACGAATGGGACGTGCTCGGTGACGACGAACCGGCGGAGGCCGACGCGCCATGAGTCGCAACCAGAACATCGCCGCCGATCCGAAGGCCTCTGTCTTCCTCACCGCCAATGCCGGCTCCGGCAAGACCTCGACCCTGGTCAACCGCGTGGCGCGCCTGCTGCTGGGCGGCGCGAAGCCGGAACACATCCTGTGCGTCACCTATACCAAGGCGGCGGCGGCCGAAATGCAGGGCCGCCTGTTCGCGACCCTGGGCGCATGGGCCGTCACCACGGACGAAAAGCTCACCGCGGAATTGGAAAAAATCGCGGCCCCCGCGCACGACCTGCCGCGCGCCCGCGCCCTGTTCGCCCGCGCGCTGGAAACGCCGGGCGGGCTGAAAATCCAGACCATCCATGCCTTCTGCGAAAGGCTGCTGCGCCGCTTTCCGCTCGAAGCCGACCTGTCGCCCGCCTTCCAGGTCCAGGACGATCTGCTTGGAAGCGAACTGGCCGAAAAGGCCAAGGCAAGCTTGTTGCTGCTCTCCGGTTTCGAGGAGATCGCCGCCGCGCGCGACCGATTGATCCGCAGGCTGAAGATTTCCGGTTTCGAGGGCCTGCTCGGCCAATTCATATCTGCTCATGACAAGATAAGAACCGCGATCGAAGCCTTGCTGGCCCATGACGATTGGCCGGAAAGGCTGTTCGGCTCGCTCGGCCTGCCGAATGTCTGTACCCGGCGCGATTGCCTCGACGCCTATGCCCGCCGCCTGGAGTGGCGCATCGTCAGGGATATCGCCGATGTTTTGTCCCTGGGCGGGTCCAAAACCAATCAGGACGCCGGCCGCGCCTTTTTCGACCTGCATCTGCATTACGAGGCTCATGGCGTCTTCGCGCTCGATCTCGTCCAGCATGTCTTCCTGACCAAGGATGGTGGCCGGCGTAAGAGCATCTATACCAAGGAGACGAAACCCGCCGATGCGCGCTGGCTCGATGACATGGCCGACGAGATCATCGCCCTGGTCGAGCAGGTCAAGGCCGCCGACATTGCCGCCGACACGCTCGACGCCATCCGCCTGTTCCGCGCTTTCAGCGAGATTTATCGGCGGCTTAAACTTGACGAAGGCGCGCTCGACTTCCAGGACCTGATCAACCGCGCCCGCGACCTGCTGTCGGACGACCTCAAGGCCGCCTGGGTGCTGTTCAAGCTCGACGGCGGCCTCGAACATATCCTGGTCGACGAGGCGCAGGATACATCCGAAGACCAATGGGCCATCGTGCGCGCCCTGTCCGGAGAGTTTTTCTCCGGACATGGACAATTGCCACGCCCCCGCACGGTTTTTGCCGTCGGCGACGAGAAGCAGTCGATCTATGGCTTCCAGGGCGCGCAGCCTGACCGTTTCATCGCCGAAGGCCGCTACTTCGCGGTTAAGGCGGATGAGGCCGGCGCGGATTTCGTTTCGCCGGACCTGACCGAAAGCTGGCGTTCGTTGCCGGAAACTCTTGGCTTTGTCGACAAGGTGTTCGACGCGCCCGACCTTGCCGAAGCGCTGAATTTCACCGGCGATGTCGTCCGCCATGAGGCCCGGCGCGGTGACGCGAAAGGCTGCGTCGAGCTGTGGCCCTTGACCATGGCCATCGCCGCGCCTGAAACGGACGCCGAGGATGGCGACGATATCGCGCCGGTCGATCAGGCGTCGCGCCACCATCCGGCCAAGCGATTGGCGAAACAGATCGCCGCCACTATCGCCGCCGATATCGCCGCCGGCCGTTCGGTCCACGATAAGGCGCAAAAACGCTGGCGGCCCATGCATGCCGGCGACGTGCTGGTCCTGGTGCGCAAGCGCGATCACCTGTTCGAACATATCATCCGTGAACTGAAGATGGCCGGCGTGGCGGTCTCCGGCGCTGACCGGCTAAGGCTCGGCGACCATATCGCCTTCCAGGACCTGCGCGCCCTGATGCGCTTCTGCCTGCAGCCCGCCGACGATCTGTCGCTGGCCTGCGTCCTGCGCAGCCCGATGTGCGACATCGATGAAACGGCCCTGTTCGATCTGGCCCAGCCGCGCGAACGGTCATTGTGGCGTGCTGTCCGTGATCGTCCGGAGACGGACGATGGCCGCGCCTTCCTGCTGTGGGCCCGCCGCGCGGCGCACGATTTGACCGCCTTCGATTTCCTCGGCCGCGTCCTGACCCGCCGCGATGCCACCGGCCGCAGCTTTCGCCAGCGCTTCCTGACCCGCCTCGGCAACGAATGCGAGGATGTGCTCGACGAAACCCTGGCCCTGGCCTTGAAGGCCGAAGGGACGGGCGCGGCCGGCCTGGCCGCCTGCCTCGACCTGTTCGAGTTCAACGCCTCGGAGATCAAGCGCGAGCAGGAGGAGGGCGGAGGCAGCGTCCGCGTCATGACCGTCCACGGCTCCAAGGGCCTCGAAGCGCCGTGGGTGATCCTGCCGGTCGCGCCCAACTATGGCGGCCGCAAGGACAGCGAACCCCTTCTGCTGCCGGAAAACGGCCAGCCCTACCTGTGCGCGGGCGGCAAGAAGGCCGATGTCCAGGCGATCACAGCCCTTCGCGACGCCCGCACCCGCAAGGATGATCAGGAATCGCTGCGCCTGTTCTATGTGGCCCTGACCCGCGCCCGCGACCGCCTGACCGTGTGCGGTTATCTCGGCAAGACCGCGCCACGGACCGGAACCTTCCCGTCGTGGTATGAGCTCGCGGCCGAAGCCTTCGCCGCCTTGCCGGTAACGGAAGAGGTCATGCCCCTGGCCGCGCCGTTCGACGATCTCGAACAAAACGAGCAGGCGGTGGTGAAAATCTACGGCGAACGCTCCCCGTTGCTGACCGCCGAGGCCAGGATCCGGCCGGCCGATATCGTCCTGCCCGCCTTTGCCGTCGACCGGGTCGCCCAGGCCGATGTCGATTACGAACGCTGGCAGGCCATTTCTCAGATGGGCGACGAGGATCGCGGCGAGACCGAGCGCGCGCCGTCGCCGCTCGAACGGCGCTCGGGCCTCGATCGCTACCGGCGCGGCAATCTCATCCATAAACTGTTCGAAATCCTGCCCGACATCGCTGCCGACCGCCGCATCGATGTTGCCGGCCGCTACCTGGCGCGCCAGGGCGACCTCGACGCGGGTCAGCGTGACGAAATGCGCGATGCCGTGATGGCCGTTCTCGACGACGCGCGCTTCGCCGAAGCTTTCGGCCCCGGTTCGCGCCCCGAAATCGCCCTGGCCGGCCAGATCGGCGTCGATCCGCGCGGCGAGGCCCTGCTGCTGTCCGGGCGCATCGACCGGCTGGTGGTAACGGACGACCGCGTCCTGATCATCGACTACAAATCCAACCGCCCCGCGCCGGATCGCGCCGAGGACGCCGCCGTCGCCTATCAGCGCCAGATGGCCGGCTACGTCGCCTTGCTGCGGCAGATCCATCCCGGCAAGGCGGTCGAGGCGGCGCCGCTGTGGACCGACGGCCCGCGTCTGACGCCGTTAAGCGACGCTTTAGTAAATCTCAGGCTCGGCGAAATCCAAGCGCGTTTAGGAAGAGTGTAAGCACTTTTCCGTTAAAAACCGCGTCCTTTCAAAAAACCACCGCATTGATTTTGCGGGCGACGCTGCTTACATTTGCTGCAACTGTTTCGTAAGGGAGCCTTCCATGGCTACGCACAAGATTACCGACGAGTCGTTCGAAAGCGACGTCCTCAAGTCCGATACCCCCGTCCTGGTCGATTTCTGGGCCGATTGGTGCGGTCCGTGCAAGCAGATCGCGCCGGCGCTCGAGGAGATCGCCGAAAGCCTCGGCGGCAAGGTCAAGATCGCCAAGCTCAACATCGAGGATTCGCCGATGACGCCATCGCGTTTCGGCGTGCGCGGCATCCCGACCATGATGCTGTTCAAGAACGGCCAGATGACGTCGATGAAGGTCGGCGCCATGCCCAAGGCCAAGCTGCTCGAATGGCTGGGCGAGAATTCCATCGCGTGAAATTGGCGACAGGCGTCGCAGTCGTCGCTTGCGGGTATTCAGTATACCCGCCGCGCTAGCCGGCTAGCCTCTCATCCAATTTGACGCGATGGCCGTCAATTCGGCCAAGTCGCTTCCGACAGCGCCAGGCAATCGCCCACCAGGTAGAGCGAGCCGCAGATCAGGACGCGGCAGGGCTCGTCCGGCAAGGCTTTGATGACATCGAGAGGGCTTGAGGCGGCAGACGCTTCAAGCCCTTTGTCGTGCGCCGTAGCGGCGAGGCCGGCCGGCGGTATGGCGGCGTCGGAACCGAACGGCACGCAGGTGAAATCGGCGTCGATGCCGGCGAAGGCGGCGAAGAATTCGCCGGTGTCCTTGGTATTGATCAGTCCACAGACGATATGCAACGGCTTGGGATCGCGCGACTGACGATCGTCGATGAATTGACGCAGGGCGCGCGCGGCGTGGGGGTTATGGCCGCCATCGAGCCACAGTTCCGAGCCCTTCGGCAAGGCTTCGTACAAAGGCCCGGCGCGCAGGGCTTGCAAACGCCCGGGCCAGACGGCGGTGGTCAGGCCGGTTTCGATGGCCTCGACCGGCAGGCCGAGCATCAGCGCCGCCTTGACCGACAGGGCGGCGTTGTCGATCTGGTGGCTCCCCGGCAGACGCGGCAAGGGCAGGTCGTAAAGCGCGTCCTCGTCCTGGAAAACGAACCGGTCGCCTTCGCGCCAGGCATCGAAGCCTTCGCCGAGAAAGGCCAGGTCGACGCCCAGCTTCAGCGCCTGCCGTTCCAGCGCCGCGCGCGCCTCGTCAGCCTGGCGGGCGGAGATGGCCGGCGCGCCGCGCTTGAAGATGCCGGCCTTCTCGCGCGCGATCTGGCTCAGTTCATGGCCGAGAAACTGCTGATGATCGTAATCGATCGGCGTGATCGCGGTCAGCTTCGGCCGGGTGATGATGTTGGTGGCATCGAGCACACCGCCTAGCCCCGTCTCCAGCAGCAACAGGTCGGCAGGCGTCTCGGAAAAGGCCAGGAAGGCCGCCGCCGTCGTCGCCTCGAAGAAGGTGAGTGGCTGGCCGGCATTGGCCGTTTCGACGCGTTCCAGAACCTCGGCAAGCTGATCGTCCGTGATCAGACGATTGGCCAGCCGGATGCGTTCGGCGAAGCGCACCAGGTGCGGGCTGGTATAGACGTGGACCCGCAGTCCGGCCGCTTCAGCCATGGCGCGCATGAAAGCGAGGGTCGAGCCCTTGCCGTTGGTGCCGGCGACATGCACGGTCGGCGGCAGGCGGTCCTGTGGATTGCCCAGCGCCTCGCACACCCGCAACATGCGGTCGAGATTGAGGTCGATCGACTTCGGATGAAGGGCTTTCAGCCGCTCCAGGGGCGCGTCGAAGGGCAAAAGGCGGTCGGTCATGGCCCGGTCGTGTCTAGGGGTGTGGGATCCGTGACCCCACATCTTCTCTGTCAAATAAAAAGTCCGGCCTCAAGGGCCGGACCTTTTTATTTGAAGGGAACGGCTTGGGGCCGCAGGCCCCAAACCCTGAAATGCGAACGTGTCACGCCGCCCTTCGCCGTCCGCCCATCAGCATCGACATAATGGCGCCCAGCACCTCGGGCAGCTCGTCGCGCGGCACCACGCGGTCGACCATGCCCTTTTCGACCAGGAACTCCGAGCGCTGGAAGCCTTCCGGCAGCTTTTCGCGGATGGTCGTCTCGATGACGCGCGGCCCGGCGAAGCAGATCAGCGCGCCCGGCTCGGCCAGGTGGATATCGCCCAGCATGGCGTAAGACGCAGTCACCCCGCCGGTGGTTGGGTCGGTCAGCACCACGATATAGGGCAACTGCGCCGCTTTCAGTTCCTGGATGGCCAGCGTCGTACGCGCCATCTGCATCAGCGACAGCGCGCCTTCCTGCATGCGCGCCCCGCCGGCGGCGGTGAACACGACCAGCGGACACTTGCGGTGAATAGCGGCGCGGGCGGCGGCGATGAAGCCTTCACCGGCGGCCATGCCCAGGGAACCGCCCATGAAGGCGAAATCCTGCACCAGCACGATGCAGGGCACGCCCTGCACGTGGCCGTAGCCGATCGACATGGTGTCCTTTTCGCCGGTGGCGGCGCGGGCGGCCTTCAGCCGCTCCTTGTAGGGCTTGCCATCGGAGAAATGCAGCGGGTCTTCCGGCACGTCCGGCGTGGGCAGGTCTTCCCATTTGCCGTCATCGAAGGTGTACTTCATGCGCTGATCGGCATTGATGCGCATGTGGCGGCCGGACGGCGTCACCCACAGCTTGGCCTCGAGGTCCGAGCGGTAGATCATGTCGCCGGTGTCGGGGTCCTTGACCCACAGGTTCTCGGGCGTTTCGCGCTTCGACACCAGCTTTGATACGCCGGGGGCGATCTTGGCCAGCCAGCCGCCGCGTTCGCGGCGTTCGGCGGGTCGGGCGGCAGGGGGGAGCTTCGGGTCTTTGCTGTTCGAATCCGCCATAGCCATAGGTCTTGCTGACTCCGCTATACTCAATCAGACGCGCGCGGCCAAAAAGCGTGCAGAATGTACAGCTTCGGCCAATTCACCGGCCTTGGCCAGCACTTTTACGCGAGCTGTCGCATTTTCAGGTAAAGAATTCTTGATTTCCTCGACCAGGGCCGAGCCGACCACAGCCGCGTCGGCGACGCGCGCCACCGCCGCCGCCCGTTCTGGCGTACGGATGCCGAAGCCCACAGCTACCGGCAGACCGCCGGCCTCACGCACTCGTGATACCGGGGCGGCAATGGCGTCGGCGTCGGCTTCCTTGACGCCGGTCACGCCCGCCACCGAGACGTAATAGATGAAGCCCTTGGTCCGCCGGACCAGGGTTTTCAGGCGGTTGGCGTCCGAGGTCGGCGTCGCCAGCCGGATCAGGGCCAGGTCGCGCGCGTCGAGCGCATCGGTCAGGCCGTCGGCTTCCTCGGGCGGGCAGTCGACCACGATCAGACCGTCGGCCCCGGCCTCCGCCATGGCGGAGGCCCAAGCCTCATAACCCATGGATTCGACCGGGTTCATGTAGCCCATCAGGATCAGCGGCGTGTCCCGGTCGCTCTCGCGGAAACGGCGCACAAGGTCAAATACGTCGCGAATTTTGGTGCCGGCGTTGAGCGACCGTTCGGCGGCGCGCTGGATTGTCGGGCCTTCGGCCATCGGATCTGAGAACGGGAAGCCCAGTTCGATCACGTCGGCGCCCGCGGCGGGCAGACCCTTCAGGATTTCGAACGAGGTCTCAAGGTCGGGATCGCCGGCCATGACATAGGCGACGAAGGCGGCCTTGTTCTGCGCCTTCAACTCGGCGAAGCGCTTGTCGATGCGCGAGGTGGTCATCAGATCGCCTCCACGCCAAGCGCCTTGGCTACCGTGAAGATGTCCTTGTCGCCGCGGCCCGACAGGTTGAGCACCACGATCCCGCCCTTGCCGACGTCCCTGGCCAGGTCGCCGACGCGGGCGATGGCGTGCGCCGATTCCAGCGCCGGGATGATGCCTTCGAGCCGCGACGTCAACTGGAACGCCTCAAGCGCTTCCTTGTCGGTAGCCGTGACGTATTTCACCCGGCCGGTGGTGAACAGGTGCGCGTGCTCCGGCCCGATGCCGGGATAATCCAGCCCCGCCGAGATCGAGTGGCCTTCCAGGATCTGGCCGTCCTCGTCCTGCAGCAGGTAAGTGCGGTTACCGTGCAGCACGCCCGGCCGTCCGCCGTTGAGCGAGGCGGCATGGCCATTGTAGACGTCCAGCCCGTGTCCGGCGGCTTCGACGCCGACGATCTTCACGCTCTCGTCGTCGATGAACGGATGAAACAAACCGATGGCGTTCGATCCGCCGCCGACCGCCGCGATCACCGCGTCGGGCAGGCGGCCTTCGGCTTCCAGGATCTGCTCGCGCGCGTCCTTGCCGATCACCGTCTGGAAGTCGCGCACCATTTCCGGGTAGGGGTGCATGCCGGCGGCGGTGCCGATCATGTAATAGGTGTCGTGGACGTTAGTCACCCAGTCGCGCAGCGCCTCGTTCATCGCGTCCTTGAGCGTGCCGGCGCCGTTGGTCACCGGCGACACCGTCGCCCCCAGGAGGTTCATGCGGAAGACATTCGGCTTCTGCCGCTCGACATCGACCGCGCCCATATAGACGGTGCACGGCAGGTTGAAGCGCGCGCATACCGTGGCCGAGGCCACGCCGTGCTGGCCCGCGCCGGTCTCGGCGATGATCCGCGTGCGGCCCATGCGCTTGGCCATCAGCACCTGGCCGATGCAGTTGTTGATCTTGTGCGCGCCGGTGTGGTTCAGTTCCTCGCGCTTGAAGTAGATTTTCGCACCCGCAAAGTGCTCGCTCAGGCGCTCGGCGAAATATAGCGGCGACGGCCGGCCGACGAAATGCCTGAGCAGGCTGTGATATTCGTTCCAGAAAGCGGGATCGGCCCTGGCCTCACGCCACGCCTCGTTCAGCTCCAGCACCAGCGGCATCAGGGTCTCAGGCACATAGAGACCGCCGAAATCGCCGAAGCGCCCGCGGGCGTCCGGCTGGCTGTAGGTGTTGGGGCGTTGAACGTTGTCGTCCACGGAAATTCCCTTTGTTCCTTTCCAAACGCCTTGGCGTTTGGCAAGCGTGCCAAAAAATGGTTCCTGGGCGCCCGAGCCTATGCGAGGAGTCCCGCGGCGCTTGAGCGCTTATAATGACTTTGCGGCGCGAAGAAAGCGTGAAATAAGCTCGGAGTCCTTGACGCCGGGAGCGGATTCGACCCCTGAGGATACGTCGACCATCATTGCCCCGCTCGCTTGCACTGCCCTGGCGACATTGTCCGGCGTCAATCCGCCGGCCAGGAACCAGGGTTTGCCGCCGTCATGACCGCGCATGATCGTCCAGTCGAAGCTGATGCCGAGGCCTCCCGGCATGGCCGCGCCCGGCGGTATCCTGGCGTCGAACATCAGGTAGCGGACATCCGGCGCATAGGCCGCAGCCGCGTCCAGATCGCCCGCCTCGCCGACGCCGATGGCCTTGATCGTCGGAAGGCCGGTCCGGGAAACAATCTCCGTCACGCGCTGCGGCGTTTCCTTGCCGTGAAGCTGGATCAGGTCGGGCCGCACGTCACCGGCGATCCGGTCAAGCATGGCGCTATCCGGGTCGGCCACGACGCTGACCATAAGAACATCCGGCGTCTCTGCGCGAATCACCGCCATCAGTTCCGCCATCGCGTCCAGCGAAAGATGGCGCGGACTCTTCGCGAAATGGACGAATCCAAGAAAATCGGCGCCGCTGTCGACGGCCGCCCGTGCCGCTTCGGTGCCGGTAATACCACAAATTTTGACCAACGTTGTCATAAGCGTGACCCTAGGCCAGACGTTTAGGCAAAAATCAATATTTCAAATTTAATTTTGCCCGTTAACGATAAGTCGCGCGGCGATAGAGCGGCGTGTGTT
Organism: uncultured Caulobacteraceae bacterium; assembly: GCA_964474575.1. GTDB lineage: Bacteria > Pseudomonadota > Alphaproteobacteria > Caulobacterales > Caulobacteraceae > Asticcacaulis. The sequence goes on along the minus strand of CAYYTA010000055.1, from coordinate 14,631 downwards.
GAGAAAATACAGGACAACGGAAACTATGCCCAACTCAGTATTGCTGTGTGACATAAGTAACGGGACCGACCTCAAGCTCGCCCTGTCACGCCGCGGCGAACGCCCGGGCGCCGCCGAACGCTTTCCCTGCGTCAGCCTCGATGGGTTCAAGACGGCCATCGCCGATTTTCTCGATACGCGCGGCAACCCGTCGCTGGCCGGGGCGGCGATTTCGGCCGCCGGCTGGGAAAAGAACGGCGTCATCAAGCTGCCCAACCACGGTTTTTCCATCGACCGCGCCGACATGCGCGATTTTCTCGGCATTCAACGCCTCAACCTGGTCAACGACTTCGTCGCCAAGGCCCTGGCCATTCCGCGTCTGCATGACAACGAGCGCGAAAAAATCTGCGGCGGCGATCCGGTGGACGAACAGGTCATTGCCGTGATCGGTCCTCATAACGGGCTTGGCGTATCAGCCCTGGCGCCCGACGGCATGGGCAACTGGATGGCGATGCCCTCCGAAGGCGGCCACTCGGACCTGGCCTCGAGCAACGACCTCGAGGACGAGGTGCTCAAGGTGCTGATCGAGAAATACGGCCACGTCTCGCGCGAACGCGTTATCTCCATTCCCGGTCTCATCGACCTGTGGCGCGCACTGGCGATCATCGACGGGGAGACGCCCGCCATATTGCCGTCGGCGCGCGATATCATATCCGCCGCCAAGGCAGGCGGGGCCCGCGAGGCAAAAGTGATCGAGCTGAGCATGGGCTGGTTTGCCGCGCTCGCCTCGGACGTCGCCCTGATCCTGGGCGCGCGCGGTGGCGTTTACCTGTCCGGCGACCTGATCGACATGATCGGTGATCGCTTCGACAACGCGGCCTTTGAGGCCCGGTATGGCGACAAGGGGCGGCTCAGCGACTACGTCAAGGAAATTCCGGTGTTCCGGACCACGGCCCCGGATATCGAGGTCATCGGACTGGCAACTCTGTTTGACTAGAGGATCACAATGGCGGACCACATCCTGCTCTGCGATTTTGCCATCGGCGCCTCCGTGCGCATGGCGCTGGCCCAGCCGGGTTCGCGCCCGCCCGCGCCGACTTCGTACAGCTGTGACGGACGCAAGGCCTTCGACGACGCCGTGCTCGATTTTCTCGGCGCCCAGGGCCATCCAGCGCTAAAAGGCGTCGCCATTTCTTCGCGCGGCTACGAGATTCACGGCGTTTTGCGCCTGCCCCAGGACGGGATGAACATCGCGCGCGATGAAATCCGCGACCTGCTCGATGTACGCCGCGTCAACATCGTCAACAATTTCGTCGCCCGCGCCCTGGCCATTCCCCGACTCAAGAAATCGGAAAAGCAGCAGGTGTGCGGCGGAGACGCCGAGGACGAACAGGTGATTGCCGTTCTGGGGCCGCACCATGGTCTCGGCCTGGCCGCGCTGGCGCCTGACGGCGGTGGCGGCTGGACGGCGATACCGTGCGAAGGCGGCCACTCGGACCTGCCGGCGACCCATGCTCGCGAACTGGAGGTCCTGAAGGTTCTGCGCCGTCGCCACGGCCACGTGGCGCGCGAATTCGTGCTGTCGCTCGATGGCCTGTCGGAACTGCGCCAGGCCTTGGCCACGATCGACGGCGCCGATCCGCAGCCGCTCCAGGCCCATGAGATCGTCGCCCGCGCCAGCGTCGACCCGCATTCGGCTGAGGCCGTGTCGCTCTGCCTGGGCTGGCTGGCGGCGATGGCGTCGGACGTGGCGCTGATGCAGGGCGCGCGCGGCGGCATCTATCTCACCGGCGACCTGATGGACCTGATCGCCGATGGCGGCCTGTTCGACAACGAAGCCTTCGCCCGCCGTTACAGCGACAAGGGCCGGCTCAGCGACTATGTCGCCGAAATCCCGGTCTACCGGACACTGGCCGACCACCTCGAAATCATCGGCCTGGCCACGCTTTTCTGACGATCGTGCCTATTTGCCGGCGTTCTGCTTTTTCAGCTCGGCCAGGATGTTGGCCAGCAGCTCTTCCTGCGACGGGCCGGGGGGCGACGGATCGGCGGCGGGCGGCGGCGGCATAAGCCGGTTGATCGCCTTGACCACCAGGAAGATGGCCGCGCCAATGATCACGAACTGGATCACTGTGTTGATGAAGATGCCGTAGGAGATGGCGGCTTCCGGCGTCTTGGTCGCCTCGTCGGCGGCTTTCAGCACGATTTTCAAATTGGAGAAATCGACCCCGCCGGTGATCACGCCGATCGGCGGCATGATGATATTGTCGACCAGCGAGGAAACGATCTTGCCGAAGGCGCCGCCGATGACCACGCCAACGGCGAGATCGACGACATTGCCGCGCATCATGAAGGTCTTGAATTCAGAAACTATGCCCATGCCCTGGCCCCTTAGCCTGGATTTATTCGCCGGCGTTGTCGTCGCCCGAAAGATTGAGGCGTTCGCGCAATTCCTTGCCGCTTTTGAAGAACGGAACGTGCTTGGCCGGCACGCGGACGGCCTCGCCGGTGCGCGGATTGCGCCCCGCGCGCGCCGGTCTTGACCGCACGCTGAGCGCGCCGAAACCGCGCAGTTCCACACGGCCGCCCTTTTCCAGCGTCCCGATCATCGATTCGAGGATGAGGTTGACCGCCCGCTCGACGTCTTTCTGCGTCAGATGCGGATATTCGGACGCCAGGCGTTCGATCAGTTCGGACTTCAGCATGTGACCCTTCCCCCAGATGAAGAACCCGTTGGCGGGCGAGCATGGCCGAAAATGAAAGTACGTTCAAGGGGTTGTCTACAAGTTAACGCGATGATAGCGCTAACAGCACAATGTTTTTTTCAACCATCGCGGCAAATTCGGGCCGTCGGCACGCCTTGCGGACGAAATCGGCGTAACGTTGGTCTCTTCGCGAGGGCCGTAATACCGCGTAATGCGACCTATAAAAAAGCCGGAACCTTCACAGGCTCCGGCCTCTTTTCACTCGGCCCTTACCGCTTGGGTGCGTTCACACCGTCGCGATTCGGGTCCAGGGAGCTCGCCCCCTGGTTATTCCTTGACCTTGTCGCGCAAGGCAGCGCCCAGGATGTCGCCCAGAGAAGCGCCGCTGTCCTGCGAGCCGTACTGTTCGATCGCTTCCTTTTCGGCCGCCATTTCCAGCGCCTTGATCGACACGGAGACCTTGCGGGCCGCCTTGTCGACATTGGTGATCTGGGCGTCGATGCGGTCACCGACGGCGAAGCGCTCGGCGCGCTGCTCGTTGCGGTCGCGGCTAAGGTCCGACTTGCGGATGAAGGTCGTCATCGGCGCATTGTCCTCGCCGAACTTGACCTCGATGCCGCCCGAAGTGACCTCGGTGACGGTGACCGTGACGGTCTGGCCCTTCTTGAAGGTGTCGCCGGTCATCGGATCGCTGCCCAGCTGCTTGATGCCGAGCGAGATGCGTTCCTTGTCGACATCGACGTCAAGCACCTTCGTCCTGACCATGTCGCCTTTCTTGTAGCGGCCGATGGCTTCCTCGCCCGGCACGTTCCAGTCGAGATCCGACAGGTGGACCATGCCGTCGATGTCGTTCTCGAAGCCGATGAACAGGCCGAACTCGGTGGCGTTCTTGACTTCGCCCTCGATGGTCGAGCCGATCGGGTGCGCCTTGACGAAGGCATCCCACGGATTGTCCTGGGCCTGCTTGAGGCCCAGCGAGACGCGACGCTTGGAAGCGTCGACTTCAAGCACGACGACTTCGACTTCCTGCGAGGTCGAGACGATCTTGCCAGGATGGACGTTCTTCTTGGTCCACGACATTTCCGACACGTGGACCAGGCCCTCGACGCCCGATTCCAGCTCGACGAAGGCGCCGTAGTCGGTAATGTTGGTGATGCGGCCATGGAACCTGGCGCCGACCGGATACTTCTGGTCGACATTTTCCCACGGGTCCGACTGCAACTGCTTCATGCCGAGCGAGATGCGCTGCGTATCCGGATTGATCTTGATGATCTGGACGCGGACGCTGTCGCCGACATTGAGCACCTGCGACGGGTGCGAGACGCGCTTCCACGACATGTCGGTGACGTGCAGCAGGCCGTCGATGCCGCCCAGGTCGACGAACGCGCCGTAGTCGGTGATGTTCTTGACGACACCGTCGCGGATCTCGCCCTCGGCCAGCTGGCCGACCAGCTCGGTGCGCTGCTCGGCGCGGGCCTCTTCCAGAATGGCGCGGCGCGAGACGACGATGTTGCCGCGCGGACGGTCCATCTTGAGGATGGCGAAGGGCTGTTCCTTGCCCATGAGGGGGGCTACGTCGCGCACCGGGCGGATATCGACCTGGCTGCCCGGCAGGAAGCCCGAGGCGCCGTCCATGTCGACGGTGAAGCCGCCCTTGACGCGGCCGACGATGGTGCCCATGACCGGCTCGCCGCGGTTGAAGATGGCTTCGAGGCGGGTCCAGGCTTCCTCGCGGCGGGCCTTCTCGCGGCTGATGACCGCTTCGCCCATCGCGTTCTCGACGCGCTCGAGATAGACCTCGACGGTATCGCCGACCTTGAGGCCCTGGCCTTCGCTGCCGAATTCCTTCAGCGGGATGCGGCCTTCGGTCTTCAGGCCGACGTCGACCGTGACATATTCCTTTTCGACATTGACGACGAGGCCGTGGATGACCTGGCCTTCAAGCATGTCGCGGCCGTGCATGCTCTCGTTGAGCAGGGCGGCGAAGTCGTCGCGCGAGGGATTGAAATCGCTCATGTAGTCTCTTTATTGTGCTGGCGCGTGTCCCGGCAATGAAAGCTCCCGATTCCAGCCCGAGGCGTGAGGGAATCCGGGAGGGTTGCGCGGGGGTGCGGCTTTGGATTGTGAAGGGTTTGGGAGGCAAACCTGAAAGGAATGGCCCCAGAAATGTGCGCTGCGGGCTCTGGCCCCGATGACGTCCCTTATACGTGCCTCAATGAACCGAGGTTGGAATTTGGCGCATCTTCAAGATACGCCACAACGGTCCTTTACAAGGGATCGCGCAGCCGCGATGGCGGCTTCTATACTCAAGTCGGAGGTATCAAGCAAGAGCGCATCCGCCGCCATTTCCAGCGGCGCGTCTGCCCGGCCGGAATCGCGGGCGTCGCGGATGCGGATATCGGACAGGACATCCTCGAATCTGAGCGCCGGATCGAGCTTGACGAGCTGCTTCCAGCGGCGAAGGGCGCGGATTTCGGGCGCGGCGGTGACGAACAGCTTCACCCGGGCGTCAGGCGCGATGACGGTGCCGATGTCGCGGCCGTCGAGCACCGCGCCGGCCGGCTGATGGGCGAAGTCGATCTGGTACTGCTTGAGTGCCGCGCGGACCTCGGGGATGGCGGCGACCTGGCTGGCGCGTTCGCCGGCCTGGCGGCCTCTGAGCGCTTCGTCCGACAATACCTCCGGCGTGATCGCCCTGGCCGCCGCGACGGGGTCGATGCTCCGGACGTGCGCCAGATGGCCTGCGGCGCGGTACAAAAGCCCGGTATCGAGGAACGGCAGGCCGTAATCGGCGGCGATGACCGAGGCCAGGGTGCCTTTACCTGACGCCGCCGGACCATCGAAGGCGAAAAGAAATGGGCGGCTCATGAATATGCGGGAGTTGCGTGGAGAAAGCCCTGCGCCGCATAGGCGAGAATGGCCCGGTCTTCGGTAATCAGCATGGCGTTGAGATGTCGGGCCGAGGCGACGATCATACAATCGGCGGGATCGCTGTGAAAGCTGCCGGGCAACCGGTTGCTTGCCACGGAAATTTCGGCGGATAATGGCACAAGGCCTATGCCCAGCCGGTTAATCGCGGCGTCGAGCCAATCCTTGACGTCCATGGGCAAGGCCAATCGCGACTTTTCCGTGAGCATGGCGATTTCCCAGGGCGTTATGGCGGCAACAAAGAGACGGTCTTCCCTGCCGGCCAATTCGATAAGCGCCTTCTTGGCGTCAGAAATGCGAGCCACCCCTTGCATCAGCCAGACAAGAACATGGGTATCGAGCAAAACCGCGCTCACTTCATGGCGTCCCATTCCACATCGAGAGGCGAAATGATGTCGCCCTCATAGTAGACGCTGCCGCGCAAAGCGCCGAACAGCTCGGTCTTTGGCTTTTCCGGCATGGGCATTAGCCGGGCTACGGGTTTGCCGTGCTTGGTAATGATCAGCGGATGACGCGTTTCCGCCACCTCATCCAGCAGTTTCAGGCACTTGGCCTTGAACTCGCCCGCGCCGATAGTTGATGCGTCATCCACTGCAATATGTCCATGGTCACAAACTATGGTCATAATAGGCGGTCGGCGGACAAAATTCAAGATGCGTCAGAGGTTGCTCAGATTGGCCTTGAAGAAGGTGACGGTCCGCGTCAGCGCCAGTTCGGCGGCATCACGCTTGTAGACCTCCGGCCGCGCCGAATTGCAGAAGGCGTGGTCGGCGTCATAGCTGTAAAGCTCGGGCGTATGGCCGGCGGCCTCCATATCGGCCTTGATGCCGGCGACGACGGCCGGCGAAATCCAGTCATCATGCATGCCGAAATGGCCTTGGAACGGGCATGTGATGTCGGCGGGATCGGCGAAGGCCTTGGGCGGCACGCCATAGAAGCACACCGCCGCGCCGAAGCCCTGCAACCGCGCGGCGGAGGCTATGGTCAGCGCCCCGCCCATGCAGAAGCCGACCACGCCGACCTCGCCATTGATCGTCTTGAGATAAGCCAATGTCGCGGCGATGTCCTCATGCACCGCGCCCGGAAAATCGAGCCCGTCCATCGCGTGCGACGCCTCGTCGCGGTGGTCGTAGCCGACGACTCGGCCGTGATAGAGGTCCGGCGCCACGGCATTGAAACCATGGGCGGCGAACCGGTCGGCCGTGGCCTTGATCTGGTCGTTGAGGCCCCACCACTCCTGAAGCACGATGACGGAAGGCCGGCGCGGATCGATGTCAGTGCGATAGACCTCGAGCATGCCGCCGTCGGGCCGCTTCAGCTGCATCATCTCACCCATGGGCTTCCTCCGCCAAGCCTCATGCCCAAAAGTGCCTGAATGTTATCGGGGCTACTTTTGGCATAAACATGAGGCGTCAAAAAATGCTGAGGTTTTCGCTTTTTGGGCGCGTCTGTCAAGTTCAGCGCGAGACCGGCGCGGTGCGTTCCGTGTGGCCGGCGGAGCGGCGTTCCGACATGGCGGCGATGAAGCTCTGGCTGCACGGCGCGGCGGCCGGGGCGCATGAGCGGGCGGCGGAAATCCAGTTGGCGACATTGATCTTCTGCATGTGCGTTTCTGCCCTGTGATCGCCGCTCTGCTGGCGGCGCGTCAAGATGAAGTCATGCGCTTATCTATAAGGCAAACTTGTCAAGATTCGATGAGGAAAGCCTGAATCGCGCCTTAACGGTAAAGGGCCCGTGCAACCGCATTGATAAGTCGGACAATAGGTCATAGGCTGCGCCAACACAAAGGGAGGCCCGACCATGACCGACATCAGCAAACGCAGCCTTTTGGGAGCGCCCCTGCTGGCCGCCCTGGCCCTGCCGGCGGTGGCGCACGCCCAGTCCGCCCCGGACGCCGGTCCCGCCTATGACCTGCCGCACGTGCCGGGACCGTTCCAGCCGACCGAGGCCTCGCTCAGGGCCTATCAGGCCCCCGACTGGTTTCGCGACGCCAAATTCGGCATCTGGGCGCACTGGGGTCCGCAGGCCGTGCCGCGCCAGGGCGACTGGTACGCCCGCTTCATGTACGTGCCCGGCCATCCGCATTACGACCACCACCTCAAGACCTACGGCCACCCGTCGAAGTTCGGCTACAAGGACATCATACCCCTGTGGACGGCCGAAAAGTGGGACCCTGAGGCCCTGATGGACCTCTATGTCGCCGCCGGGGCCAAGTACTTCTTCAGCATGGGCTGCCACCACGACAATTTCGAGCTGTGGGATTCCGCGAAGCACCGCTGGAACGCCGCGAAAATGGGGCCGAAGCGCGACGTCGTCGGAGAATGGCAGAAGGCGGCGCAGAGGCGCGGCTTGAAGTTCGGCGTTTCCGAGCATATGGGGGCCAGCTACGGCTGGTTCGCGCCCAGCCACGGCTACGACCAGTTCTGGCCGCTGCTCGGCGTCGATTACGACGGCGCCGATCCGCAATATGCCGACCTCTACCACCCGAAGCACGACGAACCCTACAAGGGCGGCGACACCTGGTACGCCAAAAATCCGGCGTGGCACCAGGAATGGTTCGACCGCATCACCGACCTGACCGGCCGTTACAAGCCCGACCTGCTCTATACCGACGGCGCCCTGCCGTTCGGCGAGGTCGGGCGCGCCATGCTGGCCAATTTTTATAACCGCAGCGTCGCCGACCACGGTTCGCAGCAGGCCGTCTATACTTCGAAGATGTTCGCCGCCGGCGACTGGGACCCGCAGGGCGGCACGCGCGACGTCGAACGCGGCGTGATGAAGGGCGTCAACCCGTTGCCGTGGCAGACCGACACCTCGATCGGCGACTGGTTCTACAGCGAGGGCTATAAGTACAAGACCACCGACGAGGTCGTGCACATGCTGGCCGATATCGTCGCCAAGAACGGCAACCTGCTGCTCAATGTCGTCCTCTATCCCGACGGTTCGCTGCCGCCGGAATCGCAGACCTTCCTCTCCGAAATGGCGGCATGGATGAAGGTCAATGCCGAGGCCATCCACGGCACCCGGCCGTGGAAGCTCTATGGCGAAGGCCCAACCGAAAGCGCCGGCGGCGCGTTCAGGGAGGATACGGCCTATACGCCGCAGGATATCCGCTTCACCACGAGGGCCGGTGCGCTCTACGCCATCACGCTCGGCGAGCCGAAGGGCGAGGTCACCATCGCCGCGCTAGGCCGCAGGGCCGGCCATGTCACGCATGTCGAACTGCTGGGTGCGGGCAAGGTCGCCTTCAAGCAGACGGACGCCGCCCTCGTCGTGACCGCGCCGGATATCTTGCCGACCCGCCACACCAGCACGTTCAAGGTGGCGCTGGCCTGAAAACGCCGCAAGTGGTCGTCGCCGGAGCGTTCAATTCCAGCAAGGTTCCATATTTGTCTTTTAGAAAATATAGTCGTTTCAGATTACATGCGTTGCTTATATCTTTTCAACCACCGGGACGACGACGGGGTCCTGTAGGTAGCTCGACAAGTTTCCGGACCAGATGTCGAAGCCATCCGCACTTCTTTGCTGGGTATTCGTAAAATTCCAAATCCGTGCAATGCGCTTCGCCCACTCATGTTCTGTTTGCATTATAATTTCAACATCGGGATAGGACGTGGAATGTCCAGCAATAGCAACCAAATGAAAAGCCAGGTGTCCGAATAAGTACTCGATCTGATCCGCCTGGTCTCGCCCTATGCTTGCAATAGTGTCATGAATAGCAATTGAAAATATCAACAGAGCTTCAGGATTTTCATTTAGGCCGCACACATCTCTAGCCTTCAATCGAGAATCGTGAATTCTCCCGTCCATATACTCAAGAAATCCAAATTTTGTGAGTGGTATAATCGTAATAAAACCGAAAGCGGTGTTATAATTGGTCGATGGATCAAATATTAATAAGTTTGTTGTTGGGTTTTTCTCGCAAATCGCTTCATTCCGGTAAAAAAGTTCTTCCTTTTTCATTCCGAAGGAAGAGCCTGAAAACGCTTCAACGTTCAAGAACGATATTTTGGTAACTATTTCAGGGTTATCGGCAAATTGGCACGTCACGCCTTGTACAACAAAACCTGAATCAACTGCCTTGACGCGCAGCAAGGATTTCATAAACGTAATTAATTTACGCCGCCCGCGAGCTTCCAGCCAGCCCTGACCTCCGATCGGGCTTCGGCTTAACAAAAGCTTTGCTAAAATAAAAACTGTAATAAAAATACTACCTAGTATATGTGGAATTTCAAGAGCGGATTTTAAGAACTCGGAAATATTAGATAAATTTATAAAAATTGCCACAAGGGACATAAGAAACAATATATTGAATACGCTCTCATATCGTTCGTAAGATTCTTGAATTTTTTCTATCAACTCTCCACGTGAAATGTACGGTGATATCAGAATCCAAAACAGGACTCTAATTTTCGTAACGACATAAATAAAACCATTCTCCGCGAATCGCAGAGGGCGACTCAAGGTCATTATTGCGCCATTCCATTTGTTTCTGAATAGTCGTGAATATTTTCACCCGGCAAAGTGGCGGTGCAAATGCACAGGCAACACCATTTTTAGTGGCAGCTTTACGTCCCCGCATAAGGCCAGGTTATCAGCAAGAAGCTATGGCTCAGCATATATTGGGGGTATGCCTGCACCCCGGTCAAACGGAGAGGTTGTGAAATCGAACTTTTGCCTGGGACGGTGACGAAATAATCACATACTGTCTCAAATGCGCAAGAAGGCTTACATCAGGCGCGGATTGCGCAGCCCCCGGGCGACGGTGATGGCGGAGGAAGACGGCGCGGTCATGCCGGAGGCCTAGAATTTCGCCGTGCCGCGTTAGCCCTGTGAAAACGGCAAAAAAGTTGCGGAAGGGGCTTGCGTGGCGGTGAACCTTGTCATAGAAGTCGCCGCCTCGGCAGGGCCCCCCCTGATCGGACCATCGTGAGATGGGGCTTTAGCTCAGTTGGTAGAGCGCTTCAATGGCATTGAAGAGGTCAGCGGTTCGACTCCGCTAAGCTCCACCACCTACACTTCTCCCAAAACACAAAATGCAGACTATTCCGTAGGTGGTGCGTAACCTGCGGAATTTGCGGCGTTATTTTAGATGCCTGGCCGATCGGGAGATCAGAGACGGTCGCACGAGAGCGTGTTCCGGCTGGATTTGCGGCCGTAGTCTCTGACGGCCAAGTGCATTGACCTCTTCATGAGATAGAGACTGAGGCGGAACTACCGAAGCGCTTGATCAAGCTCAGCCAGGACATTATCTGCGTCCGCCGTGATCGCGCGGATTCGGCTCAGGAAGATACGGCGCTCGGCAACGGACAGCGTGGGGTTTTGTCCTTTAGCGGCCAATGTCGCTACATCTTCATATCGCGCCGTCAGCCTGGCAAATATCTCACCGATGGGATCCTCGTCGATCATTCAGGCAGCCCTTGTTGGCTTAGTCGGCAGAGGACCGCTTCCTTCGGCAAGGAAGTCCAGTAGTTTTTATGGATGCAAGGTATGTGTGGCACTTTGGAACCACATCGCTTCTCAGGCCTATCGACCGAGCAATTGCTCTGCCTGCTCGCTCCATCTCAAAGGAATAGCATTCTTCGCCAGAAGCTTCCTGCTGTTGAGTTCGATGGGCTGGAGACCAGCAGCTATGGCTTCAACGATCTTCGGCGACAGGAAAGCCAGCTGTACAACATCAGCAACATATTCCCGGCTGACGCCTTCGCGGTCGGCGATGTCCTTGAGATTGCCGACCTGGCCTGACATCCAATCCCGGAACCAGACGTGCCCCTTGGCGATGTTGCGAAGCAGGGTTTGGTCGATGTTTGACGGCCTGGCTGTGGGACTTTTCAGGATCAGCCGCAGTTCATTGTGCCGCCGCTTCAATGTGACCGGAATTACGTGACGGGATAGGAAGCATCCTGCCGGCCGGTCGGTGGCCAGCATCAAGGATGACAGGTCCAGGGTGAGGGTCAAAGCATCCGGTGCGACATCGACACGGTGGATCAGGATGGAGAGTATCTCGCCCGTGGTAAGCCGCTCAGCCGTCGTAGGGAGCTGTTGGGTTAGATGCAGGCGCTGCTGGATTGTTAGGGCCACTTGGTCGGTGGTGGTATCTGCATCGGCAACATGGTCGATCTGCGCCTTCAGCAGGATGTCCCGCGCTGTATCCACGACGGCAGTTTCAATCGTCTTCGCCGGCAGCCGCCATCCGTGGCCGGAATCTTCGGCGCTGGATTTCAGATCTGCCGAGATGTAATAGCGGTAGCGACGGCCTCTCTTCTGACTGTGGCTTGGTACCATGCGCCGGCCTTGTGGATCGAAGAGCTTGCCGGTCAGTGGACAGGGTTCTGTTACACGATGCTTTCCTTGCTTGCCGTTCTTGTTGTCGGTCAGCTTCGCCTGAACCTGATCCCATAGATGCTGATCCATGAGGGCTTCGTGCTGGCCCTGATGCTGTACGCCCTTATGGACGATCTTGCCGACATAGATGGGGTTGGACAGCAGGGCGTAGAGCATCCCGCCGGACCAGGGATACGGATTGTTCCGCCGTCGGATATCATGCTGTTCGAGATAACCTTTGAGCCGGCGGACGGTGCCGAGATCCAGGTAGAGCTGGTAGACAAGTTTGACGAGGTCTGCATCCTCAGGCTGGATCAACAGTTTCCGGTCCTTGACCTCATATCCCAAGGGAACGCTACCGCCCATCCACATGCCTTTGGCTTTGGAGGCTTTGATCTTGTCACGTATCCGTTCGCCGGTGACCTCCCGCTCGAACTGGGCAAAGGACAAAAGAACGTTCAGGGTCAATCGCCCCATGGACGATGTGGTGTTGAATTGCTGAGTGACCGAAACGAAGGACACCTGGTTCTGATCGAATAGCTCGACCATGCGGGCGAAGTCGGCCAGGGAACGTGTTAGTCGGTCGACCTTGTAAACCACGACGACATCGATCTTCCGCGCCGCAATGTCGGCGAGCAATTGTTGCAATCCAGGGCGATCCATGGTGCCGCCGGAGATACCCCCGTCGTCATATGCCGCAGGGATCAGGACCCAGCCTTCGTGCTTCTGGCTGCGGATGAAGGCTTCGCAGGCCTCCCGTTGGGCATGCAGAGAATTGAAGTCCTGTTCCAAGCCCTCCTCGGACGACTTGCGGGTATAGACAGCACAACGGAGACGGGGAACGGAAGCCATCGGACCTACGCCTCCTGGCTCGACGTGACTGACGTCAAGCCAAAGAACCGGGGTCCAGACCAGTGCACGCCGGTGATGACTTCGGCGACTTCGGAGAGGGAGTTATAGAGCCTTCCATTCATTTGGACCTGGTCCTGCAAGACCAAAACCTCGTAAGCGCGGCCGTGCCACTCGCGCACCAACCGGGTACCCGGTTCGACCTTGGCCTCCGCCGGCTTGATGGACCGATTGTCCTGTTCTGCGGTGACCACTGACTCAAGATATCGACGTGTCGAGGCCTTCAGTCCACCGTATGCTTTCTCCTGAAGGCGATAGGCAATGGCCCGCCGAAGCAGGCCATTGCTGATATTACGTGGGGGCTGGATGTTGTCAAAGTGCAGCGCCCAGAGTTGCAAGAGGTCGGACCGGTCATCCAGTTCTCCCAGGTGAGCAAGCTGGCTTTCCAACACCGGATGCGGCCGGCGCATCAAGACGCGGCCTCATCGGTCTTGGCGGATGCCGCGCCACCCGCGGCGGCGGCGGCACCTACGATGCGGTAGGTGCGTCCATGGTCTCCGGTGGCGGTCTCGAGTGTCAGGCCCAGCTTCTTTCGTACCGTGCCGGAAAGGAAGCCCCGGACGCTGTGGGCCTGCCAGCCCGAGGCGGTACACATCTGGTCGAGGGTCGTGCCTTCGGAGCGGCGCAGCATATCCAGCAATACCGCCTGCTTGCTCGGACGTTCGGCTGGCGCGATTGAGGCTGCAGATTCAGCTGCCGCAGGCACTAGCGTTCGTGGCTCTGGAGTGTTCGCGGTAGAGCGCTTGGGTTTGCATCCCTGTTTAAGGTCAGTGGTTCGTTCACCTTTCTTGGCGGGTTCCGCAATGCTGGCGCCAGGAGAGGGTGTTTGAGGATTGGGCTCGTTGGTTTTAGGCGCTCTCTTCTTTTGGGACATAGGTTTTCTCGGTGCTATTGAGGCGCCGGAACCATTCCGTCGCCCTCACCGAGACAAGCCCGAGGTTATCGGGCGCACATGGACCAATGCTTGCTGTCGCAGCGAAGTCCAGTCGAATTACGCACCGCTAAGGCCACCCGCACAACTGATACGTGGTCGGTCTGTTGCGGTTGGGCCCCGACGTTTTCTCTGCTAAGACCTTGGGCTTTAGGTCCTGCTAAAGCGGCCCTGTTGCGGTTGGGCCCCGACGTTTTCTCTGCTAAGACCCTTAAGGAGGCGTGGGCTCGTCTGTACATCGTTGCGGTTGGGCCCCGACGTTTTCTCTGCTAAGACCCGGTTACCTGCCCCACACCGTCTATCTGGCGTTGCGGTTGGGCCCCGACGTTTTCTCTGCTAAGACCAATACGCCGGAAAGAGCGTAAGCGAGGTTGGTTGCGGTTGGGCCCCGACGTTTTCTCTGCTAAGACCGCCGGCGTTATACGACTGGCGGATGTTGGTGTTGCGGTTGGGCCCCGACGTTTTCTCTGCTAAGACCGCCGCAGCGGACGCCACGGCGGGGTTGCGCGTTGCGGTTGGGCCCCGACGTTTTCTCTGCTAAGACCGTCTTTGTGGCCGCAGCGCGGAGCGCTGAGGTTGCGGTTGGGCCCCGACGTTTTCTCTGCTAAGACCTGGAAGACACGCTGTTCGAAGGCATGTCGCGTTGCGGTTGGGCCCCGACGTTTTCTCTGCTAAGACCGAGAGCGGCTTGCCCGCGGCTTCTTCGACGGTTGCGGTTGGGCCCCGACGTTTTCTCTGCTAAGACCGAGTCGAGTCCTAAAACGGCCGTTGAGCCGGTTGCGGTTGGGCCCCGACGTTTTCTCTGCTAAGACCGTTTACAACGTCTTACCGATGCTGGAAGTTGTTGCGGTTGGG
>CAYYTA010000054.1:0-35513 GCA_964474575.1 uncultured Caulobacteraceae bacterium | reverse complement strand
GGGAGGCGGCGCGCAGCGCCGGAGGGGTCGTCTCCACCGGCGTTGACCCCTCCGAATTTTCCGAGCAAGCTCGGAAAATCCACCTCCCCATCGCAAGCGATAGGGAGGAGGGAGCGATCATCACGGCGTCTTATACCCCTGCCACAGCCATTCCAGTGCCTCGGCCAGGGTCTGCAGCTTGACCGCATGGTCGACGTGCGCGGCATTGCGCGCGAAGGTGAACTGGTAGTGATAGCCCTTCGCCGCCAGCGCGCCGGCCATCATTTCGTTGGCCAGAACCCAGTCGTGCATCTCGTCGCGCATGACATTGGGATTGTAGAGGTCGCGGTCGCCCACCTCCATCCACAGCCGGATCGGCTTGACCGGCGAATTGGGCACCAGGTGTTCCTGGAACTCCCACGCGCCGTGCGGCGTGTCCGGATTGGACGGCCATTGCTGGTTTATATAGGTGCCGGAATAGTTCAGCACCCGGTGGTAAAGCTCTGGATGATACCACGCCATGATCAGGGCGCACGATCCGCCGGACGATCCGCCCATGGTGGCGCGCCCGTCGGGATCGTGGGTGAGGGTGACGCCGTAGAGCTTCTCCACCTGGGGCAGGACCTCGGCCTCGACCCATTCGGCGTATACCCCCGACATGGTGTCGTATTCCAGCCCGCGCTGCGAGCCTTGCGCGTCGCCGCCGCCGTTCTGGATCGAGATGGCGATCATCACCGGGACCTTGCCCTCGGCGATGAGATTATCGAGCACGACCGGCAGGTCCTTGTCGGGACCGTCCTGGCCGACAATGAACGGCGCGGCCGTGCCCTTAACATACTGCTTCGGCACATAGACGGTCACCGTCCGCGTCCACGGCGCCGGATGGCTGGTGGTGACGATGAGCTTGGCCGGATCGCTAGGGTCGGGCGTACCAAAGGTGTTCGGGTCGCGCATGATGCCGGGGTAGAATCGGCTGTCCGCCGAGCTCAGGGTGAAGCTCATGATATTACCGTGCGGCACATCGGCATGCACGGTCGCCTCGGGCGCCGCCGGATGGGTCGGACCTATGACGAAATTGCCGTCGGCATTGGCGGGCGGCACCGCGCCGTCCGGCAGTTCGGTAAACGCGACATAACCCGGCTGGCGCGTCGGCGGCGGCGGCCGGTCGTCGGCCAGGGCGGTGGATGCGGCCAGCACGGCCGCCAGCGAAATGGCCAGGTAGCGCATTACATGCCCTTTCGTGCCGTCAGTTCCTCATAGGCCTTGCGGAATTCCTTCGCGAAGACGTCCATGAAGGCCTCGTCCGAGCCCTGGACGACGCCGCTGAACTCGCGCTCATAGGCTTTCCACAGCGCGGCGTCGCGGGCGTCCGGGAAGATCTTGGCCATCAGCCCCTTCGATTCGGCGCGTTCGCGGATCGAACTGGGCGAGAAGCGGTCGAGCGTCGCCTTGAGCGCGCCCTGCATGGCCTTGAGCGTCGCCACCTGGTGCGAATTGAGATCGAGGAAGGCGTCCTCGACCGCGCGCTCGGTTGTCATGAAGCCGCGTTCGGGCGGATTGAGCAACTGTACCAGCGCCTGTTCCGGCGTACGCGCGAACTTCATCGGGTTGTTGCCGTCGAACTGCAGCGCCGTGCCCTGTGCCCCCATCTGCGATTTGGCGCGCGCGCGGGCCTCCAGCATCACCACCAGGCCGGCGACCAGGCGGCGCAGCAGCATGCCCGACGCATCGAGGACTTCGCCGTCGGATGGCTTGAGGTCGGCCCGATTGATGCCAAGCTGGTTGACGAAGCCGGACAGGGCCGGCGCGGCCGGCTGGACCGGGGCGCGCTGAATCGGTGGCGGAGCCTGGACCGGCGCGGGCTGAGGCTGAGGGGCCCCGACCTGTGGCGGCCGTGTCGTCTCCCGCGCTTGCGGTGGCGGCGCGCCCCAGGTTTGGACGGGAGCGGCCTCGGACGGACCCCAGCTGTCGGCAGCGGGCGGAGGCGGTGCGGGCGCGGGCGCTTCGGCCGGCCTGTCCCAGGCCGGGGCGGGCGTGAAATTGACCCCCGCCACCTGAGGCGCGGGCGCGCCGGCGCTGAAAGCATTGTTGCTGTCAGCGGCCAGGCCCAGCACGTCGGTCGCCTTGCCTTCGGTCACCGGACCCGAGCCGAAGCCCAGCACGTCGGCGGCGGTCGGTTCCGGCGGCCGCTGCTGGCCGAAGCCGCCACGCGCCCAGTCGACGACATAATCGTCCGTCATCTTGCCCCAGATGTCGCCACCCGACGGCGGCGGCGCATTGACCGCGTCGGGCACGGCGCTCGACCACGGCGAGGCGGCGGGCGGCGGAGGGGCGGCGACGGCCCAGGCGCCGGCGGGTGACGCCGACAGCGGTGGTGACGGAGGCGGCGCCTGAGGTGTAACGCCCCAGACATCGGGTTCGGAACTGGCGGGCGCCGACGGAGCCGGGTCCCAGCCGGCGGATAAACCGACCGCAGCCGCCGGACCCCAGTCATCCGAGGCCGATGGCGACGCTGCCGGCGCGCTGCCGGGCGTATCCCAGCCGGCCCAACCCGAGGGCGACTGCGCCGTATGCGCCTGGGACGCCGGCGCCATGCCCTCGATGACAACCGAGATCTGGTAGGAACCGATGGTCAGGAGGTTGCCGGACGACAGCGGTGTCGGCTCGGTGACCTGACGGCCGTTGACGAAGGTGCCGTTGGTGCTGGTATCGTTGACGATGTACTGGCCGTCGCGGAAGATGATCTCGCAGTGGCGCGACGAGATGTGGTTGCTGGTGTCGGGCAGGCACCAGGTCACGGTCGGCGAACGGCCGATAACCGCGCCGCGGTCCGGCAGTTCGATCCGGGCGGGCAGGCCGTTGTCCAGCCGGTCCATGTTCTGCACGGTCAGTGTGAGCTTCATCGATTACCTATCCGGCGTTTTTCGCCAGGTTTTCACCGATCTGCAGCGCCGTGGCAAGCGCCGAAACCGGCGACGGCGTCCGGTAGGCGGCCAGCTGGATCGCCGCCCCTCCGATATGTGCCGCGGACGATTCGGGCGCATGGACCGGCGGCAGGTCCTCCGGCGCGATCGAACCGCCCGACAGGAAGATGGCGTTGAGCAGCAATTGTTCCGGCGAGGTCTCTTCCATGGCTTCGGCCATCGCCCGCGCTTCGCGGCGTACATCGTCGGCCGGATCGCGAATCCAGCGCTTGGCGACCTCGATGGCGCGCAGGTCCTCCGGCTCGCGTCCGGCGCCGCTGCGGATGGCATCGAGCGAGCGTCCGACCCAGACAATCATTTCGTAACGCGGCAGGGCATGAGCGAGGAAGGCGATAGCGTCTGGCTGGCGGTCGGCCTCCATCAGGTCGCGGAAATGCTGCTCCGGCAAGACACCGGGCTCGGGCAGCTTCGGCCCTTTCAGGCCCATGGCCTGGCCCACCTGCCGCGCCTGCGAATATTGCACCAGTGGCCACCCCGCCATAAACGCCCCCTAGTTGATCATCACGATGCCGCCCTTGAGGGTCAGCATGGCGTTGCCGGAAACGGAGGTCATCAGCGCCTTGACCTCGGTCTGGATCTGACCTTCGACGGAAATCATCATGCCCTCGATCTTCACGCTCATCGGGTCCATGGTGATCTTGCTGCCGCCGCACTTCAGCGTCAGGCTTTGCTTGGCGTCGATCTCCACGCTCATGGCCGACAGCTTGTAGGAGCCGGTGACGTCGCTCTTGCCCTCGCCCTTGACGGTGTAGGTCTGGTTGCCGCCGATGTCGTGCTTGACATTGCCCTTGGTGTCGCGCGTTTCGTCCTGGTTGATCTGGACCTTCTTGTTGCCCTTGATGGTGACCTTGTTGTCCTGGTCGACCGTCAGGGTCGAGTTCTGGTGGATCGAGATCGTCTCGTCCTTCTTGACGTCCTTGGTCTCGTTGCCGCCGATCTTGATCTCGCGGTCGAGGCCGACATGGTGCGATTCCTGGTGGCGGATGCGCGTGTTCATGTCGCGCTCGGCGTGCAGAAAGACCTCTTCCTTGCCGCCCTTGTCCTCGAAGCGCAGTTCGTTGGCGCCGGGCTTGCCGGTGTCGAGGTCCATGGCGCCGCCGTAGTCGCCGGTATCGCCGTAGCGCCTGGTGCGCCACAGGGCGCGCGTCTTGTTTTCCGGCAGTGCGTAGATCGGCATGTGCTGGCTGTTGAACACCCGGCCGACGACCAGCGGCCGGTCGGGATTGCCGTCGAGGAAATCGACGATGACCTCATGGCCGATGCGCGGCAGGATGATATTGCCGAGGCCGCCGGTCTGCGACACCCGCATCCAGCAGCTTGCTTCCTCGCCTTTAGAGCCCGAGCGGTCCCAGTGGAAGCGTACCTTCACCCGGCCGTACTTGTCGGTATAGATGCCTTCGCCGTCCTTCTCTTCCGGCGGTCCGGTGATGACGGCGGTCTCGGGGCCGCGCACCACCGGCCGCGGCGTTGTCGGCTCGGTGCGCCAGGCGGCATCGTGCTTGATCGCCTCGAAGCGGCAGAAGCTTTCGACGTCGTCCTTGCCCGACTGATAGTTGGTGTTGAACAGCATGGTGTGGATGCGCGCCAGGAGGAAGGCGCGGTTGTAGCGGCTGTTGGGGTGGTCGGTGAGCGTGAACTTGGTGCCGTACTCGAGCGCCGGCGTCAGGGACGAGCCATGGAACATCTGCCGCCGCGCCCGCAGGGCGTCGAGCAGGGCCGAGCTCAGGTTGAGCCCGTCCGGGTCCTTCTGGTACTCGCCGGGGAAGCCGTAGACTTCGAGCGCGTCGCCCTTGTGAACATTCGCGCCGGTACTCTGCACCTGCAGGACCTTGGTTTCCTCGAAATTATAGTCGCGCAGCGTGACCCGGCCTTCGGAACCGGAAGCGACCCGCTCCTCCCATTCGAACACGAAGTTCGACCAGCCGAGGTGGGTATCCGGCGCATAGACCTCCTGGCCCATCAGGTCGGGATTGTAGGTCATCTGCGACGGGTCGCCGTCCTTGTGTGCGCCCGGCGCGTCGACCAGCACCATCTTGTGATCGGTTTCGGTGTGTTCGTAGTAGTAGTAGATGCCTTCTTCTTCCATCAGGCGGGAAATGAAGGCGAAGTCGCTCTCGCCGTACTGCACGCAGTAGACGCGTTTGGCATAAGTGCCCTGGAGGCTGAAGCGGGCGACCTGGCTGTTGCGGTCGAGCACGTCCTTGATGATGTCCGGCGCCGTCTTGTCCTGGAAGATGCGGTAGTCGCGGTTATGGTCCATCAGGTAGCTGCGTGGGCGCAGCGTCAGCTCGTGCATGTAGCCGCCGGCGCCGACATCCATGAACCGGCCTTCGGTCAAAATACCGTGAAAACGGCGCAGGACCTCCGAATCCTGGCTTACGGTGACGCAGCCTTCGGCGCCGAGACAGGGCAGGAGGTCGATTTCGGCGGGATCGGACAGCACGCTCAGGGTGATGACGAAGGGCCTGCCGAGTTCCTCGACCGCCTCGAAGCTGACCAGCTTGACCTGTTCTCCCTTAAGGTCAAGGCTCAGCTCGGCTTCGCAGTTGCTTAACACCCGGCGTCTCCAAAATGCTGGAAGGAATGTAACGATGCCGACGCTGAAATAGACGGCGGGTACATTTGGAAAACCCCAGCCGCTTCCGGAGGGTAATCCAGTTGCGCGGGCTTTGTAAATGGGATATTTTCAATGCCATACTGGAGCCGAGGCTCAAAAACCGGGGCGTATTTCCGGTCCTTTTTACCAACGGGTGATAAGATGAAATATACGATCCTTGCCGCTGCCCTGGCCGGCCTCATGACCGCCGCCACCGCGTCCGCTCAAACCTCGACCACCACGGTCGATGACATCGTCTGCAAGATGTCCAATACCTGCGACCAGACGGGCAAGCCGTCCGACGCGGCGCGCCAGCAGGTCGGCGACGAAAAGATGTTCAGCATGCAGAAGACGGACGCCGCCCCCGCCGGCCAGAAGGTCGGCGACGAGAAGATGTTCAGCATGCAGCCGACGGCGACAACCCCGGCCGCTTCCCCCGGCCAGCCAAGCTATTACAAGGCGTCGACCTCGACCAAGGGCAAGGGTACGGCCGCCAAGAAAAAGACCTGGACCCCGGCGGCGACGCCTGCGCCGGCGGCGGCCTCGGCCGAGGCGATGACCATGCAGGTCCACTTCGAGCTCGGCTCCGCCGAACTGACCGACGACACCAAGGGCGAACTCGACAAGTATGTCGAGGCGATGCAGCGGCCGGAGCTGGCCGGCATGAAGTTTGCCATCGACGGTCACACCGATTCGACCGGCGCCCGCGCCACCAATATGGACCTGTCGCAGCGCCGCGCCCAGTCGGTGGTGGACTACCTGGTTGGCAAAGGCGTCTCCGTCGACCGCCTGACCGCCCACGGCTACGGTCCCGACCGGCCGCTGTCGGGCGTCAAGCGCTCCTCGGCGCTCAACCGCCGCGTCGAACTGGTGCGCATCGACTGATTTTTCTGAGTTTATTTTACGATTTCGGCTGGCGGACGGCTTTCGCGTCCGTCAGTTTTGTGTCTCTATAGTTTAATCAGTTTCAGCGTGCGGATTCTCTCTCAGCCCGAATGAGGCGGTAATTCATGGCAGCCGATGTCGAAGACCTGCTCGCGCCCGTGTCCGAGGACAGCCCGGCCGGCGACGACCTGAGCTACGACAGCGAGCGCCAGGAGATCGAGAGCGCCTTCGATCGCTCGGCTTCGGGCGAGGGCGGCGAGGGCGACACCGACTGGCGCGGCATCGTCTCGCTGATCGAGGGACAGAGCGCGCGCACCAAGGACCTCTGGCTGGCCGGCTACATGATGCGCGCCGGCGCCCGCATGGGCCGCATCGACACGGTGGCGCGCGGGGCGCAGTTCCTGGCGGGCCTGCTTGACCGTTTCTGGGACACCGTCCATCCGCAGCTCGACGACTACGGCTTCCAGGGGCGCAAGGCGCCGGTCGAATCCCTGACCAAGCTTGGCGATTTCATCAATCCGCTGAAGGCGACCATCCTCGTCCGCCATCCGCGCCTTGGCGAATATTCCAGCAACGACATCGAACGCTTCGCCCGCGAGGGTGACAGCGCCGATGGCTACGGCATGTTCCGCGCCGCCATGGCCGAAATGCCGCCTGAGGACCTGGAGGCGGTCGTCGCGCTGATCGACGACATCAAGACCGGGGTCGCCCGGGCCGACGCCATCATGACCATGAACGCCGGCAGCGAGACCTCGGTGAACTTCCAGCCGACCTATGAAGCCCTGGCTTCGATCCGCAAGTCGCTGATCGCCTTTGTGCCCGGCGCGGAAGAGGAGGCCGCAGCCGACGAAAGCTACGACGCCGGCGGTGACGGCTATTCGGACACGGGTTATGGCGCCGGTCCCGGCGGCGGCGGGCGCGGAGCGCCGGGATCGATCGAAAGCCGCGAGGACGTGATGCGGGCCATCGACGCCATCTCGGACTATTATCGCCGCCGCGAGCCCGCCAGTCCTGTGCCGATGGCCTTGCGGCGGGCGCGCGAATGGGTCAATCTCGATTTCCTGGAAGTCCTGGAGGACATCGCGCCGGGCAGCATGGACGAGGCGAAGCGTGTGCTGGTATCCAATCGCAACCAGGACAGCGGCTATTAGTTTCTTTTGGCTTCACAAAACGGCGATCAGGGCGATTCCCCGCCGGATTGAATATTGCCAAGGCGTTTTCGATAAAGTAAGTCATTACAGCGTTATCCACGAAATTCGGTGCGGCGAAGATCGCGCCAGTCAGGGGTTCCAATGTCGGGTAAGAGCGGTCAGCGGTTCATCAGCGAAAATCGCAAGCCTCGTGTTCACATCGAGTATGAGGTCGAGACCTTCGGCGCCAGGCAGAAGGTCGAGCTGCCCTTCGTCATGGGCGTCATGTCGGACCTTTCGGGCAAGAGCCTGGTTGAGAAGAAGCCGCTCGACAAGCGCGACTTCATCGAGTTCGACATGGACAATTTCGAGCAGCGCATGGAGGCGATCGCGCCGCGCGCCGCCTTCAATGTCGACAACACCCTGACCGGCGAAGGCAAGCTCAGCGTCGACCTGACCTTCAAGACCATGGAAGATTTCGATCCGGGCGAGATCGCCAAGAAGGTGCCCGCCCTGGCCAAGATGCTCGAAGCCCGCCAGCAGCTCAACGACCTGATGATCTACATGGACGGCAAGGACGGCGCCCAGGAACTGCTCGACAAGCTGCTCAAGGATCCGGACCTGCTGAAGTCGCTGGCAGCGGCCAAGGGCGAGAAGGACAAGGGCGGCGACGCCGAAGCCTGATTAATTTTTCCGGGCGGGCGCGACAGCGTCCGCCTTCATATTTTGGGGAGACCAGAGCATGGCCAAGGAAAGCCTGCAGACGGGCGCTGGCGCGCAGGGTGAAGCCGTCGCTTTTGACGATTTTTCGGCGCTCCTGCAAAAGGAATTCAGACCGACCGACGACGCCCGGGCCGGTCGCATCGAAAGCGCCGTGCAGACCCTGGCCCAGCAGGCCCTGGCCGACACCAACGTCATCGGCCACGACGTGTTCACCACGCTCGACGCCATGCGCGCGGCCATCGACCGCAAGCTCAGCGAGCAGGTCAACCTGATCCTGCACAACGAGGACTTCCAGAAGCTGGAATCGGCGTGGCGCGGCCTCCACTACTTCGTCATGAACACCCCGACGGGCAAGGATCTCAAGATCCGAGTCATGAACGTCGGCAAGGACGAGTGCCGCAAGATGTTCCGCCAGTACCGCGACGCGGCCTGGGATCAGAGCCCGCTGTTCAAGAAGATCTACGAAAGCGAGTTTGGCCAGCTCGGCGGCCAGCCTTACGGCGCCTTCATCTGCGACTACGCCTTCGACTCGACCGCGCCGGACATCGAGGTGCTGAAGGGGCTGTCGAAGATCGGCGCCGCCGCACACGCCCCGTTCATCGCCAACGCCGCCCCCGGCCTGATGGGCATGCAGAGCTGGCAGGAACTGTCGCAGCCGCGCGACCTCGGCAAGCTGTTTGACGCTACCGACTACGCTGCCTGGCGCGGTTTCCGCCAGTCGGACGACAGCCGCTACATGTCGCTGACCATGCCGCGCTTCCTCGGACGCGCGCCCTACGGCGCCAAGACCAACCCGATCGACGCCTTCGACTTTGAGGAGGATACCGGCGGCGAGCACGACAACCACCTGTGGTGCAGCGCGTCCTACGCCATGGGTGTGCGCATCACCGACGCCTTCAAGACCTGGGGCTGGTGCACGCGCATCCGCGGCGTCGAATCGGGCGGCACGGTGGAAGGCCTGCCGACCTCGATGTTCCCCACCGACGACGGCGGCATGGACATGAAGTGTCCGACCGAAATCGCCATCTCCGACCGTCGCGAGGCCGAACTGTCGGCGTCGGGTCTGATCTCGCTGATCCACCGCAAGAACAGCGACCAGGCGACCTTCGTCGGCGCCCAGACCTGCAACATGCCCAAGGTCTACGACGATCCGGCGGCGACGGCCAACGCCAACATGTCGGCGCGCCTGCCGTACATCTTCGCCGCCAGCCGTTTCGCCCATTACCTCAAGTGCATGGTGCGCGACTGGGTCGGCGGCAGCCGCGAGGCGCCGCAGCTCGAGCGCGACCTGACCAACTGGATCATGCAGTATGTCGACGGCGCGCCGGAAAGCTCATCGGAGGACGTCAAGGCGCGCCTGCCGCTGAAGAACGCCCAGATCGAGATCGTGCCCGACGAGGAAAACCCAGGCTATTACAAGGGGAAGTTCCTGTTCGTCCCGCACTACCAGCTTGAAGGCATGGACGTGGCGCTCAGCATGGTGTCCCGCCTGCCCAAGGGCAAGGGCTGATCCGTCAGCCATTGCCTCTACCTTAAGTCCGCGTACCCCAGAGCGTAAGCATTCGTTTTCACATTCAGGAAAGAGCGACTCATGGCCATTGACATGTTTTTCAAGCTCGACGGCATTCCCGGCGAAGCGACGGACGAAAAGCACAAGGACGAAATCCAGATCCAGTCCTTCACCTTCGGCGTGCACCAGGTCGGTGCCTCGCAGAACACCGGCAAGGGCCTCGGCGCCGGCCGGGCTGAATTCAACGACGTCCAGATCACCAAGCACGTCGACAAGGCGTCGCCGCCGCTGATGGAACACTGCGCCACCGGCAAGCATATCCCGAACGCCCTGATCACCGTGCGCAAGGCGGACGGTAAGGAAGGCGCCGAATACTATACGGTCAAGTTCACCGACCTGCTTGTTTCGAGCTTCCAGAACACCGGCGACGACGACGCGGACTCGCTGGTCGAAACCATCAACCTGAACTATTCGAAGGTGGTCTTCACCTACAAGCCGCAAGACGAAAAGGGCAATCTCGGCGCTCCGGTCGTCCGCGGCTACGATATCAAGCTGCACAAGGCGGTCGGCGGCTGATCGTAACGGCCAATGTCGTCTGCTGATAGTTTGCTGCGCGAAGGGGATTTGGCTGGCGCGCGGGCTGAACTTGTCGACCAGGTCCGGAAGGCGCCCGGCAATGTTGAAGCGAGGATGTTCCTCTTTCAACTGCTGGCGCTTACCGGCGAGTGGGCAAAGGCTCGCGTCCAGCTGAATGCGCTCGCGCAACTGTCGCCCGAAGCCCAGATGTACGCCGTGGCCTATGGCCAGGCGATCGATGCGGAAACCGTGCGCGCCGACGTTTTCGCCGGCCGGGCGCCCGTATCGCTGCTGGTGAAGTCGCAAGCCTGGACCGAAGACCTGGCGGCGGCTTTGACGCATGAAATCGCCGGCCGCACCGCCGAGGCGGAGGCCGCCCGTGACCGCGCCTATGACGCCGCGCCCGACATGGCGGGCAAGATCGACGGCATCGCTTTCGACTGGATCGCCGACGCCGACCATCGCTTCGGTCCGGCGGTCGAGGCGATCATCGCAGGCAAGTGGGGGCTGGTGCCGTTCGACGCCATCGAAAAGATCAAGAGCAAGGGGCCGGAGGCGCTGAGCGACCTCATCTGGTACCCGGTTGAAATCGCCTTCAAAAGCGGCACCTCGGTCGCCGGTTTCCTGCCCGGGCGTTATCCCGGCACGGAAACCTCCGGTGACAACGCCGCCGTCCTGGCGCGCGTCACCGGCGAGACCGACTCGCCGATGGGGCCGCTGCTGACCGGTCAACATGTCCTGGCCCTGTCGACCGGCGACGAACGCGACCTGATGTCGCTGCGCCTTCTGGAGATGGGATAACAGTTCCGGTCATGGCCACGATTCCCGAGCGGCTCAATCCAACCCTGTTCGACAAGCTCGTGGCCGATCTCGATATGCCGGGCCTGCGCGACAATGTCGCCATGGCCGAGTTGTCGCGCGAAACCATGCGTCACTATAGCGTGCCGCGCCTGGAGCGCTTCAACGAAAACGCCATGCGTGACACCGTGAAGCGCGACCTGGCGTGGCTGCTCAACACCACCAACATGGCCGCCGGGTCCGATCTGGGGCCTTATCCGCACGTCAAGACCAGCGTGCTCAATTTCGGCGTTCCCGACCTGACCGGCAAGGCGAATTCGCACCGGGTGGTGATGCAGCGCGCCCGCGACATCCGCAACGCCATCCGCGCCTTCGAGCCGCGTATCGCCGAGAAGACCCTGCATGTCGAGCCGTCGCAGGATCGCCAGCGCGAGAACAGCATCACCTACGTCATCCATGGCGACATCACCGCGGCGGTGCAGGCCATTCCCGTCAGCTTCAAGACCGACGTCGATTCCGATACCTCGACCGTGACCGTAAGGGACTAGGCCGATGGACCCCCGCCTGCTCAGAGCCTACAACGAGGAACTCGCCTATCTGCGCGAGACGGCGCGCGAGTTCGGCGAGGAGCACGAGGCGGTCGCCGGGCGGCTGGGCCTCAAGACCCCGACCGACCCCGACCCCTATGTCGAGCGCCTGCTGGAAGGCGTCGCCTTTCTGTCGGCGCGGGTGCAGCTCAAGCAGCAGGACCAGTATCCCGAATTCACCCAACATCTCCTCCAGGCCGTCCAGCCGCACTACCTCGCGCCGACGCCGTCGATCTGCGTCGCCGCCTTCGAACCGAAAGAAGGCGACCCGATCCTCAACAAGGGCTTCGTCGTCACGCGCGGCACAGAGATCACCGCCGAGGCCAGCGAGCAGGGCAATGTGCCGGTCATCTTCCGCACCGGCCACGAGATCACCCTGTGGCCGCTCCGGATCACCCAGGTCGAATATCTGAGCTCGCGCGCCGCCGTGGCGCCGTTCGCCGGTTCGTCGGGCCTGCGGCCGGAAGCCGGCCTGCGCCTGCGCTTTCAGGCCATTGGCGGGGCTGAACTCAGCAAGATCGATCCGGCGCGGCTTTCGATCTATCTCGACGGTTCCGAAACCATTCCCGGCGAGCTTTACCGCCAGATCGCCGGCGAGACGGTGGCTGTCATGGGCCGCGACGCCAATTCGGGCGCTGGAACAGCCGGCTGGATTCCCCTGCCGAAACCGGTCCAGCTCGGCTTCGGCGACGACGAGGCCCTGCTGCCGGCCGAGGCGCGCTCGTTCCGCGGCTACCGCCTGCTGACTGAATATTTCGCCTGTCCGGAGCGCTTCTTCTTCGTTGGCCTCGAAGGCCTCGGCAAGGCCTTCGCCCAGGCGAAGGAATCGTGTGACGTTGTCATCCTGTTCTCGCGCGCCGTGCCGGCCCTGGCCAACGCCCTGACGCCGGCCAATTTCCGCCTGTTCGCCGCCCCGGCCATCAACCTGTTCGAAAAGCAGCTCGGCCGCGTCCAGCTCAACGCCCACACCCACGAATACCACGTCATCCCCGACCGCACCCGGCCGACCGACTTCGAGGTCTTCCGCCTGCTCGACGTCAAGGCTTACGGCAAGGACAATCTCGACCCGCAGCCGGTGGCGCCGCTCTATGCCTTCGGGGCGCTGCTCTATGACTGGCGCAACGCCATCTTCTACACCACCCAACTGCGCGCCCGCCGTCTCTCGACCAAGGAGCAGCGTGTCCGCCGCACCCACGACTATGTCGGCACGGAGACCTGGATCAGCCTGACCGCGCCGGGCCAGCCGGCCCTGATCGACAATCTCCAGGAACTGGCCGTACGCGCCCTGGTGACCAATCGCGAACTGCCCGAGACTCTGACGTTCAGAGGCCAGAGCCATTTTACCGTCGGCGGCATTCCGGTCAGCAAACTTTCCGTCGTGCGTGCGCCGACGCGGCCCCGTCCGCCGCTGGGGCTCAACGACTCGGCATGGCGCGTCATCGCCCACCTGACGCCCAACTACGCCACCCTGGTCGACCAGGCGGGGGATGACCCGTCGCTGCTGCGCGACCACCTGGCGCTCTACGGCCGCCAGGACGACGCTTCGTCGCGGCGTCAGATCGACGGCATCACCAGCGTCGCCTCGCGCATGATCACCCGCCGCGTGCCGGGGCTCGAGCGTATGGCCGTGGCGCGTGGCCACCACATCCGCATCAAGCTCGACGACGGCCAGTTCGACCGCGCCCGCATGTTCGTCTTCACCGCCGTGCTGGAACGCTTCCTGGCGGAGTTCGCCACCATCAACACCTTTACCGAGTGCGAGTTCGAAAGCCCGCTGGAAGGAGTCTTCGCCAAATGGCCGCCCCGGATCGGTCGCCAGCACAACATCTGAGCTTCCTCGCCGCCGCGCGCGACACGGTCCACAAATGGGGGCTGTTTCCGCTGGTGCGCGGGGCGGAGGCGCGCGCCCATGGCCTGCCGCGCGTCGGCCGCTCGAAGCTGCCGGGGCAGAACGTTGTCGACCTCAGCCAGTCGCCCGAAAAGGCCGTCCCGGCGCCGACGCTCGACGACGTTGCTATCGAAGGCGGCCGCGCCCGCGTTTCCGGCTACTGGCTGGGCCTGGCCGGGCCGATGGGGGCACTTCCGCTGCACCTGACCGAATTCGCGCTCTACGAAAAGAAATATGCCAAGACGCGTCCGTTCGGCCGTTTCCTCGACATGCTGTCCGGGCGCATGCTGCAACTGTTCTACCGCGCCTGGGCCGACAGCCAGCCCGCCGCCATGGCCGACCGGCCGGACGAGGACGATTTCGCCGGCTACCTGTCGGCCCTGACCGGAGCCTATGAGGGCACAAGCGCGCGCAGCATGCTGCCCGCCCGCGCCCGGCTGCACTACGCCTCGCTGTTCGCCTCGCAAAGGAGCGCGCGCGCCATCGAGGACGCCCTGTCGCACCTGTTGGGCCAGCCGGTCCAGGTCCACGAGTTTCAGCCGCGCTGGGCCCCGATGGAGCCGTCCGACCGCACGCGCCTGGGCCAGGCCTTCGGCGTGCTCGGCGGGGACATTGTCATCGGCGGACGCGTGCGCACGGCGTCGGACGCCTTCCGCCTCGTCATCCGCGTCAAGTCCTTGCGCGATTACGAGACCATGCTGCCGTCGGGCGCGCGCTTTCCGCTGATCGCCGAGGCGCTGAACGCCTTTGCGCCATCCCATCTCGACTGGGACGTGGCGCTCGAAATCGAGGAGCGGCTGGTGCCGCCGGCCAAGCTCGACGGACATACCCGGCTCGGCTGGACCAGCTGGCTGACGCCCAAGAAAGACAAACGTATCCGGCGCGACACCATATTGAAGCGCCCCACCATGAAACACACGGGATTTGCGGAGGCATAAATGGCTGAAATCAGCAGAGCATCCTTGTTCGGGCGTCTCAACGCCACCTCGCTCAAGGCCATCGAAACCGCGACCAGCTTCTGCAAGATGCGCGGCAATCCGTACGTCGAGCTGGTCCATTGGGTCCACGTCCTGTTGCAGGACCCGCGCAACGACGTGTCGGCCATCCGCACCGCCTTCGGACTCGACGACACCAAGCTGGCGCGCGATGTCGTGGCCATGCTGGACAGCCTGCCGCGCGGCGCGACAGCGATCTCCGACTTCTCGCCGCAGATCGAGGAGGCGATCGAAAAGGGCTGGCTCTACGCGTCGCTGCAGTTCGCCGCCAACCGCATCCGCACCGGCCACCTCATCTTCGGCATGCTGAAGACGCCGCAGTTGAAAAACGCGCTCGGCAACATTTCGTCGGAATTCCGCAAGATCGAGGTCGACAAGCTCGGCTCGCAGTATGAGAAGATCTGCGCTGCGTCGTCCGAAACCACCGATGCATCGTCCGCAGCGCCGGCCGGTGGTGGCGGGGGCGGGGACGACCAGCCCTTCTCCGGCGGCGAGGGTGAAGCCCTGGCCAAGTTCTCGGTAGACCTGACCGAACGCGCTCGCACCGGCGCCATCGACCGCGTCGTCGGCCGTGACGCTGAAGTGCGCCAGATGATCGACATCCTGCTGCGCCGCCGCCAGAACAACCCGATCCTGATCGGCGAGGCCGGCGTCGGCAAGACCGCCGTGGTCGAAGGTTTCGCCCGCCGCATCGTCGACGGCGATGTGCCGCCGGTGCTCAAGGACGTCACCCTGCGCGCGCTCGACATCGGCCTGCTCCAGGCCGGGGCCAGCATGAAGGGCGAATTCGAGAAGCGCCTGCGCCAGGTCATCGATGAGGTCGAATCCTCGCCCAAGCCGATCATCCTGTTCATCGACGAAGCCCATACCCTGATCGGGGCGGGTGGCCAGGCGGGAACCGGCGACGCCGCCAATCTGCTGAAACCTGCCCTGGCGCGTGGCCGCCTGCGCACCATCGCCGCCACGACCTACGCGGAATATCGCCAGTATTTCGAAAAAGACCCGGCCATGACGCGCCGGTTCCAGACGGTCGATGTCGCGGAGCCGGAGACCGCCAACGCGATCGCCATGCTGCGGTCAGTCGCGCCGATGATGGAGAAGCACCACAATATCGTCCTGCTCGACGAGGCCGTCGAAGCCGCCGTCAAGCTGTCGCAGCGCTACGTCCCCGCCCGCCAGCTGCCCGACAAGGCGGTCAGCCTGCTCGACACCGCCTGCGCCCGCGTCGCCGTGTCTCAACACGCCACACCGGCGGCTGTCGAGGACCGCACGCGCAAGGTCGAACTCTTGAAGGTCGAGATGGAGGTCGCGGCCCGCGAACTGGCCGGGCAGTACCGGAGCGACGATCGGGGCCCGAAACTCCAGGAACAGTTGACCGAGGCCGAAGCAGCCCTGGCCGAATCCACCGCCAAGTGGGAAGCCGAAAAGGCCGCGCTCACCCGTGTCCAGGCAGCCCGCCAGGCCCTGGCCGACGCCCGCGAAGCCGCCGCAGCACCGGTGGAGGAGGGGGCCGAACCACCGGCGCCGGTCGATGAAGCGCCGCTCAAGGCCGAGCTCGAGGCCGCCATCGCCGAAATGCGGTCCGCCGGCGGCGACTCGCCCATGGTCTTCGCCGTGGTCGATGCCGATGCCGTCTCGGCCATCATCGCCGACTGGACCGGCATCCCGGTCGGACGCATGGTCAAGGACGAGATCCGCAGCGTGCTCGAAATCGCCGACCGCCTCAAGGAACGCGTCATCGGCCAGGACCACGCCATGGAGGCCATCGCCAAGCGCATCAAGACCAGCCGCGCCAAGCTCGACAACCCCAACAAGCCGGTCGGCGTCTTCATGCTGTGCGGCCCGTCGGGCGTCGGCAAGACCGAGACAGCGCACGTCCTGTCGGAACTGCTCTATTCGGGCGACGACTCGATGATCGTCATCAACATGTCGGAGTTCCAGGAGGCGCACACCGTCTCGACCCTGAAAGGCGCGCCGGCGGGCTATGTCGGCTACGGCCAGGGCGGGGTGCTGACCGAGGCCGTCCGCCGACGGCCCTACAGCGTCGTCCTGCTTGACGAGGTCGAAAAGGCCCATCCGGACGTCCACGAGATGTTCTTCCAGGTGTTCGACAAGGGCTTCATGAATGATTCCGAAGGCCGCCACATCGACTTCAAGAATACCCTGATCCTGCTGACCTCCAACGTCGGCACCGACCTCATCACCACCATGTCGGCCGACGAGGAGATGAAGCCCGACTCCGAAGCTCTCGCCGAGGCCCTGCGTCCCGACCTGCTCAAGGTCTTCCCGCCGGCGCTGCTGGGCCGCTTGCTGGTCCTGCCTTATTATCCGTTGTCGCCCAAGATGCTGCAGGGTATCGTCAAGCTCCAGATCGAACGCGTCCGCAAGCGCATCCAGGAGAACCACGACATAGCCTTCAGCTACGGCCAGGACGTCATCGACCTGATCGTGTCGCGCTGCAACGAGGTGGCGTCGGGCGGGCGCGTCATCGACGCCATCCTGACCAACACCATGCTGCCGGAACTGTCGATCGCCCTGCTCGAAAAGCAGATGGACGGCATCGAGGTCCACGCCATCCACGTCGGGGTCAAGGACAGCGTCTTCGACTACGCCTTCAGCTAAGCGAATAATCTTTTCCTTCCCCGTTTACGGGGACGGGGGACCGCGAAGCGGTGGAAGGGGGAAGAGGACGGCGGAAATCCCCCTTCCGTCATGTCGCTTCGCTCCATGCCGCCTTCCTCGCAACGACGTTGCCGTAAGCGGGGATGAAAAGGACTCATGCCCATGACCGAAGAAATCTCCCCCGAAACCTCTTATGACGAGGTCGCCTATCCGTCGACGGTCTTTCAGCAGACCCAGCCCGACCGTCTGTTCACCATGGCGTCGCTGCACGGCCTGACCCCGCCGCCGGTGAAAACGGCGCGCGTGCTCGAAATCGGCGGTGGCGACGGCATGAACGTCATTTCGCTCGCCGTCGCCTATCCGGAAACGCAGTCCCTGAGCTTCGACCTGTCGGCAAAGGCGGTGGCGCGCGGCCAGGCGATGATCCGCGATGCCGGCATCGATACTGTCCGCGTCGAGGTCGGCGACATCATGGACGCCGCCGAAACCATGGCCGAAAAGTTCGACTATGTCGTCTGCCACGGCGTCTATGCCTGGGTGCCGGAGGCGGTGCGCGAGGGGATCTGGAAGCTGATCGACCGCGTCCTGTCGGACAACGGCGTCGCCTATGTCAGCTATAACGCCATGCCCGGAGGCCACCTGCGCATCGCCATCCGCGAGATGCTGCTGCGTCACGTCGCCGGTATCACCGATCCGGAAGAACGCATTGCCACCGCCCAGCAGTTCCTTGAAGCCTACGGCAAGCCGCAGGACAATGACCGCGGCGTTCAGGCGACCATGCGTGAAATGGCGCGCGGTATCCGCTCCAAGCGCGGCAGCGTGCTCTATCACGACGAACTGGGCGACATCTTCGCGCCCCAGGCCATCACCGACGTGTCGCATGACGCCGGGGCGCACGGCCTGATCTACCTTACCGACGCCGGGCCGGGCATCCTCATGGACGGCTTCATCCAGGACGAGGGCGCCGACGAAAGCCAGTCCGGCATCGTCAGGGCGGCCCAGGAACGCGACGACGACGGTGTCCGCTTCTTCCGCCAGAGCCTGTTCGTGCGCGCCACGCAAAAGCCGGTCCGCCGCCTCGACAACAGCCGCATCGAACCGCTCTACGCCGCCTCCAAGGCGCGCCGGCTGTCGGACAATGTCTTCAAGTGCAACGGCACCGAGTTCGAGATCACCGAGCCCGCGATGATCGCCGCCCTTGAACGGCTGACCGCCGCCTGGCCGCGGCGCGTGCCGATCGCCGAATTCGCCGACAACCCGTCGATCGTGCGCGCCCTGTTCCATCAGTGGGACTTCGGCCTGACCGAAGTCTTCGCCGATCCCCTGCCGTGCCCCCACGACCTGCCGGAACGTCCGCGGGTCAGTCCCCTGGTGCGGGCGCAACTGCGCAGCGGCGAGACCAATGTCTGTTCGCTTGACCAGCACCTGCGCCGCATCGACGAGCCCGGCCCGCGCGCCCTGCTTGACCTGATTGACGGCCGCAAGACCACGGCCGAGCTCGAAGCCGAATGGGCCGGCACCGAATGGGCGGCCGAAACGCCGTTTTCTGCCGCCATGAATCTGGCCATCCACGCCTGCCTGATCATGGACGACGCGGATGCGTAAGCTGGTGTGGGGCGTCGTGGTGGCGCTGGGACTATGCGCCTCCGCTCACGCCGCCAATCCGATCGTCCCCGGCTGGTATGCCGACCCGGAAATCCGCATCTTCCGGCACCAGTACTGGATCTATCCGACGTGGTCGGCCGATGCCGACGCACCCGTCGCACCCGAGCACTTCACCGCCGGCCAGGCCTGGCATCGCGCCCGGCCGAAGATCTGGGCGCCGTTCCTCAGGCAGACCTTCATGGACGCCTTTTCGTCGCCCGACCTCGTCCACTGGACGAAGCATGCGCGCGTCCTCGATGTCGAGCATGTCACCTGGGCGGCCTATGCCCTGTGGGCGCCATCGGCGGTCGAGAAGGACGGCAAGTACTACCTGTTCTTCGGCGCCAACGATGTGCACGAAAACGAGCTGGGCGGCATCGGCGTGGCGGTCGCGGACAAGCCCGACGGCCCATTCAGGGACGCGCTTGGCCGGCCGCTGATCGGCGGCATCCACAACGGCGCCCAGCCGATCGACCAGATGGTCTTCCGCGACGGCGACGGCCAGTGGTACATGTATTACGGCGGCTGGGGCCACTGCAACGTCGTGCGCCTGAGCACCGACCTGCTCAGCGTCGTGCCGTTTCCCGATGGCTCGCTGTACAAGGAGATCACACCCAGCCCGACCTATGTCGAAGGCCCGTTCATGGCCCGGCGCAACGGCAGATATTACCTGATGTGGTCGGAAGGCGAATGGACGGGCCCGGACTACAGCGTCGCCTACGCCATCGGCGACACCCCCTGGGGGCCGTTCACACGTATGGGCAAGATACTGCAGCAGGATGGCACGGTCGCGCGCGGGGCGGGCCACCATTCGATCGTCAGCATCCCCGGCACCGACGACTGGTACATCGCCTATCACCGCCGTCCGCTGACCGAAACCGACGGCAATCACCGCCAACTGGCCATCGAGCATCTTTACTTCAATGCCGACGGCACCATCAAGCCTGTGGTGATGACAAATGAAGGTGTCGAAGCGCGCAAACTGCCGTAATTCCTTCTTGCCATGCTCAGAAGGCCGCGCTAATAGCTCGCCTCCCTGCACCTCGTTTTGGTGAAAACGACAAACGCAAATGGCATGGACGCGTAGCTCAGCGGGAGAGCATTCGCTTCACACGCGAAGGGTCACAGGTTCAATCCCTGTCGCGTCCACCATTTTCCCCTATTTCAGCAACTGCGCCACCGCCGGCGGCAAGTCCTTGTAATGATCAAGCAAGGCATCGGGCGTCAGTTCCGCGACCGGCTGTTCCGAATAGCCGAAGCTGAACAGGATGGCCGGCACACCGGCATTACGCGCGGTCAAAAGGTCGGTTTCCGAATCCCCGATCATGATGCACCTGCCCATGTCCCCGCCCATGTCCTCGACGCAGGCACGCAGATGCGCCGCGTCGGGCTTCTTTGGCGGGCCGGAATCCGCCCCGCGAACGCTGCCGAAACGATCGTGAAGGCCAAGCTTCTTCAGCAGTTCGACGGCCAGATAGGTGTGCTTGTTGGTGCAGACGGCGAACCGCGCCCCTGCCGCCTCCAGCAGGTCCAAAGCCTCCGTCATGCCCTCGAACGGCCGGCTGTAGACGTCGATATGCTCTTCGTAGTTCTTCAGCATCCGCTCCAGCAGCGGCTTTTCCTGTTCGGGCGCCAGCGGATGTCCCGCCAGAGCGAACCCGCGCCGCATCAACTCCATCGCGCCCCGCCCGATCAGCGGCCGGGCGTCATCGACATGGTAGGGCGTGATGCCTTCCTCATGCAGCACCACGTTCAGAGCGCCGATAATGTCGGGTGCGGTATCGACCAGCGTGCCGTCGAGATCGAAAGCCAGAATATAACCGCGCAAATCCATGATCGACCTCTTTGTTTTGGATTGGCTTTGGGCTAAATCGCCTCCAGTCGCAATCATAAAGAGTCACCGCCGATGCAGAAAAGAGCCGCCGTCATCCTGGCCGCCGGTCAGGGCACGCGCATGAAGTCGCCCCTGCCCAAGGTGCTGCACAAGGTCGGCGGGCGCACCATGCTTGACCGCGCCATCGACGCCGCCGAGGAGTTGGGCTGCGAACGCGTCATCGTCGTCGTCGGCAACCACAGCCCCCAGGTCCGCGACGCCGCGACGAAGCGGGTAGGGGCGGACAACATCGTGACACAGGACCCGCCCATGGGCACCGGCCACGCCGTCAACCAGGCGCGCGATGCGCTCGCGGCGTTCGACGGTACGGTCATCGTGTCTTACGCCGACACGCCGCTGATGTCGGCGCGTGTGCTGGGGCCGGTGTTCGAACTGGCCGACCACGCCGACCTTGCCGTCCTCGGGTTTGTCGCCCAGGACCCCGGCGCCTACGGCCGCCTGGTGCTCGACGGTGACCGCCTCAGCGAGATCGTCGAGGCGCGCGAGGCCACAAAGGAACAAATCGCCATCCGCGCCTGCAATTCCGGCGTCATCGCCTGCGACCGCGCCCTGCTGTTCTCGCTGCTGGCCGAGGTGAAGAACGAGAACTCCAAGCACGAATACTATCTGACCGACGTGGTGGGTATCGCCCGTGGCCGGGGCCTGCAACCGCGCGTCACCATGGCGCTCGAAGCCGACGTCATGGGCGCCAACAGCCAGGCCGAACTCGCCGGCATCGAGCGCGTCTGGCAGGACGGCGTTCGGACCCGCATGATGGACAACGGCGTCCACATGCCGGCGCCGGAAACCGTCTTCTTCGCGTGGGATACCGAGGTCGAGGCCGGCGTAACCATCGAACAATACGTCGTCTTCGGCGACGGCGTCACCGTGGCGTCGGGGGCGGTCATCCGCGCCTTTTCGCATCTCGAAGGCGCCAAGGTGGGGCCGGGCGCGCTGATCGGACCCTATGCCCGCCTGCGTCCCGGCGCCGACATCGGCAAGGACGCCCATATCGGCAACTTCGTCGAGGTCAAGAACGTGACGGTCGGCGCGGGCGCCAAGGCCAACCACCTCAGCTACCTCGGCGACGGCAGGGTGGGCGAGGGCGCGAACATCGGCGCGGGCACCATCTTCTGCAATTACGACGGCTTCTTCAAGCACCAGACCGTGGTCGGCGCCCGCGCCTTCATCGGTTCCAACTCGTCCCTCGTCGCGCCGGTGACCATCGGCGACGGGGCCATGACCGGTTCAGGTTCGGTCATCACGACGGACGTGGCGGCGGATTCTCTGGCCCTGGCCCGCGCGCCGCAGATGCAGAAGGAAAGCTGGGCCGCGGCCTTTCGCGACCGCAAGGCCGCCGAGAAAGCCGAAAAAAAATGAGCGCCGACGATCAGAAGAAAGCCGCCGGCGAGGCCGCCATGGCCTATGTCAGGCCGGGCATGAAGATAGGCCTCGGTACCGGCTCGACGGCGGCGTGGTTTGTCAAGGCCCTCGCCGCGAAGGTGGCCGTGGCGGCGCAGCTGAACCTGACGCTTGTATCGACCTCCGTTCAGACCACCCAACTGGCCGAAAGCCTCGGCCTGACCATCCGCGACATCAATGATGTCGGCGCGCTTGACCTTGTCGTCGACGGCGCGGACGAAATCGGCGAGGGCCTGGCCCTGATCAAGGGCGGTGGTGGCGCGCTGCTGCGCGAAAAGCTGATCTGGGAGCAGGCGAAAACCTGCGTCGTCATCGCCGATGCCGCCAAGCGGGTCGAGATGCTCGGAAAGTTTCCGCTCCCCATCGAGGTAGAGCCCTTCGCCTGTAAAGGCACGGTCAACCGTATCTGTGATGTGCTGACCGAGTTCGATATCCAAAAGATTCCGGTTTTGCGGAAACGCGGCGACGGGGCATGGATTACCGACGGCGGCAATCTTATCTTCGACGTGGCGTGTGGTTCCATCCCCGATCCCAACGCGCTCGGCCGCGAACTGAAGTCGGTGACCGGTGTGGTCGAACACGGCCTTTTCCTCGACCTGGCCGAAGTGGCGTTGATCGGAACGGACAGCGGCGTGAAAACTGTGGAGCCGTAGAAGAGGGTTTGACCACGAAAAGCGCGAAAAGGAATCCACATCGATGCGGCTTACGCGGGGTTGAAAGAGCAGCGCCGCAGGCGCTCACAATTGATGGCCCCAAAGTAGTTTTTGTGTTTTTCGTCTTTTTTCGCGCTTTTCGTGGTTAAGCCTCTAAAGCGGCAATTCCCGGAAGAAACGAGTGGATAATGGCTGACTACGACTACGATCTGTTTGTCATCGGCGCGGGTTCGGGCGGCGTGCGCGCGGCCCGGCTGGCGGCCAATCTCGGCCTAAGGGTCGCCGTCGCCGAGGAGGACCGCCCCGGCGGCACCTGCGTCCTGCGCGGCTGCGTGCCGAAGAAGTTCATGGTCTACGCTTCCGAAGTCCCGGAACAGATCGGCCATGCCCGCGGCTTCGGCTGGGATGCGCAGACGGGCGCCTTCGACTGGGACAGGTTCCGCAACAAGAACGACGCCGAACTGACGCGGCTTTCGGGCATCTACCACGCCAACCTTACGCGCGCCGGGGCCGAGGTCGTCATGGCCCATGCCGCCTTCAAGAACCCGCACACCCTGACCCTGACGCTCAAGGACGGTAGCACCAAAGAGGTGACGGCGAAGACCATCCTGATCGCCACCGGCGGCTGGCCGTTCCTGCCGCAGCACTGCCCCGGCGTGCCGGAATACGGCCTGACCTCCAACGACATCTTCAGGCTGCCGAAACTGCCGAAATCGATCGCCATCGTCGGCGGCGGCTATATCGCCGTCGAATTCGCCGGTATCCTGCATGGGCTGGGCGTCAAGGTGACCCTGTTTTATCGCGGCGAGAAGATCCTGCGCGGCTTCGACGACGAGGTCCGCGACAGCTTGACCGCCGAGATGCGCCTGCGCGGCATCGACATCCGCACGCATCTCGACCCTGTCCACCTGGCGAAGGGCGAAAACGGCGACAAGATCGTCACCCTCAACGACGGCTCGACCTTCGAGGCCGAGGCGGTGCTGTACGCCTCGGGCCGCAAGCCGAAGACCGAGGGCCTGAATCTCGACACGATCGGCATCACGCCCGACATGCATGGCGCGGTCCCGGTCGATGCCTTCTCGCGCACGGCCATTCCGCACATCTTCGCCATAGGCGACGTCACCAACCGCCTTAACCTGACGCCGGTCGCCATCCGCGAGGCCGTCGCCTTCGTCGAAACGGCGTTCAAGGACAATCCGACCGCCTTCGATCACGACAACATCCCGACCGCCGTCTTCTCGCAGCCTCAGATCGGCACGGTCGGCCTGACCGAAGACCAGGCGAAGGAAAAGGGCATCCGCTACGACATCTATGCGACGCGCTTCCGCCAGATGAAGACGGCCTTCACCGGCGGCGAAAGCCGGATGTTTATGAAGCTGGTCGTCGACGCGGACAGCGACGTCGTCCTCGGCTGCCATATCGTCGGTGGCGACGCCGGCGAGATCATCCAGCTGGCCGGCATCGCCGTAAAACATGGACTGACCAAGGCGCAGTGGGATGCCACCTGCGCCGTCCACCCGACCGCGGCCGAGGAACTGGTGACGCTGAAGGACAAACGCTTATGAGACTAGCGTCTTGCCTTATACCTCCCCGCCGCGCGGGGAGGGGGACCGCGCGCGTTCTTCATGCGCGTGGTGGTGGGGGCTCTTGCTCGGCCAAGGCCCCCTTCCGTCACTTTATTGTACTCGCGCCACCTCACCCCGAACGGAGGTTCCCGCAGGCGGGGGAGTATAAGATGGGGAAACCTTGCTAATGGACAATGTCTGGCCACGTATCCGGGAAAACTACAGCCAGTGGGTGATGCTCGGCTTCACCGTCTTCGCCATTGTTTATTTCTATTTCGCCTCGACCAATCTCGGCGCCCTGGTCTTCCTGTGGGGGCTGGCCTTCCTGGCGCACCTGCGCTCGTTCAAGGGCTTCGTACCCGTGG
This sequence comes from uncultured Caulobacteraceae bacterium, assembly GCA_964474575.1. Classification (GTDB taxonomy): domain Bacteria; phylum Pseudomonadota; class Alphaproteobacteria; order Caulobacterales; family Caulobacteraceae; genus Asticcacaulis. Next base: position 10,718 of record CAYYTA010000054.1, on the reverse strand, counting down.
CGGCCCTGACCGGCCTGTTGCTGCTTTATGGCTTCTTCCGCTCCGACTTCGTCGCCATGATTGCGCATGGCGCCGGCATCGGCGAGGCCTACGCCACCTCGAAACGCTATTTCCAGGCGCCGATGCTGCAATGGTTCACCATCTGGGCGCTGGTCTTCGCCTGCCGCGACCTGCCCGAGGACAAGGCCGAAAAGCCGCTGCAATGGCTGGGCTGGGGCGTCATCGGCCTGAACGCCATCCAGATCGTCGAATCCCTGAGCCGTTTCGGCATCCGTACCGTGGTCAACAACACCTTCCACGACGGCAATCGTCCGGAAATGCTGGTCGTCAGGACGTCGAACCTCAACGCCGTGCTGATGATGCTGTTCTGGCCGCTGGCCTACTATTTCATCCGGAAGCGCAACTACGGCGTCGTCATCTTCATGGCCTTCAGCCTGATCCTGACCGCCTTCGCCGTCGACACCAATTCGCAGATCATGGCGGTGGGCCTCGGCGTCGTCGTCTTCGCCGCGGTGCGCTTCTGGCCAAGGGCGCTCGACCGCATCGGCGTCATCCCGGAACGAATCCTGGCGGTAATGAGCGCCGCCGCCATCGCCCTGTTCCCGCCCTTCGTCATCTGGCTGGTGAAAAGCGGCCTGGCGCTGAAGATCAAGACCGAGCTTCTGCCGTCGTGGGCCGACCGCATCGACATCTGGAGCTACGCCGTGGCGCGCGGCTCGGAAAAGCCCTGGCTCGGCTGGGGCTACGAAGCCTCGCGCCAGTTCGAGCCTCAGATCCCCGACCATCCGCACAGCCTGGCGCTCCAGGCCTGGCTGGAGCTGGGCGTGCCGGGGCTGCTGACCCTGGCGGCCATCTGGTTCTGCATCTTCTGGTTCATGGCGCCGAAGGGCGAAGCGCACGTGAAAAGCGATGGCCTGCTTGACCTCAACGCCGCCGTTCACGTGGCTGAAAACCAGGCGGCGCAGATGGCGCGGCCCTATTTCCTGGCCGCCGCCGTCGGCTACTTTGCCATCAACATGGTCAGCTTCGGCCTGTGGCGCATGTGGTACTATTGTCTTGGCGCGCTGGCCGTCGGCATATGTTTGCTGGCCGTCAAGGCCGTCGATCGCCTGATGAAGTTACAGAATTAACGATAACGCCCGGAATTTACAGTTGTTTTTCAGCCATACTGCGGCAAATGTCGTAACGACCGGGTTGAGTTCGCACGCCTTTGCGCCTATTTTGGCGCGATGAAGTCCTGGACCCCCAAAGACTGGCGTTCCCTGCCAGCCCTGCATGTGCCGACCGATTACCCGGACGCGCAGGCCCTCGAAAACGTCGAAGCCGAGCTGTCGCACCTGCCGCCGCTGGTTTTTGCCGGCGAAGCCCGGCGCCTGACCGCGGCGCTGGGCAAGGTCGCGCACGGAGAGGCCTTCCTCCTGCAAGGCGGCGACTGCGCGGAATCGTTCAAGGAATTCTCCGCCGACAATATCCGCGATACCTTCCGCCTCATCCTGCAGATGGCCGTCATCCTGACCTTTGCCGGCGGCCGCCCGGTGGTCAAGGTCGGCCGCATCGCCGGCCAGTTCGGCAAGCCGCGCTCGTCCGCGACCGAAACCGTCGACGGCGTCACCCTGCCCAGCTATCGCGGCGACAACATCAACGGCATGGAGTTCACGCCCGAGGCGCGCATCCCCGATCCCCAAAGGTTGCTGAAGGCCTACCACCAGTCGTCGGCGACGCTGAACCTGCTGCGCGCCTTCGCCAACGGCGGTTACGCCGACCTCTACAACATCCACAAATGGACACTCGGCTTCGTCTCGGGCAGCCCGCAGGGCGAGCGTTACCGCCAGCTGTCGGAGAAGATTTCCGAGACGCTTTCATTCATGTCGGCCATCGGCATCACGCCCGACCGCCACCCGGAGATCCGCCAGGTCGACGTCTTCACCTCGCACGAGGCCCTGCTGCTCAATTTCGAGCAGGCCATGACCCGCGTCGATTCGACGACCGGCGACTGGTACGACACCTCGGCCCACATGGTGTGGATCGGCGAGCGCACGCGCCAGCTCGACGGCGCGCACGTCAACTATATGAAGGGCATCAAGAACCCGATCGGCGTCAAATGCGGCCCGACGCTGGAACCCGACGACCTGCTGCGCCTGATCGACGCGCTCAATCCCGACGCCATTCCCGGTCGCCTGACCCTGATCGGCCGTTTCGGCTCGGACAAGATCGCCGAGCGCCTGCCGAAGCTGATGAAGGCGACGCACAGGCACGGCGCGCCGGTGGTGTGGTCGATCGACCCGATGCACGGCAATGTTGTCAAGGCCGCCAATGGCTACAAGACGCGGCCGTTCGACCGTATCCTTTCCGAAGTGCGCTCCTTCGTCGACATCGCGGCGTCGGAAGACGTCCACCCCGGCGGCATGCACCTGGAAATGACCGGCCAGAACGTGACCGAATGCACCGGTGGCGCCTTCGCCCTGTCGGAAGACGAGCTCAGCATGCGTTACCACACGCACTGCGACCCGCGCCTCAACGCCGACCAGGCGCTGGAGCTGTCGTTCCTCGTCGCCGAACGCCTGCACGCCCTCAAGGACAAGGCCAGCAAGGCGGCGTAATCCCCGCGCTTCGGACGCCGCGAAAGCGGTTGCAAAGGCAATCGGCTGTGGCCACTATGGCGTCGTCATTCACCCTGTGAGGTACGCCGCATGTTGGATCGCGTTTTTGCCGTTTCCGCCGCTGTGATCGTGCTGGCCGCGCCGGCCGTCGCCGCCGACTTCAAGGTCGGCGACAAGGTGCAGGCATGGAATATCGACTGGTATGACGGCACCATAGCCGAGGTCGGCGCCGGCAGCTATGCCGGCTATTATCTTGTCAAGTTCGACAAGTATGCGACGCCGCAATACGTCAAGGCCGCCAATATCCGCGCCAGACCCGGCGCGCCCGTGGCTGCCACCGTTCCCGTGGCGTCCGCGCCGCGCGCCGGCAAATATACCTGCATGGGCTATAACGGCGGCGCGGGCCAGTTCCGCTGGTACCTGCAGATCGACGGCAAGACCTATCATCAGCTGACGCCGAATCTCAGCTCGGGCAGCTACAGCTACAGCAGCGCCACCCGCAAGCTGTCGTTCAATACCGGCCCCTATGCCGGCAACGGCTGGATCGGCCTGTTCTCGGTCGAACGCGAAGGCAGGACGCACAAGATCGTCCTGCGCCGCCGCGCCGACGAGGCGCGGGGGCCGCGCGTCAACGAATACGCCAACATCTACTGCACGCTGTCGAGCGACGCCGCGCCGTAACCGCGGCGATTGCCGCCATTGCCGAACTCGGCTACAGACGCTGGCATGTCGCCCCGATCACAAATGACCTCCGAGACGAGGGCGGCCTTTGCCGCCCTTTACCGTCTGTCGTGGCCGATCGTCATGTCGCGTCTCGGCACCACCCTGATGGCCCTGCTCGACACCATCGTCGTCGGCCAGTATTCCACGGCTCAGCTCGGCTTCCTCATTCTCGGCAACTCGCTGTTCTGGGTGCCGGCCCTGACCGGCATGGGCCTGCTGATGGGCATCCAGGTCAAGACGGCGCAGTTCCTGGGCGCCGGCGACCTCCACCGCGTCGGCGCGGTCTTCCAGCGCGGCATGGGCTATGCCGCAGCACTCGGCCTGATCTTCATGATCGTCCTGCTGGCCGGCGCCAGTTTCCTGCTGGGCGTGCTCGAAACGCCAGACATGGCGAAGGGCGCGCACACCGCCCTGATGCTGTTTGCCCTCAGCGCGCCGGCCTTCCTCATTGTCATCGCCACGTCACAGTTCCTCGAAGCCCTGAGCCGCACGCGCGACGTGCTGATTGCCACCCTCCTGGCCAATGCCCTCAACGTCGTCCTGCTGCTGGTCCTCGTTCCCGGCCACCTCACCCTATTCGGCATCACCTTCAGCGGCGCCATGGGTGCGGCCACCGCCACCCTGATCGCCCGCACGGCCCAGGCCGTCGCCATGGTGGTCTATGTCCTGACCCTGAAGGAAACCAGGCCCTTCGGCTTGCTCGACCGCCAGCCGCCCGACCATGACGGGGCGGTCGAACAGCGCCACACCGGCTATGCCACCGGCGCGGCCTATTTTATCGAAGTCGCGGCGTTTGCCGGCATGACCCTGTTCGCCGGCCGCGCCGGTTCCGAAGCCGTCGCCGCCTGGGCCATCGTCCTCAACTTCGCCAGCGTGGTCTTCATGGTGCCGCTCGGCCTGTCCGCCGGCTGCTCTGTGCTGGTCGGCCGGGCTTACGGCGCCGGCGACCGCAACGGCCTGGCGCGCATGGGCCGGGTCAGCTTCGTCTCCGCCGCCGGCTTCATGCTGGCGGTGGTCGCCTGCGTGCTGATCGGCTCCGACCTGATCACGCGCTTCTACACCCACGATCCCGTCCTCATCCCGGTGGTCCGCGCCGGCCTGCTGCTGTCGTGCCTGTTCTTCATCCCGGACGGGCTTCAGGTCGTGGCGGCCCAGGCCCTGCGCGCCCGCCAGGACATCGTCGCCCCGACCGTCATCCACTACGCCTCCTACGGCGCGATCATGCTGCCGCTCGGCTTCGTGTTCTGCCTGACCCTGCATGGCGGCGTGGCTGGCCTGATCTGGGCGGTGGTGGTCGCCTCGGCCATGTCCGGCACCTTCCAGACGGGACGTTTTCTGTGGCTGGATAAAAAAGGCGCGGCCGTCTAGGGTGGTACTTTTCCTTCCCCTTTTACGGGGAAGGTGGCATTGAGCGTAGCGAAATGACGGAAGGGGGTCTACCCCGTCAAAGGGAGACGAACATGCTCGACGACTTGCAGGGCAGGGCGGTACTGATCACCGGCAGCAGCACGGGCATCGGCGCGGCGGCGGCGCTCGGTTTCGGCCGGGCCGGCGCGAAGGTCTGCGTCCACTACCACGCTCACAGGGATGAGGCCGAACACGTCGCCGACCTCATCCGCGCCGACGGCGGCGAAGCCCACGTCCTGCACGCCGACCTGACCGCCGACCCGGCCTCCGCCCGCACCCTGGTCGAGGACGCGGCCAAAGCGATGGGCGGCCTTGACGTGCTGATCAACAATGCCGGCTCGCTGTTCACCCGCACCCTGTTCGTCGACTGGAACGAGGCCCTCTACACAGAGGTCATGAACCTCAATGTCCGCGCCGTCATCGAGGGCTCGCAAGCCGCGGTGCCGCACCTCGAAAAGCACCAGGGCGCGATTATCAATCTCGGCTCCATCGCCGGCAACAACGGCGGCGCGCCGGGCTCGGGCATGTATGCCGCCGCCAAGGCCGCCATCCATAACCTGACCCGCCACATGGCGTCCGACCTCGCCAAACGCGGCATCCGCGTCAACGCCATCGCTCCGGGCGTGATCAGGACGCCGTTCCACGACAAGACCCCGCCCGAGCGCATGCAGGCCATGCTGAACGCCGTGCCGATGGGCCGCCTGGGCGCGGCCGAAGACTGCACCGGCGCTTTGCTGTTCCTGGCGTCCAACGCCATGAGCGGCTACATCACCGGCCAGATTCTGCACGTCAACGGCGGCCAGATGATGCCGTAGTCGCGTCTGACCACATCCTTCGGAGACCGAACGGCATGGACGACAATCAGGCTCTCATCGCGTCGGCCGCCTTGCTTGTTGTGTTCGTCATCGCCACGTTTTCGGCGATTTCCACGGTGCAAAAAATCGTTGACGCCATCAATGAGAAGCGACCTTCCGACCAACAGGAGCCAGGCTCATCGTTCACGTCTTTTCGCATATTCAGGCTGGTCAACGAATATAAGGCGATGTATCCGCGCGAAAATTTGCCGAAGGTCCTGTGGGTGAGCAACGCCATCCGGTTCCTGGCGCTGGTGCTGATAGTCGTGGCCATGATGGTCAGGCGCTGACGCATAAAAAAACGGCTCCCCGAAGGGAGCCGCAGTCCGGAGGAACCGCATCCGCTGATCAGAGCGGGAACTGGTAGGCCGTCTTGACAATCGTGTAGAATTCGACGGCATAGGCGCCCTGCTCGCGCGGGCCGAAGGACGACGCCTTCCTCCCGCCGAACGGCACGTGATAGTCGACGCCGGCGGTCGGCAGGTTGACCATGACCATGCCCGACTGGATGCGGCGCTTGAAGGTTTCGGCCGCCTTGAGCGACTTCGTGCAGATGCCGGCCGACAGGCCCATCTCGGTGTCGTTGGCGACCTTGATGGCTTCTTCCAGATCCTTGACGCGGATGACCGAGGCGACAGGCCCGAAGACCTCTTCCTTGTTGATCGCCATGTCGGAGGTCGTCTTGTCGATCAGGGTCGGCGCGTAATAATAGCCGGGCGTGCCGAAAGTCAGGTCCTCGCCGCCGGTGACGACCACGCCGCCTTCGGCTTTCGCCTTGGCGACCGCGTCACGGGCGATGTCGAGTTGTTCCTGCGACGCGATTGGACCCATTGCGACCCCGTCGGCGCGGGCGTCGCCGACCTTGATGGCGGCGGTCGCCTTGGCCAGTTCGGCGACGAACTGGTCGGCGATACCTTCGGTGACGATGATGCGCGACGACGCCGTGCAGCGGTGGCCCGACGAGAAGAACGACGAGTTCATCACCGAATTGACGGCGTTGTTGAGGTCGGCGTCATCGAGCACGACGACCGGGTTCTTGCCGCCCATTTCGCACTGGACGCGCTTGCCCTTGGCCACGGCCTGGTCGCGGACGCGCGTGCCGGTCGGCACGGAGCCGGTGAACGAGATGGCGTCACAGCCGTCGATCATCAGCGGGCCGGCGACGGAACCGCGCGCGAACACGACATTGAGCACGCCCTTGGGAAGACCGGCGCGGTTGAGGATGTCGGCCAGTTCCCACGCGCAGCCCGGCGTCAGTTCGGCCGGCTTGCAGACGACCGTGTTGCCGAAGGCGATGGCCGGGGCCATCTTCCACGCCGGGATGGCGATGGGGAAGTTCCACGGGCAGATCAGGCCGATGACGCCGACCGGCTCGCGCGTGATCTCGACCTTGACGCCGGGACGGACGCTGTCCAGCACCTCGCCGTGGGCGCGCAGGGCCTCGCCGGCGAAATACTTGAAGATATGGCCGGCGCGGGTGACCTCGCCTATGCCTTCCGGCAAGGTCTTGCCTTCCTCGCGCGACAGCAGCGCGCCCAGTTCGGCCTTGCGCGCCAGGATTTCGGTGCCGGCATTATCGAGCACGTCGAAGCGCTGCTGCGGCGTCGAATATTGCCACGTCTCGAAGGCGGCTCGGGCGGCGGCGATGGCGGCCCGGACCTCGGCCTCGCCCGCCGTCGAATAGACGCCGACGATGTCATTGAGGTCGGACGGGTTGATATCGTTGAACGTCTTGTCGGTGACCACCCACTCGCCGTTGATCAGATTGCCTTTGGTGCCGAGTTGGGCCTGGGTGTCGGGCATGACGTGTCCTATTGGGTCTGAGTTTTGGGTGCAACGTTTTTTGGCTTATAGGCCGGAATGTTAGCGCTCACAAGCCCGGAATATGGGAGATCACGCCCCCAGAATCCAGCCCTCTTCCTTTTCGGCGATCGGCAACTGCGCGTCCTTCAGCCCCTTGGGCGCGGCGAACAGCGCGCCCAGCCGGCCCTTGTCGTCCAGTTCGGCCAAAGTCTCTGCCGTGACGCGCACCGCCGCGGCGTCCCGGACCTCGCCGGGCAGGGCAGGACCGTTAAAAATCGCCGGATAGACCTCGGCCGCCAGCAGCGGCACGCCATCCAGCGCCGCTTCGTCGATGGCGCCGAAGCCGGTTTCGAACGGCCACACCTTCGCCCCAGGCGTCTCGGCCAGCAGGCCTTTCAGCGCCGCGACGCCGAGCAGGGTCTGGCCGGCGACCACGCCCGCGCCGTGCATCTGCCACAGGCTTTTCGGCTGGGCCTTCTTCGCCTTGCGCACGGCCTCCTCGGTCAGGCGCAGTTCGGGGAAATCGCCGAAACTTTCGGGCTTCTGAGTCGACAGCCACTTCTGCGCCGCCGACTTCGGGCAGCCCCAGAACGGATAAGCATCGTCGGTCATCAGCCGGTTCATCTTGGCGGCGACCTGGAAGCGGTTGTTGCTGTTGTCGGGCTTGTCGACGATGTTCTTGCTGAGGAAATCCCACAGCCCCGCCCACGGCTCGCCCTTCAGGGCCAGCTTGGCCACCGTGCCGCGCGGAAAGCCGAGCGCGAAATCGGCACCCAGGAAAACCCGGTCGCCGCGCTTCTTCAGGTCGGCCAGCAGCGTGCGCAGCAGCGCCAGGCCTTCGGCGCGCGTCGCCGGATTGTGCGCCTCGTACGACAGACGGAAACGCACGTCGCGCTTCATCACGCCGATCCACAGCGAGGACTCGCCGGTCTTCTTCCCTTCGGCGGCGCTGTAATCGATGATGACGTAGGCGCCGAACAAACGCTTCACGGTTGAAACTCCGTTATTGCCGTTTTCGCGCTTGTCGCGAATGCGAAAGGGGAAAAACGCCTTGTTCCCTTGCAAGTCAAGCCTTCATTTTCGCGGCGAAGCGGTTTAAAGGACGCCGGTTCATACGGTAGCGGAAAGAGGATGCGATGACCGGAAAATTGCGCGCGGGTGTGGCCGGGGCAGGGGTTTTCGGCGGCTACCACAGCAACAAGTATAGAGAGCAGGATGTCGACTTCGTCGGCATCTTCGATGTCGACAAGGCGCGGGCCGAGACACTGGCGGCGCAGCACGGCGTCACGGCGTTCGGCGGCGACGAACTGGGCGATTTCCTGAAGCGGATCGATGTCCTGACCATCGCCGTGCCGGCCTTCGCCCATGCACGCCTGGCCACGGCGGCGCTCGAAGCCGGTGTCCACGTCTATTGCGAGAAGCCTTTGGCCAACACGGCGGAAGCTGGCGAAACCATGGTCGACCTTGCGGCGGCGAAGGGCCTTGTGCTCGCCTGTGGCCACCAGGAACGCGCCGTGTTCGAGGCCATGGGCCTGTTCGACGTGCCGGAAAAGCCGCTGCGGCTTGAGGCGGTGCGCAACGGCATGGCCCACGCCCGCAATCTCGACGTTTCGGTGGTGCTCGACCTGATGATCCACGACCTGGACCTGGGCCTGACCCTTGCCGGCTGCGAAGCCGGCGGCCTGGAAGCGTCGGCGAAATATACCGGCCAGCCCGGCCGCACGGGCGCCGACGAGGCCGTCGCCGAGGTCGAGTTCGTCAACGGCGCGAAGGCCAGCTTCCGCGCCTCGCGCATGGCGGCGGAGCGCGAACGCACCATGCGCCTGGTCTATCCGTCGGGCGAGGTGTTCATCGACTTCCTGACGCGGCGCTTCGACAACGGCACGCCATTTGCGCTCAATGCCGATTTCGCCGAATCCGCCATCGCCAGGGACCCGCTCGGCACCAGTGTCGGCCGCTTCCTCGATGCCGTGCGCGGCGTCCGCGCGAAGCCTCTTTGCAGTGGGGATGAGGCGCTGCACGCTCTCACGCTTGCCCTGGCTATCGATGAGACTGTAGCGGAAATGAAAGACTGATCTTTCTTGTGCCTCCCCGCTTGTCGGAGAGGTCGGGTAAGCGAAGGCAAACGTATAGCGTTTGCCAAGCGCAAGACGAGCGAGCGATCGCCAGATCGCAAGTGCGATGTGGTGGAAGGGTATCTTGTTTTCAAGCAACGGCGCTTGCCACCTAAGAATGACCCTTGAAGATCACCCCGAACGCCAGCACGCCGAAGCTGCCGGCCATCAGCCAGTACTGGTACTGCGTGAGATATGGAACATCGCTGAAATGGCCGACCAGGCTGGCGAGGACCAGCGCCACGGCGATGAAAAACAGCAACAGGGTCAGAGCCGACACCTTCATGGACTTTACGCGCACCGCCCCATCCGAGTTCTTCGTCATGCCAAGGTCTTGATGGCTAACCCATTAAGCCCAAGAATTGTGACAAGATCAATCGCTTTATAACGCACGTGCGGTAAAGAGCATTTCGTGCAACACCAGGAAAACCGAAAACATCGATGCGGCGAGAAACAGCCGCGCGATTCCCAGTTCCTCGGGTGCGAAGGCGGTCCGGCCTTCAATAATGGCCACGAAGGGGATGATCGAGGTCCGCTTCCTGATCGAGGCGTAGACGTGGCCCATCTCCGCCTCGCGCTTGCGGTCGATATTGTTGGCGCCGATGGCGCTGAGCGCGATCAGCGAGCCGAAGAACAGCCAGCTGGCCACATTGCCGTTGCAGATGAAGTGCATCAACGCCCAGATGGCGATGCCCGCCAGGACCGGATGGCGCGAGATGCGGACGACGCCATAGACCGCGCGCTCGGGCATCCGGTGCAGCGCCAGCAGGTTGGTCGGTGACGGCGTGGTCACACCCAGCACCACCAGCAGGAAGGCGAAGAAATTCACGACCAGGGCAATGACCTTGAGGAACAGCGGCGCGCCCCAGAACGCCGGATTGCCGTGGTTGCTCAGCGCCACGAAGAAGGCGATGCACATCCACAAAAAGCCGCCGATCGACACCAGCGAGAACAGGGCATACCAGGCTGCGCCGCCGATCTTCTCGATGATCAGCGCCTTGGCCTCCGTACCGCTGATCAACAGGTGGATGGCGAGGAAGAACGCGCAGGCCAGCGCTAGGGTCCACATCGGATCGGGGGCTCCATTATAGCATCATGCCAAAAAGTGGATGCCACTTTTTGGAAAAACATGATGCAAAACAAAAAGCTAGAGCGGCGTTTTGATTCCGTCAAAACGCATCCCGCTCTAGCGGAAGGCGACCAGGACCGCGCCCGTG
>CAYYTA010000053.1:0-61211 GCA_964474575.1 uncultured Caulobacteraceae bacterium | reverse complement strand
CAAGAACCCGAGGACCTGGGTTTCGCAACGCCTGCGGCCCTATTACCAGAGCCTGGCCGGCCTGCCGGACGAACAGGCCTTCATCCGCGCAGTGGCGGCCAACCGCGTGCGCCAGGGCGCCGGCGCTCTGTTCGGCGTGCTCATCGTGCTGGCCGCCCTGGCCGGCGTCGCATGGTACGTCGCCGGCCAGGATTACTGGGTCGTCACCGGCGACCGCATCGAGATCCACGACGTGGGCGGCGCGCACCTCTACGACCTGAAAGACGCTTCAGCCGTGCGCCCGCAATGCGAAGTCCGCGTCGACAATCGCAACCATGTGCGCAGCTACCTGTTCCACTACGACCTGGTGCTGCGCGACCGGATGGTCGACCTGTTCGCGCCCAGCGATCCGCATCGTCCGTTCGACCGCAACGCCACCTATGCCACGCTCGACGGCATCGACGGTCGGTTGACCGGGCTGGGCGTGCCGATAGAGCGCATGGCGGATACGCCGGAAGCCGAGGACTGCCTGGCGCGTGCCCGCGTTACGGGCGACACCGACGCCGGCCAGGCGACGGTCCACCGACTGGTGTTCGGTGGTCCGGCCCCCTCCGCCTGGTAGCCGCTTCCAAGCGTATCCCGAAAAGTGTGATGCACTTTTCGGATTAAGATGCGCGCCAAACAAAAATTACGTGTCCAGCCCTATGTCGAAATTGCTCGCCGAATGGGTCAGGGCGCCGACGCTGATCACGTCGACGCCGGTTTCGGCGATGGCGCGAACGGTGTCGAGATTGACCCCGCCCGAGGCTTCCAGCACGGCCTGTCCCCTCGCGATGGCGACCGCTTCGGCCAGGGCGTCGAGGCCGAAATTGTCGAGCATGATGACATCCGGCCGGTAGGGCAGGGCCTCGCGCAGCTGGGCGATGGAATCGACCTCGATCTCGATTTTCACCAGATGGCCGGCGGCGGCTTTCGCCCGCTCCAGTGCCGCCGCCACGCCGCCGCATACGGCGATATGGTTGTCCTTGATCAGGATGGCGTCGTCGAGGCCGAAGCGGTGGTTGACGCCGCCGCCGCACCTGACTGCGTGCTTCTGCAGGGCGCGGAGACCGGGCAGGGTCTTGCGCGTATCGGCGATGCGCGCGGCCGTCCCGGCGACCGCCGCGACATAACACGCGGTCAGGGTCGCCACACCCGACAGATGGCACAGCAGGTTCAGCGCCACGCGCTCGGCGGCGAGGATGGCGCGGGCCTTGCCCTCGACACGGGCGATGACGTCGCCGGGCGCGACGCGGGCGCCGTCGCCGAGGACGGTCTCGAACGCCACCGCCGGATCAACGCAGGCCATGGTCAGGCGGGCGCAATCGATGCCGGCGACGACGCCGTGGCCGCGCGCGCGGAACGCGCAGGCGGCGCGCGCATCGGCCGGCACGACGGCTTGCGCGGTGATGTCGCCGGCGCGGCCGAGGTCTTCGGCCAGGGCGGCGCGCACGATCGGTTCGATCAGCAGGTCGGGCAGGGCGTTCACGCCGGCTCCTTGTCGTGGACCTGGGCCCAGGTGATGAAAGTACGTCCAGGCTTGCCGGCTGCCGGATAGTCGCTGCGATAATGCGAGCCGCGGCTTTCGCGCCGGTCGAGCGCGCAGGCAGCGACAAGGCGGGCAGCGACCAAAGGCAGGGCGCCGGGGTATTTCGCCTCAAGACCGGCGATCAGGCCGAGCAGCCTTTCCAGCCCGGCGGCGTCACGAAGCACGCCCGCATAACGGCTCATCGCATCGCGCAGGGACTGCATGTCGGTGGCCGAGAGGGTCGCCGGAATGGCGGGGCGTATGGCGCGGGCGGTATCGGGACGGAACTCCGCCGGCAGGTTGTCCACGGCGGCCTTGCCGGCGCGTTCACCGAAGGCGGCGGCTTCGAGCAGGCTGTTCGAGGCCAGCCGGTTGGCGCCGTGGACGCCTGTCGAGGCGCATTCGCCGGCGGCGTAAAGCCCCTTAAGCGAGGTGCGGCCGAAGATATCGGTCCGGATCCCGCCCATGTGGTAGTGGGCGGCGGGCGCGACCGGCATCAGGTCGACGCGCGGATCGATGCCTTGCGCCATGCACGAGGCGAAGACGGTCGGGAATTCGTCCGGAAAGTGCGCGCCGATGGCCTTGGTGGCGTCGAGGAACGCGCCGCCTTTCTCGATATCGGCCTTGTGCACGGCGCGCGCCACGATGTCGCGCGGGGCCAGTTCGCCGGCCGGATCGTCGTCGAAGACGAAGCGATGGCCGTCCTTCAACACCAGGGTCGCGCCTTCGCCGCGCAGGGCTTCGGTGGCCAGTGGCGCTGGGTCGAGGCCGAACTTGAGCGCGGTCGGATGGAACTGGACGAATTCGGGATCTGCGATGACCGCGCCCGCCAGGGCGGCGATCGCCATGCCTTCGCCGCTTAAGGATGACGGATTGGTGGTGACGGCGTAGAGCCCGCCAAGCCCACCGCTGGCCATGATCACAACCGGCGCATAGACCTCAACGACGCGTTCGCCGTGCTGGACCAAAGCGCCGATGACCGTGTCGGCATCCGACTTGATCAGGCCGAGCGCGCGGGCATTCTCCCAGACTTCGATGTGCGGGGCGTGCAGGGCGGCGTTGACCACGGCTTCCAGGATGGCCTTGCCGGCGAGGTCGCCGCCGACGCGCGCCACGCGGGCCAGGCTGTGCGCCGCCTCGCGATTGAGCACAAACTGGCCGTCGGGGCGAAGGTCGAACGGCGCGCCCAGGCGAAAGAGCTTGCGCACTGTCGCCGGTCCGGCCTCGGTCAGGGTCCTGGCTGCCAGCTCGTCGACAATGCCTGCCCCGGCGGCGACGGTGTCGCGCTCATGGGCCCGCGGGCTGTCCTCGGGCGACAGGGCCGCGGCGATGCCGCCCTGGGCCCACGCCGACGAGCAGGCCAGGCCCAACGCCACCGGCGCCAGAACCAGGGTCTTGTGCGGGCCGATGTTGAGCGCGACGCTCAGGCCCGCCAGCCCCGCGCCGATGACCAGCGGTCCGTTATGGATATGAATGTCGTTGGCCATGCTGGCCTCCCTTACCTTCACCTCTCCCCATTCATGGGGAGAGGACGGCTATCAAGCCGAAGGCGTAGAGAGCCGGGTGAGGGGTCCTATCGCCAGCCCCTCACCCGATCGACTTCGCCGAAGGCTCGTCTCTCGTCCTCTCCCCGCAAACGGGGAGAGGTGGTTTAAGCTATCATCTCAACGTCAACATGATGCCTGGCCTTGACAATGTCGTAGCGGGCGGGCTTGTCGAGCGGCGGCATGTCGATCATGCGCTGCACGGCCAGGCGCGCGCGCGGGATGATGGCGGGATCGACCTCGATCTCGAACTGGCGCAGGCGCAAAGAGTCATAGATGCCCTGCAGCGTGATCTTTTTCATGTACGGACAAAGGTTGCACGGTCTGAGAAACTCGACGCCCGGCGCATCGGCGGTGACATTGTCGGCCATCGAGCATTCGGTGATCAGAACCACCTGCTTCGGCCGGTTCTTCGTCACGTAGTCGCTCATCGCCGTGGTCGAGCCGGTGAAGTCCGAGGCGGCGATGACATCGGGCGGGCATTCCGGGTGAGCCAGCACGACGGCGCCGGGGTGGGCCACGCGCACCTCTTCGATATCCTCGGCGCTAAAGCGCTCATGCACGATGCAGGCGCCGGCCCAGGCGATGATCCTGATATCGGTCTGGCGGGCGACGTTCCTGGCCAGGAACTGGTCGGGGATCAGGATGACGCGATCCGTACCCCACTGCTTGGCCGCCCATTCGACCACCTGGACGGCATTGGCCGAGGTGCAGCAGATGTCGGTCTCGGCCTTCACGTCGGCGGTGGTGTTGACATAGGTGACGACCGGCACGCCGGGATATTTCTGCTTGATTAGGCGCACATCGGCGCCGGTAATCGACGCGGCCAGCGAACAGCCCGCCGTCACGTCGGGAATCAGCACCGTCTTTTCCGGCGCCAGGATCTTCGAGGTCTCGGCCATGAAATGGACGCCGCCCTGGACGATGATCGCGGCTTCGGACTGAGCCGCCTCGCGCGCAAGGCCGAGTGAGTCGCCGACATAGTCGCCGACGCCGTGGAAGATGTCCGGCGTCATGTAGTTGTGCGCCAGGATGACCGCGTTCATCTGCTTTTTCAGCCGGTTGATCGCGGCGATGAGCGGCGCCTGGAGCTGCCATTCGATCGGCGACACCTTGCTTTTCAGGCATTCGTAAATCGCCGCCGTCTCGGCTTCGACCTCGCGCGTGAATTCCAGCGGACCCGCCATGTCGGCCATTCTGTCTCTCCATTACTTATGCTCATTTTCAGCATAAGGTGGTCATAACATAGGCCCATTGCCACAGGGCGCAATAGGATTTGCCGCCAAAAGCGATCACGAAAGGTAACAATTGACGGCACACACCATACAGCCATACCGGTTGCACGTCCGGCCGGCGCCCTACTGGTGGAGCCGCGACGTGGCGCGTCATGTCTTGATGCGCATCCTGACCTACATGCGCGACCTTTCCGAAGGCGATTATGCACGGGCAAAACGCCGCGGAGCTACGCTTCCTACTTGAATCCTTATACGCGAGATCCCTAATAGGCGGCGTCACTTGCAGGAGGCGCAACATGTCCGCAGATGCCCAAAAAGCCGTCGATACCGACAACACCGTGGCCCTGAACCTGTCCAAGGTGCTGGCCGACACCTTCACCATCTACCAGAAGACCCACGGTTATCACTGGAACGTCAAGGGCCCGAACTTCCGCGGCCTGCATCTCCTGTTCGAAGAGCAGTACAACGAACTGTGGAATTCGATCGACGAGATCGCCGAGCGCATCCGCGCCCTTGACCACGCCGCGCCCATGGGGGCGGACGCCTTCGCCAACCTGACCTCGATCAAGGACGGCGATCCGTCGAAGTCGGCCGAGGCGATGATCAAGGACCTGATCGCTGGCCATGAAACGGCGATCGCCACGCTCAAGAAGGCCGCCGAAATCGCCGACGACGCCGGCGACATCTCGACCAACGACCTGTGCACGGGCCGCATCACGGCGCACGAGAAGCACCGCTGGATGCTGAAGGCGACCGTCAGCTAACACTGTCCTGTTATGGGGTGTGGGGTCCTTGGACCCCACATCTTTTCTATCTTCCTTTTCGCCCATCCGCCCATTTGGGGCGGTGGTCGAAAAGGAAAACAGGAAGGCTTGGGGCCAAAGGCCCCAAACCCCGTAATACGACAGCGCTATCCCGCATGGTCTTCATCACGCCGAAAATCAGCGTCCCCGACGAGGAACTGCCGATGCGCTTCGTGCGGGCGTCGGGCGCCGGCGGCCAGAACGTCAACAAGGTCTCGACGGCGGTCGAGCTGCGCTTCTCGATCTTCGAGAACCTGACCATCCCTTATGACGTCAAGATGCGGCTGATCCGGCTGGCCGGGCGGCGGGTGACGCAGGAAGGGGTGCTGATCCTGTTCGTCCAGACCCACCGCACCCAGGAGATGAACCGCAAGGCCGCCGCCGAACGCTTCGTCGAGCTGGTGAGGAAGGCCGCCGAGCCGCCGCCACCGCCGCGCGTCGCGACGAAACCGACCAAGGGCGCGGTCCGCCGCCGTCTGGTCGGCAAGTCGATCCGGTCGCGCGTGAAATCCAACCGCGGCAAGGTGAATGAAGACGATGACGATTGATATCCGGCCCGCCGTAGAAAGTGATCTCGACGATATCCTGACGCTCTATCGCGCCGTGGCCGAGGTCCCGGGCGGGCTGCTGCGCCGCGTCCATGAGATCACGCCCGGCTATGTGCGCAAGAATTTCGACGCCGCCCGCCGCTCCGGGCTGAGCTTCGTGGCGGCGGACGAAGACGGCATCGTGGGCGAACTGCACGGCCATGTGCCTGGCGTCCATCAGCTGCGCCACGTCTTGGGCGACCTGACCATCGCCATCCATCCGCGCGCCCAGGGGCAGGGCATTGGCCGGCGGCTGTTCGACCGCTTCCTCGCCGATGTCCGCCGTGACTTTCCCGGCGTCCGCCGCGTCGAGTTGTTCTGCCGCGCCGACAATGTCCGCGCCGTCGCTCTTTATACCTCGCTCGGTTTCGAGATCGAAGGCACTTTGCGCGGCCGCGTCGCCGACGATCGCGGTGTCTACGAGGACGATCTGATCATGGGACTTTTGTTGTAATCGCCGGAGCTTCGCCGGCGATGTCGGGCCGCGCCGGCGCTGGCACGGGCGCCCGGCGCATCAGGCCGGCGCGAACCCGGGCCCAGGCCAGGCTGTAGACGACGACGACCACGACCAGGCAGAAGAAGCGCACATCGGTGTGGAAGGCCTGGTCGATCATGCGCGCGCCGATGCCGGCGGCCGACGACAGGGCGCACAGGAACCATACCCACAAAGCCAGCCGGGCGTGGCTGGGGTCGCGGCGCTGCAGCCACAACTGATAGAGATGCTCGCGGTGCGGCCGCATCAGGTTCTTGCCCTGGCGGGCGCGGGTGATCAGGGTCAGGACCACGTCGACCAGCAGCGGCGCCAGCAGGAAGCCGCCGAACCACACCGAACCGACGCCGTAGGCGCGGATGACCAGGATGGCTCCGGTGACCAGGGCCCCGCCGAACAGCGAGCCGGCGTCGCCCTGGAAGGCGCGGCCAGTGACATTGAACGGCATGAAGCCGAGGTGCGCGCCGGCGGCGCAGACGCAGACGATAAGCACGACGCCGAGGAAGCCGCCGAGCACCGTGCCCGACGCCAGCAGCAGGACGAGCAGCGCCAGGACGCCGAGCGCCATGGCCTGGGTGCCGGCGGCGAGGCCGTTGGATCCGTCCATGAAGTTGATGGTGTTGATGCCGAGCACCAGCCACGCCGCGCTGCCGAGCAGGCCGACCGGCCACGGCAGGTGAACGACCAGGCCAGGGCCGAAGTCGAGCGTGGTGACGCGGTAGAAGGTGGCGAAGGCCAGGCACAAACCGACCTGGAACAACAGGCGCAGCTTGGCCGGCATGTCGAACAGGTCGTCGAGTGCGCCCGACAGTCCCATCAAGGCGGCGAAACCGAAGAGAAGCGCCCCATCGCGCCAGTTGCCGGGAACGGACGCGCCGGACAGCAGCAGGCACAGGCCGATGCCGATCCCCGTCGCCGCCATGACCGCCAGTCCGCCGCTGGTCGGCGTCGGGCGGGCGTGCGAACCGCGCTCACGCGGCACGTCGATGGGGCCGCCCGAAATCACCAGGATGGAAAGAAGCGCGCCAACCGCCATCGACACCGCCAGCGCCGCCAACAGAATTTGCGGCGCGATCAGCCACGTGATGTGTCCAAAACCCGTCATTACAGCCCTTCGGCCATTTCCTCGGTCCTGCGATCGCGCTCCGGTTCGCGATGCATAGCCTATTTCCGGCCCGAGCAAAATGCTTTGTAGCCAACCTCACGCTGACAGCATTTTGCGGAAAATCAAAAATATGGAGCCATTACGCCATGGACCTTCCCGTGGGCACTGGCCGGCTCCGCCAAAAGGCCCCGCCCGCGCTGCGGTTATTTCAGGCTGGCGCAGAAACGCTGAATCCGTGAGCAGGCCTCGGTCAGGACGGCTTCTGACGTGGCGTAGGAAATGCGGAAGAAGGGCGACAGGCCGAACGCCGCGCCATGGACGACGGCCACCTCCTCGGTCTGCAGCAGTTCGCCGGCGAAGTCCTCGTCATTGCCGATGATCTTGCCCGATGGGGCTTCCTTGCCGATGCAGCCTGCGATCGAGGGATAGACGTAGAAGGCGCCTTCCGGACGCGGGCAGTGGATGCCCTTGGCCTGGTTGAGCATGGCGACGACCAGGTCGCGGCGCTGCTGGAAGATGTCCGAGCGCTTCCTGATGAAGTCCTGCGGCCCGTTGAGCGCCTCGACCGCCGCCCATTGCGCGATCGAGCACGGGTTGGAGGTCGACTGCGACTCGATCTTCTGCATCGCCTTGATCAGCGGCTCGGGCCCGGCGGCGTAGCCGATGCGCCAGCCGGTCATCGAATAGGCCTTCGACACGCCGTTCATGGTCAGGGTCCGCTCATAAAGCTCCGGCACGACCTGGGCGATGGTGGCGTATTCGAAGCCGTCGAACAGGATGTGCTCGTACATGTCGTCGGTCAGGATCCACACCTGAGGATGGCGCTTCAGCACCTCGCCCAGCGCCTTCAGCTCGGCGGCGGTATAGGCGGCGCCCGACGGGTTGGACGGCGAGTTGAGGATCAGCCACCTAGTGCGCGGCGTAATGGCGGCCTCCAGCGTCTCCGGACGCAGCTTGAAGCCGTCGGACATCTCGCCGACCGCGAACACCGGCGTTCCGCCGGCCAGCAGCACCATGTCCGGATACGACACCCAGTAGGGCGCCGGCACCACGACCTCGTCGCCGGGGTTCAGCGTCGCCATCATGGCGTTGTAGATGACCGGCTTGCCGCCCGGGGCGACGTGGACCTGGGTCGTCTTGTACTCCAGGCCGTTCTCGCGCTGGAACTTGGCGCAGATGGCGGCCTTCAGTTCCGGGATGCCGTCGACGTCGGTGTAGCGCGTCTCGCCGCGCTTGATCGCCTTGACGGCGGCGTCGCAGATATTCTCCGGCGTATCGAAGTCGGGCTCGCCGGCGCCGAGCGAAATCACCTTCTTGCCCTGGCGGGTCAGTTCGCGCGCCTTGGCCGTGACGGCCAGGGTGGGGGAGGGCTTGACGCGCTTGAGGGTTTCGGATTCGGAGAAGGCGGCCATGACGTTACCCCTTGAGGAAAAATGCAGCGCCGTCTTTGGCGCGCCGGGCGGCGTTTGTCCACCGCTGATGCGTCATGTTCGGAGATTTTCCCGCCACCGGTAAAAATACTTGCCAGACTGTAGCTTTGTCGCCATGCCATGCGCCCAGGAGCAGGCATGAACCGGTTGCAAATGATATGGGATGGCGTGACGGGCTTCTTCACCCATCTCGACGCCAAGGCCATCCGGGCGGTGTGGATCAGCGTCCTGACACTGGCCCTCGTCGTCGCCGTGTTCCTGGTCGGCAAGTCGCCGTGGGGCCGCGAGGTCATGACTGGCATGGAGGACTGGATGGCCCAGTATGCCCATTCGCCGCTGGCCATCGTCATTGTCACCGTGGTGTTCTGCGTTTCGGCCCTGTTCGGCGCGCCGCAGTTCGTGCTGATCGCCGCCTGCGTCGTGGCCTTCGGACCGGTGTTGGGCTCGATCTATTCGTGGTTCGCCACGCTCGTGTCGGCCGCCATGACCTTCTACATGGGCCGCTACTTTGGACGTTTTGGGGGCAATTTCGGCAAGCACGGCTGGCTGGAAAAGTTTGCCGGCGGCCGCCTGAGCCGGATGTCGGAATATATCGGCAAGAACGCCTTCTCGGCCTCGTTCATCATCCGCAACGTGCCATCGGCCCCGGCCATCGTCGTCAACATGGCCTTCGGAGCGGCCGGCGCGCCGTTTGCCGGCTTCATCCTCGGCTGCGCCCTGGGCATAATCCCGAAGACAATCCTGGTCGCGCTGCTCGGCAATTCCTATGCCTCGCTGAGCAAGGGCGGGAACTGGAAAATGGCCCTGCTGATGGCGGCTTTAGCCATAGCCTGGCTCGGCCTGATGCTGCTGGCGCGGCGCATTTACGAACGCGGCAAGGCGCGTGGCGGCGAGTCGCCGGAATAGCCGGCCCGTCACCCGGCGCGAAAGCCAAAACGACTTCGTGATACGTGAGTGATAAAACGCTGTTTTTTCAGGCAAAACAAGGCGTTAATCATTTCCCCAGGCAGGTGAAAATATCTTTTTTTTCGCAAGGCTTCGAACCCCCTTGAAATTGCCCCGAGTTAAGGGCAAGTGAAGACATCCCGATAGGCAGAGCGCCCTCGATTCACGGCAAAACGCCCTGAATGAGACTCGAACCATATCCCCACAAAACACACGTAAAACGCCCTCTCGCCCGCACTCCAGACCCCAGGTTACCCAAGGTAGTTACCCTCCATGCTTAAGTCCTTCTTCGGCGGTTTTTCCAACGACATTGCCATCGACCTGGGTACGGCCAATACGCTGATCTACATGAAGGGCCGCGGCATCGTGCTTAACGAGCCGTCGGTGGTGGCGCTGCGCAATGTCGGCGGCCGCAAGATCGTCCATGCCGTGGGTATCGAGGCCAAGCAAATGCTGGGCCGTACGCCCGGCCACATGGAAGCCATCCGCCCGATGCGCGACGGCGTCATCGCCGACTTCGAAGTCGCCGAGGAGATGATCAAGTACTTCATCCGCAAGGTCCACAACCGCAAGGGCTTCGTGAACCCCAAGGTCATCGTCTGCGTGCCTTCGGGCGCCACCGCCGTCGAACGCCGCGCCATCAATGACTCGTGCCTCAACGCCTCGGCGCGGCGTGTCGGCTTGCTCGACGAGCCGATGGCCGCGGCGATCGGCGCCGGCCTGCCGATCCATGAGCCGACCGGCTCGATGGTGGTCGACATCGGCGGCGGCACGACCGAGGTCGCCGTCCTGTCGCTTTCCGGCATCGTCTATTCCAAGTCGGTCCGCGTCGGCGGGGACAAGATGGACGAGGCGATCACCAACTTCATGCGCCGCAATCACAACCTGCTCATCGGCGAAACCACCGCCGAGCGCATCAAGAAGGATATCGGCACCGCCCGCGTTCCCCACGACGGCGAAGGCATGGCGATCGAGGTCAAGGGCCGCGACCTGATGCAGGGCGTGCCGCGCGAGGTGCGCATCTCGGAACGCCAGGCGGCGGAAGCCCTGGCCGAGCCGGTGGCCCAGATCATCGATGCCGTCAAGGTGGCGCTCGAAGCCACCCCGCCGGAACTGGCCGCGGACATCGCCGACAAGGGCATCATGCTGACCGGCGGCGGGGCGCTGCTGCGCGGCCTCGACGTCGAGATCCGCGACCAGACCGGGCTTCCGGTTTCCGTCGCGGAGGACCCGCTGTCGTGCGTCGCCATCGGCTGTGGACGCGTGCTCGAGCATCCGCGCTGGATGAAGGGCATCCTCGACGCGACCCTGTCCTGATAACCACAAAAATTCCCACATAAATCTCCGCATCCTTAGGGGTCAGTAGCGTGCCGTACGGGGAGAAAAAGCACTTCGAACACCTCAAGCTGCCCATGACATGGGCGGTGATGGGGCTGGTCGGCGCCGTCTGCGTCGTCGCCGCCCTGCTGTTCCTCGGCGACCGCCGCGACGCCGACGAAGGCGGCTACGGCAATCGCGGCTTCGACTCGGCCGCCGGCCCGGTCAACAGTGTGCTGGCCGCGCCGGTGCACGTCGTCGGCGATGGCACCAACTGGCTCGACGACTACCTGTTCGCCGTCCACGAAAACCGCATCCTCAAGAAGAAGGTCGCCGAGCTGTCGCAGTACCGCGACCTCTACATCGAGGAAAAGGACGTCAATTCGCGCTACGAATCTCTCCTCAAGCTGCGCACCGAACCGCCGGTCGAGACGGTCACGGCGCGTTCTGTGTCGGTGTCACGCGGCCCCTTCGCCAAGAACCGCCTGATCGATGCCGGCGCCAACAAGCACATCAGCTTCGGCAACCCGGTGGTCACCGACCTGACCAGCCACGTGCCGGTCATGATCCTGCGCACCGACGCCCGCGCCATGATGGACGGCGACGGCGGCGATTACCCCAAGATGGACTGGGTGCGCGGCCATGACAGCGTGCAGGCCGGCGACCAGGTCCTGACCTCGGGCGACGGCGGCATTTTCCCGCGCGGCCTGCCGGTCGGCGAGGCGGTCAAGGGCATCGACGGCACCTGGCGCGTCCGGCTCTATGCCAACCGCGCGCCGATCGACTTCGTCAAGATCCTGCTGTTCCACGACTTTTCGCAGCTGCCCAACGCCGACGCCCTGCTGCGCGCGCCCCTGCCGGCCCAGGTTCTCCCTGCACCGGTCCTGCCCAAGGTCACCGCCGCCTCGGCCAGTGTGTCCGCGCCGCCGCCCGTGGTTCCGGTCACGACCCCGGCTGTGAGAACAACCGCCGTCGCCTCCAGTTCCGCATCCGCCGCTCCGCCGCCGAAGCCAAGGCCGAAACCGAAGCCGCCGTCGGCGCCGTCGTCCGCCTCTTCGGCCGCCACCTCGCCCGAGCTCAAGCCCTTCGTCCCGGCCCCGGCAGCGGGCCAGGAGCCGCAGTGATGAAGTCGCCCTTCTCCAAGCTCTATTTCAGCCGTGACACACCGCTCAATCGCGGTATGCGCGGGGGCATGGCAGCCAAGATCATCGGGCCCTGGGACTGGATCATCGCTCCGGCCCTGATGTGCGCTGGCGCCGTCATCCTGATGGCCGCGCCGATCCAGCCGTTCGGCCTCTACCTGCCCGAGCCGGTGTGGGCCATGGTCCTGGCCTTCGCCTGGCCGCTGATCCGTCCGTCCTACATCGCGCCTCTGGTCCTGGCCGCCCTCGGCCTGTTCATGGACCTGACCTACAACACGCCGCTCGGATTCTGGACACTGCTGCTGATGCTGGCCTATGGCGGCCTGACCGCCGCGCGCACCTATGTGGTGGGCCAGGAGCCGATCGTCCTGTTCGGTATCTACCTGCTGGTCGAATTCGGAGTCTTCACGCTCGGCACCCTGTTCATGACGGTCGACACCGGTATGGTTCCGCGCCTGTGGGGCGTCCTCGAACAAATGTTCGCCACAAGCCTGTTGTTTCCTTTCGTCCTGTATCTGCTGGAAAAATACCTTCACGCCGACGCAAGATTCAGTTGAAACTCATGAAAAAGTCCTTCGCTAGCGCTCGGTGTACTTTTTCATGGAATGGATATGGACGAATCCAGGCTCAAGGCGGCTTCGCGCCTGGATTTGAAATTTTTTTCCGCGAGGTTTTGGCCGAAGCCAAAACCTCGCCAGCAAAGAGCGAAAAATTTTCGAAGGGCCGCCCCGAGAAAATTTTTCTCGCTCTTGTAAACGCGAAAAAGTATTTTGGCCCTGGCCAAAAACTTTCTTCGCGAGAGTAATTTTATGGCCGAGCCCTCCATCGTCTTCAATGATATCAATGAACGGCAGGGGATGTTCCATCGCCGCGCCTTCATCATGGGCGGCGTGGCGGCGGCGGGCCTGCTGGCCCTGACCGGGCGGCTGGCGCATCTGCAGATCCTGCAGGGCGGCAAGTATTCCAAGCTTTCCGCCGCCAACCAGTACAATTTCCGTCTCATCCCGCCGCCGCGCGGCAACATCCTCGATCGCAACGGCAAGCTGATCGCCGGCAACCGGCCCAGCTTCCGCGTCATGGTCATGGCCGACGAAGTCAAGGACATCGACGATACGCTCAACCAGATGTCCTATGTCCTGCCTCAGATCGTGACCTCACGGCGCAAGATCCTGCGCGACATCAACCAGAACCAGCGCTTCGTCCCGACCATCCTGGCCGGCGACCTGACCTGGGACGACTTCTCGCGCGTCAGCCTCTACGCCAACGACGTGCCTGGCGTCGTCGCCGACATGAGCGAATTGCGCGCCTATTACTACGGCGGCGCCTTCAGCCACGTCGTCGGCTATGTCTCCAAGGTGTCGCAGAAGGAGCTCGACGCCGAAAACGCCGATCCCGACGCCGATACCGCCGAGAACAAGCTGCTGCACGATCCCGGCTTCCGCATCGGCAAGCAGGGTATCGAGAAGGCTTATGACAAACAGCTGCGCGGCTCCGCCGGCGGTCGCAAGGTCGAAGTCACCTCGACCGGACAGGTGGTGCGCGACGACCCCTCCGGCTCGATCGCCCCTGTGCCGGGCCAGGACATCGTGCTGACCATCGACGCCGACATCCAGCAGCGCGCCGTCGACCTGTTCGCCGAAAAGCAGGACTCCGGCGCGGCGGTGATGATGAACGTGCACACCGGCGAAATCCTGTGCATGTCGTCCTCGCCGGGCTTCGATCCCAACCTGTTCGTGTCCGGCATTCCGGCGTCGATCTACAAGCTCTATTCCGACTACGAAAAGAAGCCGCTGCTCGACAAGGCGATCGGCTCGACCTTCGCGCCGGGCTCGACCTTCAAGACCATGGTTGCGCTGGCGGCGCTGGAAAACGGCTACGATCCCAAGACGACCCATACCTGCGGCGGCGTCTTCCCGTTCGGCGACCACGTCTTCCGTTGCGACTCGCACCACGGCACGCTCGACCTGCACGGCGCCATCGTCACCTCGTGCGACGTCTATTTCTACCAATGCGCCCTGTCGATGGGCGGCCCGGACCCCGTGGCCGCCGTCGCCACCAAGTTCGGCCTCGGCCAGACCTTCGACATCGGCATCGAGGGCCAGCGTTCAGGCCTGGTCCCGACCACCCAGTGGAAGAAAGACTATTTCGCCAAGCGCAATCCGGCCAACATGCGCTGGTGGCCGGGCGAAACGCCCAGCTTCGGCATCGGCCAGGGATTCACCAATATCAGCGCCCTGCAAAATTGTGTCATGGTGTCGCGTCTGGCCAACGGCCGCAAGGCCATCCTGCCGCGCCTGGTCAAGTCGATCGGCGGCGTCGACCAGATCGCCAACCAGCACCTCGACGACCTGCCGTTCAATCCCGAGCACATCGCCTTCGTCCACCAGGCCATGGCCGACGTGGTGACCTCCGGCACGGCCGCCGGCCAGGCTGACCTTGGCCTGGGGCCCATCAAGATGGCCGGCAAGACCGGCACCGCCCAGTCGGTCAGCGCCGGCGGCGGCCGCACCGCCCACGGCGCGGTCGGTGAATGGAAGAAGCGCGACCATGCCTGGTTCGTCTGCTTCGCCCCGGCCGACAATCCGAAATACGCCATGGCGGTGGTATGCGAGCACGGCGGCTTCGGCTCGACCGGCGCGGCGCCCAAGGCGCGCGAGATCATGCGCGTCGCCCTGCTCAAGGACCCGGAAATCCAGGCGCGCATCAACTCAGGCCACATCCAGGTCACGGCCCCGCCGCCGCTCAACGACGCAGGCGTTTCCTCCGACCCGGACACCGTAGCCCAGCCCGACACCCTCACCCCCGACACGATCACCCCCGACAGCACCAGCGCCAGTACTTAAATGGTCGAATCCGCCCTTACCCGCCCCGGCGAACGCGAACGCTACGACAGCAAGATCATGCAGATCGACTGGATTTTCGTCGGCCTGCTCGCGCTGCTGTGCGGCATCGGCATCCTGCTGCTCTACAGCG
This sequence comes from uncultured Caulobacteraceae bacterium, assembly GCA_964474575.1. Lineage (GTDB taxonomy): Bacteria > Pseudomonadota > Alphaproteobacteria > Caulobacterales > Caulobacteraceae > Asticcacaulis. The sequence continues at coordinate 46,094 of CAYYTA010000053.1, read as the reverse complement.
CCGGCGGCATGAGCTGGCAGCCTTGGGCCTACAAGCAGCTGATCTTCTTCGCCGTCGGCATCACCCTGATGCTCCTGCTGGCCCTGGTCGACCTGCGCGTCTGGCTGATGCTGGCCTATTACATCTACGGTTTTTCGCTGCTGCTGCTGGTGCTCGTGGCGGTCCACGGCGCCGTCCACAAAGGCGGCCAGCGCTGGCTCGACCTCGGGCCGATCGAATTGCAGCCGTCGGAATTCATGAAGCTGGCCATCGTGCTGGCGCTCGCCAAGTTCTACCACGAACGCAAGGCGTCGGACGCCAGCTTCTCATGGTGGCTGCTCGTTCCGGCGGCGATGATCGCCGTGCCGGTGGCTTTGGTGATGAAGCAGCCCGACCTCGGCACGGCGGTGATGATCCTTTTGACCGGCATGGCCGTGGTCGTTCTGGCGGGTCTGAACTGGAAGGTCATTGCCGGCGGCGCGGCCTCGGTGGTCATTGCCATTCCCCTGGTCCTGCCGCACCTGCACGGCTACCAGCAGAAGCGCATCCAGACCTTCCTCAATCCGGAAAGCGACCCGTCCGGCGACGGCTACCACATCCTGCAGTCGAAGATCGCCATGGGTTCCGGCGGCCTGCTCGGCAAGGGGCTGGGCCTGGGCTCGCAGTCGCAGCTCAACTTCCTGCCCGAAAAACACACCGACTTCGTCATGGCGGCGGTATGCGAGGAACTGGGCTTCGCCGGCGGTTTCGTCGTCTTCGCCCTGTGTGGCGCCATCATCCTGATGGCCCTGCGCATGGCCGCGACCTCGCACTCGCACTTCGGCCGCCTGGCCGCGGCGGGGGCGACGGCGACCTTCGCCCTGTCGGTGCTGATCAACAGCGCCATGGTCATGGGCCTGTTCCCGGTGGTCGGCGTGCCGATGCCGCTGGTTAGCTATGGCGGCTCGGCCATGCTGATGGTGATGATCGGCTTCGGTATCGTGCTGGGCGTCCGCGTCCACCGCTACCAGGAACTGCCCCGTCAGGCGTCGATTTTCTCAAGATTTGAGTAAGGCTTGAACTTGCCGTATTTATTGTGTATACAATAAATATATGAGGCTCGCTTTCGATCCGGTCAAGGATGAGATCAATCGCGAAAAGCATGGTTGTTCTCTGGCTTTGGCGCGGGAATTCGAGTGGGAAACGGCAACCATTTGGCAGGATGTCCGTTTCGACTACGGCGAAGATCGATTCGTCGGCCTCGGTTATATAAGTGCCCGAATCTACGTTGTAATTTTTTTCGACAGAACCAGGGAACGCCGGATTATCAGCCTGCGCAAGGCCAATGCCCGCGAAAGGAAAATTTATGCCTGAACTCAGATCCGGCACCATTCTGCCAACACCCGAAGAAGACGAAGACATCACCGCTGCGGCCCTCAGCGACCCGGATAATCCGCCGCTTACCGACGAAATCCTGGCTCAAATGAAGCTCATTCGCCTACGCGGCCGTCCGGTCGCCAAACATCGTAAAACGTCCATATCCTTGCGGATCGATCCGGACGTGCTCGAATTCTACAAGGCGATGGGCAAGGGATGGCAGTCGCGCATGAACGAGGTGCTGGCTGACTACAAGCGCAGCCATAAAGCATAGGTTACCGCCCCAGCACGGCCAGGGCATCGTCCGCCGCTGCCACAAGCCCTTCCAGTATGCCTGGATCGCTCGACGAATGGCCGGCCTTCTTGACGAGGTTGAACCTCGCCTCGGGCCACGCCCGGTGCAGCTCCCACGCCGTCGACATCGGCGTCACCACGTCGTAGCGTCCCTGCACGATCCAGCCCGGAATGTCGCGGATGCGGCCGATATTGTCGAGGATCCAGCTGTCGCTCTCGAAGAAGCCGCCGTTGCGGAAATACCAGTTCTCGATGCGCGCGAACGCCAGGGCGAACTCGGGATCCGAGAATTTCGACGCCGCCTCGGACGGCCCTTCGATCGACAGGGTGTCGCCCTCCCAGCCGCTCCACGCCAGGGCGCAGCGCTGCATCGAGGCGCGATCGCCGGTATTGAGCCGCCTGGTATAGGCCTCGCGCAGATTGCCGCGCTCGTTCACCGGGATCGGCTCCAGGAACCGCTCCCACAGGTCGGGATAGATATGGCTGGCGCCCTCCTGGTAAAACCAGTCGAGCTCATGCCTGCGCACCAGGAAGATGCCGCGCAGGATCAAACCCAGCACCCGGTCGGGGTGTTTCAAGGCATAGGCGAGGGCCAGGGTTGAACCCCACGACCCACCGAACACCACCCACTTGTCGATGCCGAGCCGCTCGCGCAGCGCCTCCATGTCGGCGACGAGGTGCCAGGTGGTGTTGTCGTCCAGCGCCGGATCGTCGGCGGCGTGCGGCGTCGACTTGCCGCAGCCGCGCTGATCGAACAGGATGGCGCGATAGCCGTCGGGATTGAAGTAGCCGCGCAGGTTGGGCGACACGCCGCCGCCCGGCCCGCCGTGCAGCACGACCACGGGCAGGCCGGCCGGATTGCCGCACTGCTCGTAATAGATGCGGTGGCGGCCGGCCGGCATGTGGCCGGTGTCATAGGGTTCGATATCGGGATAGAGCCCCTTGGCGGCGGTGCGGGGCTTGTTGGTGGAATCGGTCATGGTATTCGGATCTGGGGAGGCGAGGGGGCGTTGGGCGCATCTAAGACGTAAACGTCCCCCGCCACAACCCCTTTTGCCTTTATTCGTCGTCGGCGAATGCCGGCTGGCGGCGCACGGCGGGCCGCCGGTCGAGCCCCGAAAAGACCCACATGGCCAGGAAGACCAGGGCGACCGGCGCGGCGTAGGTAAAAAACCGCAGGAACAGCAGTTCACCATCGCTGACATAGACGATGGCGTTGCCGAGATGATAGGCGTGATGGCCGGGCAGAGGCGCGGCATAGGCCGGCGTGATGAAGTGCAGCGTGAGCGCGTCGTGGCCGAACAGCACGGCCCACAACAGGGCCAGCGCCACTAGCGATGCGCCGATGCGGACAATGGCGTTGAGGAAGCGCATGCCGTCTCTCCCAATACCAGCGGTCGTTGATATGACATCGGCCGCTGGCAGCGTGCGACCGCACGCCGCCGCTGATGCGGCGAGCCATGCGGCGTTTGAGCTGAAAAATGCGAGCTGCCGAACGCGACGCTATGCTACGGAATTCAGCCCCACAGGGTGGGTACTGGGGGCTCGAGGATCGAACCGGTAACCGTCAGGCCATGCTCGCGATCCCGGGCAAGGAGGAGCGGGCCGTCGAGATCGACATAGTGCGCGCCCTGCGCCACGATCATGGCCGGAGCCATGCTCAGCGAGGTTGCGACCATGCAGCCCACCATGATCTGCAGTCCCCTGTTAAGCGAAGCTTTCCTTAACGCCAGGGCCTCGGTCAGGCCGCCGGCCTTGTCGAGCTTGATGTTGACGCAGGTATAAAGCCGGGCGCAGCGCTCCAGTTCGGCGCGCGTGTGCAGGCTTTCGTCGGCGCACAAGGGCACCGGGCCTTGATAACCCAGCAACTGCTCGTCCTCGGCGACCTTGAGCGGCTGCTCGATCAAGTGGACGCCAAGCTTGTGAAGCTCCGGCGCCAGCCGCCGCAGGTCGTCGAACGACAGCCCCTCATTACCGTCGACGATCAGCCGCGCCCTGGGCGCATGCTGACGGACGGCCTCGACGCGGTCGATGTTGTCGGGTCCGCCGATCTTGAGCTTGAGCAGCGGCCGCCGGGCATTGAGCCCCGCCTGCGCCCCCATGGCCTCAGGTGTGTCGAGGCTCAGCGTATAGGCGGTCTTGAGCGGATTGAACGCCTTGAGCCCCGCCGTCCGCCACGCCGGCTCGCCGGTCTTTTTGGCGCGCAGGTCCCACAGGGCGCAGTCGAGCGCATTGCGCGCCGCGCCCGGCTTCATCAGGCTTTGCAGGGCCTCAATCGTCAGCCCGTCCTCGACCCTCGGCCGCACGGCCTCCAGCTCGGCCATGGCGCCTTCGATGCTTTCGCCGTAGCGCGCATAGGGCACGCTCTCGCCGTGGCCGCGCACGCCATTATCATCGACCTCGACATAGAGGACATGGGCTTCGGTCTTGGAACCGCGCGCGATGGTGAAGCGCCCGGCGATCGGAAAGGTTTCAGGTCGGACAAGCAGGTGCATGGCAATGTCTTATACCTCCCCAAATTTCCTTAGATTTGGGGAGGGGGACCATCGAGCGAAGCGACGATGGTGGAGGGGTTTCTTACTGACGTTCTGCCTAGATCAACTCGGCCATGGCCGCGTCGAGCAGCAGATAGGCCCGGCCGGTATCGTTCGACAGCACGTCGTGCAGCGCCCGCACAGGATCCTTCGACATCAGGCTGATATTGATCTGCTGGTCATAGGCCGTGGCGAAATCATTGGCCTGCCGGTGCAGGTTGATGTCGGCGGCCAGTCGGCGGCTCATGCGGCGGATGGCGGCGGGCGCGACGCGGCGGACAAGGTCGCGCGCGCCTTCGTTGTCCTCGGACATGATGGCGGAAATGACCTCGTCGACCCGCGCGCGGCCGAGCAGGGCGGCGGCGTCGACGCCCATGGCATTGACCTCGGCCACCATCAGCCCGTCGAGGCTGTCGAACTCCGGATCGTGCGGCGGCTGCGGCGCCTGGGCCGGCTCATAGGTCTGCACCGGCGCGTCGGCCTCGGCGGTGGCGGCTTCGCGGCCTTCCATGCCGTTTAGAAGGTCACGCCATGACCAGCCCTCGGTTCGCGCCGGCGTCTTCTGCGGCACAGGCGCGGGCTGGACGGCCGGCTGCGGACCGGGCGAAGGCCGTGTCTCCGCCGCCATCGGCGACAGGCGCAGACGCGCCTGGGCGGTCTGAGGCGTCATCTGGGGCGCCGGTTGCGGCTGGATCGCCATCGGCTGCGGCGCGGGTCGCGCCGTCGGGCGCGGCATCGGCGGCACCTGGGTCCGCGGCGCGGCCTGTTCGCCCGAAATGACGCCCATCAGCCTCACGGCCTCGGTCAGCATGTCGTAATTGCGCTTGATGCGGTCCTGCAGCACCTGGTCGACGGCCTCGGTCTCCTGCGCCGCCTTCCTGGCCGCGGCGGTCATGGCCAGCAGCCCGTCCTCGACCGACTTGCGGATGTCGTGCAGCCGGTCCTGCGCCACCAGCGGCAACTGGTCGGCCGAAGCGGTCAGCTCGTTGAGCGCCTGATTGACGTCGGTGATCGCCTGCGTCGTGCGGGCGAAGCTCTGGTCGAGCTTCTCGACCGTCTGGTCGCCAGCCTCGTGGATCAGCTCGGCCGAATCCTCGATCAGCCGCCGCGCCGCCGAGAAGCGGGCATCGAAAACCTCGTCGGCCTTCTTGCTGGCCTCGAAGATCGATTCATTGAGCCGGTCGACGCGCGACTGCGCCGTCTGGGCGGCGGCGTCGGCGGCTTTCCTGGCGTCGGCCGCGGCGGACGTCAGTTGTTCCAGCGAACGCCGCGTCTCGTCGATCAGGTCGTCGCGCGCGTCGGCGGCCATGACCGAGATGTTGGACAGGGTCTGGTGGATGCGCGTCTCGAACGCCGTGCGCTCGTTTTCGGCCGCCCCCATGACCGCGCGGAACTGTTCCTGCGCCGTCAGCACGATGTCGCGCAGCACGTCGATGCCGCGCGCCGAGGTTTCACCGAGGTCGACCGTCGCCACGCGGGTTATCGACAACGCCTCGGTCAACTGGGCGCGCTGGTTCTCGATGTGGACAGCGAAGTCCTCCTGGTCGGCGCGCAGCGAAAGGGCCGCCGACACCAGGCCGGCGCGCTGCTGCGACAGGCCTTCCTCGACGCTGCGGATCTGGTCGGAGACGCCCGAACCGGCGGTTTCGAGCCGCGTCGTCTGGCGTTCCAGGTCCTCGTTGATGGTGCGCGCGGTGGCGAAGATGTCCGACGCCGCGTTCATCATGTCGGAGGCGCGCACGGCCAGGGCGGCCTCGGCCTCGCGCAGCTGCGTCTGGGCCAGGTCCGACGCGTCGGCGACCATGCGCGCCTGGCGGTCGACGGCTTCGATGATGCCGCCGGTCTGGACGCTGAGCGAGGCGCTCATCTGGCCGACGGCGTTGCGTTCCTGCTCCATGGCGCGGGTGATGCTCTGCGTCGCGTTGCGCGCCAGTTGGGCGGCCTCGTGCAGGCGCTCGGTTTCGGCCTTCAGCATATGGCTGAGTTCGGTGACGTCGGCATGGGCCAGACGCACGGCGCGCACGGCGTGGTCGACTTGGGCGCGCAGCGCGTCCACAAGATCGGTGGTCTGCGACGCGGCCGCCGAGGCCGGGGCCAGCATGGCGTCGGCCAGGGCGGCGGTGCGCTGGGCCTGGCGGGCGAGGGCGGCGGCGTTGCGCAACGCGAAGGCGGCGGCGAAGACCAGTCCGATCGGCACCAGGACCAGAAGGGCCATGATCGCCAGGCGGAACGGCTGTACGGCAAAGGCGGCGATGTCGCCCTGCGCGCCATAGACGAAGGCGCCGATGCCGCAGGCGCACAGCAGGCTGAGGATGGTGGCGCCGCCCCAGAACAGGAAAGCCGAGGCGCCGGTCGCCTTCATCACGCCCTGGGGTTCGACCGCGAGCGTCGACAGGTCGCGGCGGGCCTCCGCCGGCGCGTCCTTGGCCTTGGGCGATTTCGTCTGGGTACGGACGGGCGGCGTGGTCTGCGGCGGCGGCTTGATGTGCATCGCCGGCTCCGGAATGTCGAGGCCACCGGCCTCCGCCTCCATCGTCTCGATGGGCGCCTCGGGGGCCTCCGCCTCGGCTGTTTCCGCGCTCTCGCTGGTTTCCGTCGCGGCGTCGCGCGCACGGACAGTCCTGGGTTCGCTCAGGTTCAGCGGGGGGCGTCTCGATTTCATTCACACTATCCTTTGGCCCGTCGGGCTCCGCCGCGAAGCACGAAATCGCCGGCGGAAGGAACGGTTTCTCTTATTGCGGGAAAGCTAACCGCAACGGGACCGTTTAGCAAAGGATTTGTTAGACGAATCGCGGCCTAAAAGCGCCGTCACGACATGCCGTCGTGCATCCGGCTGGATCGTGCCGCAGGCGGCGTCTGGTTGTGGGCGCTGAAGCGCTCGTCATCGCCCGGAACGGGCGGCGAAGCGTCGCTGGAGCCCGTCGCGGAGGCCGCGACATGGACGGCCGGAGACTGTACGGAGGGAGACTGGGCCGGGGCGGGTTTGGGATCGGGAGGGGTGCCGCCGGTGACGCCGAAATGGGCAAAGGCCGCCGACATCATCATCGCGACCGCCGTACTCATGACATCGGAAAGCGGGGAAGACATGGTTTCCAACCGGACCCTGACGATTCCGCGCAGGCCGGAATCGGCGGCAATATGCCCCAAACCCGGCCAGCTTGCAAATGATACGGTCGCCGATTGCGACAAAACTGCGAAGATTATGTCGCCGCCGCGGCAATTCGGCCACGACCATAGCGTTTGAATTCAGCGCGGCGGCGGACCGAAACGGTTGTCGCCGGCCGTGCCCGGGCATTCCATCAGCCGGTACAGCAAAAGCGCCGGCAGGAACAGCAGCGCCATGGCCATCATGGCGTAAGGTATGCCCCACAGCGGAAGGAAGGCGCGCACCGGATTGCCGTGCAGCCAGCGCGGGTCGTCGGCGTGGAAGCCGGTCACAACCGCCAGCAGGACAAGACCGACCGCCTGCGCCATCACGACCGGCGCACAGGCCCAGCCGTTGCGGTCGGAATCGTGCAGCCGGCGGACGATCAGTGTGTCCATCTTCAAACAGGTCAGCGTCGCCAGCACCAGCACGGCGACCCGCAGCCAGTAATGCCAGTGGAGCGGATCCTCGCGGATGGCCAGGATGCGCGGTTCGGTCATGGCGATGGCGATGATGCAGAGATAGCAGAGGGGCAGCCACCGGCGCAGGGCGCGGTCGAAGCCGCGCGGCGAAAGGCGACCCTGAACAGTCAAGGCACTGGAGATCATCGGGCCCCCTAAGGCGGTTGATCAGACTCCGAATCCTAATACCGGCTGGCACTTATGTAAACCATGCCGCCGTACAACGAGTTGTGAGCGCATGGCCTTTGGTCTATGACCAAAGACAGACAACTCTATCGCGGACAGTTTGCATGCGCGCCTTTCCCGAAGTCGAAAGCCGGACCGGCGTGCGGGCCCAAGATCTTGCCGCCGAGGTGGCGGGCCGCGAACGGCCGATCGTCTTCAAGGGCGCCGTCGCCGATTGGCCGGTGGTGAAGGCGGGCCTGGCGGGGGCGGATGTGCTTGCCGCCCATCTCAGGGCCGCCGACAACGGCCGTGAGCCCGAGACCTTCCGCCAGGGCGCCGGTGATGGCCGCTTCTTCTATGGCCAGGCGTCCGACGGCTTCAATTTCCAGCGCGCCCACGTGCCCCTGTCGCTCACCCTCGACCGTCTGCTCAGTCTGCGCGGCCAGGCCACTGGCAAGAGCTCTGGCGAACACATCTACATCCAGTCGGCGCCCCTCAAGGACTTCCTGCCGGCCCTGAAGGCGGACAACCGCCTGCCGGGCATCGACGCCGAGCCGCGCATCTGGATCGGCAACGCGTCGGAGACCCAGATCCATTTCGATCTTTACGACAACCTGGCTTGCATGGTCGGCGGCAAAAAGCGCTTCATCATCTTTCCGCCGGATCAGGCCGCCAATCTCTACATGGGGCCGGTCGAGACCACCGTGTCGGGCGTGCCGACCAGCATGGTCAGCCTGAAAGACCCTGACCTTGCCGTCCATCCGCGTTTCCCCCAGGCGCTGGCGGCGGCATCGGCGGCCGACCTCGAACCCGGTGACGTGCTCTACATGCCCTACATGTGGTGGCATCACGTGGTGTCGTCCGAGGATCTCAATGTCCAGATCAATTACTGGTGGAACGCCGCCGGTTCCGAGATGGGCCAGGCCATGCACGCCCTGCTCCTGGCCATGCTGAATATCCGCGACCTGCCGCCGCACCAGATCGCAGCATGGCGTGCCATGTTCGACCACTTCGTTTTTGGTGACGGGATCGCGGATCACCTGCCAGCCGAAAAGCGCGGCATCCTCGGCGCGCTGTCACCGGAAAGCCGCGCCGCCATCCGCCGCCAGATTGGCAAGGCGATGACGGACGGTTAGGCCGCCCTGGGCCTGGCGCCGTAGGCGTTGTCGTCGTGGCGTCCGGGCACCACCAGCAGCACGATCTGCAGCAGGAACGACAGGACGAAGCCGGCATTGGCCGCCATGTTGAGCCAGCGCAGCCATTCGGCGGCGGCTTCGCTGTAGAACAGGTCGATGCTCAGCGCGGTCTTGAGCAGGGGCGGCACGAACATGATCAGGCAGATAAACCCGCTCAGGCCCAGGTCATGCAGGCGCTTGGCGTGGATGCAGAACAGGATGTAGATCAGCACGATGGCGACGGCCGCGACCACCGCATAGAGCCAGCCGAAGCGGTCGAGGAAATCCGGATCGAGCGCCTGGGCGCTCCACGCCGCGCCGATATCGACGCCAAAGAAAAGCAGGTTGAACAGGATGAGGTCGAGCAGGTAGGTGACGCGTCCGATCCGTCCCTTCGGCGACAGCAGGTCCTTCGGCCGGTATAACAGTGTGACGCTCACGGCGTGCCCTCTTTGTTCCGCCGGGCATTAATCACAAACTTCGTGAAATGTCAAAGCGTCAGCGGGCCTCATGGCGGTCGCGCAGAATCTCGAGCACGGTCTCAAGCTTTGTGCCGCGCGCCAGCAGCAGGACGGTGAGGTGATACAGCAGGTCCGCCGCCTCGTTGTGCAGTTCCTCGTCGTCGCCGCAGCGCCCGGCCAGGGCGGTTTCCAGGCCTTCCTCGCCGACCTTCTGGGCGATCTTGGCGACGCCTTTCTGCATCAGGCGTGCGGTATAGCTGTCGGCCGGCGCGGCCTTGGCGCGCTCGGCGACGATGCCCGCGAGATAGGGCAAAAAGCCGATGCCCGGCGCTGTTTCCACGCCGAAGCACGACGTCGTCCTGGTGTGACACGTCGGCCCCTGCGGCCGCGCCATGACCAGCAAAGCGTCCTCGTCGCAATCGGCCAGCACGCAGTCCAGTTCCAGGAAATCGCCCGACGTCTCGCCCTTGGTCCACAGGCGCCCTTTCGAGCGCGAGAAGAAGGTGACGCGCCCGCCCTTCAGCGTCGCCTCCAGCGCCTCGGCGTTCATGTAGCCGAGCATCAGTACCTGGAGCGTGTCGGCGTGCTGGACAACGGCGGGGATCAGTCCGCCATCCTTGGCGAAGTCGAGCTTGCCGATGTCGGCGACCTTGAGCGGTTCAGGCAGGTTATGGGCTTCGGGCATTCGAGTCTGTGGCTTTCCCCCTCCCACCGCTTCGCGGTCCCCCCTCCCCGTGAACGGGGCGGGAGAAGAAGGGCTTGTGTTTGTTTCTCCTCCCCTGCGAAGCGGGGGAGGTGTCGCGGCTCGTCCGCGACGGAGGGGGCCTCTTAAACTTACAATCGCACTGCAATTCCGGCGTTTTGAAGGTCGCGCTTCAGATCCGGTATGGCGATGATCTTCTTGTGAAAAACGCTGGCCGCCAGGGCGCCCGACACGTCGCATGTGTCGAACACGTCAACGAAATGCTCAGACGTGCCCGCCCCGCCCGAGGCGACCAGAGGAATGTCGATCAGGTCGCGCACCAGCCGCAGTTGTTTCAGGTCGTACCCCTTGCGCACGCCGTCCTGGTTCATGCAGTTGAGCACGATCTCGCCGGCCCCGCGCTGTTTCGCCTCGACCACCCAGTCGAGCGTCCGCCGGCCCGCCTGCCGCATCTTGTCCGGATCGCCGGAATATTGATGGACATAATAATCGATTTTTACGTTTTGCGAATCCTCTTCATCCGCTGGTTCTCGGCCATTCATCGCGCCAGGGATTCGCAGGGCCATCTCGCGGCTGTCGATCCCGACCACCACGCACTGCGACCCGGCCATCTCGGCCAGTTCGTTGATCAGGTCGGGCCGCTCCAGCGCCGGCGAATTGATCGACACCTTGTCCGCGCCGCTGTTCAGGCACCTGACCGCAGCCTCCGCCGAACGGATGCCGCCGGCGACGCAGAACGGAATGTCGAGCGCGCGGGCGATGTCGCTGACCCAGTTGTAATCGACGGTACGGCCCTCGCTCGACGCCGTGATGTCGTAGAGCACCAGTTCGTCCGCGCCCTCGTCGCGATAGCGCAGCGCCAGGTCGACGGCGTCGCCCAGCACCTCGTGGCCGAGGAACTGCACGCCCTTGACCACCTTGCCGTCCTTGACGTCGAGACAGGGGATGATGCGTCTAGCCAACATTGAGCGCTGCTTTCAAATCGATCAGTCCCTCGTAGATCGCCTTGCCGACAATGGCGCCGTGCACGCCCAGCGCCTTGAGATCGTACAGGTCCTCGATCGAGCGCACCCCGCCCGAGGCCTGGATTTCGAGATCAGGCCGCTTTTGCCTGAGCGCCCGCATCAGCGCCATGTTCGGCCCCTGCAACATGCCGTCGCGCGACACGTCGGTGACCAGGATGCGTTGGGCCGCGCCGGCCGGGTAATAGTCGAGCACGTCCCACAGCGAAATGCCCGACCCTTCGACCCAGCCGTGCACGGCGACATCGAAATCTTGGCCTGAAGGCAAGACATCAAGCGCCAGCGTAATCCGGTCCTTGCCGAAGTCGCGCAGCCAGCCGCGCACTTCCTCCGGGCTCTTGACCGCCGCCGAGCCGACGACCACCGCCGCCACGCCACGGTCGAGGAGGGTCTGGACATGTTCGCGCGAGCGCACGCCGCCGCCGGTCTGGATCTTCGCCCGCGATACCGCCGCCAGCCGCCCGATCAAGTCATGCTGCTGCGGCGAACCGGCCTTGGCGCCGTCGAGATCGACGATATGGACCCAGGCTGCGTGCTCGTCATTGAACAGGCCGAGGCGCTTGAACGGGTCCGAGTCGTAGCGCGTGACGGCGTCGAAGCGCCCCTGCGCCAGCCGCACGCACTCGCCGTTGATCAGGTCGATGGCGGGGTAAAGGATCATAAAACCTCTCCTCCCTTGCAAGCGTAGCACAGCGGGGGAGGTGGCATCGAGCGTAGCGAGATGACGGAGGGGGCCATTACACACTTCATAATTTCAGGAAATTCTCCAAAATCCGCGCGCCGACATGCGACGAGCGCTCGGGGTGGAACTGGCAGCCCCAGACATTGCCTTTGCGCACCATGGCCGCGAACGGCTGCCCATAGGTGCAGGCGGCGAGCGTAAAATCATTGACCGGACAGACGAAACTATGGACGAAATAGGCGAAATCGCCGTCATTCACGTCCGCGGTGAGCGGGTCGGCGCGCACGCCTTCCAACTGGTTCCAGCCCATATGCGGCACGACCATGTCGCCCTCGGCCACCATCTTCGTCACCCGGCCGGGGATCAGGCCGAGACATCCCACCCCGCCTTCGTCCGAACCTTCGAACAGCAACTGCTGGCCGAGGCAGACGCCGAGCAGCGGTGCTTCGATGGCGCGGATGGTGTCGTAAAGCCCCAGCTCGTGAATGCGCGCCATGGCGAAACCGGCCGCCCCGACGCCCGGCAGGACGATCTTGTCCGCCGCGGCGATCTCGCCCGCATCCGACGACAAACGCGCCTGCGCGCCCAGCCGTTCCAGGGCGAACAGCACCGACGCCGTATTGGCGCACCCGAGTTCGATAACCGTGATCATGAGCGCTCCCTTCCTTCCCCGTTTACGGGGAAGGTGTCGGCGCGAAGCGGCGACGGAAGGGGGAAACGGCCGGCCGGGGTTCCCCCGTCCGTCAAGTTCGCTGCGCTCCATGCCCCCTTCCCCGTCAACGGGGAAGGAAAATGAATATCGACCATTAAGCCAGCATCCCCTTGGTCGAAGGCAAGGCATCGCCTTCAATGCGGGTCGCCTGGCGCAGCGCCCGGCCCAGCGCCTTGAAGCAGGCCTCGGTCTTGTGATGATCGTTGCCGCCCTCGACTTCGATATGGATTGACGCCCCCAGCGTCTCCGACAGCGAACGGAAGGCGTGCGATGTCATCTCCGTCGGATATTCCCCGATATGCGACGCCGAAAACTCGCCCTCGAATACGCAGAACGGCCGGCCGCCGAGGTCGACGGAAACCTTGGCCTCGGTCTCGTCCATCGGCAGCACGAAGCCGAAGCGCGCCATGCCGACACGGTCGCCCAAAGCCTGTTTCAACGCCGCGCCGAAGGCCAGCATGCAGTCCTCGATCGTGTGGTGCGCGTCGATTTCAAGGTCGCCCTCGCACGCCACCTGCAACGAAAAGCCGCCGTGCGTCGCCACCTGGTCCAGCATGTGGTCGAAGAAACCGATCCCGGTTTCGGCCTTGACCGGCCGCGGCTGGTCGAGATTGACCAGAACCGAAATCTTCGTCTCCTTGGTGTCGCGCAGGATTTCGCCGATGCGCGGCGCCTTGCCCGGCGGCGCGACGTCGAGCGCCTTGAGCAGGCGGTTGTTGGCGGCGACATCGCCGAGCGCGACCAGGAGGCCTGTCGGCGTCACCTGCGCTGACAATCCCATGCGCTTCAGCGCCGTCTGGACCTGCAGCAGGTTCTTCGGCCGCAGCACCAGGAACGGCCCGTCATTGAGATCGAACGATTCCAGCAAAGCGGAAGCTTTTAACGCGTCCTTAACCCGCGCCTGTTCGGCACGGATCGTGTCGACCCGCGCCTGCAGGGCCAGGGCGCGCGACGGCGACAAGGCGGCCTCGGCGGCCCTGAGCGACGGCGTCGGCACGGGGTGGGGTTCGCAAAACTTCAGGAAGCCCTGAAGCGTCTTGGTGTTGGCGATCAGCGCGCCCACACGCGCCCCGGCCATGCCGAACAGGTAGCTGAGGCTTTTCAGCACGACGACATTGGGCTCGGCCGTCGCCAGTTCGGCCAGGCTGCCGCCCGAGGCGTCGCCATAGCTTTCGTCGATGACCAGCAGGGTAGGGAAGATCTCGACCGCCAGGGTGCGCGCCTTGATCAGGTCCCACACCCTGCCGTCCGCGAACGACGGATTGTGGATCAGGTAGAAGCCGCCGCCCTTCATAAGCGGGCCTGAAGCCGGCGGCTGGCGGACGTGCAGGTTATAAACCGCGCACAGGTCCTCGATGTAGTGATCCTGTCCGGCCCAGACGAACTCATGGCCGTGGACGCGCAGGCGGCGCATCAGCACCTCCAGCCCGTGCGACGCCCCGCGCGTCACCATCAGCTGATGCGCCTCGACACCGTAAAAATCGGCCATGCGTTCGCGCAGCGGCTCCAGCGACGGCGGCAGGGTCTCGAGCCCGGCGCCCTGACCACTCAGGGAAGAGAAGGGGGAATTAAACATCTACACCTCCAGCCGGAAATCGGCGGCCAGGGCGTGCGCTTCCAGCCCCTCCAGCCGCGCCAGCCTTGCCGCAGCCGGCGCGATGGCGGCCGCACCCTCGCGCGTCGCCTTCTGCACCACGAAACTGGTCAGGAACGAACGCACGGTGATGCCGTCCCAGGCCCTGGCCGCGCCGTCGGTCGGCAGGACGTGGCTCGGACCCGCCGCATAGTCGCCGAAGGTCTCGGCGGCGTAGGTCCCGGCGAAGATGGTCCCGGCGGCGGTCAGGCGCGGGATCACGGCGTCGGCGTCGGCGACCTGGATGGCCAGGTGCTCGGGCCCGTAGAGGTTCGACACCTGCGCCGCTTCCTCGATTCCGGAAACGATGAACACCCGCGCCTGGTCGAGCGAGGCCTTGGCAATAGCGGCGCGCGGCAGGCGCTCGACCTGGACGGAGACCTGAACGGCGATGGCGCGCGCCACATCTGCCGACAAGGCGACCAGCAGCACCTGTGCATCGGCGTCGTGTTCGGCCTGGCTGAGCAGGTCGGCGGCGACCAGCTTCACATTGGCGCTGCCGTCGGCGATGACCAGCAGTTCCGACGGCCCCGCCGGCATGTCGATGGCCAGGCCCGACACGCGCTCGGTGGCGTATCTTTTGGCCTCGGCGACATACTTGTTGCCGGGGCCGTAGATCTTGTCGGCCGGCGACACGCCCTCCAACACCCCGAGCGCCAGGGCGGCGATGCCGTGCGCCCCGCCGACCCGCCACACGGCGTCGAGGCCCGACGCGGCGCCGGCGGCGATCATCATCGGATGGATGGAGCCGTCCTTCGCCGGCGGCGTGATGCACACCCGGTTCGGTACGCCGGCGACCAGGGCCGGCACGGCCGTCATGATCAAGGTCGAGAACAGAGGCGCGGTTCCGCCCGGCGCATACAGACCCGCTGTCGTCACCGGGCGATAGACGCGCTGCAGGCTGAGGCCGGTTTTCGGCGATATGACCGGTCCGTCGCCGGGCAGTTCCGCCTGTTGGAACGCCCGCACATTGTCGACCGCCAGCTCCATTGCCAGGAGATCGTCGCGGCTGAGTTTCGCCCTTGCCGCATCGACCGTCTTGCGGTCCAACTCGATCCGGTCGGGCAGGTGGCCGTCCAGGCGCACCGCCCAGTCGCGCAGAGCGTTGACGCCGCGCATCTCGATATCGTCGAAAATGGCGCGCACGCGCTCCAGCACGGCCGGATCGCGGCGGTTTTCCGGCCGCGCCAGGGCCGACTTGCGCTCGGCGCTGTTCAGGTCTTTCCAGACGAAGGTTTTCATCTTGAACTCCAAAGACCCCTCTGGCCCTGCGGGCCACCTCCCCATGCCTTCGGCATAGGGAGGAGGGAGTTCCACTTGCTTCTCCTCCCCATTTCTCAAATGGGGAGGGGGACCGCGAAACGGTGGAGGGGTCTTCTTCTTCCTTTCCCTACTTCATCATCTTCTCGATCGGCAGCACCAGTATGGCCGACGCCCCGGCCGCTTTGAGCTTGTCGAGCGTCTCCCAGAACACGTTTTCCTGGCACACGGCATGGACCGCCACGGTGTCGTCGCGCCCGGCCAGTTGCATGATGGTCGGCGCGTCCGCCCCCGGAATATAGCCGATGATCTCGTCGAGGTGCGCCCGGGGTGCATTGAGCATGACGTATTTCGCGCCGGTCGAGGCCGTTACGCCATCGAAACGGCGGATGACCATGTCGTAGGTGTGCTCGAGTTCCGGCGGCGGAGCGTGGGGGGCCTTGATCAGCACCGCCTCGGACCTGAGCACCAGGTCGGTCGCCTTCATGCCGTTGGCTTCCAGCGTCGCGCCGGTCGAGACCAGGTCGCAGATGGCGGACGCGATCTTCATGCGAGGGGCGACCTCGACCGCGCCGCGCATCTCGACGATCTCGGCGTCGACGCCTTTGTCCTTGAGCCACGCCGCCAGGATGTTGGGGTAGGAGGTGGCGATGCGCTTGCCCGCCAGCCATCGCGGGCCGGTATAATCGACCTCGTTGGGCACGGCGACCTTCAGCGTGCACGAGCCGAAGCCCAGCCGCATGACGATCATCTCTTCGAGGTCGCGGTCGGGAAAATGCTCGGCCAGGACATTGTAGCCGACGATGCCGAGCTCGGCCACGCCATCGGCCACGAAGGTCGGGATATCGTCGTCACGCACGCGCAGCAGGTCGATCGGCTGGTTCTCGATGCGGTACAAAAGCTCGTTGGCGCCCTTCATGACGCGCAGGCCGGCGCCGGAGATCAGCTCCAGCGACCGGTCGGCGAGGCGGCCGGACTTCTGCACGGCGATACGTAGGCGGGGTTCGGTCATAACTCAGGGCTTCCAGAACGATAAGAATTTCCAAGGCATTTATGCCTTGGCAAGCGCGACTGCGCGCCGCGCCGAATGGCGCGAGCCAAGCGGGCTTTAGCCCGCGCCCGGCGCTTGAGGGGCATTAAGTCTGTCCAGCACCAGCCGGTAGCCTTGATGCGGCATCTCGCGCAGGAAACGGGCGACGCGGGTGATGGTGGTGGTCGAGGCGCCCGTCTTCACGGCGATGTCGCGGTACGACAACTGCCCTTCGTCGAGCAGCCGCGCCACCTTGAAGCGCTCGGCGAAGGCGCGGATTTCCGACGGGGTGCACAGGTCGTCGAGAAAGGCGCGCACCTCCGCTTCGCCCTTGAGCGTCAGCAAGGCGCGGGTCAGGTCGTCGATATCGGCGGGCGTGGTCGTCATCCGTGCCATCGTGTTACTGTGTTATCGTGCTGATACATGAACACAAAGGCGCAATCAAGGCGTTTTCAGAGGTTTTTCTGAATCGGTGACCAACCCCTCCGTCTGCTCGCTGCGCTCGCATCCACCTCCCCATGCTGCGCATAGGGAGGAGGGTGCACGAACGTCGACGATCTATCTCCCTCCTCCCTATCGCTTGCGATGGGGAGTTGGCCCGAAGGGCCGGAGAGGTCTGTTTCCTATATCTCGATCAGCACGTCAGGCAGTTCGTTGGGATTGTCGCCTTCGGGCGGGAAGTGGCTGGCCAGGGCCGCGCCGCAAGTGTCGACCGCCGTCTCGAAGCCGGTCGTCAGGTCGCCCGACCTGATGTGGCCGAGCAGGGCCGCCACCGTCGTGTCCCAGAACCCGGCATCGACCTTGCCGTGGATGCCTTCGTCGGCAATGACCTCGACGAAGCGTTCTTCCAGGGCGCAGAAGATCATCACGCCGGTGGCGCCGGCGGTCAGGTGTAGGCCGCGCGCATAGAACTGCTCCTGCGCCTTGGCGTGCGCCCGGCGGTGCTTGATGGCTTTCGGCGTCAACGCCAGGCGCAGGCCGGTCAAGGCAATGAGCGAGTAAACGCCCGCGAACAGCACCAGCTGCAACAGGGCGTAGGAGACGATCGCCTCCGCCACGGTGAAGTCGCCGGTCACCCCCGGCGCGTACCAGCCGCCGAATTTCGCCATCAGCGGCGCCATCCATTCATGCGGGACAAGGCCTACGGCGAACATGACCAGCGGCAGGATGAACGCCGCCGCAGCCGCCCACACCAGCGGCGTTTCGGGATAGTCGAGCGCCCTGGCCTTGATGACGCAGGTGATCTCGCCGGAGGTATTGGCCTCGGCGCGCGCGATGGCGGCATTGATGCGGCCGTGATCTATGTCGAGTTTCGCCATTACCAGCCTCCCGAAGCCCCGCCGCCGCCGAACGACCCGCCGCCGCCGGAGAAACCGCTGCCGCCGCCGCCGGAGAAGCCGCCTCCGCCGCCCCAGCCGCCGCGTCCGCCGCCGCCGAGGAGGCTGCCAAGAACGAACCACGGCAGCCAGCCGCGCGAGAACAGGATGATGAAGACGACGATCAGGATGATGAAGCCGATCGGAATATGGCCCTTGGCCGTGCCGGTATCGTCATCTTCCTGCGCCGCCGCCTGCGCCTTCTGGATGGCGACGCCGCGATCGAGCGACAGCTGCTTGATGACCGAATCGACGCCCGCCTCGACGCCGGCGTCATAGTCGCCGGCCTTGAACTGCGGCAGGATGTCGTTGCGGATGATCAGGCCCGACATGGCGTCGGTCATCACCGGTTCCAGCCCGTAGCCGACCTCGATGCGCACCTTGCGTTCGTTGGGCGCGACGATGATCAGCAGGCCGTTGTCCTTGTAGGTCTGGCCGTTGCTCGCCTTTTCGGAACCGTTCTGGCCGATGCCCCAGTGCCGGCCGAGCTTGTAGCCGTAGTCCTCGATGTCGTCGTCCTGCAGGCTGTCGACGGTGACCACCACCACCTGGTCGGTGGTCGCGTCCTCCAGCCCCTTGAGCTTCAAGTCGAGGTCCTGCTCGGTGGCGTCGCTGAGGATATTGGCCTGGTCGACGACGCGGTGTCCGTCAAGGTCCGGGAACTTGAGGTCCTGGGCGGAAGCATGGCTGCCGGCAACCAGGCCAAGGGAGAACAAGGCCACCACCAGTGGCCGGAAAACCTTGAAGGTCAGACCTGACATCGGTTGATGGCCTTGTTCTGTGACTTAGTTCGAGGCCGGGGCCGGGTTCGAGAAGTCGACCGTCGGCGCGGTGGCGTCGGATTCCGGCGCCGTGAAGTAGGCCATCGGCTTGCTGCCCGAATAGGCGGTCTTGGCCCAGATGATGGTCGGGAAGGTGCGCAGGGACGTGTTATAGTCCTGGGCCGCGTCGTTATAGTCTTTCTGGGCTATGGCGATGCGGTTGGCGGTGCCTTCCAACTGGTCCATCAGGGTCTCGAAGCCCTGGTTGGACTTCAGGTTCGGGTACTGCTCCTGGATGACCATCAGCCGGCCGATCGCCGACGACAGTCCGTCCTGCGACTGCTGGAACTGGCGGAACTTGTCCGGATCGGTGATGGTCGAGGCATCGACGCTGACCTTGGTCGCCGAGGCGCGGGCATTGATGACGTCGGTCAGGATGCCGCGCTCGTTGGCGGCCTCGCCCTTCACGGTGGCGACCAGGGCCGGGATCAGGTCGGAGCGGCGCTTGTACTGCACCTGAACCTCGGACCACTTGGCCCTGGCGTTTTCTTCCTTGGTAGGGATGGTGTTCATGCCGCATCCGGCCAGGGACATCGCCACGCCGGCGACCGCGATCAGGCTCATAACGCGCTTGAAAATCATGATGTGGAGCTCCTCTGCTCTTCGGGCAGGGGATTGCTCATTCCGCTCCCCCTGCGCCGCCCTTATGTGGTGAGTCCATAAACCATTTTGAAGGGGCGCAAAAGAGGCGAGACAAGTTCCGCCGTTCCGGTTAATTTTATGTCAAGGCCCGGAAAGGGCGCGGGGGTGAGTGGGGGTAGCATGAAACGCGTAATGTGGATGGGTTTGGCGGCGCTGGGATTGTCGCTCAGCCTGTGGGCCGGCGCGGCCTGGGCCGATGGAACAGCGCCCGACATCGCCTTGCTGACGGCGCGCGCGCAGTCTGGCGACGTTCGCGCCATGGCCGATCTCGGCAAGGCCTATTACAACGGCGACGGCGTCGCGGAAGACGATGCCGTGGCCTTCGCCTGGCTGACCAAGGCGGCCGACGCCGGTGACGCCGAGGCGGAAGCCGATCTCGGCGACATGTATCTGTCCGGCTCCGGCGGCGCGCGCCAGGATACCGACCTGGCCCTGCGTCTCTACGAGATGTCGGCCGCGCAAGGCAACGCCAATGGCGAATACAGCATCGGCTGGATGTACGAATATGGCCGCGGCGTCACCAAGGACTACGCCCAGGCGATGATCTGGTACAAGAAGGCGGCCGACCAGAACTACGCCCCGGCCGAAAACCACCTCGGCAAGATGTATGACCTGGGCATGGGCGTCCCGGTCGACAGCGCCGCCGCCATCAAGCTCTACCAGGCCTCCGCCGGCCAGGGCAATTCGTACGGCCAGTATCTCCTCGGCACCATGTACGACGACGGCACCGGCGTGGCGGTGGACAAGGCGGCGGCTTTCGACCTCTACCAGAAATCGGCCGCCCAGAACTTCGCCATGGCGCTCTATCGCCTCGGCCAGATGTACGAGGACGGCGACGGCGTCACCGCCGACGATGCCCAGGCCTTCGCCTTCTACAAGCGCGCCGCCGATCGCGGCCACGCCCGCGCCCAGCTGGCCGCCGGCCGCTTCTACTATTTCGGCGACGGCGGCATCGCGGTCGACATGGGCGAGGCCTTCAAATACTTCGCCCTGGCGGCCATGCAGGGCGACAGCGACGCCCAGCTCGACCTCGCCATCATGTACTATCGCGGCGACTTCCTGCCCGAGGACGACGAACCGGCCTTCGTCTGGGCCCGCAAGTCGGCCGAGCAGGGCAATGCCGGCGCCGAGGCCGAGGTCGGCATCATGTACCTCGACGGCACCCTGGCGGTGAAGGCGGACTACGCCCAGGCCAGGACCTGGCTGACCATGGCCGCCCAGCACGGCGACAGCTTCGGCCAGTACCGCCTCGGCACCATGTACGAAACCGGCAAGGGCGTGCCGCCCGACCGCGGCCAGGCCCTGACCTGGTACCTGATCGCCGCCGCCAGCGGCAATGACGACGCGGTCAAGGCCGCCGCCGCCATCCGTTCGACCATGACGCTCACCGACATCGCCGCCGCCGAAGCCGCCGCCAAGGCGTTCAAGCCCGTGGACGAGACTACCCCTTCCCCTTGAGCTTCGCCGTTTCGGACCTGAGCACCTCGGTCGTGTCCTCGAGATAGCGGGCAATGACCTCAAGCTGTTCGGGCGTATAGCGCGACGCCATCTCGGTCATGGCCGTGCGCAGCGATTCGTAATGCGGCCCGAGAATCCGCGCCACTTTTTCCGGGTTGGCCGGCCTGATCAGCAGGCTGCGCCGGTCGTTGGGGTTGGGCTCGCGCCGGGCGAACCCGGCCTTTTCCAGACGGTCGACGATGCCGGTGATGGCCCCGGTGGTCAGTCCGGTTTCCAGTGCCAACTGCCCCGGCGTGGCCACCCCCAGACGTCCCAATACGCCCAGTGTCCGCGTCTCGGCGGCGCTCATCCCCGCCTTGCGCGCCAGGGTTTCGTGAAAGGTGATGACGGCGGTCGCCATGTCGCGGCCCAATCCCGATACGTTGGCGGCGGTCGATTTATCGCTTGCATTTATCTTAGACATAAGATATTTATACATGAGAATTTTACGGAATGAAAGGAAAAAGTCATGTCCGATATCCAGAAAAGATCATGGTTTTCCAGCATCCTGCCCGCCCTGACCCTGATGGTCATGGCCCCGGCCATCGCCGAACTCCTGCCGGGTGCGACACGGCTGAGCTCGGCCTACGTCTTTCCGATCGAGATGCTGATCTGGGGCTCGGGCGCCGTCCTGGCGCGCTTCTTCGTGCGCAAATTCCGCCTGGGCTGGTTCAATCTTGTCCTGCTGGCCCTGGCGTTGGCCATGGCCGAGGAACTGCTGATTCAGCAGACCTCGTTCGCCTCGCTGGTGGTGCAGATCAAGGGTGTCGAATACGGCCGCGCCGCACTGATGGGCAGCGGCTTCAACTATGTCTATTTCGTCTGGGCCATGCTGTATGAGGCGATCTTCGTCGTCTGCATCCCCGTCGCCCTGGTCGAGATGATGTTCCCATCGCGGCGCGAGGACGGCTGGCTCAATATCTGGGGCATCATCGTCATGGCCATCCTGTTCGTACCCGCGTCGTTCGTGGCGTGGTACGGCTGGAACATCATCGCCCGCCATACCGTCTTCCACCTCGATCCCTATCACCTGCCGCGCGACCTCGCCATCGCCTCGGCCGCCGTCATAGCGGTGACGATCCTGGCCGCCGTCGGCCCGACACGCAGGCTACTGGCGGGCGCCGCCAAGCCCGTCACCCCACCGCGTCCGCTGGCCCTCGCTGTCCTCGGCGTCATGGCGTCGGGCGTCATCTTCGCCATTGAGGTCCTCGCCTTCGGCGCCGCGCCGCAGATTGCCCCGGCTATCCCGGTCACCGCCGGCGTCGTGCTTGGCCTTGTCATGATGGCTTTCGTTCCCGGCTGGACGGCGTCGCCGAAGTGGACGCCGTGGCACCTGGTCGCCATGACCTTCGCCACGGCCTGGGCCAATTTCGGCTTCCTGTTCATCGGCTTCGGCGGCGGCATCGACCTCTATGGCAAGATCGCCTTCGACACTATCGGCGTGCTGGCCATGATCTGGATCGCCGCCTTTTACCTGGGGCGCAAACCGGCCTAGACTGGGGAGATGCTGAAACGCTTCGTCTCCGCCTTGACCACATGGCCCCGCCCGCGGGCATGGGCCGAATGCCTCGCCATCGCCGCCGTCGGTTTCACCCTGATGGCGGCGTTCGCGTACCTGGGCGGCTTCTGGCATTGGCAACCGCGCCTGGATAACTGGCCGCTGCGCCTGCTGAGCGTGATGCTCGTGCCCGCCCTGACCGAGGAGATCGTCTTTCGTGGCATCCTTCCATCACAGGGCGAAAGCCGCCACGCCGCCCTGTGGTACGCCAGTGGCATCCTTGCCTTCGTCCTGTGGCACGTCGTCGAAGCCAGGACCTTCCTGCCCGGTGCGCATCTCTTCCTGACGCCGGCCTTCCTGGCCGCCGCCGCCGTGCTGGGTGCGGCCTGCGCCGCCATGCGCTGGCGCACCGGCTCGCTGTGGCCGGGCGTCATCCTGCACAGCCTCGCCGTCTTCCTGTGGCAGATTTTCCTTGGCGGACCGGACGTCAAATCGCTGCTTTAGTTCCGCAAGTCTTTCCGCATCAGGTAATCGGTGAACCCATAGGCCCCGAGGCTGAACGGAATCTCGCGGTCGATGGCAAAGCCCGAACGCAGGCAGAAGTCGACCGCCGTCGGCTGGTCCTTGTGGACGCAGATCGCCAGGTGCCGGGCTGGCGCGAAATAGGCCTGCACGGCGCCGATCATCGCCTTGCCGAGGCCGAAGCCGCGATAATCCTCCAGCACGTAAAGCTTGGTCAGCCACACCCGCGTGCCCTCGACATGGGCCGAGGCGAAGCCGACATCGCGTTGCCCGACCCGGACGACCCAGTAGATATGGCCGCGTTCGGACATGTCGGTTTCAAGTGTATCGAGGTCGAACAGGGCGGCCAGCATCTCGTCGATCTGGTCGGGCGCGATCAGGCGGCGGTAACAGCGGGGCCAGATCTGCAGGGCGAGATCGCGCACGATCTCCAGTTCGGCCAGGCTGATCTGACGGATATGGGGCGCATAGGTCATCGACGGACTCCACGTTCGCACGTTGGGGGCGACACACATCAGTTGTCGGAGGCCGGCAGGCGCTTTTGCGGTGGTCGGCATTACTGGGTTGGGACGTGGCTTCTGTCGGCTGTCCGCTCCGTCGAGCGCGCCGCCGGGTGCGCTGTAACGGCATGTAAAAATGTTTAACACAGAAAAGCGGATGTACAACCCCTCGCAATACCTGGTAACGGGATTGTTTACCGTCGGCAAATTCTCGTGAAAAATGAAAGCTTAACGATCTTTAACTGTAATTTCCAAGTATAGTAAGAAAGTTGTTAACGCGCCTGCTTCAAAAATAAACGCGCCATAAGGACGTGCTAAAGAGCGCGCTGCATGATGAAGTCGGTGAAGGCGTAGGGACCCATCTGCACCGGCACCTCGGCCTCGACCTGGAAGCCCGAGCGCAGGTAGTAGTCGATGGCGGGCCGGTTGTCGCGGTTGACAAAGAGCGCCATGTCACTGGCCGGTTCGGGCGCGGCGAAGTGCTTCATCGCCGTGTCGATCAAGAGCTTGCCGAGGCCGAGGCCGCGATGATCGTCGCGGACATAGAGCTTCTTCAGCCACAGCCGGCCGTTGTCCTTGTAGGCCGAGGCATAGCCGACATCGAGCGGGCCGTAGCGCACCACCCAGAAGACATGGCCGTGCTCGATCATTTCCTGTTCGAGAGCGTCGACGGAATAGAGCGCCGCCAGCATGGCGTCGACCCGGTCCGGTCCGATGATATTTCGATAGCACTTCGGCCAGATGATCATCGCCAGTTCGCGCACGATGTCCAGCTCGTCGACGCCAATTCTGCGTATACGGGGCTCAGCAGCCATGTTGTTTCCTCACCGCGCACCAATATGGCGGGAAATAGGGAATTTCCAAGAGGCTATTTTGCGGCGGCTTCAGCTCGCCGGCTTGAGCCCGATCACACGTCCGGGCTGCCTTGCGGCATCGAGATAGATTTCGCCGCCGACCGTCTGGCTGTTCAGGACGGTGACGAAGCCGTTGGCCGCCGTGTCCGAAGCGACGGTCCGGCTCGACGACACCACCCGGCTTCCGCATGCCGGATTAACGGGCCTTAATGACAGTCGTGTGTATCTGGAGACGAAAAAGAGGCGCTCAAGGCAGGGGGACGCCTTGAGCGCCATGAAGCGGCCAGCGGGACAAGGCCCGCCGAGCCGAAACGCGCTACAAGGATCTACGCCGGAAGGTGAATGCCGGATCACGGCCGGTTCACTTTTTTTGCGCGGCTGCGGCAACGAACAGCGCTTTATCGCCGGCGGGATCATACCGTCCGGCAACGTCTCGGACAGGCTCTGACCGCTGGCGTGACGGTCGTCGTTACTCAAACGCCAGGACCCCTCCGTCATCTTCGGCCTGCGGCCCCGATGCCACCTTCCTCGGAACGAAGGTTCCATCGCAAGCGATAGGGAGGAGGGAGCATTGGCGGCAACGATCGGACTCCCGCCTCCCTGCCGCGAAGCGGTGGGGAGGTGGCGCGAAGCGCCGGAGGGGTCGTCTATCCGCTGGCGTGGCGGCGGTAGTCGCCGGCCCTGGCCTTTTTGCGCGCCAGGGCCTCGGCCATGCGCCGCATTTGACGGTTCAGGACCGGCGGCGCTTCCGTTTCGGATTCCGGTTCGGCGGGGGCCTTGGCGGCGGCTTTGGGCTGCGCCTTGATCTCGACCGGGGCCTCTTCCTTGTGGAGCAGGTCGAGCGCCTTCTTGACGGCGATCAGCGCCCGGGCGGCCTTCAGGATGTCGCCATAGGTCTCGGGCATGGCTTGCGCGTCGAGGGCCTTGAGCAGACGTTCGCCGTGGGCGCGGAGACGGTCGTTATAGGTGGGGTGCGTGTTTTCCATGGCGACAAGCCTGCCACGGTTTCGAAGGGCGGGGATAAGTTGGCGTCCCGGAACGCCACAACCACTGTGAAACAACAAGAGCGGTACAGGATTTGACTTGTCCCACCCGTGAATCTATCGTCACGGCAAGGGGGATATCTCATGCGCACGCCTATCCTGGCCGCGGCCATCGCCGCCCTCGTTCTGCCGATGGCCAGCCTGGCCGCTGAGCCGCCGGTGATCACGCCCGTTGGCCCTTTTATTGGCGTGGACGCCGGCAATGCGCAGGTCATATTTCTGGACCAGGGCAGCGTCACGAAGACGAAGGGCGAGGCTGTCGCCGTGTTTCTGTTCCTGAACCACTCCTCCGCCGGCACCACGGCCCGCCTTGAGCATGTCAGGATCGACTGCAGTAACGGAAATGCGGCGGAGGTGGATCAGACCTTGCTCGATGCTGCCGGCACGCCCACCGAGTCCGAGGCGCTCGATGACCAGCTGTTACCGAGGGCTGCCGGATCGGTCGGCGCCGAGATGGCCAGCGCGGTCTGTGTCGGCGCGCCGAAAATGCCGAACGGTCAGGTCTTCACGATCCCCAGCCTGGGTGACGTCCTGGCCTGGGCGAAGAGTTATTTCTAGAGTTCCGCATGGCTGGTTTTGACCTGCTTGTTGAACGAAGGCTTACACCGGCGGACGTGAAGAACATACTGGTGGCCGCGCAGGGCATCGCGGAGCCACAGGTCCTTGTCCTGCCGGACTATCCGGAAGCGCCATTGCCACCCGATACGCGCATATTATGCATGACGAACGATACGGACGGCGACTTCAGATCGCACCTGTCCATAGATTTTCTGGATGACGGAATTGTCTTCGAAAGTCACCAGTTGGCAAAGCGGATAGCTGAAATCGCGAAGTGCACATGCCTGTTGCCAAGCGCGGATATCAATCCCTTCAAGGTCACCGTGGTCTCGCCAGGCCAGCCGGACCGGATCGCCTTCCTGAAGGCTACCGGCATGGACGATGGGCGTTACAGTCTCTAAGAGCCCGCGTAAAAAAAGCCGCCCGGTGGAAACCGGACGGCTGAGGCGAAGACAGTCGGAAGATACTTACGCCGCGAACGGCAGGTCGAGCGCCTCGGCGACGGCCTTGTAGACGATCTTGCCGCCGGCGACGTTCAGGCCCGCATGCAGGTGCGGATCGGCGGCCAGAGCGGCCGAAATCCCCATCTTCGCCATCTTGACGACGAACGGCAGGGTGGCGTTGTTGAGCGCAAGCGTCGAGGTCCGCGCCACCGCGCCCGGCATGTTGGCGACGCAGTAATGGACGATGCCGTCGACGACGAAGATCGGGTCCTGGTGCGTCGTCGGATGCGAGGTCTCGAAGCAGCCGCCCTGGTCGATGGCGATGTCGACCAGCACCGCGCCCTGTTTCATGGTCTTGAGCATGGCGCGGGTGATCAGCTTGGGCGCGGCGGCGCCGGGGATCAGCACGGCGCCGATGACCAGGTCGGCGTCCCTGACGGCGTCCGAGAGGGCGGCTTTCGACGAATAGGCGGTCTTGACGCGGCCGTGGAACAGCTGGTCGATCTCGATCAGCTTGTGCGGATTGACGTCGAACAGGGTGACGTCGGCCGACATGCCGACGGCCATCTGGGCCGCGTTGACACCCGACACGCCGCCACCGATGATGACGACTTTCGCCGGGGCCACGCCCGGCACGCCCCCCAGCAGCACGCCGCGGCCGCCGAAGGCCTTGTGCAGGTAGGTCGCGCCGACGTGGACCGAGATACGGCCGGCCACTTCCGACATGGGGCGCAGCAAGGGCAGCCCGCCCTGGGGCTCGGTGACGGTCTCATAGGCGATGCAGGTCGCGCCCGACGCCATCAGGGCTTCGGCCTGGGGCTTGTCGGCGGCGAGGTGGAGATAGGTGAACAGCGTCTGGTGGGGCTTCAGGAGCGCGCATTCCGGCAGTTGCGGTTCCTTGACCTTGACGATCATGTCGGCGATCTCGAAGGTTTCTTTCGCCGTCTTGAGGATCGTCGCGCCGGCGGCTTCGTAGTCGGCGTCGGAGAAGCCGATGCCGGCTCCGGCCTGGGTTTCGACATAGACCTCGTGGCCGAAATGGGCCAGTTCGGCGACGGAATGCGGCACCAGGCCGACGCGGTATTCGTGGTTCTTGATTTCCTTGGGGACGCTGATTTTCATGGGTTCGCTCCTTGTACCTCCCCAGCTTGCTGGGGAGGGGGACCGCAAGCCCTCCTGGGCGCAGCGGTGGTGGGGTTTCTTGCTTTACTTCCGGCAGCCACGCGCCGCACCGATTGCCCCGAAATATACTCCTAAGCGCCTGATATTTTTTCGATAATTAATGATTTGATTTGGCAGCCATTCGGATATAATCTCAAATCCATGGCGGGCAGCGATAAATTTTCCGATCTTGATTCCTTCGACCGCGAACTGATGAAGGTGCTGCGCGTCAACGCCCGCGCTACCTCGGCCGAGCTCGGTGCAGCGGTGGGCCTGTCGCCCTCGGCCGCCCACCGCCGGGTGAAAATCCTCGAACAGAAGGGCGTGATCACCGGCTATCGCGCCGTCATCGCCGAGAACGTCCAGGGCAAGCAGGGCACGGTCTTTGTCCATGTCACGCTCCAGGACCAGCGCCGCGAGACCTTCGAGAAGTTCGAGAAAGCGGCCGTCGCCTGCGCCGCCATCGAGGAATGCCACCTGATGTCGGGCGAGGCCGACTACCTGCTCAAGATCGTGCTGCGCGAGAGCCTGAGTTATGAGGACGTCCATCGCGACGTACTGTCGACCATGCCGGGCGTCAGCAAGCTGGTCAGCCAGTTCTCCATCCGCACCGTGAAAATGGGATAGGTTAAGCCGCTTTTACCTTCTTCTTTTTGACTTTGGCTCGCGAAGCCAGCAGTCCCCGCGTCATTTTTTCGTAGAGCATAAATAAATGCTCAACACGTTCACGGTCGGTTGTGAATGGCGCCTTTCTGTAAAGCCGGTCCACCGCCAAATCGAGAGCGTAATGCAGCCTGCGTAGATTAGAAGGCATAAAATTGGGATCATAGAGGTCCGATAACGTTGACGCAGAGTAGGATGTGCGGACTTCCAATATTGCTCGTCCCAAGGTGTCAAGACGTGTTTCGTCATTCTTGGTGAGTTTAGGCCAAGGAAAAGTATTGTAGTTAATTGATATTGAGTATTGGAAGTCACTCTTGATTTTACCACCAATAAATCGACTCCAAGCTACGTGCATACGGCTAGTCAAAATAGCGAACTGCCAAGGTTGCGAATTAGTTACTATCCGAAGTTTATTGCTGGGCACTATGGGCGGGGATAGCCATCCAATCGGAATATATTCGCGTCTTTCAGAACTATTTTCTGGCAAGGCAAGAAAGGATGTCGACGGAAGGACCGTAACGTGGAAGCGTGCCGGCGAACTGGCAAGGACACTAGCGGAGATACCCATTTTTTTGGGCTCTTGGTCTTGTTTTTTTCGCGCAGGTATTTGCCCAAGTCGATAACGGCGAACTAAATCCAAACGTTTGCTAATGAATGGAGAGCTCCTGAGTCTTTCAGGTGGGATGCCGTCGCAAACCACCAGCCACCGGCCGCGTCCATTAATAAATTCGGTTCCGCCCAGAAACGGCCGCAAAAGCTCTGTGATCTCGGGTTCAATTTGTCTTAGATTTGCCGCTTCCTCATCGTCGAGAATAAGATATCCGCCGTCTATTGGCTTAGTGCCGATTATAACTTTAGGTGCACCTGAAATAGATAACGCCGTTTCTCGAACAACTAGATGCCTGTCACTCAATCCAGACGCGTCAAATAGATACGGAGACAAAGCTGTATGGCGGCTTTCAGTTGGCGGGCCTTTTAAATCGTCGTAACTGAATAAGCGCTTCGAAGATGGTTCGGCCGCTTTAGGTACAAGACCAAGGACTACAACATGAACTTGCGCTTTGCCGCGCGCATCCGAACCCCAGGCAAAGGTGCGGTGAGCAAAGGCAATTTCCAGGCCATATTTCCGAAACAGAGTTGGCCACAACTGTGCCACCTGTTCCCCCTGTGTAATCGAATTCGTTGATACGAATCCGATTCGAGCGTGCGAGCCCCGAATATATTCTCCTGCCTTCAGAAACCATGCCGCGACATAGTCCAAGGTTCCGCCGGATTTGCCGAGGGCGGCGATACGCCGGACTTGTGCCCGCTGCTTTTCTGATTGAACCTTCGCGCCTATAAATGGCGGATTGCCGAGCACGTAGCTGCATTCTTGAGACGACAATATCATCTGCCAATCGATTTCCAACGAATCGCCTTGGACAATGTGCGGGGCAGTCTTAAGAGGAATACGAGCGAACGCTTTGCCGAATTCCTGGCTAAGGCGATTATTCATGATGTGGTCCATCATCCACATCGCAGTTTCAGCGATAAGCGCCGGGAATTCATCGATTTCAATACCGTAAAATTGATCGACATTGACTTTGCTCAAGCTGGCAACGTCAAACGTAAATTCGGATCGCGACAGACCCTCGCGGTTGAAAACATCGGAATAAAGTGCCTTAAGCACCAGATTTTCCAATAACCTCAGTTCTCGATAAGCAATGATCAGGAAGTTACCGCAGCCGCAGGCCGGATCGAAGAATTTCAGCCGGGTGAGCTTGTCTTGGTATTCGCGCAATGCAGCGTCGCGGCCACGTTTGAGCCCAATAATACGCGCCAACTCGGCGCGCAGGTCGTCGAGGAAAAGCGGTTCTATGACCTTGAGAATATTCTTTTCGGTGGTGTAATGAGCGCCTTTTTGTCGGCGTTCCTTCTTGTTCATAACCGATTGAAACAACGCTCCAAAAATTGCCGGGCTGATTTTCTGCCAAGAGAAACCGCAGGCTTCGAGGAGGATGTTGCGCATCTTCTTGTCAAAAGCCGGAATACGTAGCGTCTCCCCGAACAATTGGCCATTGATGTAGGGGAAGCGTTTAAGGTCGTCATCAAGCCGCGCTTCACGTTGATTTTCAGGCGTATCCAGCACCTGGAACAATTGCGCAAGAAAAGGTCCAAGATCGGAGCCGTCTTCGCGCGTCCGATTTCGGACAAAATCTTCCAGCATTCCGAGTTCGTCGAAAATGCCGGTGTCGTCCGCGAACAGACAGAACAACAATCGAACCAGAAATCGTTCTAAGGCATGTCCATCATAGCCCGAAACTTTGAGGGCATCATGCAATTTGCCCATCAACTCAGCCGCAATGATATTGACTGGGTCTTGGTCTTTGAATACCCGCTTTTCTATGCCGCGAATGAAATCGAACGCTGAGACATAGTCTGGTAGTTCGGCAAGCCGGAAACTGACTTCATCGCGCGTATCCAGATCGATCAGTTCGAATGTCTGAAAATCGCATAGCAAAATGTATCGGGGCAATTCGTCGTCACGGAGCTTGGGAAAGTACTCGAGTGCCTGTTGCCGGGCACGGACGAGGCTGCGTCCAGCGCTTTTTTGCTCGACCAGGAGCTTGCCTTTCCAGAACAGGTCGATGAAGCCCTGCTTGTCACCCAGCTTTTTGACGGGTTCTTCAAATGTAGCTACCTTCCGGCGCTGAACCCCAAAAACCTCGAAGAATTCGTTGTAAAAGGTTTGGGTATCTTGTCGTTCATACTGAGCGTCTGCCCAATCGGTGGCAAATTTCGCCGCACGAGCGCGGATTTCGTTCGGACTTAGTTTCATGGCGGCCCCGTTTTTATGGGAGCGTATTGTGCGTTGTATCCCGGTGCAAGATGCTCGCTCAAGGTCAACAAAAAACCCCCGGTCGTTGGACCGGGGGTTTTCTAATTCTACTGCAAGATCGGCTCGGCCTGTCGCATCGCCTCGCGCACGCGTTCCAGCTCTTCCTTGAGTTTAAGCTTCTTTCGCTTGAGTTCCTTGAGGTATAGAGAGTCCGCCGACGGCGAGCGCTCTTCGCGGGCAATGATGGTTTTGAGGGATTGGTGACGGTGATCGAGTTCGCGAACGCGCGCTTCAAGGCTCATATCGGTGTCCTTCGGTCTTTGACCCCCGGGCCCCACGCCCGGAAAGCCAATGGAACGCCTCAAACGCGAAAATGTGGAATCACATTCGATTACATGTCATCACGGAAGCGCGATGGCGAAAGGCCGGCATGACCTACGATAAAAATTATAATAAACAAAAGCTTATCATCGGCATCAGCGGTGCATCGGGCAGCCTTTATGGTATAACGGCGCTCCGTATGCTGCGCGTGGCCGGCGTGGAATCACATCTTGTGGTTTCACGCGCGGCAGCCTTGAGTCTTGATGCCGAACTCGACCTGCGGCTCGATGATGTCCACGCCCTGGCGGACGTGGTTTACAAGCCCGGGAACATCGGCGCGGCCATTGCCTCGGGCTCGTTCCGCACCATGGGCATGCTGATCGCGCCGTGCTCGATCAAAAGCTTGAGCGAGATCGCCACCGGCGTCACCTCGTCGCTGATGTCGCGCGCCGCCGATGTCTGCCTGAAGGAGCGGCGCCGGCTGGTGCTGATGGTGCGCGAAAGCCCGCTCCATCTCGGCCACCTGCGCTCGATGGCGGCGGTGACCGAAATGGGCGCCATTGTCGCCCCGCCGGTGCCGGCGCTCTACACCCGCCCGCACAGCATCGAGGACATGGTGGCGCAAAGCGTCGGCCGCGCGCTCGACCTGTTCGATATTCCGGTCGACATTCAAAGGTGGCAGGGATTGAAGGGTGAGTGAGTTCTGGGACTGGGCCGTCGAAGCCTATGGCCGCGATGGCGTTGCCGAGGCCTGCCTGGCCCTGCAGGACGACCACGGCCAGTGTGTGCCCCTGTTGCTGTGGGCGGCGTGGCGCGGCATGACCGGCGCGCGAATCAGCGATGACGTGGGAACGCGCGCAGTGGCGATGGCGCGGGCATGGTCCGACGGCGTGACCGCGCCGCTGCGGAGCGTTCGCCGGCGGATGAAAACGCCCCTGTCCGAAGGCGATGATGCCGTCCGCCTGGCCCTGCGCGACAAGGTCAAGGCGATCGAGCTCGAGGCCGAGCGCGCCCTCATGCAGCTACTGGAATCCCTGTCCGGCGAGCCGCGCGCGGTGCCTGCGCCGTTCCGCACCGTTCTGGTGCTCGACAGCCTCGGCCGTATCGCCGGGCTTTGGTCGCCCGGTTTTCCCGCCGAAGGTGTGGCGCGGCTCAGCGAGGCCCTTACCAAGGGTGAAAATCTGCGCTATAATATGTAATATCAGGGGAGGTTCGCAGCCCCGGAAAACCCTCGGCAATCAACCCCTTGCGTTCTGAGAGGAGTCGTCCTTGATGCACGACGACACAAACATCCGTTCCCTGCGTGGCGGCAACCTGCATGTGGTCGGCGGCGACGGCGAGGCGAAGGGCGAGCTCGAGCGCCGCGCCCACAAGACGGACGGGGCAATGCTGGAACTGGTGCCCGAAGTCCAGCCCGACGATGAGGAACCGCGCGTCCGCGAACTGCCGATCAATGCCGAGACAGTCGCCCTGCGCAACCAGGTCGCCCTGCTCAAGCAGGAACACAAGGACCTCGACGATTCGATCAGCGCGCTGGAAATCGTGCCGCAGCCGGACCAGATCCTGATCGCGCGCCTGAAGCGCAAGAAGCTGGCCCTGCGCGACCGCATCGCCACGATCGAGGACAAGATCCGTCCGGATATTATTGCCTAATTCACGAAAAAGTCCCTCGGCTTTGCCTCGGTGTACTTTTTCGCGGTTGAGAAAGGGCAAAGTCTCGCTCGGGGCCGCCCTTCGCTCGACTTTGGAGTCTTGGTTCGGGTCATTTTCGCCTTTTGGCGAAAATGACTAAGACAGGGAAGAGTAAACCGAGGCGAAGCCGAGGGACTTTTCCCTGAGACCCTTAAGCCGCCGCCGCCACGTCGGTCTTGGCGCCGATGAACGTGCCGCGCATGTCGAGGTCGGCATCCAGCCAGACGATGTCCGCCCGCTGGCCCGGCACCAGCGACCCGCGCGCCGAACCCAGTCCCAGGAACCGCGCCGGCGCCGTCGCCGCCATCAGCGCCGCCTCCACCACGCCCATCCCGCCATGCCGGACAATGTTGCGCACGGCAGTCGCCATGTCGAGGTCGGAGCCCGCCAGGGTGCCGTCCTCGCCGATGCAGACGCCGTTCTCGACGTGGATCATCTCACCGTTGAGGATGAAGGTCTTCTGGGCCGAACCGACCGTCGGCATGGCGTCGGTGACCAGCATGACATGATCGTGCGCCTTGGCGCGCAAGGCGACGCGGATCACCGGCCACGCCACGTGCTGGCCGTCGGCGATCAGTCCGCAAAAGGCATTCTCGTCCTCCAGCGCCGCGCCAACGACGCCCGGCGCGCGGTGCGTCATCGGCGACATGGCGTTGAACAGGTGAGTGAAGCCGGTCGCCCCGGCCTTCAGCGCCGCGACCGCCGTCTCGTAGGTCGCGTTGGTATGGCCGGCGGCAACGATCACCCCGCCTCGGGCCAGGTCGGCGATATCCTCGGGCAGGCAGTTCTCGGGCGCCAGGGTCACCAGGGTCCGCCCGCGCTTCAGCGAGGTCAGCAGCGCCTTCGATTCGGCGTCGAGCGTGCGGAACATGGCCGGGTTGTGGATGCCCTTGCGCTCCTTGCTGATGAACGGGCCTTCGATATGGATGCCGAGCACGCCCGGCACGCCCGCCGCGATCGCCGCCTCGACCGCGCGCATGGCGGCGTCGATGACCTCAAGCTCGTCGCTGATCAGGGTGGGAAGAAAACCGGTGGTGCCATAGTGGCGATGAGCAGCGCCGATGGCGGCTATACCGTCGACCGTGGTCTCGTCGTTGAACAGGACGCCGCCGCCGCCATTGACCTGGGTGTCGATGAAGCCGGGCAGGAGATAACCGCCGGCAATGTCGATGACCTTGCCGCCGGTGGCCTTGCCGCCAATCGCCGTGATGGTCTCGCCCTCGCAGGTCAGGCCGCCCTCGACGATGCCGCCGGGCGTCACGATGCGGGCGTTGGTGAAGGTCAGGCCGGTCATGGGCGGCAACGCTCATAGATGAGCGTTGCCGCCCATGGCTTTTTTCTGGTCGCAATTTTTAACGCAAGAGTGCGAAGGCACTTTCGTGGCACTTTTTCTAAATTGCTCATACGGTTTTCGTCACCTTGTTGAGGTGGGGCGGGCTGTCGGGATCGAGCCCGCGCGCCAGCGACAGGCTGTTGGCCAGACGGTAGAAGCTCTGGATCATCAGGATCGGTTCAAGCGCCGGATGGCTTTTCAGCACGGGCAGGCGAACCGCGCCCTCGGGCGCCTCGGCATCGGCCAGCAGGACGTGGGCGGAGCGGGCGGCGAATTCGGCTGCCACATCGCGTACGCCGTCGCCGGCCGCGTCCGAGGTGGCGAAGGCCAGGATGGGGAAGCCGTCACCGACAATGGCCATCGGACCGTGGCGCACTTCGGCGGCTGAAAAGGCCTCGGCGTGCAGGGCGCAGGTTTCCTTGAGCTTGAGCGCCGCCTCCTGCGCCGCCGCGAAGCCGTAGCCGCGGCCGATGACGAACAGGTTGGACGCCTCCGACAAAGCCGGCAGGGCCGCCGACCAGTCGAGCGCGAAGGCGGCCTTCAGCTGTTCCGGAAGGCCATCGAGCGCCTCGGCCAGGTCCGCGTCCTCCGCCCAGGCGGCGGTCAGCGCCGCAAGTCCGGCCAGCGAGGCGATATACGACTTGGTCGCCGCCACCGACTTTTCCGGCCCGGCTTTCAGCGCCAGCAACTCGTCGGCCATGGCGGCGAGGGGCGAATCCTCATCGTTGACCAGGGCAACGACAAAGGCGCCGGCGTCCTTGTGCGCCTTGACGGCGGTCAGCAGGTCGGGCGAGCGGCCGGACTGCGAAATGGCGATGCACAGGCTGTCAGCGGCCACCACCGGTGCGGCATAGATCGACGACACCGACAGCGCCGCCGACGAGGTCGGCACGCCGGTCAGGGTCTCGATCAGGTACTTGCCGAAGGTCGCGGCGTGGTCGGACGAACCGCGCGCGCAGGTCGTCACCGAACGCGGCGGATTCGCCTGCACATGCGCGGCCACGCGCGCGATGGCGGCGCGGTTGTGGTCGAGGAAGCGCCTGACGGCGTCGCCGCCCTCGGCGGCTTCGGCGAACATCAGGGTCTTGGCGGCATCGGCGGCGGGCTGGGCGAGCATGGTGACGGTCATGAGATATCGTTGAGTTCGGCGACGACGTCATAGGCGTCGCCACGGTAATAGGACTGGGTGAATTCGGCGGCGCGCCCGTCACCGAGGAAGCCGCGGCGCTCGATGAACAGGCCGGGATCGCCGGCCTTGACGCCGAGCCGTTCGGCCTGTTCCGGTGTAAAGGCCACGGCGCGCAGCCGTTGCAGGGCGCGCATGGGACGGTGGCCGGTGCGTTCCAGCGCGGCGTAGAGCGAGGTGGTGACGCTTTCCGTCGACGGCAGGCAATAGCCGGGGATGGTCGAATATTCGAGCGCCATGGTCTGGCCGTCGGCGTAGCGGATGCGCTGGAAGCGGTAGACCGTCGCGCCCGGCGACAGGCCCAGCGACAGCGATTCTTCCGGCGTCACCGCGCCCGAGGTCTTGCTGACCCACTCCGAATGCGGCTTGCGCCCGCGCGACATCATGTCTTCGGAGAAGGACGACAGCTTGGAGAAACTCTTCTCGACGCGCGAGGCGACGAAGGTGCCGGCGCCGCGCCGACGCGTCAGCAGGCCCTCGCTGACCAGGCCGTCGATAGCCTTGCGCACCGTGATGCGCGACACGTCGAAGTCCTCGGCC
The DNA here is from genome assembly GCA_964474575.1 of uncultured Caulobacteraceae bacterium. Classification (GTDB taxonomy): domain Bacteria; phylum Pseudomonadota; class Alphaproteobacteria; order Caulobacterales; family Caulobacteraceae; genus Asticcacaulis. The sequence goes on along the minus strand of CAYYTA010000053.1, from coordinate 10,014 downwards.
AGGTCGCGTTCCGGGGGAATGGCGTCGTCCTGGTGCAGGCGGCGGTTATGGATGGCGTCGCGCAGGACCCGCTGCAGTTGGAGGTACAGCGGCGCGGGGTCGTCCTTGGCGATGCGGCCTATGGTTTCAGCGAAGGACATGGCGGGCCTCGGCAGGCAGGGTATTGAGAAGACGGCGCAAGGCCGCGACGCGCAGGGGATCGGTATCGCGCTGGGCGGCGGTGACATAGCCGAGCGCGGCGGCGCGGCCCTCGCGGATGGGCAGGGCGTGGCTGCACGAGGCATGGAAGGCGGTGACGCCGGCGCGCGACAGGTGAGGCGCGTTGTCGGCATTGACGCCGCCGCCGCCGAGGATCTCGATGCGGCCTTTCGCGGCGGCAACCAGCGCGGCCAGGCCGGCGACGCCTTCGGGCGCGGTCAGGGCCCCTCCCGAGGTCAGGATTGTCGCGACGCCTAGGGTGACAGCGGTTTCCAGCGCCGCCAGAGGCTCGGGCGCAAGATCGAAACCGCGATGGATGGCGACTTTCAGGCCGAGGCCGCGCGCCTGGCCTGCGAGGCTTTCCAGCGCGGCGACATCCAACGCACCCGATGGCAGGTTGGCGCAAAGGGCGACGCCTTCGAGGCCGCACGCCGCCGCCATGGCGATATCGCCGCGCATGACGGCCAGTTCGTTGGCGGAATAGGTGAAATCGCCTTCGCGCGGCCGGATCATGGCGCGCGTGGCGACGCCGGTTGCCGCCGCCAGCTTCATCAGGCCGGCCGAGGGCGTCAGCCCGCCGACGGCCAGGGCGGCGCACAGTTCGATGCGGTCCGCGCCGTTATCGGCAGCGGCGCGAACGCCGGCCGCCGTATCGACACAGACCTCAAGCAGGGGGTGCGAAACATGGTGATAGGAATCGGCCATCACGTCCCCGCCTTCTGCGCCACGGTGCCGGCAAGACCGCTGCTCATGCCTTGGGCCAGCAGGATCGCCCCTTCGAGCGCGTCATGTTCGGCCTCGGCCAGGCCGGCGCGTGTGGCGTCGCTCAGCCACGGCGCGAACACCGAGGCCATGCCGCCGACCAGGCAGACCTTGTCGGCGCCGATCTCGTGCAGGCGCGCCACATAGCGGCCGATATCCCCGGCCTGGCGCTTCACCAAAGTCACCGCCACCGGGTCGCCGTTAGCGGCGGCGTCCATGACCACCGGCGCCAGGGCGCCATAATCCTTGGGCTTGGCCGAGGTGACGAAGTGGACGACCTCGGCCGCCGAACCGAACCGCGCCAGCAGCTCCCGCGTCATGACGCTCCGCGGCCCGAGCCCGTCCTGGCCTTCCAGCGCCGCACGCAAGGCCTCGCGGCCGAGATCCGCCGCCGAACCCTTGTCGCACAGCTCGAAGCCCCAGCCGCCGACCTGCGTGCCCTTGCCCCTGACCCAGGCATAGGCCGCGCTGCCGGTGCCGGAGATCAGTATGCCGCCGTCCCGGCCGGAATGGGCGCCCAGGCAGGCTGTATGAGCGTCGGACGCCGCGTCGATACGGGCGAAGCGCGGCCCTGCGGCGACCGTGCGCACGGCGTCGCCGGCGTCCGATATGCCGGCAAGGCCGAGGCCGAGGCCGAGGCTCATGCGCGCGAACGCCGACCGGTCGCGGCCGCCCCTGACCAGGGCCTGGTCGAGCGCGGTCAGGATGTTGGTCCACACCAGGTCGAGGCCCAGCCGGATGTTGCCGGAGCCCGAGACGCCCTCGCCGATCAGCGCGCCCGAGGCATCGCGCAGGCGGACGCGGCATTGCGTGCCGCCGCCGTCGACTCCGGCGAAAAGCTCAAGCTGCGGATCGGGAGGTGTCATCAGATGCAACATGGGGAGGGACACGGCTAGAGGCAAAGCGTCAGGCGGCGGGCGCGCTGCTCTTGCGCCCGGCCATCAGGCCGAACAGCAGGATATAGGCGTAGCAGCCGACGGCCAGAACCGTGAAGACCAGCTGGAAGTTGTAGTGTTCCTTGAGGTTGGCGAACGTCTGGGTGATGACGCCGCCGCCGGCGATGCCCATGACGAGGAAGGCGGCGCCGAATTCGGTCAGCTTGCCGAGCCCCTTGATGCCGAGCGGGAAGATGGCCGGCCACATCATGGCGTTGGCGAAGCCGAGCGCGGCGACGAAGCCGACACTGACGTAACCCTTGGTGAAGAAGGCGCAGATCGCCAGGACGATGCCGAGAATTGCCGACCAGGTCAGATACTTTTCCTGGCTGACGAAGCGCGGAATGGCGATAAGGCCGGCGACGTAGCCGACGATCATGCAGATCAGCGTCGCCGAGGTGAAGAACTTCGTCTGGTCGAGCGGCAGGCCGAACCCGTTGCCGTAGGTCCCGATGGCATCGCCGGCCAGGACCTCGATGCCGACGTAGAAGAAGATGGCGAGGAAGCCGAACAGCATCTGGATGACGGCCTTGCGGCTGCCCTGGCCGGAATCGGGATTGGCATCGTCGCTCAGCGCGGGCAGGGGCGAGAACCACACGCCGGCCGCCAGCACGACAAGAAACGCGGCGACGGCGAGGTAGGGCGTATGGATGCGGTGGGCGAAGGCGCTGAGGATGGCGTCGCGCGCCGCCGGATCGGTGGCGGCGTCGACGCTGGCCTGCAGTTCGCCAATGCCGCGCAGGATGAAGGTGCCGACCAGGATCGGCGCCAGGAAGCCGGCGCCCTTGTTGAACAGCCCGAGGATGGCGATGCGCTGCGCGCCCGATTCGATCGGTCCCAGCACCGAAATATAGGGATTGGAGGCGGTCTGCAGGATCGACAGGCCCGCGCCGATGATGAACAGGCTGACCAGGGTCGGGATGAACTGCCGCATCGACGCGAACTCGGCGAAGCACGCGGCGCCGACGGCCATGACCACGAGGCCGATGGCCATGCCCCGCTTCATGCCCGTGCCCCGCAGCAGGAAGGCGGCCGGCAACGAAAGGAAGAAATAGGAGAGGTAGAAGACCGACGGCACCAGGAAGGCCAGCTTGTCCGGAATATGGAAGGCCAGTTTCGAGAAGGTGATCAGCGGGCCGTTCAGCCACGTCGCGAAGCCGAAGATGAAGAACAGCAGGCAGAACAGCAGCACGGCGCCCCAGGGCGTCTTGCCGGCGGATGCGGACTGTGAGTCGGACATGGCGTTGTTTCCCCTTGGTTTTGGTCTATAATACCAATTTGCCTAAGTGGTATGGCTTAAATAAATCCAAAATGCAAATACCTTGTTTAAATTTTCCATCCTGCGCAGGATTTTCATATAAATTACCGCGTTTCTCGTAAATTATCCTACAATATGAGTGATATTAGTGTCACATTTGGCCTTGATGTGGTCCTAATGTGGACTTGCCGGCAATTTCAATTTGACAGTTTTCCAGAACCAAGATTAGCAATTGTTCGGCTTCAGGTACGTTATTGGTATGTCATGGTATTGCCGTGGTTTGCCAATCGCCTGTCCGAACATAAGTAGCGCGGCGGAATTTGGGGTTCAGGGTTGCCTTGCCGCAGGCAGCACGAATAGGGAAACACAACACATGCAATTCAAGCGTCATATCCTGATGACGAGCGCCGTGGCCACCATCGCCACCGCTCTGTCGTTGGGCGTCAGCGCGTCCGCGGCCCAGGCCCAGGACACCGCCGCCGCGCCCTCCGACGACACGACCACCGTCATCGTCACCGGCATCCGCAAATCGCTGCAAAGCGCGCTGCGCCAGAAGCGCAATGCGGACGGCGTCGAGGAAGTCATCACCGCCGAAGACATCGGCAAGTTCCCCGACAAGAACGTCGCCGACTCGCTGGCGCGCGCCACCGGCGTCAACGTCGTCACCGGTTCGGCCAATGCCGGCGGCTTCGGCGAAAACGAGCGCATTTCGATCCGCGGCACCTCGCCGGAACTGAACCTGACCCTGATGGACGGCCACAACATGGCGACCGGCGACTGGTTCGTGCTCGATCAGTCCAACGGCGGCCGTTCGTTCAACTACGGCATGCTGCCGTCGGAAGTGGTCGGCACCGTCGAAGTGATCAAGTCGTCGTCGGCCGACCTGCCCGAAGGCGGCATCGGCGGCACCGTCGACGTCCACGTGCGCAAGCCGCTCGACCTGCCGGCCAACACCTTCGCCGCTTCGGCCCAGGCGCTCTACGCCACCCGCCCCGACAAGACCACGCCGAACGTGTCGGGCATGTATTCCTGGAAGAACGATGCCCACAACTTCGGCATCCTGGTCGGCGCCTTCTATGAAAAGCGCGATTTCCGCCGCGACGGCCAGGAAATCCTCGGCTATTCGACCTTCAACAACTTCGCCAAGTCAGGCAAGAACCTGAACGTGCCGTCGCTGATCGGCTCGGCCTACTTCCAGCAGGAGCGCATCCGTGAAGGCGGTAACTTCATGGCCCAGTTCAAGCCGAGCGACAATCTTGAGATCGACGTCTCGGGCCTTTACACGCACCTCGGCGCCGACAACGAGAACCACAACTACATGATGTGGGGCTCGCAGCTCGGCGTCGCCAATTCCGACCACTACATCACCGTCCCCGATCCCCAGCCCGGCGATCCGAACAAGACCAAGCAGGTCCTGGTCACGGCGCTCGGCGTCGGCGATCCGGGCAGCGACCTGACCGCCTACACCACCGACGGCGACTATGTCACCTCGGCGACGTGGAAGCCGGACGCGGCCCAGAAGTCGATCGTCCAGGACGACATTTTCCGCACGGCGCACTCCGATTCTTGGGACCTGAACGTCGACGTCAACTGGAAGATCAACGACCACCTCGACATGAAGGGCCAGTTCGGCCAGACCGAAGGCCACGGCAATACCGATGACAGCGCCGCGTGGGAAACCTACTGGCAGGGCACCGGCGCGTCATACAAGCTCGGCAATCCGGTGACGGACGTCAAGTATCCGGCGCAGGGCACCGATCCGACGGTCGCTTCGTACCTCAACAACTACTATTCGTGGTCGTGGGGCGGCAACGTCAAGTCGCCGGACAAGGAAACCTACGCCAAGGCCGACTTCGACTACGAATTCGGCGACGGCACGCTGAAGGACATCCTGTTCGGCGCCCGCATGACGGACCACGAGCGCGACGTCCTCGACACCGCCTACGGCTGGGCCGGCAACGGCGCCAACAGCGGCACGACCAATATCGGCCTCGGCACCGTCTATACCGGCGGCCGCACGCCGTCGGATTTCGGCGGCGACCTCGGCGGTTCGATCCCGGGCTATACCTACTCCAGCGCCGACGCGGTCTATAAGTACCTCGACAGCCATAATGGCGGCCGCATCTTCGGCTTCTACGCGCCGGCTTCGTTCTCGGTGAAGGAAAAGACCCAGGCCTACTACGCCATGGCCAAGCTGGGCGGCGACATGTGGCGCGGCAATGTCGGCCTGCGCGCCGTGCACACCGACGAAACCTCGATCCAGTACACGACCAACGTCTCGGCGGGCACGCCGACCACGCCGTCGCTGTTCGGCGCCTACGCCACGGTCAATGTCAAGAACAGCTACTGGGATTACCTGCCCAGCGCCAACCTGGTGGTCAAGCCGTCCGACAACGTGGTCATCCGCGCCGGCGCCGCCGAGGTCATGACGCGTCCGAGCTATGCCCAGCTGGCCGGCGCCTACAGCCTCGACGACACCAACTTCACCGGCACCGCCGGCGGCAACCCCGACCTGAAGCCCTACAAGGCGACCCAGTACAACATCGGCGTCGAATACTACTACGCGCCGGAAGCCCTGTTCTCCGTGACCCTGTTCGACCTCGACATCTCGAACTTCATCACGACGAACACCTTCCATGGCTTCTACGTCGACCAGCAGAATCCGCAAGGCCACGATTTCGCCCTGCAAGGTCCTGCCAACGGCGGCAAGGCCACCGACAAGGGCTTCGAAGTCAACCTGCAGCAGCCGATCGGCGGCGGCTTCGGCTTCATCGCCAACGCCACCTATTCGGACGGCAAGACCAAGAGCGGCGCCGCCATCGACGGCAATTCAAAGTGGACCTACAACCTGACGGGCTACTACGAAAACGCCAAGATCAGTACCCGCCTGGCCTACAACTTCCGCTCGAAGTTCCAGTCGGGCATCGACCGCGCCACGCCGATGTGGCAGGACGACTACGGCACGCTCGACGGCTCGTTCAGCTACAACGTCAACGACCATGTCGCCCTGACGCTGGACGCGCAGAACCTGCTGAACCACAAGCTCTATTACTTCGTGGGCAATCCGAACATTCCGCGCGCGATCTACGACTACGGCCAGACTTTCTACGCCGGCGTCCGCCTGAAGTACTAATTTACGCGTAACCGGAGGCGCGCCGTTTCAGGGGCGCTTCCGTATCTATCCTCCAGAGTGGACTTCACAGGTCCGGCGGTCTCCGCCGGGCCTGTTTTTTATTTTCGGAGAAGAACGGCGACGACAGCCGCAATGGCGGCGGAGGCGGCGAGGCCCGCGACGACGCGCCAACCCCATTCGGGCTTTGCGGGCGGAGGCGCGATGACGGTCTCCGGCTGCACGGCCACGGGGATGACGGCGGCCTGCGCAGGTTGGGGCGCCGGGCGCGGCAGCGGCGTGGCCGTCCGGGCGGCCGCGGGTTCGGGTGAGGCGTGGGCGACGCCGCTGAAATTGGGCTGGAGCTGGCGCGCGCCGGAAAAATCGGCATGGCCGCCGAACCAGGCACCCTGGAAATCGCTCAGGCCCAGGCTGGTGTTGCGCAGGTCGACGGCCGTGCGGAAATAGGCCCAGCGCGCGCTCAGCCACAGATAGGCCTCGCCGGCGTCGTCGCCGCCTTCGTCGAGGCCGCGCAGAACGATGCCGTCGAGCCGGCACGGCCGCTCGTCGGAACTCAGCATGAGGCGGGTGCGCAGCGAATGTTCGAGATCGCGCCAGTCGTCCGCTGTCCACGACGCCTTGGGCGACGGTGAGCCGTTCTCGAAGACGAACGGGCAGTGGAACCGCGTCCAGCGCCGCGTCGTACCGGGTTCGCTGATCAGGCGGTAATCCTCGCCGCGCCAGTAGTCCTGGAACGTCGCGCCGTCGCCGGCCGGCATGGCGGCCAGTCCGTCCCACGAAAAGTCGCGGCCGCGCCAGTCGCGCCACCACGCCGCCTCGCGCGCATCCATGTCCCCGCCCACGCTCATCCGATCCACAACGCCCGCCGAAAAAGCTAACATGGGCAAGGCTGTCTCGCTAACGCGAAATAATGACAGGGCGATGACGGCGGGGAGGCGTGATCCAAACGCCATACGTAAGCCGGCCAGAAACTGGCCATTCCGGGCGCCTACATGGGCAAGGCTGGGCCGGTGGGTTTGGCGGCCTGTTTCTCGCGGATCTTGTCGATGACTTCCGGCGAACTGATGCGGGACAGCTCGATCTCGGTGGCTTCATCGAGCGCCAGGTCATGGGCGCTGCAGTAGGCGGCGAGGGTGACCATGACGCCGCCGGCCTCCTGGGACGGATCGCCGGCCGGCCGGCCATAGACATAGTCACGGAGGGCCAGGATACGCTCCGGCGGATACCCGCCGGACTGCAGCAGTTCCAGGGTTTCTTCCAGCAGGCGGTCGCCGCGCTCCAGTCTGTCGGCTGTGATCTCGGGCGTGAAACAGCGATGCATCCATTCAGCGACGCGATGTTGAAAGGAACCCGGTTTGCAGGTCGGCATGGTCAAGCTCCTTTCAGGGTGTCGCATAGCCCAAAGCCGCGATGACCGGGGCGATGGCGTCCATGTACGGCGCGAACTGTCGCCGATAGGCCTGCCAGCGCCCGACCGAGCGGTTGTTGAGCGGCTTCGTCACCTGGGCGTAGGACGGGGTCGGCGCATGGCGGCGGTTGTCGTGGAAGCGCAAGGTTGCCGGGTCGAAGGCGACCCCCACGTGGGCGAGGAGACGCCGCGTTTCCGTCTCCTGGTTGGCGACCACATCCTCGTATTTCACGGTGAGGACGGCGCCCGGCAGCAGAGCTTCGTAATGCGTGTTGAGGTCGTGCATCGCCTTCATATGGGCGATGATCGTCTCGATCGCATAGCCGCTGTTATAGCCGTGGGTCAGGTTGTGCGACAGCATCGACATGGCGACGTCGAGCGGATGGCGCACCATGCGGATGACGGCGGCTTCCGGGAAGGCCAGGCGGATCAGCGGCAGGTGGACATCGTTGAGCGGCATCTTGTCGGTGAACAGCGGCCGGTTGTCGCGCAGCAGGCCGTAGGTCTCGGCGCGGCCGAGATAATAGTCCCGCATGAGGCCGGCGAGGTGGTGGTAATCGAATGCCTCGGCCTCGGCCAGTTTCACCGGATAGGGCCGGTCGCCGGGCAGGAGGCGCGCGATCAGCGTCCGCCATTCATGGATGAACGGCAGCTCGCCGCCGGCGGCTATTTCGGGATGCGCGCTCAGCATCTGCTCGATCAGGGTGGTGCCCGAACGCGGGAAACCGAGGATGAAGATCGGCTGCGGCGTACTGGCGCGCTTGCCGGCCCTGGGCAGCCGCGCCAAACGGTCGGGGGTGAAAAAGGCCTTCAGGGCGGCGAATTCGGCCGAGACGGCGGCCGCGTCATAGGCCAGGCCCATGTCTCTGGCCAATTGCGTCTTGGCTTCGATCAGCGCCGGCCATGCCTCGTCATGGCGGCCGAGCTTGTCGAGCAGGCGCGCCCGGTCGAGCATGGCCGGGCCCGCGCGGCGCGATGGCGAGCGCTCGATGAGATTGAGTGCCTCCTGCTCGCGCCCGGCATTGGCCAGGTAAAGCGCGCGCAGCAGGGTGAAGTCCTCGCCGGAACGCCGGCCGGCGGTTTCGGCGCGTTCCAGCCACAGGAAGGCCTGGGCCAGGTCGCGCTTGGCCTCGTAAACGCGCGACAGGTGGGCCATGGTCATGGCTGCGTCGGGTTGGGCGTGCAGGGCCTGCAACAGCAGGGGTTCGGCCTCGTCGACCCGGCCCTGGTTATAGAGCGTCAGGGCCAGGTTGACGAGGATCTGCGGGTGCGGCCCTGCAAGCATCAATGCGCGGCGGTTGTGGAATTCGGCGGCGGGCAGATCGTCCTTTTCGCCCAGGATGACGGCCAGTTGCAGGTGGGCCTGGGCGTCGTCCGGCCGGGCGGCCAGGGCCTGGCGCGCCGCCGTTTCGGCATCGGCCTTGCGGCCCGTCGCATGCAGCAGTCCGGTCAGTTCGGTCAGCGCCCAGTCCGAGGCCGGCTCGGCGATTATGGCCTGGCGCATGGCGGTTTCTGCGCCGGCAAGGTCGCCGCGCGCGCGCAGGATGAAAGCTTTGAGTTGCAAGGCGTCGCTGTCGCCGGCGGCCGTGTTCAGCCGCATCTCGGCCAGGCTCAGCGCCGCGGGCAGGTCGCCGGATTCGAACGCCTGGCGGCCTTTGAGGACAAGCGGATGCGGGCTCATGTCATACCAATGGCTGGTGAGCTTGGCTCATCTGCCGTTGGCAGCGGGCGACTGCCCGCCGCCGCCGTTGCGGCGAGCCATGCGGCGATTGAGCTGAAAAATGCTCATCCCGGCGGTCATTCTTCATGACGGCTGGGATGAAATCAGCTAGCACCGGCCCGGATAGGGGTCAACTCTTCGCTAGATCGCCGTGCCCACCGGGCGGAAGCTCGGCGGCCGGTCGATAGCGGCCTTGCCGAACTCCATATTGGGTTGGTCAGACATGACGAATGTCAGCTCGCCCCCCTGCATCAGGTCGGCATGGCCGATCCACGATTTCAGGTGCGGGCGGCCATTGCGCGTCACGCTCTGGATATAGGGCCGGTCGGGGCCGGTATTTTCGGCGGCGATGGTCAGGCTCCTGCCGCCGGGCAGGGCGATATGCGCCTTCGGGAAGACGGGCGAACCGAAGACATAGACGCCCGAGACCGGATCGACCGGATAGAAGCCGAGGCTCGACAGGATGTACCAGGCGCTCATCTGGCCGCAGTCCTCGTTGCCGGCCATGCCGTCGGGGCCGGCGCGGTACTGGGTCGCAAGGATGTTGCGGATGCGCGCCTGCGTTTTCCACGACGCGCCGGCATAGGCATAGAGATAGGCGAT
>CAYYTA010000052.1:0-37528 GCA_964474575.1 uncultured Caulobacteraceae bacterium | reverse complement strand
ACAAGCCAGGCCTTCTTGACGACGTTCCCATCGGCCTGCCCGCCCTGACCCGCGCCGCCAAGCTGACCAAGCGCGCCGCGCGTGTCGGTTTCGACTGGCCCTCGATCAGCGAAGTCTTCGACAAGCTCGATGAGGAAACCGCGGAGCTCAAGGCCGAAATTGCCGCCGGCGATGTTGAAAAGTCGCACGAGGAACTTGGCGATTTGCTGTTTGTTCTCGCTAATTTGGCGCGAAAACTGGATGTAGAGCCTGAGGACGCGCTGCGCGGAACCAACGCCAAATTCGTCCGCCGCTTCCGCGCCATAGAAGCCGCCCTGGCCGGCATCGGCAAGACCCCGGACCAGTCCGACCTGACCGAAATGGACGCCCTGTGGAACGCCGCCAAGCACGCTGAACGCCAGCCAGGATGACCGCGCGCAAACCCCTGGTCGACAACCGACTGCGCAGCGTCCTGCTCGGCGTCGGCGCCTGCATGGGCCTGATGGCCGCCTATTATATGGCGGTCGGCCGCGATCCGATCCCGCCGGATACGCGCATCGTCTTCCAGGGCTGCATTGCGACGCCCTGCCGCGCCGTCCATCTCGAAATCGGCCATGACGGCGCGACCACCCTGATGGGCGACAGCGGCGTCTATCGTTACAAGATCTCAGACTTCGCCCTGCGCCATGTCCTGCGCGTCTTCCACCGCCAGGCCTTCCTCGACCGCGACGTCGCCGCATATGATGCCGGCGGCCGCCAAGCCTGCATGCTCGACCTCGAAATGGCGCATCGCAAGGCCGCGCCCATCTATGCCTGCGACGCCCCGCCGCCGGAAATCGCCGGCCCGATGATCGCCCTGGAGCAGGCGGCGCGCTTTCGTGAAGTCGCCGCCGGCGACGCCGCGGCCCTTCGCGATCTCAAGGTCGAACACACCCGCTGAGCCGAATTTCGCTTACTTCCACCTCTCGAAAACATGGCGCCTTGGATAGAGCGTCCGACGCTCCCAAATTTTCAGGGTGTCTTCCCGCGGCATGGTCTGTTGTCCGGACGGAGGTGACGATAAAGCGCAAGTCACTGTGCAACGCCGTCGGTCCGCGTATCGAATTTCCACGCCATTCTTGCCGGCCTTGTCCGGCTTGCCGCGACAGCCTTAACTCCCAATTGCGCCTTTACGCCGCCCTTCTTAAACTTCCAGACGGGGCAGAAAGCAACGCATGAAGCGCGGAACCTGGATCGCCATGGTGGCGGGCGCCATCGCCGTTGGCGCGGTTGCCCTCGTCGTCCCCGGCCGGCTGCGCGCCTGGGAACGTGAACACAGCCTGGCCACGACCCACATCGTCTACAGCCATTACGCCTGCGCGTCCCAGCCCTGCCCGGTCTACCAGCTCGACGTTTTCGGCGACGGCACCGTCATCTACCAGGGTTTCAACCATGTCGCCGTTACGGGCGCCTTCATCTATCATATCCCGCGCGCCAGCCTTCAGGCCTATATCGAGGACTTCCGCGTCTCGGGCTTCTGGCAGAAGCCGCACGGCGGCGCGCCGACGCCGGCTGGCGGCGGATGCCGGGTGATCATGGTGAGCGATCGCACGACCCGCCGCACCGGCTGCCTCGACCTCACCGGCGACGACGGCATGACGCTGTCGGAGCCGCAACTATCGGCCGATGTCGCCCAGCTTGAGGCGCTTACCCAACTCGACGCCATGGTCAAAGGGCGCGTCGTCACCGGCACGACGCCCTCGCCTGATCCGGTCCAGGGCATGCGTCCCTACCATCCTGGCGGTCTCTTCCCCTCGCCGGCCGCCATGCCGGACAAAAAACCGGTTTTGTAACGCAAGTTACCGTCAAAAATGCTGCATAAACAAAAGCATTGCGGCATGCAACTTGCGCTTCAAAAGTATATGTCCAGAGCCGATTGCGAATCGCAAGGCGGGCGGTCTAAACCCTCAGCCTCACCAAAGCTTCCGACCGAGGGGACTATTGATGAAACGCACCGCCAAATCGCCAGCGGCCAAAAGCCCTTCCGCCTCGGCCAAGACCCCACGCTCGCGCCTTGTCCGCGCCGAGCCGCCGAAGGCCAAAGCCCGGCCCTCCAGGGCCCCCAAGCCGCCCGTCAAGGCCGAGCCGCGCTCGCTGTGTCCGATCAACCTGGCGCTGGAACTGGTCGGCGACGCCTGGACCCTGCTGATCATGCGCGACCTCATGCTGCGCGGCCACACCGGCTACCAGGCCTTCCTGCGCTCCGGCGAGAAGATCGCCACCAACATCCTCGCCGATCGTTTGCTCAAGCTGGAACAGAACGGCCTCGTCACCAAATCGCCCGACCCGGCCGACGCGCGCAAGTTCATCTATGCGCTCAGCGAAAAGGGCGCCGACCTCGCCCCCGTCCTGGTCGAACTGACCCTGTTCAGCCGCAAGTATGAGCCGCGCGTCGACATGCCGAAGGAGGTGCTGGCCGAGATGCAGCGCAACAAGCCGGCCTTCACCGCCCGCCTGATACGCAGTTCCGCCCCGCGCCCCAAACCGAAACCACGCACCAAGGCCGCCCCCGCCGACCCCGGCGACGAAACCCTCAGCCTGTTCTGATCTCGGGCTACGACGTAGAGGCTCCCTTCCTTCCCCGTTTACGGGGAAGGTGGCATCGCGAAGCGATGACGGAAGGGGGAAAACACAGAGCCGCCGCTGTCCTGTTCTGACGTGGCGGCCTCCGCCGAACCGTGCTATTCAGCGCCAACACAGCGGGAGGATGGTTATGCGGAAAGCGGTCTTCGGTGCGGCGGGCCTGGCGTTCGTCATGATGGCGTCCCACGCCCATGCAGGCCCCGCCCGCGTCTGCGGCGACGATGATTCCACCGACGACCTGACCTCGCTCTACGGCGACGACATCGCCTCGCACCGCATGTTCGATCTCCAGCCGATCGTCTTCGCCCAGGGCGACAACGCCAGCTACCAGGTCAACCTCATCTTGCTTGTCAATGCCGACGGCACGGTCAAATGCGTGCAGTTGCCTGTGGAAGACGACACCGCAGCCCCGCCTTTCCTGACGCACTACCCCGACGACGCCATTCTCGCGGCCGTGGGTCAGTGGCGTTACGAGCCCTATCACGACGGTGGCCAGGCTATCCCGTTTACCGTAACCGAAACCGTCGTCGTTACCCACGTCCCAACCGCGCCGGTTCCCATGCCGCAGGCCGCGCCGGACGCCACCGCCGTTACGCTGGAACGCTCCACCTGCTTCGGTTCGTGTCCGGCCTACAAGGTGACGGTCCATGGCGATGGCCGCGTCGACTATACCGGCACGGAATACGGCGGGGTCAACGGCGACCTGCATTATACGGTCGCCAAATCCGAAGCCGATGCGCTGTTCGCCAGGTTGCGCCAGGACAATATCTGGTCCGCCCAGGACGCCTATGTCGGGGCGCAGTTCGACGCCAGCAATACCCTCCTTACGCTTGATGTTGGCGGTCAAGAGAAGGTCATCCGTGACTATCTCGGCGAGGATGCCGGCATCCCCGAGACGGTGACCGCCGCCGAAGGCGCCATTGACACCCTGGTTGGGACCGACCGCTGGACGCATATCACCCCGGACAGCCTCACCGACCTCGATGCGCTCCATTTCGACTATGCCGGAGACTCCGGTGCGGCCTTGCTGATCAATGCCATCGCCGACGACCAGAGCGACGATGCCGTCGTCTCCGCCCTGCTCGATCGCCATGTGTCCCTGGCCGGCGCGGCGGACGATTCCGGCACAATCACCCTTCCCCTCGACGCCGCCCTGGCCCATGGCCGCTCCGGCGTCATTCCGGCCCTGATCAAGGCCGGAGCGCTGCTCAAGGACGGCAAGCCCGACCCGGCGCGCATCGACGGCGCCTTCCATGCCGCGATCCAGAACGGCGACCTCGACAGCGCCAGGATCTTCGGGCCGATGCATCCGGCCATGACCTACCCCTACGCCTATACCGACTACTCGACCGATCCGGCGAGCGACAAGACCATGGATCTGTCCGTCCTGTTCCTGATCGATCCGGACACCGACAACGCCGCTGGTTTGTACCAGTACCTGCTGTCGCTCGGCGCCGATCCGAAGGCGCGCGACCAGGACGGCGCGACCCTGCTGATCAAGCTTGGCAACAATCCGGAAATCGCCAAATCCCTCATAGGCTTGGGCGTCGATGTTAATGCAAGGGACAATGACGGCGGAACCGCCCTGCTCAGCGTCAGCAACGACGACTCCGCGCTCCTCCTGCTTCAGGCCGGCGCCGATCCGAACGTCAGCAACGACTTCGGCGACGATATCTTCAGCCAGGCCGATTTCTACGACTGGTCGCAGGTCAAGGCGTGGCTGAAGGCGCACAAGGTGGTGCGCCAGAGCACACCGGCATCCTGATCATTCTTGTACCTCCCCACCTGTTGTGGTGAGGGGGACCGCCGCGCCTCTTCGGCGCGGTGGGGGTGGGGTTTCTTGCTTTTCCAGCCGCACCGCCGCTAAACCTATTCCATCGCCGCCAGTTCGATCTGCTCTTCCTGCTGCTGGTTCGCCGCCTTCTTCTTCGGCGCGGCGATGATCAGCAGCAGCGGCATGCACAGGATGGTCAGGGTCAGCATCAGGCGGAAATTGTCGACATAGGCGATCATGGTCGCCTGGCGTGTGATCTCACCATTGAGCGCCGCCGCCCCCAGCGCACCGCCGCCGCCGAATAGCCCGCCCTCGCCGCCGCCGTGCAGGTTGTTGACCAGGCCGGCGTGCGCCGCCTGCGTATTGCCGACCTGGAGCGCCTGGACCATGGCGATGCCGATCGACGAGCCGATATTGCGGATCAGGCTGTAGATCGAGGTCCCGTCCGGCCGCAGCTCGCCCGGCAGGGTAGCGAACGACGCCGCCGAAAGCGGCACGAACACCAGCCCCATGCCGACGCCCTGGATGACGCCCGGCCAGATGATGTCGCCCTGACTGAGCTCGATGGTGTACCGGCACATCCAGTACAGCGACACGGCGGTCAGGCCAAAGCCGGCGGCCAGGATCAGGCGCAGGTCGACCCGGCCGACCAGCCTGCCGACAATGACCATGGCGAGCATGGTCCCCAGGCCCGACGGCGCAGTGACGATGCCGGCGTCCATGGCCGAGTAGCCCATCAGCCCCTGCAGCATCGACGGCATCAGGGCCCGCGTGGCGAACAGCACCATACCGACGATGAAGATGAAGAACAGGCCGGTGGTGAAATTGCGGTTGAGCAGCAGGCGGTAGTCGAAGAAGGTCTTGCCGGCCGGAAGCGTGAAGGTGTGGATGGCGAAGCAGGTGAAACTGATGAAGGCCAGCAAGGCCTCGACCCAGGTTTCGCCCGACGAGAACCAGTCGTTCTGCTGGCCGCGGTCGAGCAGCATCTGCAGCGCGCCGATGCCGATGGACAGCGCCGTGAAGCCGAAGATGTCGAAGCGGATGCCCCGGCCCGGCTTGTCCTTCGGGATATATTTCCAGATGCCGAACAGGGCCGCCGCGCCGATCGGCACATTGATGAAGAAGCACCAGCGCCAGTCGTAGGCGTCGGTCAGCCATCCGCCCAGGGTCGGCCCCAGTATGGGGCCCACCATCACGCCCATGCCCCACACCGCCATCGCCTGGCCATGCTTTTCGCGCGGATTGATATCCAGCAGGGTCGATTGCGACAGCGGCACCAAGGCCGCGCCGAAAATGCCCTGCAGCACCCGCGCCAGCACGATTTCGGTCAGGTTGCCGGCGATGCCGCACAGCACCGAGGCGATCGTGAAACCGCCGATCGAAACGAGGAAAAGCCGCTTCAGCCCGAAGCGGTCGGAAAGCCACCCCGTCATCGGCGTGGCGATGGCGGCGGCGACGATGAACGAGGTCAGGACCCAGGTGATCTGGTCCTGCGACGCGTTGAGCGAACCTTGCATGTGCGGCAGGGCGACATTGGCGATGGTGCCGTCTATGGCCTGGATAACGGTGGCCAGCATGATCGATATGGTGATCATCGGCCGGTTGATGCCCTCGGTCCGGTGGGTCTCGGTGCTCACGCCACTCATCAGGAATTCTCTACAAGAATTTGAAGTTGCTCAAGAACTTCGGTCGCCGCCGCCAGCCGTTCCGGCGCGATCCGGCCGAGGATTTCTCGTCGCATGCCGTCGGCCTTGCCCTTGACCTTGGCGTGCAGCGCCTGCCCGGCGCCGGTCAGCACCACGTGCTTGACCCGGCGGTCGGTTTCCGACGCTACGCGCTCGACCAGGCCGGCGGCCTCCAGCTTGTCGACCGTCGATACCATGGTCGCGGCCTCGACCTGGACCAGGGCGGCCAGTTCGCTCTGCGATAAAGGCGACGTCGACTTGGCGATATAGGCGATGGCCAGCCATCCGGCCTGGGAAACCCCCAGATCCTTCATGCGCCGGTCCAGAGCCGCGCGCCATATCCGGCCGCTGTTGTGCAGGGCGTAGGAAAAGCGTTCTTCGGGGGTTTGCGGAGACATTGAGACAACTGATAATTAGATATCTAACTATCTAGGCGCGACTCGCCGCGAAAGCAAGGGTGCGGTGCAAAAAATTTGCCCCACTGTTCGCCCATCGGCTTTCATGTTACGCTAATGCATCGGCTGAGGAACGGCCATCCGGTTGCATGAGGCCCGCCATGGGGAATGGCGGCGACAAGGCGGACCACCGCCGGCCACGACCGGAACATATCACCTCTCCCCATGACAATGGGGAGAGGACGGGAAGCCAGCCGCGACGCGGTGCCGCTGACCGGGTGAGGGGCTGTCCGGAAAATGGTCCCACTCACTGTTCTGCCCTGCTCAACGCCCGCTTCCTCAGGGGATTGAAATGCTTGCAAATTACATGAGAAGTACGCTTTTAAGCCTTGGCGTAATTATATTTTTCGCTTCTCCCGCCATGGCCGGGATCACCGCTGGAACCGGCAAGGCCAATATCGATCCCGCGCCTTCCCTGCTGCCGGTGCACAACAATCCCGGCGACCCCGAACTGGCGACCATCCACGACTCGCTGTTCGCCCGCGCCCTGGTCCTCGAAAACGGCAGGACCACGGTCATCATGGTCGCGGCCGACATCATCGACCTGCCCGACGACGTCTATGACCGCATGGTCGCGCGCATCGCCGATGCCTACCACGTGCCGAAGGACCACATCTGGCTGACGGCGACCCACTGCCACACCGTGCCGTGGTCGATGGGCGGCGGCTTCGAGCAGACGGTCAGCGACGGCGTCATGGCCGCCATCGCCGAGGCCGCCACGCACCAGGAGCCGGTCACCATCGGTTCCGGCACAGGCAAGGCCTATATCAATATCAATCGCGACGAGAAGACGCCGTCCGGTTTCATCCTGGGCCAGGACCCCGACGGCCCGTCGGACAAGACCGTCCGCGTCGCCGCCTTCTTCCGCGGGGACGGCACGCCGTTGGCCATCCTCAGCAACTACGCCGTCCACGCCGTGACGCTCCACTCGTCATTCACCGCCGGCGACAAGGGCGTGATCAGCGCCGATATCCCGGGCGCCGCCAACGCCTTCCTCGACGCCCGCTATCCGAACAGCCTGTCCCTGTGGACCAGCGGCGCGGCCGCCGACCAGAACCCGGTCATGATGTCGATCTATGCCGAGCCCCGGGCCGACGGCAGCGCCAAGGTCAACGACCTGAAAGACGCCGGCCTCGCCGTGCCGCAGCGCCTGGGCCAGAACCTGGCGCTCGAAATCGCCCGCGTCACGTCCAGCATCAAGCCACGCCCGGCCTTCACCCTCAGCGCCGCCCAGATCGTGATCACCTGCCCGTCCAAGGCCGATCCCAAGCTCACCAAGCCCCTGCGCATCTCCTACCTCGACATCGGCGGCATCGACCTCGTCGCCGTGTCGGGCGAGGTCGATACCCTGATCGACAGCCACCTGCGCCGCGCCAACCCCAAACGCGCGCCGATCCTGCTGACGCTCACCAACGGTTATGGCGGCTACCTGCCCGACGACGGCAGCTATAAGCGCGGCCAGACCTTCGAGGTCCAGAAGACGTTCTTCGCGCCCGGCTGCGTCGACCGCGCCATTGTCAAGGCGGCCACCCGCCTGATGACGCGGCGACATTAAGGCGCTATTGTAGGCCGACAGGGGGACTAAGATGAAGACGGGCATTGCCATCATCCTCGCCGGCTGGCTGGCGGCGTCGGCCGCCTCGGCCGCCATCGCGCCGTGCGATCCGGCCCTGAGCGACGCCTTGCCGAAGCCGGACAATTCCAACGGCTACAGCGGCTTCGAATATCCGCCGGTCCGATACCCTCACGGCACGCTGACCCATTTCGGTTTCTTCATTGACATGGTCGTGGACGCGAACGGGCGCGTCGTCTGTGCAGGCCTCGGCGACTCGGCGGCCGGCCCCGGCGCGCCGGACATTCATACGCCGCAGCGCGACGCGGCGATCGCCCTCGTGTCGCGGCACAGGTTCACGCCGTTTCATATCGATGGCAAGCCCGCCAAGGTGTTCATCGAGGACTATGTCGAGGAACAGTCCCTGCCGCTCCAGCACGTGCCGCGACCGCAAGGCGACGCCGCCACGGTCCATATCCACCAGACCCGGACCACGCCCCCCCAACCCGGTGTCGACCATTTCGACCTCGGTCCCGCCTATGATCTCGATATCTACGGCGACGGGCGCGTCGTCCGCCACACCAGGCCGGATGACGATGACGACGTAATCGGCGAGCAGACCTACCATATCCCGCCGCAAGCCGTGGCGGCCATGCTCGATGAGCTGGAGGACGACGATTTCTGGTCGCTCGACGACGACTACCGCATGCGGGACGAAGGATGGGAAGGCCCGGTGACGACGACCACCGTTACCATCGGCGGCGTCTCCAAGTCGCTGGCCACCGACCTCGACAGCACGCAGCGCGGCCTGCCGGAGGAAGTCTTGCAGTTCGAATGGGGCCTGCAGCGGGCGGTCAATGAGGATATGTGGGATACCCTGTCCGGCGATACCCTCGATGTCCTCGAAGCCAACCATTTCCCGTTCGCCTCCAATCGCGGCGGCCACCTGCTGATCAACAGCCTGGCCGACAGTGATGTCGGTGACGCGGTCGTCAAGCGCCTGATCGACGAAGGCGTGGCGCTCGACGGCTACGACGACACATGGGGGGCGCCCCTGTCGACCGCCATCGCCTTTGATCGCACCGCCGCCGCGCAGCAGCTGGTCGCCAGGGGCGCCCTCCTCGTCGACGGCCAGGTCGATCTCGCCAAGGTCGATGACGCCTTCTGCTATGCCTTAAGCTCTCACCACCCCAACCTGGTCGACATGATCGTGGCGTACAAGCCGTCGATGACGTGCCCGGTCAACATCGTGGGCGGCGGTGAGCGGCAATCCGCCTTCTTCGAGCTGGCGAGCGCCGCCAGCATCAATTCCGAAGACGACGACATCATCACGATCGCGCAAACCCTCCTCGACCATGGCGCCGACATCCATGACCGCGGTAAGCCGGATAATCAGAAAAAGCACGACTCGCTGATGACGACCGCCTGCGAGGGCGATTCCGCAGTCCTGGTCAAATTCCTGCTGGCCCACGGCGTCAGTCCCGACCGCGCCGACGCCGAGGACAGATCGCCCCTGGCCACGTCGATAAACGAGGACATCCTCCTGATGCTGCTGGACGCCGGGGCCAGCCTCGACAAGCTGACCGACAAGGAACGCGCGACCTTCTTCCGCTATGTCAATGCCTTCCACTGGGCTCGTATCGACGCCTGGCTCAAGGCGCACAACATCGCGATCCCGCCGGAAACCTGAGGCCGTCATGAAAGCTCTCCTTCCCTTCATCGCACTCGGGCTCGCCATGGCGTTCACGGCTCACGCTGATCCCTTGCGCGCCTGCGGCCCGGACGATACCGCCACCGCCGCCGACCCAGGCTTTGACGATGTGGCCGACCATCGCCTGTTCGACATCGCCCCGATCACCTATGCCCACGCTGAGAAGAACCAGTACTTCGGTCTGCAACTGATCCTGCTCGTCGATGAAAATGGCCAGCCGCTGTGCATCGCCGACCAAGGCACGGTTTTCTCCGGCAAGAATGTGACCACGCCGGAGCGCAAGGCCTACCTGCCGTCCGTGGCCGCCTGGCGCTACCGGCCTTTCACCGTCGATGGCCAACCCGCCCGTGTTCTCGTCCATGAATTCGTCGCCGAGCAGATCCTGCCGGCGGAGCACGTCGCCATGCCGGCAGGCGACCTCGCCGCGTCGTCCGTCACCCTGGACCGTGGCGGCTGTTTCGGCGATTGCCCGTCCTACCGCGTCACCCTGCACGGCGACGGCCGCGTCGACTATGACGGCCAGGGCTTCGTCGATGTGCGCGGCCGGCACAGCTATACCGTCCCTCCGGATGAGGTCGCCGCCCTGATCGAGCGCCTGCGCGGCCGCGACATCTGGTCGATGGACGACGACTATTCCGCCCGGATCACCGATTCCGCGAGCTACGCCCTGATCATCGATATCGCCGGCCAGAAGAAGATCATTAACGACTATGTCGGCGGAATGGTCGGCATGCCGGTGGCGATCCGCGACAGCGAGAACGATATCGACAAGGTCGCCGGCACGGACAACCTGATCCGCCTGTCACCGGCCGGTGTCAAAATCCTGCAGGACGAAGCCTTCGACTTCGCCTCCCAGGACGCCGCCGACACGCTGGCCCGCGCCGCCGCCAACGACGACTCGTCCGACGACGCCCTCCTGGCCCTGGTCGAGCTCGGCGCGCCGCTCGACGGCGGCACGGCCGACCGCTTCGGGCCTCCGGACGAGCATCCGGTCCTGTGGCAGGCCCTGATGCACCGCCACGAAGCCCTGATAGAGCCGCTGATTGCTCGCGGCGCCTTGCAGACCGACGGCGAGCCCGACCAGGCGAAGATCGACCAGGCGTTCCAGGCCGCGATCGCCGGCGGCCGCCTCGCGCCCGTCCAGCGCCTGTGGCGGGAGGGCGGCGACACGCCGCACCCGTCCCTCACCTTTACCGACGCCAGCCGGGATGATCACAAGCATTCCGTCACCGCGCCGGTCACGCTCCTGCTGACGCGGTCCTACGGCGACAACGCCTGGGAGGGGCTCGACATCGCCAAGTGGCTGGTCGCCCAGGGCTGCGACGTCCGCGCCCACGGCGTCGATGGCGACACCCTGTTGCACATCGCGGCCCAGGCCAATGCGCCGGACCTGGTCCGTTACCTGCTCGGCCTCGGCATGGATCCGTCGACGCCGGGACAATATGGCCTGATGGCCCTTGGCGGCACCAGCAACGAGGAGGTGGCCCTGCTGCTGCTCGATGCCGGCGCCGACCTGGGCAAATGGGACGGCGGCGTCAGGGACTTCCGCACCTACGCGGAGAGAATGAAATGGAATCGCGTCCTGGCCTGGCTGGACGCCCACCCCAATGCAGGACACTGACCATGCGGCTTGCTCTCCTTGCCCTTACCGCCCTTATCCTTGCCGCGTGCTCGCCGAAGCCCGGCGTCCAGGCCTGCCTCGTGCCGGCGCCCCGGCTGTTCGCGCCCGACGCCGAAGCCAGTCATCGCGACTTCCCGCTGCCGGTGATCACCTACACGGAGGGCGACATGCCGAAGGGCAATCTCGGCTTCTCCATACCGCTCGATATCGCCGCCGACGGCCACATCGAATGCTATCATGCGCCGGATGTGCACGATTTCATGACCCCCCGGCGCAAGGTGGCGATCGACGCCCTGGCCCGCCAGCACTATCGTCCCTTCGTCAGGGACGGTCGGGCGATTCCCGTAACGGTCATGCTTCCGGTCTACGAACAGCGCCTGCCCGCGCGCCATGTCCCGCCGCCCGA
Organism: uncultured Caulobacteraceae bacterium; assembly: GCA_964474575.1. Lineage (GTDB taxonomy): Bacteria > Pseudomonadota > Alphaproteobacteria > Caulobacterales > Caulobacteraceae > Asticcacaulis. The sequence continues at coordinate 25,723 of CAYYTA010000052.1, read as the reverse complement.
CGGCGCACCCGACACCTTCTCGATCAGCCTCAGCCGCGGCGGCTGCTTCGGCACCTGTCCGGCCTATGAAGTGACCGTACACGGCGACGGCCGCGCCACCTATGACGGCCGAATCTATACCCTGATCTCCGGCCACTACGAGACGCACGTGTCGCCGCAGGACATGGAACGCCTGCGCCAGGCTGTCGCTGACGCCGATGTCTGGTCGCTCGACGACAGCTACCGGGCCAGCATCACCGACAATGCGCCCTACGGCCTGACCGTCAGCCTGGGCGGCAGGACCAGGACGATCGACGACTATGTCGGCCCAAGCGTCGGCATGCCCCAGGCCGTCCGGCAACTGGAGGACCTGGTCGACGAGGTCTCCGGCGGCCGCAGTTTCGCGCGCGGCGACGCCATGACGGCCCAGCGCCTGGCCACCGCGAATTACGACTTCACCAGCCGCGAAGCCAGTGAAGCGCTGGCGGAATTGAGCGGCAAGGCGCCCGCTTCGGCTATCGCCGTCTTCCTCGACCATGGCGCCGACCCCGTCACCGCCCTGTCCGGCGCGGCCCGGGCCGGCCGCGCCGGCCTCGCCGCCGCCGTCCTGTCGCGCATGAAGCCGCTCGACCAAACCGCCCTGTGCGAGCTTCAGGCGGACGCCGCCAGGTCCGGCAACCCGTCGTTGTTCATGACCGTGTCGGGCCGCCTGTCAGCCCCCTGCCGCGACGGTTACGCCCTCGCCGCCGCCGTTTCGGGCAATGACGACCGGGTGGATTCCCTGACCGGCCAGGTCTGCCCGGTGAAGGACGAGCCTTGCTTTACGCCGGACCGCAAGGCCATCATCGCCTGGCTCCTCGCCCACGGCGCCGACGTCCACGCCGTCGGGCAGGACAACCTCTTCGTCTATGTCCACCTCCACGACCTGCATACCCGCCAGCTGTTCCTCGACCACGGCTTCAACCTCAACCGCCGCGAACCGGATGGAAGCTATGTCCTGCTCGACGAGTCCGGCGAGGATGAAGCCCTGTTCGACCTGGAACACGGCGCCGATCCGCACCTCAAGGACAGCAATGGCCAGGACTTCGCCACCCGCGCCAGGGACATCGCGTGGTGGCGCGCCCAGGCCTGGCTGTGGCTGCACCGCGGGCAAAAGACCTAGGCCTGCCCCGCCATCATCCGCTCATAACGGCCATAGGCCATGTCGCTCAGCTTGACGCGCAGATGGACCCGCCCGTCCTCGCCGTCGAAGCGATCGAGCACCCGCCCGTGCGCATAGAGGAACGCCAGCACATCGCCCTGGCGCGGTTCGAGCACGATCTCGCTCTCCTCGCCCTCGGCGTCGATCAGCAGGGCGACCTGGCGCAGCAGGGCCTCGGTCCCCTCGCCGGTCACCGCCGACACCATCATCGGCCGGTTGGCGTCGCGGCCGTGGATCGCCTGGGTGTACAAAAGCTCTTTTGATTCAGGTGATAACAGGTCGATCTTATTCCAGACCTCGAACATGCGGCGGCGGTCGAGATCGGGCAGGATTTGCTGCATCACCTGCTCGACATCCTGCTTCTGCGCCTCCGTTTCCGGGTTGGACACGTCGCGCACGTGCAGGATCAGGTCCGCCTGCTCGACCTCCTCCAGGGTCGCCCGGAACGCCGCGACCAACTCGTGCGGCAGGTCCGAGATGAAGCCGACGGTGTCGCTCAGCATCCCCGACCGGCCGTTGGGAAGCTTCAGCGTGCGCAGCGTCGTGTCGAGCGTGGCGAACAACATGTCCCTGGCCACCACGTCGGCCCGCGTCAGGTGATTGAACAGCGTGGACTTGCCGGCATTGGTATAGCCGACAAGAGCGATGATCGGGTATGGCACCTTCTTGCGCTGGACGCGGTGCAGGTGGCGCGTCCGCCGCACCTCCTCCAGATCGCGCTTCAGCGCCTTGACCTTGTCGTCGATCATGCGCCGGTCGAGCTCGATCTGGGTTTCGCCGGGCCCGCCGATATTGCCGGTAGCGCGCTGGCGTTCCAGGTGGGTCCACGTCCGCACCAGCCGCGAGCGCTCGTATTCCAGCCGCGCCAGCTCGACCTGCAGCTTGCCTTCCCGGGTCCGCGCCCGGCGGCCGAAGATTTCGAGGATCAGCCCGGTCCGGTCGATGACCTTGACGTTCATCGCCTTTTCCAGGTTGCGTTGCTGGATCGGCGTAAGGGCGCCGTTGACGACGCAAAGCGTTGCTTCAACATCTTCGCACAGCGCCTTGATTTCGCTTACCTTGCCGCCGCCGAACAGCGTCGCCGGATTAAGCTTCCTCACGCGCACGGCCATCGTGCCGGCGACGTCGAGATCGAGCGCCAGGGCCAGGCCCACCGCCTCTTCAAGACGCGACTCGTCATGCTCGCGCACGGCGGCAACCGGTGCATGACCCAAAGAACCGGCATGAACGGCGATATCGGGATCGACCACGACCGCGCGGACGACATCCGGCGCATGGTCGATAAAGCGTTCAGACAAGGGAAAGGCCCTTAATCCTCAACGTCGTCTTCTTGCTCATAAAGCTGGACCGGGGCGGCGGGCATGATGGTCGAGATCGCATGCTTGTAGACCAATTGCGACTGGCCGTCGCGACGCAGCAACACGCAAAAGTTGTCGAACCAGCTGACGATGCCCTGCAGCTTGACGCCGTTGATCAGGAAGATGGTCAGGGGAGTCTTGGTTTTGCGGACACTGTTGAGGAACGTATCCTGGAGGTTTTGTTTCTTGTCGTGGGACATTGCGGCCCTTCTCGTTTCATATAATTTGGGGAGCACAATACCCCCCACACAGACACCTGAAACGGCACATTAAGCGAAAATCCGCCGCTCTTTCAACCGCATCGCATCAAATATTTTACAGTCCGGCGGTACGTCGCGCCCGGGTGATATAGGAATCCCTTAGCGCGCTTGCAACCGGGCCCGGAACGCCTTGGCCGATCTTGTGGTTGTCAATCGCAACGACCGGCATGACAAGGCTGGTCGCGGCGGTGACGAACACCTCCGCGGCGGCCTTGGCCTCGTCCAGCGTGAAGGCTTCCTCCTGTATCCGGATGCCGGTTTCGTTCATGCTCGCCATGAGGTTGAGGCGCGTCACCCCGGCCAGGATGTTGGCGCTCAGGCTGCGCGTCCTGACGACGCCGTCGTGACCGACCATGTAGACATTGGTCGACCCGCCCTCGGTGATGAAGCCATCCTTGTCGACGAAGATGACCTCGCCCGCGCCTTGCATCTTCGCCGCCTGCTTGGCCAGCACATTGGGCAGCAGCCCGACGGTCTTGATGTCGCAGCGTCCCCAGCGGATGTCGGGCGCGCTCATCGCCCTGATGCCGTGCTCGGCCTTGATGGCGGCGGCCTCGCGGTCGACCGGCTTGGCGGTGACGACGACGCTGGCGCGGATATTGGCGGGGAAGACATGGTCGCGCGGCGCCACGCCCCGGCTGATCTGGAGGTAAACCATGCCCTCGCGGATGCGGTTGCGGCGGATGACTTCATTGAGCATGATGAGCAGCGAGGCGCGCGGCATCGGCATGTCGATCTGCAATTCGCGCAACGACCGCTCCAGCCGGTTGAGATGGCCGTCGAGATCGGCCAGCCGCCCGTCGAACACCGACCACACCTCGTAGACCGCGTCGGCGAACTGATAGCCCCGGTCCTCGATCGAGATCTTCGCCTCGGCGGCGCGGACGTACTGGCCGTTGACATAGGCGATGCGCGGCATGATCGGCTCCTTCCCCCTGTCCATGCCATTGCCGGAGCCGATTTGGCAAGTCAGGGAAACGGCGGATGCCGCAGATTTCAGCCGGTTAAACCTCTCCCCGTTCACGGGGAGAGGACGGGAGGCAAGCTTAGCAGAAGCGCTGCCGACCGGGTGAGGGGCAAACAGGCTTCATCCACAGATAAGCCGGACAAGACCAGATGATCCGAGCGGTTCAAACTCCCGCGCATGCCCCATGAACGCGAATGACCGCTTCGCTGCCGAGTTATTCCCTGCAAGGACAGCCGCCCCGATCTCGCAACCATCTGTCTTGTCTGGCTTATCCGTGGATAGCCTTCTTCCTTGCCCTTAACTTATCCCCGCCCTCCGAAGCCGTGCGATTCTATGCGCATGGACTACACGGACGAGGAGCTCGAAGACCTGGCGGCGATGCGCGAAAGGCGCCTGATCCTGCGCGCCCTGGCCGATGCCAAGATCGCCGAATGCCAGGCCATGCTGCCGGCCAAAAACTGGCTCGACATGAACCGCCAGATCGGGGCGGTCATGGCTGTCGACCGCCTGGTGGTGGCGCTGTGGTCGCCGCCCACCAGACGCCGCCGCCGCTCCGCGAAACCCGCCCCTCGTCTCCTCCCCTGTGCGCGTAGCGAAACGGGAACCCTCGTTCCGGGGGAGGTGGCGCGGCCTGCCGCGACGGAGGGGGCCAAACCCGCCGAAATTCCAGCTCCGAACGAAGCCGCTCCCATCCCTCCTCCCTGTCCGAAGGACGGGGAGGTGTCAGCCGGCGCCTCGCGCCGGATGACGGAGGGGGCTTCACCCGCTCCGGCGGCAGCCCTTTCTTATACCTCCTCGCCACGCAGCGGTGGTGGGGGCGTCGAGCACAGCGAGACACCGGCGGAGGCTCCGGCCATAACTGAAGCCGCTCCCCTCCCTCCTCCCTGTCCGAAGGACGGGGAGGTGTCAGCCGGCGCCTCGCGCCCGATGACGGAGGGGTCTTCACCCGCTCCGGCCCCTGATCCCTTACTTGCCGACGACGACATCATCGCCCAGGCCAACGCCCGCGCGTCCAAAGCCGTCGCGTCCGTCACCCGCCGCTATGCCGAACGTGCGCAAGTCTGGCCCGACGGCGCGCCGTTCGACGCCGGCGAAACCGCGTGGCGTAAGCACACACTGACCTCCGGCCTCATCCTGCCGGACGATGACGCCGTCGACCCGCAAACCTGGCTGTGCGAAGAAACCCTGAAACGCTGCAACGCCATCGCGCGTCACCGCAGCCGCCAGACCGGAACCCGCCTCGACGGCACGCCCCACAGCGACGACGGCCCCGACGAATGGATGTTGTCGGTCAACCTCGGCAAGAACCTCGACCATCCGGCCGGTAATGAAAAGCCAAGCCCGTCCTGCCTCCCCTGGTGGATCGTCAGAAAACCGCCGCCGTGAAGACAAAAGGCTTAACCACGAAAAACACGAAAAGACGAAAAACACGAACTTCATTTTCAGCACGACGGACCGGGCCCACGGCCACGACGGTGATCGACGCGCGAAGCGCGTCCATATTCAAACACGTTCGCGCGACAGCATCCAGCAAACGCAGACTTTTCGTGTTTTTCGTGGTGAAACCTTACCGAAGATGCCCCAGCCGCCAGCCTGAGCCAATAATCCCCGCCAAAACCGGGGATAACTATCCCCTGGCCCCGATCACGCCTCCTCTTCCTCGCTGCGGATATGCGCCAGGCCGAGGCTCTTCAGCTTGCGGTGCAAGGCTGACCGCTCCATGCCGATGAAGTTGGCCGTGCGCGAGATATTGCCGCCGAAGCGCACGATCTGGCTTGACAGGTACTCGCGCTCGAACACCTCGCGCGCGTCGCGCAACGGCAGGGCGATGATGCGCTCGGGCCGGATGGCGCCGGCCACCGCCGATTCCACCACTTCGGACGGCAGCATCTGCGCGGTGATCGGCTCGTTGGGCGAACCCGACGCCAGGATCAGCAAGCGCTCGATATTGTTGCGCAGCTGGCGGACATTGCCCGGCCATTCATGCACCTGAAGCGTCGCCATGGCGTCTTCGCTCAGGCTCCGCCGCGGAAGTCCCTGCGCCGCCGCCACCCGCTCGATGAAGTAATTGACCAGTTCGGCGATGTCGCCACGCCGCTCGGAAAGGCCCGGCACGCGTACCGGCACCACATTGAGGCGGTGGAACAGGTCCTCGCGGAAGCGCCCGGCGGCGATTTCGGACTGCAGGTCCTTCGAGGTCGAGGAGATGACGCGCACGTCGACCTGGACATCCTGCGCCCCGCCGACGCGCTGGAAGCGCTGCTCGACAAGGACCCGCAGGATGCGCGACTGGCTCTCGATCGGCATGTCGGCGACTTCGTCGAGGAACAGGGTGCCGCCGTGGGCGCGCTCGAACACGCCGATCTTGCGCGGCTTGCCGCCCTCGCCTTCCTCGCCGAAAAGCTCGACATCGAGCCGTTCCGGCGTCATGCCGGCGGCCGAGATCGGCATGAACTCGCACTTGGCGCGCGGGCTGGCCTCGTGGATCATCCGCGCCACCAGCTCCTTGCCCGAACCGGCCGGGCCCGAGATCATGATGCGCGAATTGGCCGGCGCCACCTTGGCAATGGTCGAACGCAGCAGCTGCGCCGCCGCCGAATTGCCGATCAGCCCGTCGGGCACGACCGCCTGCGACCGCAGCCGCTTGTTCTCGCGGCGCAGGTTGGTGACTTCAAGCGCTCGCTGAACAACCATGATCAAACGTTCGGTTTTAAAGGGCTTTTCGATGAAGTCGAACGCCCCCTTCTTGATCGCCGTCACCGCCGTCTCGATATTGCCGTGGCCGGAGATCATGATCGCCGGAATGTCGGGATCAAGCTCGTGGATGACGCTCAGCAGCTCGATGCCGTCAAGGCCGCCGCCCTGCATCCAGATGTCGAGAACGCACAAGCTGGGCTTCCTCGCCTTGATGGCCCGCAGCGCCGCATTGCTGTCGGCGGCGGTGCGCACGGCATAGCCTTCGTCTTCAAGGATGCCCGCGATCAGTTCGCGGATGTCGGCCTCGTCATCGACGACCAGGATATCAACGCCAGACGATACTTTCATCTTACAGCCTCATCGGTTTTGGCCGCAAAGCGGCCGCTTTCATTGGCAACGGCCGGGCTCAGCCCGGTCTGTGTCTTGGGCAGGCGCAGGACGGCGCGCGCCCCGCTCAAATGGGCGGCGTCGGTCAGCCAGAACTCGCCGCCGTGGTCCTCCAGGATACGTTTGACGATGGCGAGGCCAAGGCCCGTGCCCTTTTCGCGCGTCGTCACATAGGGCTCGGTCAGCCGGTCGCGATCCTTTTCGGGCAGGCCGATGCCGTCGTCCTCGACCTCGATGGCCAGGTAGCCGTCGTCAAGCCGCGCCGACACGCGCAGATGGCCGGAAATCTTGGGTCCATTTGGGCCGTCCGGCGGCGCGCCTTGTTCGGGCAGGCCATCGCGCATCAGCCGCGACGAGATCGCCTCGCCGCCGTTCTTGAGGACATTGCCGAGCGCCTGGCTGAGCATCCGCCCGTCGCACACCACCATGACCTCGGGCAGCGGCTCGACCAGTTCGATGGCGATGTCCGGCCGCGCCACGCGCTGGGAGAAGACGCAGGCGCGGATCAGTTCGCCAGCGTCCTCCTCGGCGAAATTTGGCGCCGGCATGCGGGCGAAGGACGAGAACTCGTCGACCATGCGGCCGATATCGCCGACCTGTCTCACAATGGTGTCGGTCAACCGGTCGAAGGTCTCGCCGTCTGTCTCGATTTGACCCCGGTACTTGCGGCGCAGCCGCTCGGCCGACAGCTGGATGGGCGTGAGCGGGTTCTTGATCTCGTGGGCGATGCGCCGCGCCACGTCCTTCCAGGCGGCGTTGCGCTGGGCGGCGATCAGCCGCGTGATGTCGTCGAAGGTCAGCACGCCGCCGCCGGTCTCGAAGCCCGACGCCCGCACGCGCACGCGGCGCGTCTCGCCCTTGCGGACCAGGTCGACCTCCTGCTCCTCGACGCGATGGATGCTGACCTTGTCCATAAGCTCAACGATTTCAGGCGCCAGTTCGCGGATTTTAATCCCCATCGCTTCGCCGGCCGCTATACCGAGGAAGTTGGCGGCGTGGCGGTTGATGGCCGAAATCTGCTCGAATTCGTCGATACCGACGATGCCGGCGGAAATTTCCGACAGCACGGTTTCGATGAACCGCCGCCGGCTTTCCGCCTCCTCGTTCGCCGATTTGAGCGCCGCCTGCTGGCTCTGCAGGTCCGACGTCATGTGGTTGAAGGCGCGCGACAGCACGGCGATGTCTTCCGATTGCTTGCTGGTCATGACGCGTGCGCTCAGGTCCCCTCCGGCCACCCGGCCCGCCGCCTGCACAAGCCGGGCCACCGGCACGGCGATGCTTTCCGCCGCCGAGGTGCCGTACCAGATCGCGCCGATCAGGATCAGCAGCACGACCTCGACGTAGACGAAGGCGAACTCGACCTGCACGCGGGTGCGGTTCTTGACGGTCTGGGCGAATTCCAGCGACGCCTGGGTGGCGTCCTGCGTCCGCTGCAGCACGCCCGACGGCAGCAGCCGCACGCCGTAAAGCAGAGCGCCGTTATAGCCGTCGAGCGGGTAGACCAGGCGGATCGAATCCGGCTGGGCGATCGTCACCCCCTTGGGACCGGTATTGAGCACGTCCTGGATGAAGTCCGGCGACGGCGCCATATAGGCCGGCGCATTGGCCCCTTCGGCCCGCGCCAGCACCTGGCCGGTCTGGTCGATGACATAGACCGAACTGAGCTGGCCTACGTCCGACAGTTCGCTCTTCAGGGCCAGCGAGAAGGCCAGGCGGTCGGGAAAGATGGCGATGGAGCCCGGTCTCTGCATGGCGCCCTGGATCTCGCTCATGCCGAGCGCGCCGGCGTCGGTCTGTCCCTTGATATAGGTCTGGGCGACGAAGGCGCCGTTATCGACCGACTGGCGCGCGCGGTCGGAAAACCAGCTGTCGATGCCGCGGTTGATGAACAGGAGCGACAGGGCGATGATCACCGCCGGCGTCACCGCCGCCAGCGAGAACAGGAAGACGAAGCGCAGATGCAGCCGCGCCCCCGCGTCGGCCCCCCGGCTGCGCGCGATGGCCACCACCCGCCGCACGACAAAGAAGATCAGCCCCAGCATCAGGACCAGGTTGAGACAGACGAAGACGAACAACTGGCGGCTGGCCTGGCCGACCGGCGCGCGGCCGGGCGTGGCGATGATCAGCCAGATGATGAAGACGGTGGTCAGGATCGCCGCGCCGTAACCGGCAGCGAGCAGCAACCGGGCAAGGCCCGCGCTGCGGATGCTCTTCATCCCACGGGCAAAAAAGTGCAGCCAGCGCCTTCTGCTCAATGTGTCCTTCAAGACCCACACACAACATGTTCTGTTTGAGTGGCATTTGCGCACTACTGTGTCCGGTAATCAACAGGAATGTTGCGCCAAAGCGTCAAATGTGATCGGGCCGTGAAGGAAGAAGGAGAGCCCACATCGGCAAATCTTTTCAGGCCCGCATCAGGTCCCTAACGGCGTTCTCGACCTCGATGGCGCTGTCGAGGCGGCAGATGCGGCCCTTGTCATGTCGCCGGACAGCCGGATCGTCATGATGCGGCGACGCCTCGATATAAGCGCCGAGGTGTTTCTTGAACATGCGCAGGCCGAGATTATCGCCGTAGAATGCGAGGCTTGCCTGCATATGTTCGACCAGGATGTCGGCCCGCTCATCGAGGCCGGGCTCGCGCATCGGCTCATTGTCGTTGAGCGCCCGGTCAAGGTCACGCGCCAGCCATGGCCGGCCGTAGATGCCGCGCCCGATCATCACGCCATCGGCGCCCGATTGCTCAAGCGCCGTCAGCGCGGAAGCCAGGTCGGTGATGTCGCCGTTGACGATGACGGGGATGTTGACCGCCGCCTTGACCGTGGCCACGGCGCGCCAGTTGGCCTCACCCTTGTAGAACTGCTGCCGCGTTCGGCCATGCACGGTCAGGGCCTTGACGCCCAGGCGTTCCGCCCGCTCTGCCAGCTCGGCGGCATTGTGCGATTGGTCGTCCCAGCCCAGACGCATCTTGACCGTCACCGGCCGTTGCGTGGCGTTCAGGGCCGCGGTCATGATGCGCTCGGCGGCGTCGAGGTCGCGCATGAGGGCCGAACCACACAGGTGGCCGGTCACTTCCTTGGCCGGGCAGCCGAAATTGAGGTCGATGATATCCGCGCCCGACGCCTCGGCCAGCGCCGCGCCGCGCGCGATATGCCCGGGGTCGCGCCCGACCAGCTGGATGATCTTCAGCCCGTCATGCCCGCCCAGCTGTGCCTTGCGCACCACGTCGGGCCGGCCGCTCTTCAGTTCGGCGCACGCCACCATCTCGGTCGCGGCATAGGCCGCGCCGAGCTTTTGCGCCATATGGCGGAACGGCAGGTCCGACACGCCGGTCATCGGCGCGATCAGCACCCGCGACGGGACGTGGACATCGCCGATGTTGAGGCCCTTTTGCATGCGGCTCCCATACACGCTTCAGTCCCCGCGCGCCAGCGCTTGGATTATGCTGGCGTTTTGGTCTACAAAGCCGGCGAGCAAGGAGCGCCATCATGATTCATCTGGCCGTCAGCGACGACTCGATCCGCGCCTGTTTTCCGGTCATGCGCCAGTTGCGCCCGCATCTGAGCGATGCCGATGACTTGCTGACCCGCGTCCGGCGCCAGCAGGCATGCGCCGACTGGCGGCTGGCCTATGCCGAACACGAAGGCAAGGTCGCCGCCTGCGCCGGTTTTCGCGTCCATGAATGGCTGGTAGCGGGCAAGACGCTCTATGTCGACGATCTGGTCACCGGCGAGGACTACCGTTCGCTTGGCCTCGGCCAGGCGTTGCTCGACTGGCTGAAGGCCCTGGCCCGCAAAGAGGGCTGCGCCCAGTTCAGCCTCGACAGCGGCACCCACCGCAAACGCGCCCACGCCTTCTATTTCCGCGAAGGCCTGTTCGTCGACGCCTTCCATTTCTCGTGCGACCTATGATTTTCCATGCCGTCATCGTGGCCGGCGGATCCGGCAGCCGTTCCGGCGGCAGGAAGCAGTGGTTGCCCCTTGCCGGCAGGCCCGTTCTCGACTGGTCGATCGATGCGTTTGCATCTTCCGGTGCCGCACAAATCGTCGTTGTCGTTCCGGACGACGACGTCGCCCGTGCGGTAGACCAATATGGCGGCCGCTTCCATGTGGTGGCGGGCGGCAGCAACCGCGCCGCTTCGGTGCAAAACGGCCTGAAGGCGCTGGTGGCGGACCTTGGCGATATCGTCATGATCCACGACGCCGCCCGTCCATTGTTAAAGCCTCATCATATCAAGGCACTGTTGCAAAGACTTGAGACGGAACCTGCGGCCGTCATCGCCCTGCCCCTGACCGATTCCATCAAGCGCGCCGACGGCGGGCACATCGCGGATGCGCCCGCCCGTGACAATCTGTGGCGCGCCCAGACGCCGCAGGCCTTCCGCGTGGCCGACATCATGCGCGCCTACGCCGCCTGGCCGGGCGACCACATCCCGACCGATGATGCCGAAGTCGCCGCCCATGCCGGTACCGCTGTCGCTCTTGTCGAGGGCGACACCAGCCTCCACAAACTGACCTATCCCGAGGATTTCGCCTTTCTCGAAGCCTTAATTGCCAAGGATAAGCCATTGAAACATATCAGGATCGGCCAGGGTTTCGATGCCCACCGCTGGGGACCGGGCCAAAGCGTCTGGCTGTGCGGCGTCGAAATCGTCCACGACCACACCCTGATCGGTCACAGTGACGCAGACGCCGGCCTGCATGCCCTGACCGACGCCGTCCTCGGCGCGGCCGGCCTCGGCGACATCGGCGACCACTTCCCGCCGACCGATCCGCAATGGAAGGGCGCGCCCTCGGACCTCTTCCTGCGCCATGCCGCCGAACTGGTCGCCGGCCGTGGCGGCCGCATCGCTAATGTCGATGTCACGCTGATCTGCGAACGGCCGAAGATCAAACCGCATCGTGAAGCCATGCGCGCGCGCATCGCCGATATCCTCGCCATCGATATCGACCGCGTCAGCGTCAAGGCGACGACGACCGAGGGCATGGGTTTTACCGGCCGCGGCGAAGGCCTCGCTGCCCAGGCCGTCTGCGCTATCGAAATCTGAGCGAAAACCTCTGTGTTTATGGGGTTTATTGCGAAGCATTCTCAAATGTTTGCGCCTTGCAATGCGCCGCCGCCGCCAATATATCACCCGCGTAAGCGTATCCTCCCCAGACACAGCGAGGCTGTCATGCCCTTCGAACTCCCGCCCCTGCCCTATGCCGCCGATGCGCTCGAGCCGCACATGTCGGCCAACACCTTCAGCTTCCACCACGGCAAGCACCACAAGGCCTATGTCGACAACCTCAACAAGGCTCTGCCGGGCTCCGAATTCGAGGGCAAGTCGCTGGTCGAGATCATCAAGGCCTCCGAAGGCAAGAACCCCGGGGTGTTCAACAACGCCGCCCAGGTGTGGAACCATACCTTCTTCTGGCATTCGATGAAGCCGAACGGCGGCGGCATGGCCACGGGCAGGATCGCCGACAAGATCGCCGCCGACTTCGGCTCGTTCGACGCCTTCGCCGAGCAGTTCAAGACCGCCGGCGCCACCCAGTTCGGCTCGGGCTGGGCATGGCTGGTCCTCGGTTCCGACGGCAAGCTCAAGGTCGTCAAGACCGGCAATGCCGAAACGCCGCTGACCAAGGGTGACAAGCCGCTCCTGACCCTCGACGTATGGGAGCACGCCTACTATCTCGATTACCAGAACCTTCGCCCCAAGTTCATCGAAACGTTCCTGGCAAGCCTCGTCAATTGGGACTTCGCCAACGAACGCCTCGACGCACCGCTGTTCGACGGCGTGGCTTAAGGCCGCCTGAAACGCTATCCTTGAAGGCGGTTCCTCGCGGGGCCGCCTTTTTCATGCCGAGGCAACCATGAACACGCACAAACTGGCCGCCGACCTCGTCGCCCTGCTCAAGGCGCAGAACAAGCGTATCACCACGGTCGAAAGCTGTACCGGCGGTTTGATCGCCGCGGCGATCACCAGCATTCCCGGCTCGTCGGACGTTTTCGACTACGGCTTCGTTACCTATTCCAACGCCGCCAAGACGAAGCTGGTCGACGTGCCGGAATACCTGCTCGAAGCGCGCGGCGCGGTCTCGATCGAGGTCGCCGCCTCGATGGCCGAGGGTGGGCGCAAGGCCGCCGGCGCGACGATGGCGATCAGTGTCACCGGCATCGCCGGCCCAGGTGGCGGATCGGATGAAAAGCCGATCGGAATGGTTTGTTTTGGCTTGAGTTTTATCGATCTCGAGCGCGAACCCCTGACCTACGCCCAGGTGCAGCAATTCGGCGCAATCGGCCGCGACAAGGTCCGCGAAAAGTCGGCCGAATTCGCACTCACATGGGCGTTGGAGACGCTGAAGGTCTAGCGATGACCGTACAAATCATTGGCGCGTTGTTCGAAGATGCGCATCAATATGCCGATGGCGCGGTCGATATTGGCCTTGAACAGGGCGTCGAGGAGCGGGTTCTTGATGACCACGTCCATGTCGAAGCCGACCTTGGTTCCACCGTCGACCGGCGTGAACGTCCAGCGCCCGTCCAGCGTGCGGAACGGCCCCTTGATCAGGTTCATGTCGACCGTCTTGGCCGTGGCGTCGCGCGTCACCCGCGTCGAGAACTTTTCGGTCAGCATCTTGAAGCCGACCGCGACATCGGCGTCAAAGCCACTCCTGCCGTCTTCGCCGGCCTTGCGGTTATAGGCGTTGAGGCGGGTGATCCAGGGAATGAATTCGGGGTAGCGTTCGACGTCGCCGACCATGTCCCACAGCTTGTCCGCTGCATAGGGCAGGGTGCGCTCCAGACGGAATTTGCTCATTCAGATCAGGCCTTGGCGGCGCGCGCTTGACGCAACTTCTCAAAATCCTCGCCGGCATGGTGCGAGGACCGCGTCAGCGGCGACGACGACACCATAAGGAAACCCTTGGCGCGCGCAATCGATTCGTAGGCCTTGAACTCGTCGGGGGTGACGAAACGGTCGATCGGCGCGTGCTTGCGCGTCGGCTGGAGGTACTGGCCGATGGTGATGAAGTCGATGCCGGCGGAACGCATGTCGTCCATGACCTGCATCACCTCCTCGCGCGTTTCGCCGAGGCCGACCATGATGCCGGACTTGGTGAACTGTTGCGGATCGCGTTCCTTAACCCGCTCCAGCAGGCGCAGGGAATGATAGTAACGCGCGCCGGGCCGGATCTTGAGATAATGCCTCGGCACGGTTTCCAGGTTATGGTTGAAGACGTCGGGCTTGCTGTCGATGACGATCTCGGCCGCGCCATCCTTGCGCAGGAAGTCAGGCGTCAGGATTTCGACCGTCGTGACGGGCGACTGACGGCGGATTTCATGCACCACGTCGGCAAAATGCTGCGCCCCGCCGTCGCGAAGGTCGTCGCGGTCGACCGAGGTGATGACGACGTGGCTGAGCTTCATCAGCGCCACCGTCTCGCCGACCCGGCGGGGTTCATCGGCATCCAAAGGTTGCGGCAGGCCGGTCTTGACGTTGCAGAAGGCGCAGGCGCGCGTGCAGGTGTCGCCCATGATCATGATGGTGGCGTGGTTCTTCGCCCAGCACTCGCCGATGTTCGGGCACGCCGCCTCTTCGCACACAGTGTGCAGCTTGGCTTCGCGCACGATCTTCTGCGTGTCCATGTAACCCGAGGAGCCCGGCGCCCTGACACGCAGCCAGTCCGGCTTCTTGAGCACCGGGGAATCGGGGCGGTTCTGCTTTTCGGGGTGGCGCAGGGCGCGCTCTTCGGCGCCTATGCGATTGATGACGGTGACCATGGGAACTCTGCTGCACTCAGGTTTCGCCCTAAATGTGCTTTTTGGCTGGGGATATCAAGTCAAATCCCGGCACAAGATGTCGCAAAGCGTGATGGCGGAAACGGCCGATCTCGATTATGGTCAGGGCATGGGCGGACACTCTTTCCTGCGGTCTTTCGGCTTAGGCGTGGCGGTATTGGTTCTGCTGGGCGCGGCGTCGTGCTCGAAGCTCAAGCAAGCCGCGGGCTTGCAGGGCGGCCAGGCCTTCCTCGACAGCCAGATACCGCCCGGCCTGTCGCCGCAGTATTTCCCGCCGCAGGGCTTCGTCTGGGGCGCCTATCGCGCCGGCACCCTGCCCGAGGCGCGTTATGGCGTCGCCTCGCCGCCGGTCAATCCGCGCGCCCAGGTGCTGATCCTGGCCGACGCCGACTATCCGGCCGAGACCTATTTCGAGCTGTCGCGGCAACTGCTCGACGCCGGCTATGGCGTCTGGCTGCTGGAGGTGCCGGGCCAGGGCGGCGCCGGCCATTACCTGTTGCAGGGTGACGCCGTGTTCGAGGGCAGCTATCACGACGGCCAGAAGACGGTCAGCGACTTCGTCCGCGATATCGTCCATCCGACCCCCGACAAGCCATTGTTTATATTGGGAACCGGCTATAGCGCCGTCAACGCCCTGTCGCTGTCGACCATGCTCAATGGAGACGCCATGCGTGGCTTCATCGCGTTTGCGCCCTATACCGGCGGCGCTATCGACAAGGGTAAGACTTGGCATCGAGAGGATGTCATGCCGACCTACTGGGGCGGCATCGCCCAGACGTGGCAGATGTCCAATCCCGACCTGCGCCTACGCATCAAGAGCGCCCAGTGGCAGACCCAGGTCAAGAAGGCCTATGGCGAACTGAACGGCCTGCATCTGCCGGTGATCTCGTTGAAGGCAAAGGACGCCCCGGTCCTGGTGATCGAGCCGAAGCAGGCGACCACGGCCTCGGCCAATGCGGCCTCGGCCTTGTGCGCCCACCTGCCCCACTGCCGCGTCGAGGCCAATGACGGCCCGCAAGCCTTGGGCGCGACAGTGGCTGATTTCATCAGGGCCGAATTGCCCGCCTCCGAATAAGGGGGAATCGCGGCCGAGGCATATCCGCAACATCGGGTCCAAATACTAAAAAGAATAAATATTACATATTTGGAAAGGCGATAGATAGCGCTAACATGACTCGCGTACGGCTAGCGCTTCGCCGGCCGCGCCGCTTTGCCAGAACCAAAAAAGTGCAGGGAAGAGCCATGACCTATGGAAGGCGTCAGTTTCTATTGTCGACAGTGGCCATAGCCGCGACCTGCACGGCGTGCGGCGGTGGCGGTGGCACTTCCTATTCAGGCGGCGGGGGCGGATCGTCTTCATCGTCGTCCTCTTCGTCCTCTTCGTCCTCTTCGTCGTCCTCTTCGTCCTCTTCGTCGTCCTCTTCGTCCTCTTCGTCCTCTTCGTCGTCCTCTTCGTCTTCGGGCCTCTACCCAAGCTACAACACGAGTCCGATCGCGGCGGATTCCTCGGGCATGACCAGCACCGCGGCAGGTCTCGCCGCCAACATCAAGCTGGCCATCAACATTGGCAACACGCTGGAAGCCAGTGGCGGGGAGACCGGCTGGGGCAATCCCCTGATTACCCAGGATCTGGTGAACACTTACAAGTCCCTGGGATTCGATGGCGTCCGCCTGCCCTGCTCCTGGGACCAATATGCCGACGGGACGACGGCGAAGATCGCTGATGCCTGGCTTGATCGCGTGAAGACGGTGATCCAATATTGCATGACGGCCAATCTCTATGTCGTGCTCAATATTCACTGGGACGGCGGCTGGCTGGAAAACCACATTGATGCGGCAGACAAAGACGCTGTGAACGCAAAGCAGAAAGCGTTCTGGGAGCAGATCGCCACGCACCTTCGCGACTTCGACGAACGCCTGATGTTCGCCAGCGCAAACGAACCGGATGCGAGCGATGCGGCAGGTGTGGCTATCCTGCTGGACTATCACCAGACCTTCATCGACGCGGTCCGCTCGACCGGCGGCCGGAACGCCTATCGTACCTTGATTGTGCAATCCCCCCAGACCAGTACCGAATTTGCCGTTTCCCTATGGCCGGGCATGCCCGCCGATACGGCAACGAATCGGCTGATGTTCGAGGTGCATTATTACACCCCATCGCAATTGACCATCATCACGTCTGACCAGTCGTGGGGCAAGATGTTCTATTACTGGGGTAACGGCAATCACTCGACGATCGAGCCCGACCGTAACGCGACCTGGGGCGAGGAAGATTACCTGGACCCGCAGATGCTGGCGATGAAGACGAACTTCGTCGACAGGGGAATCCCCGTCATAATGGGCGAATTCGGCTGCTGGCGCAAAACAACGCCGATGGACCTGATCAAACACAATGCATCGGTCACCTACTGGAACAAGGTCGTCGCCCAGAGGGCCCTCGCCAATGGCGTCATTCCCTTCCTTTGGGATACCGGCAGCTTGATCGATCGAACGAGTCTGGCAGTCAAGGATCAGGATATTCTCGACGCCCTGCTCGTAGCCGCCGGCAAGAAATAGACGGCCCATGCCGCGGGCGCCGCCCACCGATATGGCGCTTCACAGCTCCGCCATCGACCGCAGCTTGCTAATGCAACCGGTGAACTCAGGTCAATAAGCACCTAAATCGTTAGGCGATTTTACGAAGGAGGACGGCAAAGGCTGGCCGCGCCTATGGCCGGCCTGCCGGGTTTGAGACGGAAGTCGCCGCCGGCGGGATCGGCGAACATCGAATCGCCGCTCCGGTTCAGCTTCGGATCGACCTGCCATGAGGCCCATGGCCGCCGTCACGATCAGTCCGCCGCGCATGTCCGCCTCCCGCTGGTTCATAGGATTTTTATGGGACAATTCCGCGCCTTGGCAAGGCGCTCGCCTTTGACCTTGGCGCAAGTTCGGTTATGATGGGGGATGGCTGCTGTTGGGCATGGCGGCTCAACGATGCGGAAGGGTCAGGATCGCCGGCGATGGCCGGGTCGGCCGCTTTTCGGGGGAGTACCTGGCGCATGACGCGCGAATTCAAGCCAGAGCAGGCACGCGTGTCGCTCTTTCAGGCGCTGGCCAAGGCGCAATCCAAATCCGGTTCCGGCAAGGTCATCATCGAGGACCAGGAGCGCAAGCCCATGACCTATGGGCTGTTCATCACCGCGGTCTTCGCCCTTTCCAGGCTGCTGGGCCGCCATATCGGCGACGAAAAGCGCGCCGGCCTGATGCTGCCGACGTCGATCGGCGGGGCCATCGCCTTCTGGGCCATGCACGCCATCGGCCGCGCGCCCGTGATGATCAATTTCACCGCCGGCCAGGCCAATATCAAGGCCGCCGTCGAGGTGTCGGGCATCGGGACCGTCATCACCTCGCGCCGGTTCGTCGAACTGGCCAAGCTGGAAGACCTGGTCGACGCCATGCGCGGTTACGTCCGCATCATCATGCTCGACGACATCCGCAAGGAGGTGACCACGGTCGACAAGCTGTTCGCGGTCATGGCGTCGAAGCTGCCCGCCCTGTTCGCCGCAAAGGCCCAGCCCGACGACATAGGCGTCATCCTCTTCACCTCGGGCAGTTTCGGCAGCCCGCGGGGCGTCGTCCTGACCCAGGCCAATCTCGTCGCCAATGTCCGCCAGATCGAAGCCCATATCGACCTGAAGCCGGATTGGGTGTGCTTCAACCCGATGCCGATCTTCCATTCCCTGGGCCTGACCGGCGGCATCATTCTGCCGCTGATCGCGGGTTTGAGAAGCTTCCAGTACCCGTCGCCGCTGCACGTCAAGCAGATTCCCGGCCTGCTGCGCGAAACGCGGGCCTCGCTGCTGTTCTCGACCGACACCTTCGTCAACCAGTACGCCCGCCAGGCCGAGCCGGACGATTTCAAGACCTTGCAGTTCGTCGTTTGCGGCGCCGAGAAGGTCCGCGCCGAGACGCACGAAATCTTTCGCACCCAGTTCGGCGGCGTGCCGATCGTCGAAGGCTATGGCGTCACCGAGTGCTCGCCGGTGGTCGCGGTCAACTATCCCGACGACAACCACTACGGCACGGTTGGCCGGTCCCTGCCCGGCATAGAATTGCGTCTCGACCCGGTCGAGGGCATAGCTGACGGCGGTCGGCTTTTTGTCAAGGGACCCAATGTGATGGCTGGATATCTTAATGCAGACTCTCCGGAGGTGATCGACGCGCCCAAGGACGGTTGGCACGACACCGGCGACATCGTCAATATCGACGATGGCGGCTGGATCCGCATCCTCGGCCGCGCCAAGCGCTTCGCCAAGATCGCCGGTGAAATGGTGTCGCTGACCGCGGTCGAACGCATCGCCGAGGAGGTGTGGCCCGACAACCGCCATGCCGTCGTCGCCGTATCGGATGACAAGAAGGGCGAGCGCCTGATCCTGTTCACCGATAATGCCGCGGCGGACACCGCGACCTTGTCGGAATGGGCCAAGGAACATGGCACGCCGGCTTTGGCCATCCCGAAGAAGATCATGAAGGTGGAGGCCGTGCCGGTACTGGGTTCGGGCAAGACGGATTATGTCAGCCTGCAGAAACTGGCTGAGGCGGCTTGACGCACTCTTCGAGCGGTTCTACTCCAGCCATATGACCCGCACCGGCATCCCGTCGAAAACGGCCGTCGCCTCGGAAGTCCGCTTCTGGGCGCTGTTCGCCGTGGTCATGGCGCTGCTGACCCAGGCCTTCTTCCCGCCGCAGGTCATGGCCGCCGACGGTGAACACGGCACACGCTTCGTCCTGTGCACCGCCGGCATGGACAGCGCGCCGATCGTCGATCAGACCGCCGTCAAGCTGTTCAAGAGTCAGCACAAGGGCCTCGCCGGTCTGAAATGCGCCAGTTGCGTCACCGCCTCGGTGACCGCCATCGAGACACCGCCGGTCCATTTCGCGCCGGCCGTCTATGTCATCAGCCACGTCGATGTCCGGCCCGCCGCAGCGCGGTCGCCGGTCAAGGCGCGCGCGCCGCCGCGCCCACATTCCTGCGGACCACCCTCTCTCGCCGCCGCCTGACTTGAACCGGCGCAGCCTTGTGGCGCTGCGCTTTCATGCGTTTGCATATAAAGAGAGATTTTCAATGAAAACCGTAGCCTTGCGCCTTGCCGCGCTTGTTGTCACCGCCTCTGTCCTTCCCACCCTCGCTCACGCCTGCGCCAGTTGCGGCTGTACGATCAGCTCCGACTGGGACAACCTCAACTTCGCCAGCCATGGCGGGTTCAAGCTTGACCTGCGTTATGACGACCTGAACCAGAACGACCTGCGTTTCGGTCGCCACCGCGTCAGCCCGCAAGACGCCAGCCAGTTGACCACCGACGACGGCGATCCGTACGAGATCGAAAGCTATACCCATAACCACTACCTGACGGCCGCATTGGATTATAGCGACGGCGGCCATTGGGGCGTCAATGTCAGCCTGCCGTGGATCAGGCGGACGCATGCGACCCTGGGTGAGGGTTCGGATGGCGTGTCGCCCGCCGACGAAGCCTATGTGTCGGATACCTCCAGCCTCGGCGATGTTCGTGTTGTCGG
This sequence comes from uncultured Caulobacteraceae bacterium, assembly GCA_964474575.1. Lineage (GTDB taxonomy): Bacteria > Pseudomonadota > Alphaproteobacteria > Caulobacterales > Caulobacteraceae > Asticcacaulis. The sequence goes on along the minus strand of CAYYTA010000052.1, from coordinate 5,539 downwards.
CCGTTATGCCTTTGGCGCAACGCACAACGGCGGGCTGCTGTTCGGACTTAAGCTGCCGACCGGCAAGACCGATCTGACCGGCGTGTCGGCCGATCCGGCCGCGCCGGGCGAGGCGGCCGATATAGATCCCGGCCTCCAACCGGGCAGTGGCACGACCGACGCCATTCTTGGCGCCTATTACGCCGGCAGCCTGGGCAAGGACTGGGAGTTCTATGCCCAGGGCCTTTATCAGCGCGCCTTTGCCGCCCATGACGGCTACCGGCCGGGCGATGGCTATAACCTCAATCTCGGCGTCAAATATGTCGGCAACAGCCACGTCGTGCCGCAGATCCAGCTCAATGCCCGTTATGTCAGGCACGATGCCGGCCCGCGCGCCGATACGGTCGCGACGGGCGGGACGCTGGTCTATCTGACGCCGGGCGTGTCGGTTCCGGTCAATGGCCGCGTCTCGCTTTATGCCTTCGTGCAGGTGCCGGTCTATCAGGACGTGCTTGGTGTGCAATTGACGCCGAAAACGACCGTCTCGATCGGGACGCGGGTCAGCTTCTAGCCTTTTCCTCCCCGGCTTGCCGGGGAAGCGTCCGGCCCCTAACGGGCCCGCAACAACGGAGTCACGGTCGCCTCGAGCGTTTTCGCATCGAAGGCGACCGGATTCGGCTGGGCGTTGCCGTCCCAGCGGATCACGCCCGACCGATCGATGATGAAGGCGACCGGCAGGAATCCGACGTGGCCGTAGCCGTCGTACTTCGCGTCGCGGCCGTGGGCGCCTGGGAAGCTATAGGGCTTCATGACCCGGGCGACGGCCTTGTCCTTGTTGGGATCGTCGAGGCTGATGGCGACCAGTTCCAGCCCCTCGGCCTTGTGGGCCTGGTAGTAGGCCTGAAGCGCCGGCATCTCGGCCTGGCAAGGCGCGCACCACGTCGCCCAGAAGCTGACGATCACCACCTTGCCGCGGGCGGCGCTGGTATCGAAGGTCTGGCCGTCGAGCGTCTTGACGGTCAGTTTCGGCGCCGGCTTGCCGGTCAGATTGCCGGCGGTGGCGGGCAGGGCGAACAGGCTGAGCGCAAGCAATGCGGGAGCGATTTTCATGGGAGCGTCCTTGCAACGCTTCCTTATGCACCGGAACCTAACGCGTGGGCAAGTGTTCGGCCGGTGTCAGCAGCAGGATCAGCGCGGCGATCACAGATGCCCCTCCTTTTCCTGCTTGGCCGTCTTGCCGGCGTGTTCCTTGGACTTGGTATGCGCCAGGTTGCGCTTGTTCTCGGCCTTCGACTCGTATTTCGATTCGCCGGCTTCCTTCATGCCGATGGCGATGGCCTGCTTGCGCGACTTGACCTTGGCGCCGGAGCCGGATTCCAGTTCGCCGTGCTTGTATTCGTGCATGACGCGCTCCATGACCTCGTCCTGGCCTTTCGATGTTTTCGGCATGGGAAATCTCCTGTTGATAGCCCTGCGGATCATCGGCCCTGCCCGGTAAAATCTCTATCCGCGCGTCGCTTGCCTGCGTAGCCTCACCGTAAAGAGGGGCGAATCATGACGGCGAAGCGCGATATCGGACCGGACCTGCTGCGCGGGCTGGCCATCCTGATGGTGATGGCCACGCACATGCCGGGCGATCACGTTCCGGCGGTTTTCGAGGTGTGGTGGGGGAGCTATGGCTGGTTCGGTGTCGATGTCTTCTTCGTGCTTTCGGGCTATCTGATCGGCAGCGAGCTGCTCCGGCCGGTGCATGAGGGCAAGGCGCCCGACTTGGCGACCTTCTATATCAAGCGGGCTTTCCGCATCCTGCCGGTGTTCTGGCTGATCCTGGCGGTTTATGTGTTCGCGCCGGGCTGGCGCGAGGCGCCGACCATGGCGTCTGCGTGGCGATTCCTGACCTTTACCGTGAACCTTGGCCTCGATGTCCGGGTGACGCGATCGTTTAGCCATGCCTGGTCGTTGTGCGTTGAAGAGCACTTTTACCTGATTTTACCATGTCTTGTTGTGCTCTTCCGGAAGCTGGACATGAAGTGGCTGCCGCTGGTGTTGTCCGGCGTTCTGATCGCCGGCGGCATGGCGTTGCGGCACGCGCTGTGGGCGGAGGCGGCGGGTGGTGGATGGGCCGATTTCCTGAAGTTCGTCTATTATCCCACCTGGTGCCGGCTGGATGGCCTGATCGCCGGGGTGTCGCTGGCGGCGCTGCGCCTGTTTTATGCCGATGCCTGGGTGCGGTGGGCGCGGCCGGTCTGGCTTTTGCCGGCGGCGGTCGTCTGTATAGGTACGGCGATCGGGATGACGGTGTCGACCAGTGAGGTCCTCAACGAAGTGTCGAGTGTGGTCGTGTATCCGTTGTTTTCGCTCGGGGTGGCGCTGTTCCTGGCGGCGTTGGTGCGGCTTGAACCGCATTTGCAAGGGTTACGGTGGAGCGGTCTCGGCTTTATCGCCGCGATCTCGTACAGCCTGTATCTCTGCCAGAAGCTGGTCTTCGCCGCTGATGTGCATTGGCTGCCGGCGAATTGGACGCAGGGCTGGTGTGCGGTTGCGGCGTTCTATGTCAGCGCCATCACTATGGCGGCGCTGCTGTGGTTGGCCATTGAGCGGCCGTTCCTGATGCTGAGGAGCCGGGTGCTGAACGCTCGAAACTTACGGGGCGGGGTCCGTGACCCCGCAAAAACCTTGAAATCTTTTCCGCCCGAGGCCCCAAATGGGCCATCGGCGGAAAAGATATGAAGGATTCTGGGGCCGCAGGCCCCAGACCCCGAACCTTTAGAGGTTGATCATCCGCCCGTCGGCGTCCAGCGACGCCTCGAGGATCGCCTCGGACATAGTCGGGTGCGGGAAGACTGTCCCCTGCAGGTCTTCCTCCGTCGCTTCCATGGTGATCGCCAGGCAGAATCCCTGTACCATCTCGGTCACATTGGCTCCGATCAGGTGCGCGCCCAGCAAAGCGCCGGTCTTCTTGTCGAAGATGACCTTGCAGAAGCCGCCGGGTTCGCCGGCCGCGATCGCCTTGCCATTGGCCTTGAACGGGAAACGGCCGATCTTGACGTCCAGCCCCTTCTCCTTCGCGCCTTGTTCGGTGATACCGACGCTGGCCACTTCCGGCGTGGCGTAGGTGCAGCCCGGGATCGGCGGATTGAGGTTCGACAGCTTCTTGCCGGCCATGTAATCGACGGCGTGGATCGCTTCGTGCGACGCCTTGTGCGCCAGCCAGGGCGGTCCGGCGCAATCGCCGATGGCGTACAGGCCCTTGACGTTGGTCTTGCCGTGGCTGTCGTTCTTGATGTGGCCACGGTCCATCTCGACCCCCAGCTTGTCGAGCCCGATGCCGTCGGTGTTGGCAACGATGCCGACCGCGACGATGCAGCCTTCGGCTTCCAGAACTTCGGCCTTGCCCCCGGCTTCGACCGAGACCTTGACCCCTGCCCCCGCCTTTTCGACCTTGGTCACTTTCGCGCCGACGCGGAACTTGATGCCGCGCTTTTCAAAGGCCTTGTGCGCCTCGGCCGAGACTTCGATGTCCTCGACCGGCAGGATCCGGTCAAGCGCTTCAACGACTGTAACTTCCGCGCCCAACGATCTGTAAAAGCTGGCAAATTCGATGCCGATGGCGCCCGAACCGATGACGACCAGCGACTTCGGCATCTTCTTCGGCGTCAACGCGTTGCGGTAGGTCCAGATGACCTCGCCGTCCGAAACCGCGCCGATGGCTGGGATTTCGCGGGCGCGGGCGCCGACCGCCAGCATGACGTTCTTGGCCTCGACGACCTGCTCGCCGCCCTTGTTGAGCTTGACGGTAACCTTGGGCGCATCCTTGCCGGCCGACAGCGTGGCGAAGCCCTCGATGACGTCGATCTTGTTCTTCTTCATCAGGTAGCCGACGCCGCCATTGAGCTGCTTGGCGACGGCGCGCGACCGCGCCACCACCTTGTCGAAGTCGAAGCCCGGCTTTTCGCCGGTCAGGCCGTAGTCGCCCAGGTGATTGATCTTGTCGAACACTTCCGCCGACTTGAGCAGGGCCTTGGTCGGGATGCAGCCCCAGTTGAGGCAGATGCCGCCCAGCAGTTCGCGTTCGACAATGGCGACCTTGAGGCCGTTCTGCGCGGCGCGGATGGCGCCTTCGTAGCCGCCGGGGCCCGAACCGATAACAACCAAATCGTAAGTCATGGGTATAACCTATTCAAATCTCCGAAGTGGAACACTTCGGCAAGGGCGACGGCCCGCCGCCGCGAATGCGGCGAGCCCCAGCTTTCCCAAAAAGAATTGGGCGTTTGAGCGGCATCAAGCCAGCATCTTAATCGGATCTTCGATCAGCGGCTTGAAGGCGGCGATGAACTTCGCCCCGATCGAGCCGTCGACCACGCGGTGATCGCAGGTCAGGGTCACGGACATGACGGTGGCCACGGCCAGTTGGCCGTTCTTGACGACCGGGCGGGGTTCGCCGGCGCCGACGCTCATGATGCAGCCCTGAGGCTCGTTGATGATCGAGGTGAAGGTCTTGATGCCGAACATGCCGAGGTTGGACACCGAGAAGGTGCCGCCCTGGAATTCTTCCGGTTTCAGCTTGCGGTCGCGGGCGCGCTGGGCGAGGTCCTTCATCTCGGTCGAGATTTCGGCCAGCGACTTGGTTTCTGCCTTGCGCACGATGGGCGTGATCAGGCCGCCGTCGATGGCAACGGCCACGGCGATGTCGGCATTGTGATGCAGGGCAATGCCCTCAGGCGTATAGCTGGCATTCGCTTCAGGCACTGCCTTAAGTGCCAGGGCTACGGCCTTGATGATCATGTCGTTTACCGAAACCTTCACGCCGCGCGATTCAAGCGCCGTGTTGATCTTGGTGCGCGCCGCCAGCAGGTTGTCGAGTTCGATGTCGACGGTCAGCGGGAAGTGCGGAATGTCGCGGAACGACTCGGTCATGCGCCGTGCGATGACCTTGCGCATGCCATCGAGCGGCACCAGATCGTAGGAACCGGCCGGAATGCCCATCTGCTCCAGCGACTGCACCTTGCGGGGTTCCCCAACGAAGGTTGCGGCGGCCGGAGTTGCGGCCGGGGCCTTGCCGGCGCCCGATTGCTGGGCGGCTTCGATATCGCGCTTGATGATGCGGCCGTGGGGACCGGAACCCTTGATCGCCTTCAGGTCGAGATTGTTCATGGCGGCCAGGCGGCGCGCCAGGGGTGACGCGGCGACACGGGCGCCATTTGCGGCAGGTGCTGCCGCCGGTGCCGGAGCGGCGGAGGGTTTGGGCGCTTCCGCCGCTTTCGGTGCTTCCGCTTTCGGGGCTTCGGCGGCCTTCGGTGCGGGTGCGGGCGCCGCGCCATCGCCGGCCAGGCGGGCGATCGGCGTATTGACCTTGACGCCTTCGGTGCCGGCGGGGATCAGGATTTCGGTGACCTTGCCCTCGTCGACGGCCTCGACCTCCATGGTCGCCTTGTCGGTTTCGATCTCGGCGATCACCTGGCCGGCGGTGACGTCGTCGCCGACCTTGACGTGCCACTTGGCGAGGATGCCCTCTTCCATGGTGGGCGACAGGGCTGGCATCAAAATGTCAGTCATTTCA
>CAYYTA010000051.1:0-32510 GCA_964474575.1 uncultured Caulobacteraceae bacterium | reverse complement strand
AAGGTCGAGAACATGTTCGCCAAGCTCAAGGACTGGCGACGTGTTCACACACGCTATGACAGGTGCGCGCACACCTTCTTCTCCGCCATCCTTATCGCTGTAACCGTTGCTTTCTGGATTTAATGAGTCCTGAGCCTAGTTGCGAGTGTCCAGTCTTGCATTAGTGCTGGCTCCGTCCCGGCTAACGACGATCGTGTTACCTCCCTTATTCAGCTCATTTTGTCAGAGGTCACTGCCAGCGGCCGGACAATTCATGCGACGTCGTCAAATTTTTTGGACAAGACGATTGAGACGCCGTTGCCGTCGGCAGCTTTGGATGGTCACCTGTTCCATTTGATGGTCACCGACGCTTCGGCGGCATCCAACGGAATACAGTTGAAGAATGGATTTCCGATCCGCTTTGCCGTCAGCGCCGCACTTCCAAGTGGTCAGTCAATCCCGCAAAGCAATTCGGATTTCGTAGACGTACCCTCCATACCAATCGAGGATTCGCTTGGTTCTGCGGACGCGGTGAACGTCGCTGCAAATGGAAACGAGTGGACTCTTCGGGTTTACCAAAACGACCAAACTCGTGCTGAGAACGTTATTGAATATGAGCAGCTCGGCTTAGAAACGGTGATGTCTTTGGAGGACACCGGGAACGATAGTACAGGATGTATCAAGACCGTCAGCGCCCAACTTGCAACATCAAAGGTGACCCCCGCCTTAGCCGTGGGCAAATCTGCGTCTGATGTTCTCGATATTGTGGAGAAAAGTCTTAGCGATTCTGGAACTTACAAAGACCTTGGAGACTTTTACAAGGCTTGCTTGCAAAACCATATGACCGGTCTTCCGGAAGTCGCGCGACAAAAAGTGCTGGCAACTATTGCTCGTGTAGAGTCAGGCACGTTCGCGGTGGCGGTTAAAGCATTATATGCCCGACTTAAAGTTTATGCCAGAAACACTGCGGCGTCACTTGCAGTCTTGGCAGCGGTTCACAATCCCGAAGTTGATATTGTGGCTATTGTTACGGCCGGATACAATGTTTACTTAGTCTACAAAAATAGAGAAACATTATTGGATGCTGCGAATTTTTCTGTCAAATCTTTTGCTTTGGTAACCTATTGGTCAACGGACAAGGACTTTTCCGACATTGGCGTTTGTGAAGGTAAAGGCGCTAGTGGGACCCTGTCTGTTATAAATTGCGCGAGCTCGTTTAAATTATCGCCTGAATCAAAGACGATTTCCGTAGGTGACAAATTCACCTACGACTTGAGCGCTTTCGATAAGAATAATAGTTTAACTTTAGTTCCTTCAGGACTACGGTGGCAGTCTAGTTCGTCGGCCGTGTCTGTTGATCAACAGGGCCATGTCGCTGCCAACCAGGATACAGTGGCGCCCGTGGAAATTTCCGTAGTTGATGACATCACTAAAGTGTCGGCAAGCGCGCAAATAACCGTCGTCAACAATACGTCGCTGAGTCCGTTGCCACCCCGATGCACGAGCAGTGAAGTTGTGTTTTACGGACCGGGTTTAGGCCCTCAATTCTGTTACTTGGATATACCGGCTGACGGCATCATTGACGATATTCCAGGCACATTTCTGTTGTATACCGGCCCAACAATCGATGATCCCGGCATTGTGAATATTAGCACTATACCTCTAACAAGGGTAATAAATGGTAAGACGTATCTCGAGTTCACTGTAGATGGCATAGCGTTCGGCGATTTCGCCGCTCAAACGACTATTCATCTGCATTTTCAGAGAGTTGCCGTCGATTTATCGCAAGTCTATGACTCCAAAGATATAAACATACCGGCTTTTTACATTCCCTGCCCATTTGACGCATTATCTCAGCGTTATAGCTGTCCAAGCATATGAGAAATCCTGCGCGCGATATCTCACCGATAAACACTACATTTCATCTTCAGGCCGTAACGGCAATTTGCATGGTAGTATCGATGTTCTAGATACCCTGCAAGAAGGGGGGGGGGTAAAACAAGGCCTGAGGCAGGCGCCGTGTGGCTATCTGGAAAGTTACAAGACCGAATTCGTAATCGGCCCCAATCGCGCGGTAAGCACTCGGTCGACGACCTTCAAAAACTCGCGCAAGTTGGCGGCGTTCGCATTGATGTGAAATAGTGGGCAGCTATTGTCCCATTCGGTTAGATCAAGTCCAATTTGGCACCGTTCCTTCGTGCTCTGTAATAGTAGGCGCTCCTTTCGCTCTTCACGCGGCGCAAGGCCACGTTTGCCGAACCGATACCAATAACTCCCTTCGGGGCGTTCCTCATCTCGCCTCCGTGAAAAACTGGGAAAACGGGGGCATCCGGTCGCGCACGCGGTTTGCAATTCGTCTTGGATTGCGCCAACCAGAGGCCCTAAAAGAACGTCGAAGATCGCATTAGGGTCCGGATGTTTCTCTGCATTAATTGACGCCATTAGGACGTCGGCCAATTCTTCTGTGTCAAGTGCGCGGATGGTGCACATTACCAGGTAGGCAAAGGTTTTAAAGAGAGGCTCCTGTTTCGCATTCAGCTTAAGGCAGCGAAGGAAAATGTACATAACGTTGGCGTTCAGAGTGTTCAGGGCATCCAGGACTGCTCCAAAATCCAGCGCGCCGCCCCAGGGTCTGGATTCGATGTCGCCGTGGTCAAACTCGTTTGCAATCAAGGCGGCCACTTTAAATCCATCTAGCGTCAGCTCAGCCCTCGCATCCCATGCGTCTTTCAGAATTTGGACGTTGCCATATTCCAATTTGGTCCAAAAACGTTCGCGCAAGGCTTCTAATTGACCGTCGAGGCTGAGTGCCTCGGAAAACAAACGGAGTACGGCCGTTGGCTGTTCGGACAAAAGTCTTTCTAGTGTAACTGCGTCCCATAGCTCGATCTTAGGCTTTGGAAATCGCATTTGCCATTGCTTGACCCAATCACGCGTTGGATTGGAAAACGTAGTATTCGTCGCGATCACCAGGACGTCTAAGTCAGCCTGCGCTTGGGCGTTATTGGCAGCGTTCTTAACTTGTTCTGGTTCTACTGTGCCCGCTCGGCCTTTGCATTCAATCCACCAGCGACGACGCTTTATTTCCTCGCCGGAGTCTGATGAGTAGAAGTATCCCTCGATGTCACGCCCGCCATCCGCTGCGCCACCGGCCGCGCCACCGATACGCCATTCGAGGTCACGTGCGCCCATTGCGTCCAATAACCAGTACAGACACTCTTCGAGGTCTCGCCCCTTTAGGTCGGCGAAAGGCAAGTTTGCGGGCAACACCCATTTGGGTTCGGTTGGATCTTCCATAGGTATCCATTTGCGAACGCTCAACGAAAGCCGTTAGCCGTCTTCGTCCGAACTGTCCGGAGCTGCGTTATTGCCGACGATGGACGATTTAAGTTCGGCAATCCGGCGCTCAATCTCCTCGTCGGTGACTTCGATCTGTAGTTTGTCAGCAATAAAATGAAGTCGGGCTTCGCATTCGCGAATTATCTCCGACCAGGTTTTCACCCATACCACGTGGGTTTCTTTCTTCAGCAAGATGCCGGCCGCACGGTCATCCTGGGTGATACGCTCTTTGACCGTATCGTCGTACTCACCGGTGATGAGATAGAAATTCCAGAACGTGGAAGTGTTTATGAAATCGGGTTGTGCCCGAATGGCGTTCACGTAATCTTCTAACTGATCGGCTTCCTTGCGCCCGATCGTCAGAGACGGCCGCTTTAGCTCCACTAGCAAGAACTCGCGATGCATTTGGTTTTGATGGGGCACAAGCCGGCCGAGGAAAGTATCCGCACGCCCCGTGCTCCCGTCCTGCTTGCGAACGCTTGCCTTGCCTTTCTTGCTTCCAAGTTCCTCGGCAACCCGACGCATGATTTTGGTGAGTCCGGCCTCGGGGAGCGTAATGTGAAAATTTTCTCCAAAAATCCAGGTATTGGCCTGGATCAGTATATCAAGCTGTCCACGCTCCTTGACCGTCTTTCGATGTTTCGGATTGAAAACAATCCCTTTCAATACCTCGAGCGCAACGACGCGGTCGGCAATTAAGTTGGAGGCGGAAATTATGTTGCCTAAGTTCGTCCTCTCTAGCAGGCCAGAGAATTCATCTTGCTTCGAACGTGGAAGATTAAAGACGTGATGAAGGATATTATGAATCGACTCCGGGTTATGCTTGACAGCCTCCTTTAGAAGGCCAAGCGTGATTTTCTTGAGTGGATCGTCTGCACGCTTGAATTCGCGCGAATAGGAAGACACGGCGTGTGTCGCAATGGCGAACACCTCCCGTTCCCGCTTTTCAACGGCGTTTTTCGGATCGCCCTGATATGGATAGATGCCCGCTTCGATTAATTCCTGGATGAGTTCTTGGGACTTTTCCGCCTGCCGTGACCGGAAATGATCGCCGAGATCGTCGCGTATTTTTTCGAGAACGGCAGCAAAGTCCGGGTCGGTGAGGCCGTCAAATTCTAGAAGATTGGCGTCCGATATTTCCTGAAAGAATGGCGCATAGGCATACGCCGAAAACTCGAAACCGGGAGCGGTTACGTTCGCGGGAACAGCACCCAACACAACGCCATCTTCGCCGCCGAAATGAATTTTTCTGCCGCCGACGCTACCTTTCCATTCAATGACTTTCAGCGAGATGTCTCTTATCGTACGGGTAGGCCCCACCACCACCTGCTTTGGAAAATCTCTAGAGAGCGCGATGTTTGCGCCGGGATTAAGCGGCTCGCCATCGATGATGATGGCGACGTCTGGATATTGCAGCAAATAGGGGGCGAACATTGCCGTGAAGCTGACGCGCGCCTCTTCGCCCGCGGCCCATTCAAAGCTTTCTTTCAGTCGATATAGTTCTACCGTCGTGCCTGTGGTGGTATCGGCCGGGCCAATTTCAAGTTCATCGATTTCTGAGCGATTGAGCGCCTCCGATGCAATCTTTACGGAGAGCTTTTTTAAGCCATTTTCAGTACTTGAAACGCTGGTCCAGGTTGCTTTTTCCGCGATGGAGAAAAATCGGAGCCTGCCTTGGCCCTCTTTACCGTGAAGCACGCGTTTCTTTTGCTTGGTTGACTGTACGGCGCGTTTCCAAGATGCGCCAAAATTCTGAAAATCCTGCCGCACTCGTTCCCAGGAAATCCCAACACCGTCGTCGCGGATGATGATCGTTTCGATCCCGCCGAGCACATTACGCTCGAAAATCACTTCAACTTTTGTCGCGTCCGCATCCAACGAATTCCAGATGAATTCGGAGAGAGCCTTCACAGGGTCTCTGGTTGTGACTATTTTTTGCAGCGCGTCGTGCTGAGCTTTTAGTTCGAGAACTTCCATAAGTTGAATCTCTGGTGCTTCTGAGTGATGCCCGAGATTTTTGTGTCGGTCAATCAATCGGGCTGATTGTCGCAACGGTCTTGTATGGGGCCCTTGAGGCAGGCGCCATGCGGCTAGACCATGTAGTCTTCATGGCTGAAAGCGCCGTGCCTTCAACGCGGCTCGCTTCCGCACCTTCATTGCATTCCGGCTTGTGCAGCTCCGCCCCGCCAAGGCGGCGCGCCCTCGGGCGCGGCGTGTGAACGCTCGGCTGATCCTTTCAGCCCTTTGCCCTCCATGGCCGCAATGACGCGGCCTGCACAGAAGGGCTGTACCATGACGACCGAACGCTTTGACATCCACCAGCACATCACCGACCAGATCATTGCCGCCATCGAGCGCGGCGCGGGCGACTTCCGGCTTCCCTGGCACAGCCAAGGATCAATCACCTGTCCGACCAACATCGCCTCCAAGAAGGCATATCGCGGCGTCAACATCGTCGCCCTGTGGGCCGCCTCGGAGCATCGCGGATATAGCTCCGGCACCTGGGGCACTTACAAGCAATGGGCCGAAGCCGGCGCGCAGGTTCGCCGGGGTGAGAAATCCTGCTACGTCGTGTTTTACAAGGAACTGGAATACGCTTCCGCCGACGAAGGCGCCGATGGCGAAACCGAAACACGGCTGTTTGCCCGAGCGACGCCGGTGTTCGCGGCTGAGCAGGTCGATGGGTACGAGGCACCCCTCTCAACGGGCTCTACCATCGAACCGATCGCCGCCGCCGACGCGTTCGTCAATGAGACGGGCGCAGTGATCCATCATGGCGGATCGCGAGCCTATTATCGCCCATCGACCGACGAAATCCAGTTGCCGCCGGTGACAGACTTTATCGATTCGCCGACCAGCACCGCCCAGGAGGCGTATTATTCGACCTTGTTGCACGAATTGACGCATTGGACATCGCACGCGTCGCGGTGCGACCGCCAACTTGGCAAGCGGTTCGGTGACGACGCCTACGCCATGGAAGAGCTCATCGCCGAGCTTGGGGCGGCGTTTCTGTGTTCCGAGCTCCACATCACGACGGAGCCGCGTGCCGACCATGCGCAATATCTGTCGTCCTGGCTGAAGGTGCTGAAGGCCGACAAGAAGGCGATCTTCACCGCCGCCTCGAAAGCCTCGCAGGCGACCGCCTGGCTGAACGGCCTGGTGACGCATTAGCGTTGGCAGCGACCAACAGAGCTAGGGCGACAATCGACGCTCCGGCGACGACGCCGTGAAGTTGACGGCTGGTGGGCGCGCCGGTCACGCAATCGGTCACGTAGTGCTCGCAGTTATAAAGTGCGGGATCGTAAGGCTGGCCTTGGCGTGCGAGTGCACGTTCGGCGATTTGTCGATGGGAATACGCGGATATCATAGGTACGACCCGAAAGGGGCGGCCCTTTGTCACTGCGCGCAACGGTCGAACAGCGACCTTGTTCGTGGGCGTATTGTCGGCCGCCAACACGGCTCCTGTTTCAGCGTCACGTCCCAGAATCATCGCCAAATGATCAAGGCCTTTGGTTTCGTCGCGCACGGAAATGACAGTGCATTGGGACAGGATGATTTTGCGCATGCGGAAATACCTCAACGGTTGAAAAACCGTCTGCCTAATTCTGCCGACTGTCAATATCCCATCTTGACCCCGTCGGGCTGGAAATCTTTTGCCTAAAGTGCGCCGATAGAGTGCTTTACTTATTCTTGTCTCGTTGGTCAGATTCAGAACGCAATGGACTGAAAACCGCGCCGAGTGGTGACGGCCGTAGACAAGTCAGAAAGTCCGCTTGACTCCTACAAAATATGAGAAAAGTACCCACACCCAACGCTAATTCTCGCTAGTCGACTTGGGATTTTATGTATGATAGGTGACAACTTCATGGGGAGACGCCTATGGACGCCGATTCTGCCGCAACCGCTATTACTTCGTTCGTCGTATGAAGTGCATCAAGTGCGGCGCAGAGGTTTCCGACAGCCAACGAATTTGCGCTTCGTGCGGTACCGATAATGGCTTCCCCAACGTCAGGAAGGCGAATTCAGACGAGGAAACTAGCGCCCTCCAGTTGCGTCTCGACGATGCATTTATTTCAGCTAAAGCCAGGCATGTTGATCTGAAGCTCATTGAGTTCGGCAACGCCGTAAAAGCCAGCAAGGCAGTTATTGCTCGCCCATTGACGACCGTCATGCAGATTTTTGATGATGACAAATTTTCTTACGTGAGTTTTGCCAAGCAGGTGAAATCGGGGCAGCGGCGGCCAGACGACGCCAATTATGACCCGATACGTAACCAGTTCGAAAATGCTCTTTTCCCAAATTACTACGACGAAATTATTTTCGGCTCGTTATCATTGGATGGAAGTGGCCTTTCTGGATATGGTGGCTATGTTATGGTTCTTCGGGAAATCATGATTTCCGACCGCGCTACCGTATTTGAAGAAAATCCGGCTGTGTTTGCAAAAAAGCATCGCGTTAGGCTCACGGACAATATTCCTCCAGGCTTCCGTGCTGTTTGGGAAAATCGTCATTCTTTGGCGATGGCGAAACTCCATTCGAGCATCGTAGCAACGACTGAAACGCCGCAGTTTCAATCTATATTACAAAATGATAATGGCGGCACGGCGAACAGTGACTTTATCGAAGTTCACATATATGGCAGTATCAATAGCCGATCCGTCGAAAGAATTATTCCTCCCGCTCGCGTCACACATGACGATAGGCCCATTTGGCGCAGGATTCAGAAGAATGCTGCGGTGTTAGGAGTTGGCACATAGCGATGATACACGCGCTCATATCTGGCCAAACTGCCAAAGTGGCTTTTATCGAAGGCGACGACATATCGTTTGTCGATCTTACGCAGCCTCAGCATCGTATTCAGGCATCGCGAGGGGCGCTTTCGTACATCTTTTCAGGCGCCACCGATGTTGAGCAAATCGAAATCAAAGATTACTCGGATTCGTTTAGGCCGGCGCTAACAAAGTACAATTTCGACCGTGGCTTGGCTTTATTTGATATCGCGCTCACTGAGGACGATGAGTTATTTCGCAACGACGCGATAGATGCGTTTGAAAAAATAATGAAAGATGATCTGTCGGAGACGCAGATCACCAACTACATTTTTGCAGCCTCAAACTCCGATTTGCCTCTCGACGAGGATGTAGACGCGATCAGGGAAACGCGGCCGCATTTTGCAGATTTCGTCAAACGCGTTCGCGACGCGCAGGTTCACATCTTAAAATTCGCGGGTGCATTGGAGCGTGCTTTTAATGCACTCTCTATCCCAGCGGACACGCGTGAATTTTTTCGGTTTCGTGCCATTGATTCAGGGGCGTTTCGCGCCTTAGTCGACGCCGGGAGCGACCAGACACATATAAACGACGCGATATTTCGCTGTTATGGATACCTACGAGATGTGCGCGACAGCAGGCAAATAATTCAAACCTGGACGAACGAATTTATCCACCGTGATACGGCCCGAAAACTCCGTCATCTTGAAGAAGAGTATGAAAGGGCTGAGGAGACTTCGGAATTTCATTCTGACCGTGGGGTGTTTCTCACATTTCAAAATGTCATTAAGCAACAGGAGGCGATTGTTGAGCGAATTCGCCACCAAGACTTGTCAGCGGCACGAAAATTTGCCGACGACCTTCTTCGCCAGCAACTCTCAGAAAGCAGCACCGAATACGCTGCCAAGTCGCTTTCAAAGCTTGCAATGAGCGCACGCCAATTAGGCCAACATTCGTTGGAACTTGATTGGGCCAAGAAAAGCGCCGAGCTGGCTCCGGACGACGGTTACGCTGCGGGCATCCTCGCTGATAGTTATTTGTTGCTCTATCGGTTACCTGAGGCAGAGACGGAATTTAAGCGTGCGAAGGAACTGGGAGAGGACGAGTTCGGAAGAGCAGGTCTAGGTCGAGTAGCGCGCGCAGCAGGCAAATACGATGACGCACTTCGCTCATTTAAAGCGGTTATAGAGGCTTACGCTCCTGGTAGTGCTGAAACTTGGGCATCCTATGCCGAAACTCTGCGCGATCTATGGCGAGACGAAGAAGCGCTTAGAGCATACAATGATGCTATAGCCATTCACCGCGAACAACCCGTCCTTGAGTGTGGCCGCGCGGCAGTTTTGACAGATTTAGGTCAAATTGAAGCCGCGAGATCGAGCTACGAGCGTGTTATTCGCAAATGGCCTGATGATCCTATTGGTCATTGCGGATATGCCGAAACGTTCAAACGAGAAGGCGATTTGGAGCGTGCTCTGGCACTATATCAAAGTGCGGCAGAACAATACCCTAGTAGCGTAATCGCATGTTGCGGTGTCGCGGAGACCTACCGCGCGAGCGGAGCACTTGAAGAAGCTAGAAAAGCTTATGACGGCGCTAAGGCAAGATTTCCATACAGTACATCGCCGGTTAGCGGCTTAGGGGAAACCCTTAGAGACTTGAGGCGGTATGGCGACGCTATCGCCACCTTCACCGAAGGTGACAGGCACTTCCCGTTACATGCACGACTGAGGAACGGTTTGGCAAATTCTTACAAGTCGGCTGGCGAATTCGATGAGGCTCTGCGTCAGTTTGAGCGTAATGTGAAAGACTTTCCCTACAATCTCTATTCCCTGGCCGGCAGGGCAAATTTGCTAAAGCTGTTGGGTGACTACGAGGCCGCGAGTGAGGCTTATGATCGCATTTTGCTCGCTAATCCAGGTTACCAGTTTGCCAAAAACGCCAAGGCATCCATTTATATTGCCGAAGGTAAATTTGCGGAGGCGGTTCCACTTCTCAAAGCAGCAGATTCACTATCCAATGAAGAAAGCTGGTCGGCATTGCATATCCGGTCAGTGATGTTGGTGCGACAAGGCCTCTTTGACGAAGCCGAGGCGGTAATCAAAAGCGGTCTCGCTTGCCCATTTTTCAAAGTTCGCACACAATTTGAGACAGCCAGTTCACTGTTAGCGCTGAAGCGGGGTCGAGCTGAGGAAGCAATCGACGCTGCGCGTGATCATAGGGACTATCTCTCGAACATTATCGTCGCCCACGCTTTTTTACGTCTCGGGGACGCGGCTTCTGCGCAGCAAAGGCTTGCCGCCGTAAATGACAACAATCCGCCGAAGGCGGTTCATTTGCGGAACCTCCTTTGGAAGGCGTCGAAAAATACGCTGACAGATGAGGAAACCATTGGTGAAGAAGAGATTGAAGCTATCCTTCAGGCTGCTTGAGCGCTTGTGAGATCGCACTAAGCTGCTCTCAAAACGTTGCCAGGCGACCAACGGGCGACATTCTACCGAAGATTTGTACGCGACGTATATGGGCTTAGTCCAAATAGGCCTTGACCTTAGACGTAGCCGCGAGTATCCACGGCGCTCCCGGTTATAACGGGTGAATTTGCGCGGACTTACGAAGATTAATATTTCGCCCTTCGGACGCAAAAAATTCAATGATTTCAAAGTGTCGCGGGGTGGAGCAGCCCGGTAGCTCGTCAGGCTCATAACCTGAAGGTCGTTGGTTCAAATCCAGCCCCCGCAACCATTTTTCCCGATTTTTCGAGCTAGCACAGCCTAGCACAAACCTTCAAAATTGCCGATCACGCGGTCGAGAAAAAAGCCGCGTTTTTAGCACAGTTTCTAGCACAGCACATTTTTTCTCTATAAATATAATAAGCAAAATCAGTATATTATACGGTTATCCCCAAGGCTCATAACCTGAAGGTCGCAGGTTCAAATCCTGCTCCCGCAACCAAAGCTAACAGAAACAATGACTTAAAAAAGGCCCTTCCCCCCGGAAGGGCCTTTTACATTACGGCCATGACTTCCGCGCCCCGTCTATCCACGCGGCAAAGTGGTCGAGGAATCCGATCAAAAATTTTGCCGTGCCTTCGTTGGCGATGGCGCCGGTCTCATCGACCAGGTCAGGTTTGAAGGTGATGTAGACCTCGGGTCCGCCCATGACGACGGTCTCGACGATCACAAGGGTTGAGCGCAATTGCGACTGCATCACCGCCGTGCCCTGGCTGCCGGGCGAGGCCCCGCACAGGGCGACTGGTTTGCCCTTCCACGCGTTCTGGCCATAGGGACGCGACGCCCAGTCAACCGCGTTCTTGGTCACGGCCGGCATCGAGCGGTTATATTCAGGCGATACAAACAAGATGCCGTCGGCGGCGGCGATATCGGCCTTGAGCTGCGTCACCCTGGCGGGCGGATCGGCCCACAGGTCTTCGTTATAGAGAGGCAGATCGACATCGAGATAGTGGAAGGCGAACCTGCCCGCCGCCAGCTTTTCCAGCGCATGGGCCAGTTTCAGGTTGAGCGACTCCTTGCGCAGGCTGCCGACCAGTACCGCAATGTTGTGCATGGTATTGCTCCCTTGAGCTTCGATTCGATTATGCCCGGCGCGTCGTGCCGGGGTCAATGCGCGCGAAATATGTTCATGATATGTTCTTGACATGAGGCAGGGGTGGAAATAAAGGGGGATATGCGGGCCGGTTTTGAAAAATTGTCATTGTTTGAGCCGGATCCGTTACCGGGCCTGAGTTATTGCGACGACTACGTCGGTGAAGCAGAGGCGTCGGCGCTGGTTGCGTTCATCGATACCCAGCCGTGGTCGCTTGAGCTGTTGCGGCGGCGGCAGTGGTACGGCTGGGCCTATGGCGACACGGCGCTTGGCCGGCCGGACGAGTACCAGTCGCAGCCGATGCCGAAATGCTTCAATGCGCTGGCGCGGCGGCTTCACACCGACGGCCATTTTCCGGGCGTGCCGGACCGGGCGCTGGTTAACGAGTACTTTCCGGGCCAGGGCATAGGCGCGCACAAGGATCGCGACGCCGAACACATCGCCGCCGTGGCGATCGTCAGTCTGGGGAGCGCGGTGATGATGGACTTTACGCGGCTGGGCCATGCGATGCGGTCACATTACCTGCATCCGCGCAGCCTGGTGACGATGCGCGGCGAAGTGCGACACAAATGGCTGCACGGGATTGTCGGGCGCAGGAGCGACCGGGTGGGCGGGGTGGTGGTGCCGAGGGGAAGGCGGTTGTCGCTGACCTTCCGCCATGTCGACAGGGACGAAAAGGTGGATTAGGGTCGAAGCCATGCTGGAAGCGCAAACGAAAGCAGAGGCTTATGCTGGCTGGCTGGCCGGGCGGCGGGAACCGCCCGCCGAGGTCATGGCTGGATTGCACGCCGGGATTTTCAAGCCGCTGCGGCTCGACGAGGCCGAGGCCATGCCGGACGATCCTGGCCTGCGCATCGGCGGCTATGGCGAGGACCGCGCCATCTATACCAGCCCGGTCTTCACCGGCGGCGGCGAACCGCGCACCGTGCATCTCGGTATCGATATCTTCGCACCGGCCGGGACGGATGTATTCGCGCCCTTGCCGGGGCGTCTGCACAGCTTCCGCGACAACGCCAATCCGCTCGATTACGGGCCGACCATCATCCTCGAACACGTGGTGGCAGACGGATTGGTTTTTTACACGCTTTATGGCCATCTCGGCCGCGAAAGCCTCGACGGCCTTACGGTTGGCCGCGCCCTTGCCGCCGGCGAATGTCTGGCGGTCCTGGGCGACAGGGACGTCAATGGCGGCTGGCCGCCGCATCTGCACGTTCAGGTCGTGCTCGACCTGATGGGAAACACGGGCGATTTCCCCGGCGTCTGCCGCCGCGGCGAACGCGCCCGCTGGCTGGATATCTGCCCCGACCCGGGGCCATTGCTGGGGATTGCATCATGATCCAACGTTTCGGCCTTGTCGTGGCGACCCTGCTGCTGATAGTGACCTTGCCGGCGTGCACCAACGCTCAGGATGTCGCGGCGGGCAAGGCCTATTTCCGCGACAATTGCGCCCTGTGCCACGACGACAGCGCGGCCAAGGCGACGTTTCAGGGACCACCGTTGTTCGGCGTGGTCGGGCGCAAGGCCGGTTCGGCGGACTACGACTATTCCGGCGCCATGAAGGCGGCCGGCGCGTCGGGCAAGACATGGACGGCGCAGGAACTGGACACCTTCCTCGCCGATCCGCAGGGCGCGGTGCCGGGCACGCAGATGCCGGTCAAGGTCACCGACGCCGAGGCGCGCAGGAACGTCGTCGCCTACCTTGTCACGCTGACAGGCGACGGCGGCAGGCAGGCTCGGGCGGCGGGTGGCGGCGCGACCGGACAGGACTGGACGCTCGATGCGCCGGGCGTGCACCATCGCGTCGATGTCGCCAATCTGCCCGAGCCGTTTGCCACACCGTCGGCGGGCAATGGGCCCGGCGGGGCGCCCCTGGCGGACGGGACGCTGCCGAAGGTGCCGGCGGGCTTCACCATTTCGCTGTTTGCCGGGGATTTGCAATCGCCGCGCCTGCTGCGCACGGCGCCCAACGGCGACCTTTATGTCGTCGAAACCCGTAGCGGGCGCATCAGCGTCTTCCACAATAGCGGCGGCCAGTTGAGCACGGAACGCCAGACCCTGGTCGACGGCCTGAACCAGCCGTTCGGCATCGCCTTCTATCCGCTTAACCATCCGCAGTTCATGTATGTCGCCAATATCGACGGGATCGTCCGTTTCGCCTGGCCGAACCCCGGCCAGCCGCAGACGGTGGCGGCCCTGCCATCCGGCGGCGGCCATACGACGCGCGACATCGTCTTTTCTCCGGATGGCAAGACGCTGTACGCCAGCGTCGGCTCGGCCGATAACGTCGCCGAGGGCATGCCGCATGAGCCGCCGGGCGGGATCGCCACCTGGGAGGCAACGCACGGGCTGGGGGCAAGCTGGGACGGGCAGACGGGGCGCGCCGACGTGCTGGCTTTCGATCCCGACGGCAGCCATGGGCGCACCTTCGCCACCGGCATCCGCAACTGCGTGGGCCTAGGCATCCGGCCGGGGACGGACGAGCTGTTCTGCACGACCAATGAACGCGACGGCCTGGGCGACGACCTGGTGCCGGACTACTTTACCCATGTACAGCCGGGCGGGTTCTATGGCTGGCCGTGGTACTACCTCGGCGATCATCAGGATCCGCGCCACGCCGGTGAACGTACGGATCTGAAGGGGCATGTCGCCATGCCCGACCTGTTGTTCGGCTCGCATTCGGCGCCGCTCGGCTTCGTCTTCTACCAGGCGCCGGCCGGCGCTGCCCATGCCTTCCCGGCGGATTACAGCGGCGACGCCTTCGTCGCCCTGCACGGGTCGTGGAATCGGGCGCACCGTACCGGCTCCAAGGTTGTGCGCGTGCATTTCGAGGACGGCAAGCCGGCGGGCGACTACGAAGACTTCATGACCGGCCTGGTCAAGGACGACCACAGCGTCTACGGCCGCCCGGTCGGGGTGGCGGTCGGGCCGGACGGCGCGCTCTACGTCAGCGATGACCTGGCCGGCCGAATCTACCGCATCGCGCCGGGGTCGTAATTTCTGCTTTTCCGGCACGGGGAAACCCGCTATCGCTCGGCGCACCACGAGGAGGCGTAAAGCCATGGCGGTCGGCATCGACGAACTTCAGGCGCGCATCGAGGCGGCGTTTCCCGGCGCCGAGGTCATCATCACCGACCTGGCCGGCGACGGCGACCACTACCGCGCGCGCATCGTCTCCGAAGCGTTTCGCGGCCTGCCACGCGTCCGCCAGCACCAGCTCGTCAACAAGGCGCTGGCCGACCTGCTGAGCGGGCCTTTGCACGCTTTGGCGCTGGAAACGGTCGCGCCGGAATAACTGGCGTACCCTTTGCAAGCTGCGCCACAATCCGGGCGCAATTGTGCCGTTTCCTGACGGACAGCCTTAGCGGGTCAGTAACCATGTCGCTTAAAGTCTCAATCGTCCTTGCCGGCTTCCTGTTCGCCGCGCTCCAGGCGCCGGCCCGGGCCGATGTCGTCGCCGACACCCAGTTGCAGTCATGCTATGACGAGGCGCGCTGGCCGGTCCTGGTCCAGCCGGGCTATGTCTATGGCGGGGCGCGCGTCCGCGAGCAGAAGCGCAACGGTTTCAACCGGGCCGTCTTCACCATGCGCATGCTGTGTTATCGCATGGCCAACCCGACCGCCGACAAGGCTGGCCTGGCCGGCGATTGCGGCGGCCGCATCGAAGACATGCTCAAGGTCTACGGTGTCAAGGCCAGGGACCATGCCCGCCGCACGCGCGATATCTGCCAGGCCATGACCGGCCGGACGATCACCGTCGAAGGCATCTGACCTAAATCGACGGCGACGGGTCGCGCTTCAGCCGCCTGAGGCAGAAGGTCGAGCGCGTGTGGCGGATGCCGGGAAACTTCATCAGGCGCTTGCGCAGGAAGGCCTCGTAGGCCTCGGTGTTCTCCACCGCCGCCAGGATGACATAGTCGTATTCACCGGTCGTCAGGTAGGCGTCGGTCACCTCCGGCAGCTGGGCGAGATGGCGCGAAAAGGTCTCGATCTTGTCGTCGTCGTGCTGTTCCAGCGTCACCTCGACGATGACCGACAAAGGCTTGCCAATGTGCTCCGGATCGAGCAGGGCGACATAGCCGGTGATGACCCCGGCCTCTTCCATGCGCTTGATGCGCGACCAGCACGGCGTCTGCGACAGGCCGACATGATCGGCGATCTCCTGCGTCGTCAGGTGGCAGTTCTCGCGCAGCAGCCGCAGGATCTTGCGATCCGTTTCATCCAGGCTGTGGCCATCCTTGCTGCGGTTCATTTTCATTTTGTGCTTTGCGATAGAAATTTGTTCCGCGTGAACACGGGAGCATGGAAGAATTTTCCGCACACTTACAGGCGCGGAGGCCTCTTAGGAAGCACATTCTGTTGCCGCTGATCTAATATCGTCCGCAACGATAATCTTCCAAATAATGCCACAGGTTAAGGAGCGTCGCGATGTTCGACCACCCCGATTACGACGGTCACGAAAAGGTTCTGATGGCGGAGGACGCGCAAAGCGGCCTGAAAACCATCATCGCTGTTCATTCCACAGCCCTGGGGGCGGCCGCGGGCGGGTGCCGGCTGTGGGCCTATCAGGACGGCAACCAGGCGCTGTCCGACGCGCTGCGCCTGGCGCGCGGCATGAGCTACAAGAACGCCATGGCCAACCTGCCCATGGGCGGCGGTAAGGCGGTTATCTGGGGGCCGGTGAAGCCGGAGAACCGCAAGGCGGTCATGGAAGCCTTCGGCCGCGCCGTCGACAGCCTGAATGGCCAGTACATTACCGCTGAGGACGTCGGCGTGTCGGTGGCCGATATGGAGATCGTGCGCACGGCGACGCGCTTCGTCGGCGGGCTGGCCGGCGGCAACGGCAAGAGTGGCGGCGATCCATCGCCCCATACGGCGCGCGGCGTGCGCGTCGGCATCGAATCGGCAGTACGGGCGAAAATGGGCCGCAGCGAACTGACCGGCCTCAAGGTGGCGGTGCAGGGCCTGGGCCACGTCGGCATGTATCTGTGCGAGGAACTGTTCAATCTCGGCGCCAACCTGGTGGTCGCCGACATCGATCCGGCGAAGGTTTCGGAAGCGCAGCGCCGCTTCGGCGCGCTGGGCGTGCCCATCGACGACATCCTGACCCAGAAGGTCGATATCGTCGCGCCGTGCGCGCTTGGCGGCACGATCAGCGAATATGCCGCGCGCTACATCCAGGCGGAGATCGTCGCCGGGGCGGCAAATAACCAACTCGCCACGGCCGAGGCCGGCCGCATCCTGGCCGAACGTGGCATCCTCTATGCGCCCGATTATGTCATCAATGCCGGCGGCATCATCATGGTCCAGGCCGAACTCAGCGGCGACAACGACGCCGAGGTCGTGACGGCGCGCGTCGACACCATCGGCGAGCGGTTGGACGCCATCTTCGCCCGCGCCCGGCGAGAAAACGTGATCACGAACGAGGTTGCGGATGAGATGGCGCGCGATAAACTCCGCGCCGCAAAGAAGGTACGCGCGACGGCCGCGGCCGCTCCCGCCCCGTTTACGGGGAAGGGGGACCGCGAAGCGGTGGGAGGGGCTTCCGCGAGCGCTTAACGATCAGGACGGAAACCATGCGCGATATCCTGCACTTCATCAGCGGCAAGGCCATAATCGGTACTTCAGGCCGTTTCGGCGATGTTTACGACCCCAATACCGGCAAGGTCCAGGCGCGCGTCGCCCTGGCCACGCCTGAAGAGGTCGATAACGCCGTGCAACTGGCCATGAAGGCGCAGACCGGCTGGGCGGCCATGAACCCGCAGCGGCGGGCGCGCGTCATGTTCGCCTGGAAAGCCCTGATCGAAGCCAATATGGACGAATTGGCGCGGCTGCTGTCGTCCGAGCACGGCAAGGTCATTGCCGACGCGAAAGGCGATATCCAGCGCGGGCTGGAGGTCGTCGAGTTCGCCTGCGGCATCCCGCACCTGCTGAAGGGTGACTACACGATGAGCGCCGGGCCGGGCATCGACGTCTATTCGATGCGCCAGCCTCTGGGCGTAGCCGCCGGCATCACCCCGTTCAACTTCCCGGCCATGATCCCGCTGTGGATGTCGGCGGTGGCCCTGGCGTGCGGCAATGCCTTCATACTCAAGCCATCGGAAAAGGACCCGTCGGTGCCCGTGCGCCTGGCCGAGCTGGCCATCGAGGCCGGCCTGCCGGAGGGCGTGCTGCAGGTCGTCCACGGCGACAAGGCGGCGGTCGACGCCATCCTGACCCATCCGGACATCAAGGCCGTGTCCTTCGTCGGCTCGTCGGATATCGCGCAGTATGTTTATGCGACCGGCACAGCGCACGGCAAGCGCGTCCAGGCCATGGGCGGGGCCAAGAACCACGGCATCATCATGCCCGACGCCGACCTCGACCAGGTGGTCAAAGACATCGTCGGCGCGGCCTATGGCTCGGCGGGCGAGCGCTGCATGGCGCTGCCGGTGGCGGTGCCGGTGGGCGCAAGGACGGCGGATGCCTTCGTTGAGCGCATGATCGACGCGGCGCGCGGCCTGAAGGTAGGCGTGTCGACCGACGCCGAGGCGCATTACGGCCCGGTGGTATCGAGCGCGCACAAGGCCAAGGTCGAGAGCTATATCCAGATGGGCGTCGACGAGGGCGCCAAGCTGCTGCTCGACGGGCGCGGGCTGAAGCTGCAGGGCCATAAAGACGGTTATTTCGTCGGACCGTCGCTGTTCGACCACGTCACGCCGGGCATGAAAACCTACCAGGAGGAAATCTTCGGGCCGGTGTTGCAGGTGGTGCGCGCCGGGACGCTGGAGGAAGCCGCCGTCCTGCCGTCGCGGCATGCTTATGGCAACGGCGTCGCCATCTTCACGCGTAACGGTCTGGCGGCGCGCGAATTCGCCGCCAAGGTCAATGTCGGCATGGTCGGCATCAATGTGCCGATCCCGGTGCCGGTCGCCTATCACAGCTTCGGCGGCTGGAAGCGCTCGGCCTTCGGCGACATGAACCAGTACGGCGAGGACGGCGTCCGCTTCTACACCAAGGTCAAGACGGTGACGCAGCGCTGGCCGGACGGAGATATCGGCGACCAGGCGTTTGTCATTCCGACGATGAACTAGTTTGAAGCGTATGAGTTATTCGCTCCATCCCTCCCCTTTCAAGGGGAGAGAACGAGAGGCAAGCGTGAGGCGGCCGATCGGTTGAGGGGATGACTGCGGTAGATTGCCCCCTCATCCGGCCCTTCGCCGGTAACCGTACAGGCCACCTTCTCCCCTTGAAAGGGGAGACGTGAAGTTGAATTGGGACCAGAATGCTCCACGACGACCAGTTGATGATCCAGGAGGCGGCGCAGCGCTTCGCCCATGACCGCCTGCGGCCGTTTGCCGGCGAGTGGGACGAGACCAAGCACTTTCCGGTCGATCGCCTGCGCGAGGCGGCAGGATTGGGCTTTGCGTCGATCTATACGGCCGAGGAGCACGGCGGGGCCGGGCTGTCGCGGCTCGACGCCGTGCTGATCTTCGAGCAATTGTCGCGCGGCTGCATCGCCACGGCGGCGTTCCTGTCGATCCACAATATGTGCACCTGGATGATCGACAGCTTCGGTTCGGCCGAGCAGCGCGCGACGTGGATACCGCAACTGGCCGGCATGGACCTGATCGCCAGCTATTGCCTGACCGAACCGGGCTCGGGCTCGGACGCGGCGGCGATGAAGACCCGCGCGGTCAAGGACGGCGACAGCTATGTGCTCAATGGCTCGAAACAGTTCATTTCGGGCGCCGGGGTTTCGGATGTCTATGTCGTAATGGCCAAGACCGGCGAAGACAGCCCGAAAGGCGTCTCGACCTTCGTGGTGACGAAGGACACGCCGGGCCTGACCTTCGGCGCCAACGAGAAAAAGATGGGCTGGAACGCCCAGCCGACGCGCCAGGTGATGTTTGACAATGTCCGCATCCCGGCCGATCAGCGCCTGGGCGAGGAGGGCGAGGGCTTCAAGTTCGCCATGAAGGGACTGGACGGCGGACGGCTCAACATCGCGGCCTGCAGCCTTGGCGGGGCGCAGGACGCCATGGACCGGGCGGTTGCCTACGCCGGCGAACGGTCGCAGTTCGGCAAGCCGATCGGCCACTTCCAGGCGACGCAGTTCAAGCTGGCCGACATGGAAACCGAGCTGAATGCGGCGCGGTCGATGCTGTACGAGGCGGCGAGCCGCCTGGACACCAAGACGGTGGACGCGACCAAGTGGTGCGCCATGGCCAAGCGCTTTGTCACCGATACCGGCTCGAAGATCGCCAATGACGCGCTGCAGATCCATGGCGGCTACGGCTACTTGCACGACTATGGCGTCGAGCGCATCGTGCGGGACCTGCGCGTGCACCAGATCCTGGAAGGCACCAACGAAATCATGCGGGTCATCGTGGCGCGGGAGATGATGAAGTGAGCGAGCCCGAGGTCATCATTCGCATCGAAAACGATGTGGGCCGGATCACGCTCAACCGGCCGCACGCCCTGCACAGCCTGACCACCGGCATGTGCGCGGCGATGGCTGAGGCGCTGGCGGCGTGGGCCGGAGATGACGGCGTGCGCTGCGTGCTGCTCGACCATGCCGAGGGGACGCGCGGCTTCTGCGCCGGCGGCGATATCCGCAAGGTGGCGGTCAGCGGGCGTGGCGACGGGCGGGAGGCGGCGGACTTCTTCGCCACCGAATACCGGATGAACGTGCTGATCAAGCGGTTCCCGAAGCCTTTCATCGCCGTGCTTGATGGCGTCACCATGGGCGGCGGCGTCGGCATTTCGGTGCACGGGTCGCACCGCATCGCCACCGAACGGACGCTGTTCGCCATGCCCGAAACCGGCATCGGCCTGTTCCCCGATGTCGGCGGTGGCTGGTTCCTGCCGCGGCTGGAGGGCGAACTGGGGACCTGGCTGGCGCTGACCGGGGCGCGGCTGAAGGGTTCGGATGTGGTGGCCGCAGGTATTGCCACGCGTTTGGTGGCGTCGGAGTACATCGAGGCGGTCAAACGGGAGATTCTGGCCGGCGGCGATATTGACGCCGTTCTGGGCCGTCATGCCGCGCCGGTGGCCGCGCCGGCTTATGGCGAGCATAGGGAGACGATCAACCGTTGCTTCGGCAAGGACAGCGTCAGCGACATCTGCATCGCGCTGAAAATGGCCGACGACGACTGGGCGACGGCGCAGGCGGAAATCCTGGCGACGCGCTCACCCCTGTCGTTGTGCGTGTCCCTGCGGCAATTGCGGCTGGGGGCGAAGATGGCCTCGTTCGAAGAGGTGATGCAGATGGAATACCGCATCGCCTGTCACATCACACGCGGCCATGACTTTTCCGAAGGGGTGCGCGCGGTGATCGAGGACAAGGACAACCGGCCCCAATGGAAGCCGGCGACGGTCTCCGGCATCACGCCGGCCATGGTCGAGCAGATGTTCGCGCCGGTGGACAAGGCATTGGAGTTTAAGACATGCGCATCGCGTTTATCGGGCTCGGCAATATGGGATCGGGCATGGCCGCCAACCTGGTGAAGGCCGGCCACGAGGTCCACGCTTTCGATCTCAATGCCGAGGCGGTGGCGCATGCCGTTGGCGCCGGGGCTGTGGCCGCGCCCGGCCTCGCTGAAGCCTGCGCCGGCGTCGAGGCGGTGGTGACCATGCTGCCCGCGGGCCGGCACGTGCTTGAGGTTTACGGCCAGGTGGTGGACGTGGCGCCTAAAAGCGCCATCCTGATCGACTGTTCGACCATCGATGTCGATAGCGCGCGCGCGGCGATCGGCAAGGCG
The DNA here is from genome assembly GCA_964474575.1 of uncultured Caulobacteraceae bacterium. GTDB lineage: Bacteria > Pseudomonadota > Alphaproteobacteria > Caulobacterales > Caulobacteraceae > Asticcacaulis. Next base: position 11,083 of record CAYYTA010000051.1, on the reverse strand, counting down.
GCCGAGGCCGGCTTCGCCATGGTCGACGCGCCGGTTTCGGGCGGGGTGGCAGCGGCGCAGGGCGGGACCCTGACCTTCATGGTGGGGGGTAAGGACGCGGCGTTTGCCCGCGCCGAGCCGATCCTGAAAAGCATGGGCAAGGCGGTGATCCATGCGGGCGAGGCCGGTGCGGGCCAGGCGGCCAAGATCTGCAACAACATGCTGCTGGCCATCACCATGATCGGGACGTGCGAGGCCTTTGCCCTGGCGGAAAAGCTGGGGCTCGACGACCAGGTGTTCTTCGATATCGCGTCCAAGGCTTCCGGCCAGAGCTGGTCAATGACCAGCTATTGTCCGGTGCCGGGGCCGGTGCCGGCGTCGCCGGCCAATCGCGATTATCAGCCGGGCTTTGCCGCCGGGCTGATGCTGAAGGACTTGACGCTGGCCATGCAGGCGGCGGGGCAGGCGGGCGCGGATACGCCGCTGGGCACCCGGGCGCATGCGCTTTATGACGCGTTGTGCGCGGATGGCCATCAGGGGCGCGACTTCAGCTATATGATGGAGTGCATAAGACGCGGGGTTTAAGGCGGGGAAGTAAGCAAGAAACCCCACCACCACATCTCACCGCTCAGACCTTCGGTCTTTCGCGGCTCGTGCGGTCCCCCCCCCCATCAAAGATGGGGAGGTACAAGGAAGGCTTTGCTTGACCACCAGCACTCCCCGAAATCTTCGATTTCAGGGAGGTACAGCAGGGAATTGGTACTAGATCACGTAGAGGTCGACGTAGTCGTTGACGGTCATGGCTTCGAGGGCGTACTGGTCGAGGCTGACCTTGAGGATGGCGTCCTGCTGCTTTTTCGGGAAGCGGCGGGCCAGGTTGGTGCGGAACTTGGCTTCGAGCACCGGGATCCCTTCGGCGCGGCGCAGGCGATGGCCGATCGGATAATCGACGCGCAGTTCATCGAGCACCGTGCCGTCCGTGAGCGTAATCGTCATGGCGTTGGCGATCGAACGCTTGTCGGGATCATGATAATCGGCGGTGAATTCCGGCGCCTCGACGCAGGTGATCTTGTCGCGCAAGGCGTCGATGCGAGGGTCGTTGGCGACGGCGTCCTCATAATCGGCGGCGGTGAGGCGGCCGAAGATCAGCTGCACGGCGACCATGTACTGGATGCAGTGGTCGCGGTCGGCCGGATTGTTGAGCGGGCCCTTCTTGTCGATGATGCGGATGCAGGCTTCGTGGGTGCGGATGGAGACAGAGGCGATGTCGTCAGCTGTCTTGCCCATGGCGGCGAGCTTGCCATGGGAGGTCATGGCGGCTTCGACGGCGGTCTGGCTGTGGAATTCGGCCGGGAAGCTGATCTTGTACAGCACGTTTTCCATGACGTAGCTGCCATAAGGACGCTGGAACTTGAACGGCTGGCCCTTGAACAGCACATCGTAGAAGCCCCAGGTCTTGGCGGTCAGCACGCTGGGGTAGCCCATCTCGCCCTTTTGCGCCATCAGGGCCAGACGGACGGCGCGCGAGGTGGCGTCGCCGGCGGCCCAGGATTTGCGCGAGCCGGTGTTGGGCGAATGGCGGTAGGTGCGCAAGGACTGGCCATCCACCCAGGCCAGCGACACGGCGTTGATACATTCGTCGCGATCGAGGCCGAGCATTTCGGCCACCACGGCGGTCGAGGCGACCTTGACCAGGACAACGTGGTCGAGGCCGACGCGGTTGAAGCTGTTTTCAAGCGCGATGCAGCCCTGGATTTCGTGCGCCTTGATCATGGCGGTGAGGACGTCGCGCATGGTGAGGGCCGGCTTGCCCTTGGCGACCGCATTGCGCGACAGCCAGTCGGCGACGGCCAGGATGCCGCCGAGGTTATCGGAGGGGTGACCCCACTCGGCCGCCAGCCAGGTATCGTTGAAATCGAGCCAGCGGATCATGGCGCCGATGTTGAAGGCCGCCTGGATCGGATCGAGCTGGAACTGGGTGCCGGGAACCTTCGCGCCGTTGGGGACGACGGTGCCGGGAACGATGGGGCCGAGCAGCTTGGTGCAGGCGGGGTAGTCGAGCGCTTCGAGCCCGCAGCCGAGCGTGTCGATCAGGCAGTTGCGCGCGGTCTCATAGGCCAGGTCGGACTTGATCTCGTAGCCGAGGACATAGTCGACGATGTCGGTGAGGACGGTATCGGCTTCGGGGCGGACGTTGGACATATGGGCGGACATAGGGTTTCCTAGGGCAAACTGTTGGCTATCGCGCTGTCCATTAACGGGAAGGTCGGCTGCCGAAGGCGGTGGGCGGGGCTGCGAAGAGTGGAATGCCCCATCCGTCACCTCGCTACGCTCGGCGCCACCTCCCCCATAAATGGGGGAGACGCAATAGGTTAGGGTCTCTCGTTCAGGGGCACGAAGGGGCGGTCTTCGGGGCCGGTATAGTTGGCGTTGGGGCGGATGATCTTGCCATCCTGGCGCTGCTCGATGATGTGCGCCGACCAGCCGGACGTGCGCGAAATGACGAACAGCGGTGTGAACATGGCGGTGGGTACGCCCATCATGTGGTACGAAACCGCCGAGAACCAGTCGAGGTTGGGGAACATCTTCTTGATGTCCCACATCGTCGTTTCCAGGCGCTCGGCGATATCGAACATCTTCATGTTGCCGGCTTCGGCCGAGAGCGAACGCGCCACCTCCTTGATGCAGACATTGCGCGGGTCGGAGACGGTATAGACCGGGTGGCCGAAACCGATGATGACCTCCTTGTTGGCCACCCGTTGGCGGATATCGGCCTCGGCCTCGTCGGGGCTGTCGTAGCGCTTCTGGATGTCGAAGGCGGCCTCGTTGGCGCCGCCGTGCTTGGGGCCACGCAGGGCGCCGATGGCGCCGGTGATGGCGGAATAGAAGTCCGAGCCGGTGCCGGCGACCACGCGGGCGGCGAAGGTCGAGGCGTTGAACTCGTGCTCGGCATAGAGGATCAGCGAGGTGTGCATGGCGCGCACCCAGACCTCGGACGGGGGCTTGCCGTGCAGCAGGTGCAGGAAGTGGCCGCCGATGCTGTCGTCGTCGGTCTCGACCTCGATGCGGCGGCCATTATGGCTGAAATGGTACCAGTAGAGCAGCATCGAGCCGAAGCTGGCCATCAGGCGGTCGGCGATATCGCGGGCGCCGGGATGGTTGTGGTCGTCCTTTTCCGGCAGCACGCAGCCGAGGACGGAACCGCCGGTGCGCATGACGTCCATGGGATGGGACGACGCCGGCAGGGTTTCGAGCGCGTCCATGACCGCGACGGGCAGGCCGCGCAGGGCGCGCAGCTTGGTCTTGTAGGCGGCAAGTTCGACTCGGTTGGGCAGCTTGCCATGGACCAGCAGGTAGGCGATTTCCTCGAATTCGGAGGTCGCCGCCAGGTCGAGGATATCGTAGCCGCGATAGGCCAGGTCATTGCCGGTGCGGCCGACTGTGCACAGGGCCGTGTTGCCGGCGATGGTGCCCGACAGGGCGACGGATTTCTTGGGCTTGAAGCCGGTCGGTGTGTCTGCGGCGGTGTCCATCCCTGAGGTCCTATTTCTTGTCGCTGAACAGCAGGTCGAGCTTGTTTTCGAACGCGTAGTAGCCGATGCGGTCGTAGAGTTCCTCGCGCGTCTGCATGCTATCGACGACGTTCTTCTGGTGACCATCGCGGCGGATGGCCTCGTAAACGTTTTCCGCCGCCTTGTTCATGGCGCGGAAGGCGCTGAGCGGGAAAAGCTGGATGGCCACGCCGGCTGAGGCCAGTTCGTCGCGCGAGAACAGCGGCGTCTTGCCGAATTCGGTGATGTTGGCCAGGACCGGCACCTTCACGGCGTCGACGAAGCGGCGATAGGTGTCGAGGTCGTAGGCGGCTTCGGCAAAGATGCCGTCGGCGCCGGCCTCGACGCAACGGATCGCGCGTTCGATGGCGGCATCGACGCCGAAGGTGGCGATGGCATCGGTGCGGGCGATCAGGAAGAAATCGGGGTCGGTCTTGGCGTCGGCGGCGGCCTTGACGCGATCGACCATTTCTTCGGTCGAGACGATCTCCTTGCCGGGGCGGTGGCCGCAGCGCTTGGCCCCGACCTGGTCCTCGATGTGGCAGCCGGCCGCGCCGAACTTGATCAGCGACTTGATCGTGCGCTCGATGTTGAAGGCGCTGGGGCCGAAGCCGGTATCGATGTCGACCAGCAGCGGCAGGTCGCAAACATCGGTGATGCGGCGGATGTCGGTCAGGACGTCGTCGAGCGTGTTGATGCCGAGGTCGGGCAGGCCGAGCGACCCCGCCGCCACGCCGCCGCCGGAAAGATAGATGGCGCGGTAGCCGGCGCGCTTGGCCAGCAGGGCGTGGTTGGCGTTGATGGCGCCGACGACCTGGAGCGGCTGTTCTTCACGCAGGGCCTGGCGGAATTTGTGACCGGCGGAGGACAACATGGCGGACTCCCGTATGCGCAATTCATAAGGCGCGCGCGGGTGGTATCTGTTGCAACTACCCGAGTCAAGCCTCGCCGCATTTAGGCGCGCCAGCCGTATGGGGTCAACGTCTGCTACAGGGCTTTGGCCCATCCACTGTCCGCAAGAGGCCCCCTCCACCACTTCGTGGTCCCCCTCCCCCGCTGCGCCGGGGAGGAGAGGGATTTACGGGCGCAGGGCGGCGACGGTCTGTTTCATCTGGCTGATGCCGACTTTGAGCAGGGCTGCGTCCTGCGCCGTCTTTGCCAGGCCGACGAAGCCCTCATGGGCGGCGACCAGGGCCGTGGCGAACTCGAAGACATCGACATCGGCGCGGACCTTGCCAGCCGATTTGCCGCGCTTGACTGCCCCGGCGATGGCGGCGATCCAGCCGTTGTAGATGCGCGCCAGACGGACGCGGAAGTTTTCGTCGAGCGGAGCCATTTCCTGGGCCAGATTGGCCAGGGGCGAGCCGCCCTTCACGCTGGCCTCGTCCTGGGGCATATTGTCAATGATGGATTTGAGCGCGGCGACGGGGTCTTCGGCGTCGGCCAGCGGATTGAGCCAGGTCTGGGCGATGCGCGGGGCGATCATCGCGTCGATCATGGCCAGGCCGAGACCTTCCTTGCTGCCGAAGTGGTGGTAGAGCGCGCCCTTGGTGACGCCGGCGCGGCCGATGATCGACATCAGGTCGCTGCCCTGGAAACCGGTGCGGTAGATCTCGTCGAAGGCGGCCTGGAGCAGCCGCTCGCGCGTGTGGGCGGCGTTGCGACGGGCGGGCGCGGTGGCTTTCAGTTGCAGCTTTTCGTTGGCCATACCAACCAGTATGTATAGAATCGTTAATGCTGTCAAATGAGTCTATTCTAATTCATACTGCCAGAAATTGACAACATGACGGATAGGGTGCAGATGTCCGGACTTCGGGGATCAGTCCATGTCGCGCGCCACTCGCCTTCTCGACCTGTTGCAGCTTTTGCGCCGCCATCGTTACCCGGTTGCCGGGGCGGTCATGGCGCAGGAACTGAGTATTTCCCTGCGCACCCTCTATCGCGACATCGCAGCGTTGCAGTCGCAGGGCGCGCATATCGAAGGCGAGCCGGGCGTGGGTTACGTTTTGCGGCCGGGCTATATGTTGCCGCCCTTGATGCTGTCGCCGGAGGAGCTGGAGGCGCTGGTGCTGGGCACGCGCTGGGTGGCTGACCGCGGCGATGCGCGCCTCGGCGAAGCGGCGCAGAACGCCCTGACGAAGATCGTCGCCGTCCTGCCCAGGGACATGGCCGACGAGATCGAGTCGTCCGGCCTTCTGGTGCCGCCATCACTGCACCGGACCGAAAGCCGGATCGACCTTTCCGAGGTGCGCCAGGCGATCCGTGCCGAGCAGCGCATCCGCATGAACTATATCGACCTGAAGAACGACACCACCGAGCGCGATATCTGGCCGATTGCGCTCGGCTTCTTCGACCATGTCCGGCTGCTGATCGGGTGGTGCGAGCTGCGCAACGATTTCCGCAGCTTCCGCACCGACCGTATTCTGGGCTGGCTGCCGTTGGGGCACAGGTATCCCAAGCGTCGGGCAGTGCTGCTCAAGCAGTGGAAGGCGAGCGTGCAGGCGGCGTGAGGCGCGGTTACTTTTTCGGTTTGATGTTAATCACTAATGAAATAAAGGCGGCGGCTATCGGTACCACGACCAGGGACCTGACAAGCCCCTGTCCATTTTCATAGCCGATTGCCGATCCAAATTCCATGTCATGTAATAGTTATACATACACGTACGGCATGCATATCAATGTGAAAAATAGTGCAAATACCGGAAGATAAATCTTCAGGACAAAATCTTTCATGCCGATTCTAACCCGGTATAATTTTAAATTGAAACAGAAGGTCGTGAGGCTTTCCCCCTTCCGTCATTTGCTTCGCAAATGCCACCTTCCCCGTAAACGAGGAAGGAAGACATGCTGCGGCGTCCTTTTATCAACTATTGATCGGCGATAGGCAGCCAGACGGCCGAGGCATTGCCGGCGCCGTGATAGACGCTTTCCGTCGCCTTCTGATAGTCGCCCGGCCTGGCATTGAAGATGTTGTCGACATAGGTTTGCGGGTTGCGGTCATAGAGGGGGAACAGCGACGACTGGACCTGGATCATGATGCGGTGGCCGGGCAGGAAGACGTGGTCGACATTGGGCAGGGACCACTTGTATTCCTCGACCTTGCCCGGCACCAGGGCGCGCGGCTTGTCGAAACCGTCGACATAGCGGCCGCGGAAGATATCGATGCCGATCGGCAGCTCGAAGCCGGCCATGTCCTGGGGCAGGGCGCCCTGGGGCACGCCTTCGGTCGAGGTGTTGGGGTAGACGTCGATCAGCTTGACAACCCAGTCGCTGTCGCTGCCGGAGGTGGCGGCGAACAGGTCGACCATGGGCGCGCCCATGATGTGGACCTCCTTATCGAGCACCGGCGTTTCATAGACGAGCACGTCGGGGCGATCGGAGACGAAACGCTGGTCGTGGACCAGCCATGTCGTCCATTGCATGCGGTCGTTCATGTTGATCGGACGGGGAATGAACGGCACGGGCTTCATGGGGTCGGAGACATAGTCGTCGTGGCCGCTGGCCGCCGGCGCGGTCATGCCGGCGGTCATGTTATCGCCGAGATAGAGCGGCGTCATCGTTCCGACCGGCCATTTCTGCGACACGTCCCAGTGGTTGACGCCGGTGGCGTAGGTCAGGACCGGCGGGGTGTGCGGATCGGGCGCGCCCTTGAGGTAGTGGTCGAAGAACGGTTTCAGGTACCTGGAGCGGAATTCCTCGGCGGTGTCGCCGGTGAAGGTCAGGGCGCCCAGGCCGTAGCCATAGTGGTTGACGCCGGAATGGCGCCACGGCCCGATGACCAGCGTCACCATGTCGTTATGGGTGTCCTTGGGCTCCATCGCCTTGTAGACCGCCGGCGCGCCGTAACTGTCCTCCTGGTCCCACTGGCCCACCATCAGCATGGTCGGCACGCTGAGCGGCTGCCTGGCCATCCATTTGTCGACGGCGACGTCGGACCAGGTGCTGTCATAGGCCGGATGCTCGAGGATCAGCTGGTTGAACGGGTACTTGTCCATGCCGTACTTCCTGGCGTGGTCGCCCATCGAGCCGTCGTTCAGGTAGTGCGTGTAGTCGTCGCCCGGTGGATTGACCGGGCCGCCGCCTTCGCCCTTGGCGGTCGACTGTTCGACGACATAGTCCATCTGGGTGACGCGGAAGGCGCCGTTGTGGAAGGCGTCGTCGCCGATCCAGGTATCGACCATCGGCGACTGCGGCGCCACCGCCTTCAGCGCGGGGTGGGGGTTGATCTCGGCCATCAGGGTGGTGAAGCCCAGGTATGACGAGCCGACGACGCCGACCTTGCCGTTCGATTCCGGCACGTTCTTCACCAGCCAGTCGATGGTGTCGTAGGCGTCGGTCGCTTCATCGACCTTGGTCGTGTTGCCGCCCGTGCCGATGATCGGGCGCGTCATGACGAAGTCGCCCTCGGAATTGTGCATGCCGCGGATGTCCTGGTAGACGCGGATATAGCCGTCATCGACGAAATCCGCGTCCATGGCCGGCAGGATCTGGTCGATGTCGGTGCTTTGGGTGCGCGCGGCCGACGACTTGGCGTCGTAGGGCGTGCGCGACAACAGGATCGGGCCGCCGGTGGTGCCCTTGCGGAAGACGATGACGGTATAGAGCTTCACGCCGTCGCGCATCGGGATCATCACCACGCGCTTGACATAGTTGGCCTGCTCCGGATCGATCGCCTGGTAGCTGGCGGTATTGTTCGGCGTCATCGCGGTGACCACGGCGGGCGCGGGCGGCGTCTTCGATTTCGGGGCGGCGTGGCCGGCGGAAGCGGCCAGCAGCAGGGGCATGACGGCGGCGGCGGTGAGCAGTTGCAGGGTCTTCACGGCGGCATCTCCGGGCGGTGGGATTCAAGGAGGCGGCAGCATACACGCTTGCCACCGCCGCACAATGGTTGCCGCTGCATCGATTTAACCATGCGCTTACGAAAGCAGGGCCGCCGCCGATTGCTTCCTTAAACGCCGACGCCTAGCGTTTCCCTTGGGGGGCCTCTTCGCGCAGGAGGTCAGCCATGCGTAACGACATCAAGGCGGCCGCCGTGGCCGTGATCTGCGCCGCCATCGCCGCGCCGGTGGTGTGGAGCCAGACGGCCTCGACCAACATCAATCCCGCCCACCAGGACGCCATGTCGGCTTCCCCACCTGCCGCCGCCGCTGCGGCGCAACTGCCGGGGACGGCGCAGTTATGGCAGTTGACCCTGCAAACCACGGTCGCCGGACAGACACCCACAACCAAGTCGGTCAATTTGTGCGTCGGGCCGGATGACCTCAAGACGCCGCCGGTCCCGCTGACCGGAACGCAGTGTCCGAACCAGATTTTCGCCAACGACAAGGGTACGATTACCTGGACAGCCGACTGCGAGGCCGCCAAGGGCAGCGGTAGCCTGACCATTTCCAGCGACAATCAGTCGCTGTCGGGCGATATCACCGATGTCTTGGGAAACGCCACCACCCATGTCACCGGCGTGGTGACGGGCACGTGCAACAGGACTTGACTAAGCCCCTGACTCGCCTGTCCATGCGCGGCGCAAAAGCGCATGGAGGCGTCATGAGCGAGGTCAAGCTGGATGAAAGCTGGAGAGCCGCGCTCGCGCCCGAGTTCGACAAGCCCTACATGGAGCACCTGAAGGCGTTCCTGCAGGGCGAGAAGGCCGCCGGCAAGGTTATCTTTCCCAAGGGCAGCGAATGGTTTCGCGCGCTTGACCTGACGCCGCTTGACAAGGTGCGGGTGGTGATCCTCGGCCAGGATCCCTACCACGGTGTCGGCCAGGCCCACGGCCTGTGTTTCAGCGTCAGGCCGGGCACGCCCTTGCCGCCTTCGCTGGTCAACATCTACAAGGAACTGCAGTCGGACCTTGGCATCCCGCCGGCCAGGCACGGCTTCCTCGAACATTGGGCGAAGCAGGGCGTGCTGCTGCTCAATGCCGTGCTGACCGTGCAGATGGGCATGGCTAATGCGCACCAGGGCAAGGGCTGGGAACAGTTTACTGATGCCGTCATCAAGGCGGTCAACGAGCAGCCGCGGAGCGTGGTGTTCATCCTGTGGGGCAGCAATGCCCAGAAAAAGGCCGCTTTTGTCGATACAAGCCGGCACCTGGTGCTGAAGTCGCCGCATCCGTCGCCTTTGTCGGCGCACAATGGCTTCTTCGGCAGCAAGCCGTTTTCGAAGACGAATGCCTTTTTGGAATCCAAGGGTTACGCGCAGATCGACTGGCGTTTGCCGGACGATCAGCATGCCGGCTGAGGTGAATCATGCTCAATCGCTATTTATGGATCATCATTGGGTTGGCGGGGCTGGCGGCGTGCTCGAAGCCCGCGCCTCAGGCGGGCAACGAGACCTCGGCCAGCGATTCGTCGGGCGCCGCCGGCCTGGCTTCGCAATTGGCGTCCGAGCAGGCGTCGGCCAATCCTTTGGCGCTCAAGGCGGGCCTGTGGCGGGTGACCTATGCCCGGCCCGAAATGGGCTATCAGTCGGTGCAGCAGATCTGCATCGACGCCGCCATGGGCAAGACCCTGGCCGAACGCAACGATGCGCTGGAGCCGATGGATTGCAACCGACACGATGTCACGGCGAAGGATGGCGGCATACATATCGAGCGGGTATGCATGCGCAACGATACCACGATCACCAGCCATATCGACATCCGCGCCGACGCGGCGGAGGCGTTTCACCAGACGATGGAAACCCTCTATGATCCGGCCTTTGCCGGTCATGCCGACACCCATACCAGCGCGGACGGCACGTATCTTGGCGATTGCCTTGCCGGCATGAAGCCGGGCAGTATCCAGATGCCGGATGGCAGCCCTGCGACACTTCGCTGAAAAGCTGCCGTGGCGGCATAAAAATCCTTTGCGTTTGGTGGCGGCGCTGTATGATCGTGATCACATGGAGCCTTTCCCGGTCAGAATGGCCGGAAAATGCTTCAGTTGTCTGTCTTACGCGCATCCCGAAAAGTGCGTCACACTTTTCGGGATGCGCTCCAGTCTCAGCGCGTTTTACGGGGATCCCGCCAATGATGTCATGGAAACATAAGCTGTGCCTGGCCGCCGCCCTCGTGGCCCTGGCCGCCTGTTCGAAGCCGGGCGGGACGTCCGCCGATGACGGCGATGGCGGCGGTACGCCGCCGGCCGCCGCAACCGCCGAAAGCTCGGCTTCGCCCGCCGCCGCCGTGGCCGCCAACTGGACCAGTCCGATGGCGCAGAAACCCGGCCTGTGGCAGGTGACGGCGACGGTCGGCACGCATCCGGCGGTAGTGACCAAGATGTGCGTCGACGCCAGCATGGGCCAGAACATGGCCGCCATGGCGACCGGCGGCAACATGCCGGCGACCGACTGCAGCAAGAAGTCTGTGGTGCCGACGGCCGGCGGCGCCGATATCGCCATGACCTGCACCACAGCGGGCCGCACGGTCGACAGTCAGATCCATGTCGAGCGCGTCAGATACACCTAATATCACCAGACCATGGAAGCCAACTTCTCTCCGGCGGTGGCTGGTCACGACAAGGTGTCGAGCACGACCGACGGCAAATGGCTCGGCGCCTGCCCGGCCGACATGAAAC
>CAYYTA010000050.1:0-25979 GCA_964474575.1 uncultured Caulobacteraceae bacterium | reverse complement strand
CCTCCAACGTGACGACGAAATTCTCGTCACCGAGATGGAGCACCACGCCAATATCGTGCCGTGGTACATGCTGGCCGAACGCAAGGGCCTGAAACTGACCTATGTGCCGATCCGCGACGACGGCAGCCTCGATATCGACGCTTTCGATGCGCTCCTGACGCCGAAGGTCAAGGTCGTCGCCGTCACCCACATGTCGAATGTGCTCGGCACCATCAACGATATCAAGGCCCTGGCAGCGAAAGCTCATGCGGCGGGTGCGGTCATCGTCGTCGATGGCGCGCAGGGCGTCGTCCACCTGCCGGTCGATGTGAAAGCGCTCGATGTCGACTTCTACGTCTTCTCGGCACACAAGCTCTACGGCCCGACGGGGCTTGGCGTCCTCTACGCCAGGGCCGACCTGCTGGCCGGCATGCCGCCGTATCAGGGCGGCGGCGAAATGATCGCCCATGTCACCAAGGACCGCATCACCTGGAACGCGCCGCCGCACCGTTTCGAAGCCGGCACGCCGGCCATTCTCGAAGTCATCGGCCTCAAGGCCGCCATCGACTGGCTCGGCCAGTTCGACCGCGACGAGATCGCCGCCCACGAGCACGCCCTCTATGTCCGCGCCCACGACCGCCTGAAGGCGATCAATTCCCTGCGCATCCACGGCGAAGCGCCCGGCAAGGGCTCGATCCTGACGTTTTCGCTCGGCCAGGCCCACGCCCATGACGTCGCCCAGATACTCGATCGCTACAACGTCGCCGTCCGCGCCGGCACCCATTGCGCCGAGCCGCTGATGACGCGCCTGGGCGTGACCTCTACCGTCCGCGCCTCGATCGCCCTATATAACACCGAGGCGGAGATCGATGTCCTCGCCGAAGCCGTTGAGAAAGCCCAAAGCTTCTTTGCGTAACATGTGAGCATGATGACCGAAACGACTGTCGAAAATCAGGAATCGCTGTTTAATCTCGACGAGATGGGAGGCGCCGCGCAGGGTGCCCTGGCCGAAGCCGAACTGGCGCGCCTGACCGACGACCTGATCGCCGCGTTCAAGACGGTGTTCGACCCGGAAATCCCGGTCGATATCTATGAGCTCGGCCTGATCTACCGCGTCGACGTCTCCGACGACCGCGATGTCGTCGTCGACATGACCCTGACGGCCCCCGGCTGCCCGGTCGCCGGCGAGATGCCGGGCTGGGTCCATGACGCCGTCATGAAGGTCGAGGGCGTGCGCGCCTGCGACGTCAATCTTGTCTTCGATCCGCCGTGGGATTCGTCGAAAATGAGCGACGAAGCCAAACTCCAGCTCAACATGTTCTGACCATGGATATCCAGCCAGCCATAACCCCGCGTCCCCGCCGCCCGCGTCCGGCCGTCGTCTCGCTCACCGACGCCGCCGCCCTCCAGGTCAAGGCGATCATGGCCCGCGCCGACAAGCCCTATATCGGCCTGCGTGTCGGCGTGAAGCAGGGCGGCTGCGCCGGCCAGGAATATATCCTCAGCTATGCCGAGGAAGCCGGTCCGCTGGATGAGGTCGTCACCGACAAGGGCGTCACGATCCTGATCGAGCCCAAGGCGGTGCTGTATCTGGTCGGAACGGTGATCGACTACGAAACGACCAACCTGGCCGCCAAATTCGTCTTCAACAATCCCAACGAGACCGATGCCTGCGGCTGCGGGGAGAGCGTGACCATCAAGCCCGCAGAGGCCTGAAAACCGCAGCCGCAAATCTTGAGCAAAATGCGGCTGCGGGGAGAGCGTGACCATCAAGCCCGCCGAAGCCTAGGCTGCCTCAAGCACGCCCAACCACGTCAGGGCGTCAGACTGCAGGCTGAACACCTCCATCTCGACATTGGGGAAGAGGCCGCGCAAGGCATGGATCCGCGCCGCCGCCAGCGAATCGCGCGTCAGCACCGCTGCCCGCGACATGCCATCTATGCCGGCCGTCAGTTCCCGCCACTGGTCCGCCATCGCCAGGACATCGCCATAGCTCATCATGCCCTTGAAGTGGCGGTGATCGAGCAGGCGGACAAAGGTCCACGGCCGTTCTATCGCCGCATAGGCGTCCATGTATTTTTCGGCGTAGTGGGAACCGGGTTCCGCGCCGCAGAGCCTGATGGTGATCAGGCGGGTGGCTTCGTCGATGTTGACCGAAAACGTATCGTCCTTCATGGGGTGACTCCCGAATCTGCCCCTGCGGCCGTGAGTCTAACCGTCGCGAAGTTAACAGCGGGTTTCGCGATCAATTGACGGGAAGGCTAAATCTGCGTTAACCTTTGGCCCTCACGGGGTTCGAAGGGGCCGGGACATGGCGCGTTCATCGCAAAGATTTCCCGTCCTGGCCTGGTCGCTGTCGGGCTTCGGCGCCATGGTGCGCCAGATCGTCTACCTGCCGTTATGGATCGTCGTTTTCTTTGCGATTTCCTTCGTTTACACCTATTTCTTCAATATCGTGAACGCCTACCACCATGGCGAAATCGTCGCCAAGCTGACGCGCAACTTCAGCTTCGATTTCACCAATTTCAGCGGTGACGGCGGTCTCGATTACATCTTCCAGCTCAAGGATCTGTTCGAACTGGCCCTGCCGATCGGCCTGGCCTATTTCACGGTCATCCCCATCGCCATCGCCAAGTCGAGCCTGTCGCAGAACAAGCCGTTCACCTGGACCGGCAATATCGGCTTCGGCCAGACCGAGCTTCTGGTGGCGCTCAACACCATCGTCGCCTATGTCGTGCCCGTGCTGGTGGCCCTGTTCGGCTGGTCGCTGATCACCTTCGTCGTCGGCCTGATCTTTCCGCACGCCGTGGCGGTCAGCCCCTCGGTGGCCACCGACGCCTCGACCCAGGCCCGCGCCCTGCCGGCCCTGACCACGATGGGCAGCCTCATCAGCTATGTCATCATCGTGCCGATGTTCGTCCTGACCTATGTCGGCACCCTGCTGTCGCTGCCGTATAGCATCGAGGAGAACCGCCTCGGCGTGCTCTATTCGTGGCGGACGCTGCAGCCGGTCTACTGGCGGGCGTTCCGCATGCAGATGCTGGCCGTGGTGTGGGGCGCCCTGACCTGCGTCGCGCTCTATTTCGTCTTCTGGGGCATCTACAAGACCTGGGCGCCGGCAGACGAGCCCTACGACATCCTGTTCAACGGCGATATCGGCGTGCGCTACTTCTTCTACCTGCTCGAAATCTCGATCATGTACACCCTGTTCCTGATCATCACCCTGACGCCGGCGACGCGGGTCTATCGTCAGTTGCGCAAGGCCGAGCCCGTCGAGGCCGAGGCCTTGCCCGAAGCCGGCTTGCCGCTGGTCGACGCGTGATCGGAGACCAGCACCGAAGGCAAGACCGGCGCACCCGTCGCCTCGGCGATCAGCTCCTGAGACCGCGCTTCAATACACTCGCATAACAGCTTGAGAAAAGCATCCTTTTCCATGCCGGGCATGATCGGTTCGAGGAATTCGAGCACCGCCGTCCCTGGCGTCTTCCTGTAGTGCTCCTCCTGCCAGAACAGGCCGAGATTGGTCGCCACCGGCACGACCGGCATGTCGAAATTGGTCATCATGTGCCACACCCCCGACCGGTAACGGCGGTAGGTGCCGGGCGCATTGAGATGGCCCTCGGGATAGATCAGGATGCTGCGTCCCGCCTTGGCGGCGTCGGCCGAGCGGTTGGCCAGGCTGCGCCGCGCCTCGATGCCGCCGCAGTTATTGACCACGATGGCGCCGAGCTTGGAGAGCAGGGGGCCCATCAGCGGATATTTTTCGAGATGGTCGCCGGTGACGAAAGCCAGGTCGTCGAACTGCGAATAGATGCAGAAGCCGTCGCCCCAGCTGTGGTGCTTGCAGGCATAAATGACCGGCTGGTCCAGAAGATGCTCTCGCCCGCGCACCTCAAGCCTGATGCCGGCGAACAGCCGCATCGCCTGGACCATGCGCCGGGTATAGCGCTTGATGATCCATTTGACCGGCTCGCGTCCCGGCAACAGGCTGAACACCACCGCCAGCAGGCTGTAGATGACCGACAATGTCCAGTAGGCGATGGCGAAGAGAAAGCTGTTCACGGCGATATTCCCCTTGGCTCACCTGGATTTGAACATTGTTCAAATTGTTTGTCAAGAGCGAGGTTGAACCTTATACACTTCTCCCCATACTCCCCCACTTGTGGGGGAGGTGGCCTGCACCGGTTACCGGCGCAGGGCCGGAGGGGGGCCTTAGGGGAGAGGACGGGAAGCAAGCCCATCGGGCGAAGCTGACCGGGTGAGGGGCAAATTCCCAGCTACAGAGCCTCCAGCTACCAAGAAAAACTTGAACCATGACAAGCACGAAAAGGACGAAAAAACACAAACTTCATGTTCGACGCTACGGACCGAGCGGTAGAGACGATGATCGACGCGCAAAGCGCGTCCTTATCCGGGACAGGTTCGCACGACAGGATCAACCGAACGCAAAACCATTCGTGTTTTTCGCTTTTTTTGTGCTTTTCGTGGTTCAAAATCTTGCGAGGGAAGTTCGACGCTCGCAGTCACCGGTGTGCACGAATTCCATGCCCAGCTTCGAAAGCGGCGAAATCCTCAGGCCGCGTGCGTCGCCTTGGCGCCTGAATCCGGGGCGACCGTGACCTGGTTGCGGCCGGCGTTCTTCGACTGGTAGAGCGCCTTGTCGGCGCGGTCGAGCAGGTCGAAGGCGTCCTCTCCGTATTCGCGCTGGGCGAGGCCCGCGGAAATGGTGACCGAACCCAGGTCCTCGTTGGTCGAGCGGCGCTTGAGCACGCGCGAGGCGATCTCGGTGCGGGCTTCGTTGAGCAGGCGTTCGACGGACGAAACACCTTCGCCGGGGAAGAGCAGGCCGAATTCCTCGCCGCCGTAGCGGGCGGCCATGCGCGGCGTGCGGCCGATGCGGGCCAGGACGCTGGCGACATAACGCAGCACCTGGTCACCGGTCTGATGACCCCAGGTATCGTTGAAGCGCTTGAAATGATCGATGTCGATGACAGCGAGCGTCAGGATCTTGCTGTCGTCGCCTTCGCAGTGGCGATCCAGTTCCTCATCAAACGACTTGCGGTTGGCAAGGTTGGTGAGGGCGTCGGTCATCGCCTCCATGCGCACCTGGTCGAGGTGCTTGCGCAGGCGGTTGACCTCGCGCGACGAGTCCGACAGGCGGCCTTCCAGCAAGAGATTGTGGTCGAGCACCTTGTTGGTTGCGTCGGTGAGACTGTCGATCAGGCCCTGAAGCGTCGCCGATTCGACGGCGTTCATCGACTTCTTGGCGCCTTCCAGGGTCTGCGAATAGCCGCGCTGCGTCTTCTGCGCATCGGCGATGACTTCGGTGATCGAGGCCAGTTCGCGCGTCAGCTTGAGACCGGCGTCGCGGACCTCGTCATTAAGCTTGAGGCGCACGATGAATTTGGCGGCAAGGCTTTCCGAAATTTCTTCGGTCAGGGTTTCGCCGGCCTTGATGAGACGGTTGATTTCCTGGGCGAGGGCGCTGTCCGGATCGCCGGCGACGTAAAGCCACAGTTCATAGTTCAGCGGGGTCGGCCACACGCCGTTTTCCTGCATAAGCCGCAGAGCCTCGCCGGCGAGGGCATAGGCGCCCGGACCCCTGACGCTGATCTCTATGTCGTTGCTCATTGCGTTTCCGGCCGTCCCTTTTGGTCACCGGAGCAGAGTGATTCCCCTGTGACCTGACGACATTAGCGGAAAGTCTCTGACAGGCGGTTAACGGCCGACAAAAAATGCCACCACTATGCCTTTACCTCGGCCTTGCGCAGCATGAAGGCCGGCATGTGTTCGCCGAACGAATTGCCGCCCCGCGCCTTAGGTTCTGATTTTTCAGGCTTTTCCTTGGGTGCTTGGGCCTTGGCGGAGCGCTTTGCGGGCGGCTCGGAAGGGGCGGATTCCGGCGATTTTTTTTCCGGCCGGACCGGCGTTTCGGCTGCCACCGGCTCCGGTTTGTGATCACGCGGGCCGCGATCGCGATCGCCGCGGCTGCGATCTCGGCCCCGGCCGGACTCGCGGCGGCCATCGCGCCGTCCGTCACGGCCGCCTTCGCGGCCCGATTCACGTCTCTGAGGACGCGACTCGTCAAGGTCGCTGTAGTCGACATCGAGGTCAAGGACCGCCGGCTCCTTCTTGATCAGCTTGACGACCTTGTCGTAGTTCTTCTCGTCGGCCGGCGACAGCAGCAGGTAGGCCTCGCCCGAACGCCCGGCGCGGCCCGTGCGGCCGATACGGTGGACGTAGTCGTCGGCATGGTGCGGCACGTCGAAGTTGAACACGTGGCCGACGTCGGGGATGTCAAGCCCGCGCGCCGCCACGTCCGACGCCACCAGCAGGCTGAGATCGCCCTTGCGGAACGAATCGAGCGTCTTCATGCGCAGGGCCTGGTCGAGATCGCCGTGGATCGGCGCGGCGTTGAAGCCGTACTTGGCCAGCGACTTGGCGACAATATCGACGTCCGACTTGCGGTTGCAGAAGACGATGCCGTTCTTGATGTCCAGGGTTTTCAGCAGAGCGCGCAGGGCGATGCGCTTGGCCCGCGGATCACGGTGCGGCACCTTGACCACGTACTGGCTGATGGTCTCGGCGGTCGAGGCCGGGCGGCTGACCTCGATGCGCACCGGATTGCGCAGGAAGGCTTCCGTCAGGCGCGTGATTTCCGGCGGCATGGTCGCCGAGAAGAACAGGGTCTGGCGGTTGGCCGGCGTCAGTTTGAAGATGCGTTCGATGTCGGGAATGAAGCCCATGTCGAGCATCCGGTCGGCCTCGTCGACCACCATGATCTGGACGCCGTTGAGCATCACCTTGGAGCGCTCGAACAGGTCGAGCAGTCGCCCCGGCGTGCAGATCAGCACGTCGACGCCCTTGTCGAGCCTGGCGACCTGGTCGGCCATCGACACGCCGCCGATCAGCAGCGCCCAGTTGAGCTTATGGTATTTGGCATATTTTTCAAAGGCTTCCGACACCTGGTCGGCCAGTTCGCGCGTCGGTTCCAGCACGATGGCGCGCGGCATCCGCGCCCTGGACCGTCCGGCCGCCAGGCGCTCGATCATCGGCAGGGTGAAGGCCGCCGTCTTGCCGGTGCCGGTCTGGGCGATGCCGAGGACGTCGAGGCCCATCAGGGCGACCGGAATGGCCTGGTCCTGGATCGGGGTCGGGGTATCGTACCCCGTGTCGGCTATGGCCTTGAGGACGCTTTCACCCAGGCCGAGATCAGTAAATTTCGTCATGGCGCTCAAATGGGACTTTGCACTGCACAAGTAAAGCAAAAGCTGCGATTCGACGCGAATCCCGCGTCAATTTGTTACATTTGCGCCGTTTTCGCCGCATCAGGGACAGGTTTTACCCGCGGTCTTGTGAGGATTCCATGCTGATTGCCGCGCTTATGCTTCTGGCCGATACTCCCCACGCCTCTCCGACGTTCGACATGCAGCCCTATTTTACGGGCACGCTCCGGATCGAACAGCTCGGCGAAGTCGACCGGCTGCTGGTCGAGCCCTCCGGCCGCTACGAGATGTACGGCGTCGGGATACCGGAAGCGGACGGCAGCTGGTGGTTTGAAAAGGACCAGTTCGGCATCTTTCCGGACCCGCAGCCGGGCGTCGTCACCTCGCCCTTCTGCATGAACCTGCCGGGCCGCCAGGCCGGCGATGCCTGGTCGCAAACCTTCGGCGACGTGACGGTGAAATACACGCTCCTGCCTGGCCGTTAGAGCCTTTCTTATACCTCCCCAGCTTTGCTGGGGAGGGGGACCGCACGAGACGTGAGCGCCTGCGCGAGCGTTGAGATGTGGTGGTGGGGCGTCTTGCTTTCGCGTGTCGGAGAGTGTGTTTGCTACGGGAGCTCTATACGCTGTTCCGTGCCCGGAGGATGCTCGACAAGTTCTAAATCCCAGCAGCCTTCCACGAGAACCAGAGTGATCTCATACGACGGACCTCTTCCGCCGCTGTTCATGTACCAGCAGAATACCCTCTCGCGCTCGACAGCAAGGAACTGAATGAAGTTCATGTCGACATAGGAGCCAATTCGCTCGGAAATCGCCTCAGCGATGTCCAAAGCGCCAATCCTTTGCGATGAATCGTATTGGCTTGCCATGATATGCAGCATGCCATTTCGGCGCTGTCCGTGCAAATTTCTCCCACCTCTCCCCATTCATGGGGAGAGGACGAGAGCCGAGGCTTTAGCCGAAGGCGATCGGGTGAGGGGCACGCAAAGCCGGGTAATTATGCCCTGAACACCGCCCCTTGCGGAGCCCGGATCAGCAGCCAGAAACCCTGATATCCTTTTCGTTTACGGCCCGAAGAGGGGCCGAAAACGAAAAGGATAGGAAGGATTCCGGGGCCGCCCGCCGCATGGCTTTGGGCGTTCGGCGCGGAAATCGAGACATTCAGTCTCGATTTCATAAGGTTTGCCATGCGGCAAACCTTCGCTTCTCACCCCCGGACCCATAACGGACCCCGTTACACGTCCAGGTCTTCCGCCGCGAACTCCGCATGGTCCTGGATAAACCGGAACCGCAGCTCCGGCTTCCGCCCCATCAGCGTCTCGACCAGGGTCTCGATGTCCTCCTCGTCCTGCGGCAGGGTCACCCGCGCCAGGGTCCGCGTCCTCGGGTCCATGGTCGTTTCCTTGAGCTGCGCCGGCATCATCTCGCCCAGCCCCTTGAACCGCCCGATCTCCGGCTTCTTGCCCTTGAAGTGCGTCTCCAGGATCTGCGCCCGGTGCGCGTCGTCCTTGGCGTAGTGCACCTCCTTGCCGTGGCTGATGCGGTATAGCGGCGGCATGGCCAGGTACAGGCTGCCGTTGCGGATCATGCCCGGCATCTGGCGGTAGAAATAGGTGATCAGCAGGCTGGCGATGTGCGCGCCGTCGACATCGGCGTCGGTCATGATGATGATGCGCTCGTAGCGCAGGTCGTCTTCCTTGAACCGCGCTCCCGGCTGCACCCCAAGCGCCAGGCCGAGGTCGCTCAGTTCGGCATTCTGCTTGAGCTTGTCGGTCGTGGCCGAGGCGACGTTCAAAATCTTGCCGCGCAGGGGCAGGATGGCCTGGGTGTTGCGGTTGCGGCCCTGCTTGGCCGAGCCGCCGGCCGAATCGCCTTCGACGATGAACAGTTCCGTGCCGATGGCGTCCTGGCGCGCGCAGTCGGCCAGCTTGCCCGGCAGGCGCAGCTTGCGCGTCGCCGAGGCGCGCTGGACTTCCTTGTCCTTGCGCTTGCGCAGCCGGTCCTCGGCCTTTTCGATGATGAACTGCAGCAGCTTCTCGGCCTGCTTGGGCGATCCCGTCAGCCAGTGGTCGAACGGGTCGGCCAGGGCGCGCTCGACCAGGCGCAGCGCATCCGACGACGACAGCCGGTCCTTGGTCTGGCCCTGGAACTCCGGATTGCGGATGAACACCGAAATGACGATACCGGCGTAAGATCCCACGTCCTCGGCGGTGATCAGCGCGCCGCGCTTGTCGCCGGTCATTTCGGCATAGGACTTCAGCGACCGCGTCAGCGCCGCGCGCAGACCGGCTTCATGCGTGCCGCCGTCGGGCGTCGGAATGGTGTTGCAATAGCTCTGGCAGAAGCCGTCGTGCTCGTCGAAGCCTGCCGCCGACCACACCACCGCCCACTCGACCGTGCCGGCTTCGGCTTTACGCTCGACCCGGCCGGAGAAGATTTCAGACACCGTCTCCGCGCCCTTGACACGCTCGGCCAGGTAATCGGCCAAACCGTTGGGGAAATAGAACTTGTCCTCCGCCGGCGTTTGGTCGTGGATCAGGCTGGCCGCGCATTTCCAGAAGATCTGCACCCCCCGGAACAGGTAAGCCTTGGCCTTGGCCATGCGATAAAGTCGCGCCGGCTTGAAATGCGCGCCCTGGCCGAAGATCTCCGGATCGGGCAGGAAGCGTTCCAGCGTGCCCTTCTTCCGCGACGGGCCGACCTGCTCGATCGGACCTTGGGCATGGCCGCGCGAAAAGACCTGCCGCCACTCGAAGCCGTCGCGCCACACCGTGACTTCAA
Organism: uncultured Caulobacteraceae bacterium; assembly: GCA_964474575.1. Lineage (GTDB taxonomy): Bacteria > Pseudomonadota > Alphaproteobacteria > Caulobacterales > Caulobacteraceae > Asticcacaulis. The sequence continues at coordinate 15,994 of CAYYTA010000050.1, read as the reverse complement.
GCCGCTCGGACAGGGCGTTGACGACGGAAACGCCGACGCCGTGCAGGCCGCCCGAGGTCTCGTAGGCGCCGGTGGTGAACTTGCCGCCCGAATGCAGCACGGTCATGACCACTTCCAGCGCCGACTTGCCGGGATACTTCGGATGCGGGTCGACCGGGATGCCGCGGCCGTCGTCGCGCACGCTCAAATAGCCATCGCCGTCGAGCTCGACCCAGATCGCCTTGGCGTGGCCGGCGACAGCCTCGTCCATGGCGTTGTCGAGCACCTCGGCGAACAGGTGGTGCATCGCCTTTTCGTCGGTGCCGCCGATATACATGCCCGGCCGCTTGCGCACGGGCTCCAGCCCTTCCAGGACCTCGATGCTGGACGCGCCGTAAGCGGAATCGACGACGGGCGCGGGCGGCGCCTTTTCGACCGGTTTCAGCTCCGGGCGGGCCGTGGCTTTCGGCGCCGGCTTTTCCGGCATGTCGTTATCAAAAAGGGAAGGGGAACTGGACATGGCGACAACATGGGGTGATTCGTATCCGAAATAGTCCCTGCGCCGCGCATTGCAATACAAAAAAGCCGCAGTCCCCAGGGAACTGCGGCTTCCTGTCTGTCCGTCAGGACGATGGCTTAGAACGCGGCCTTGAGCGTCACGAAGGTCGAGTTCGGCAGGTACATGTCTTCAGCCTTGGCGTAGCGCACGTCCAGCGACAGGTTGTCGGTCAGGTTGTAGGTCGCGCCGATGTTGAAGGTCGTGTACTTGACGCCGCAGTTGGTGCAGGCGCCCTTCGAATAGTTGGCGTCAGCCTCGTCCTTGTTGGCCTCGTTATTGGCGATGGCGCCCGAGATCGACAGCTTGTCGGTCAGCGGGTACGAGGCGTTGATTTCGTAGTACGGGTTGTCCATCGTCTCGATCGGCAGGTACATGGCCGCGCCGATGGTGCCCTTGCCCATGCTGTGCGAGACGCCGCCCTTGAGTTCGCCGTAGTTTTCGCTGCCGGCGCCCGGATACATGTAGGCGATGGCGCCGAAGTCGAAGCTCCAGTCGCCGACGGTCGGGGCGAAGCCGCCATAGACGTCGACTTCCGTGTCGGCATGTTCACCGGCCTTGGGCGCGTCGAAGCTGACGTTCGAGCCCCAGACGCCCAGGTAGTAGTTGCCCTTCTTGTAGTCGGCGCCCATTTGCAGGGCTTCCTTGCCGTTGGTTTGCGAAACGCCGCGCCAGACATAGTTGCTGGTGACGGCGATGTTGTAGCTCAGGCCGTCCGAGTCTTGGGCCATGGCCGCCGAACCGGCGAAGAGGGCGCCCAGCGCGACGGCGGCGACAAGAAGTGACTTTTTCATGGTCGAGATTCCCAGTTGTTTGCTTTTGAGCCGGCTACTACAGGATATACGGCTTGACTTGACGTTTGCGGGTGTTGGTAAAACCGAGGTTAATCTAGCAAAGTTTTGGCCTCCGCAAAGGCCCCCCATGTCGTTTCGCGGGGTTTTGATGCATATTTACAACGACTTTGTGACGCTGGCTCCATAGGCGAAATCGCGGTCGGTCTGGTACTATTTTGCCCCATGCGCTATTGTCCCGGCAATAAATCAAACAAAAAGCACAATTGAATCAGCAGGTAGCCCTTGCAACTTTGCTGCATTTGCGAAATCGCCGCGGTCGCTCCGTTGGCGGAGCAACCGCGGCGTCTTGTCGGCAAGGACGCCCGGAAAGCCTAGAAAGCGGCCTTGAGCGTCAGGGCGAATCGCTCGTCCGCCGCCTTGGTCCACGGCGTGACCGGGATGTTGGTGCCCGAGAATCGGCCGTCCAGCGACAGGTGCGAGGTCAGGGCGTAGGTAAGGCCGACATTGGCCGTCGAATACTTCAGGCCCGACACGGCCTGCTCGCCGACCGCGCCCGAAGCGCTGAGCTTGCCGGTGAACGGGTAGGAGCCGTTCAGTTCGTAGTAGTAGGTCTTGCCGTAGTCGACATTGTCGAACGCGGCGACGCCGATCGTGCCCTTGCCCAGCGGATGGCTGACGGCGGCCTTCAGTTCCGTCGTGTTGTAGGCCTTGTTGCCGTAGTAGTAGGTGATCGCGCCCAGGTCGAACGAGAACTTGCCCGCGCTCGGCTTGACGCCGGCGTAGACGTCGAGCTCATAGTCATGGCCGAACGAGACGTTCGACGCCCACGTGCCGGCATAGAACATGCCGTGGCTGTAGTCGATGCCGCCCGAAATGGCCGCGTCGCCGTTGGTTTGCGACAGGCCGCGGAAGACGTAGTCGTTGGTGGCGGCGACGTTGTAGCTGAAGGCGCCGGCCGAAGCGGACCCGGCGGCGAGAGCGGCGACGGCGAAGGCGGCCGCGGCGATGAAAGTGGTCTTCATGTTATCTGTCCTCAGATAGGGTTTTTATGAAACCTTACCCAAGGCGTTCCCCGCGCCCTGTGATGTATTTTTTGCAGGCGCGAAATGACGTTGGCATGCTTCGGTTTGTGTGACAACGGCGTGACGGACATAAGCTCGGGGTGTGTCAAAATTACACGCTGGGTGTGACCAACGGGATGCAAAGACGCAGGCCCTCCAAAAGAAACAGGGCGTCCTTGCGGACGCCCTGCATGATTCAGGCAACAGTCGAAGTGGCTTAGTGATCGAGCACTTCGTCGTGTTGCGAGGCGTCGAGGCCGGCCAGTTCGTCGGCTTCGCTGACCCGAAGGCCGGTGGTGAACTGGCAGATGATCAGGATGATCAGGGTGCCGACCGCCGACCAAACGATGGTCAGTAACAGGCCCTTGAGCTGGATGACCATCTGGTCGAGCGAGCCGGCGTGGCTGTTGATCTTGTCGCTGGCCAGCAGGCCGGTCAGGACCGCGCCCAGGAAGCCGCCGGCGCCGTGGATGCCGAAAGCGTCGAGCGAGTCGTCGTAGCCGAGCAGCTTCTTCACCCAGGTCGCCGAGATGTAGCAGACCGGGCCGGCGGCGATGCCGCAGATGAAGGCGCCCATCGGATCGACGAAGCCGCAGGCCGGCGTGATGACGACGAGGCCGGCCACCATGCCCGACAGGATGCCGACGAGCGAAGGCTTGCCGCGGAAGATCCATTCGACGACCTTCCACGAGATACCGGCCGTGCAGGTGCACAGGATGGTGTTGAGCAGGGCCGCCGAGGCGATCGAGTCACCCGACCATTCCGAACCGGCGTTGAAGCCGATCCAGCCGACGAACAGCAGGGCCGCGCCGATCATGATGAAGATGACGTTGTTCGGCGCCATGGTTTCGGTGCCGTAGCCCTTGCGGCGGCCGAGGAACAGCGCCGCGACCAGGCCGGCCACGCCCGAGTTGCAGTGAACGACCGCGCCGCCGGCGAAGTCGAGCACGCCCCACTGGGACATGATGCCGCCGCCCCACGCCATGTGGCAGATTGGCGCGTAGACCAGGATCGACCACAGGATCATGAACAGCAGCAGGCCCGAGAACTTGACGCGCTCGGCGAAGGCGCCGGTGATCAGGGCGGGCGTGATGATGGCGAAGGTCATCTGGTAAGAGATCCAGGTCATTTCCGGGATCGTCGGCGCGGCGGAATAGGCGGTGCTTGAACTGACGTTCTTCAGGAACAGGTTGTCGAAACCGCCGAAGAACTTGTTCTGCAGGTCGGCGGAAATGCCGAACAGGTCGGTCGCCGCCGTGCCGAAGGCCATGGAGTACGAGATGACGTACCACACGATGCCGACGACGCAGGTCACCGCCACCGACTGCGTGACGGTGGCGACGATGTTCTTCTTGCGCACCATGCCGCCGTAGAACAGCGCCAGGCCCGGAATGGTCATCATCAGGACCATGGCCGTACAGAAGATAAGGTAGGTGGTGTTGGCGTTGCTGATCGTATCGGCCGTGAGCACGGCCTGCGATTTCAGCACGGTCGGCGCCGGGGCCGCGGCCTCCGGCGCAGCGGTCGATTCGACGGCGGAAGCCGTGTCCGACGCGACGGCGGCCGCGGACGCGGGGGCGTCCTGGGCCAGGGCGATGCCGGCGGCGGGTGCCGTCAGCATGAGGGTCATCGCGACGGCGAGCCCTCTTGAGATTTTAGTCCACGTTTTCAAGTTATCCCCCTTGGAGAGTGGATGTTGCACCTGCTCACAGTGCCGTGATGGCGGGGGATCGCAAGCCTAATGTGCGGTTAAGGCAGGGGGAGAGCAGGGGCCGTGCTGCAATGCGTCATTTATGTGTCATAATGCGCCGAAGTCCGCCTATTTCAAGGGCTTATCAATCGATTACATTTGAAACCATAATGGTTTCTATTGCAATTTTCACAGAGGTGGCGGAATGGGGGGTGCGTGGAAATGATTGCTGCGACGCAAAAAAAAACAGGCCGCCCGGTGCGCGGGCGGCCTGTAGCAAGACCTTCGTCGAATGGCAAGTCCTTCCGGACTCAGCCGCTCATCAGCACTTGTAGTACATGTCGAACTCGACCGGGTGCGGACGCAGTTCGAAGTTCATGACTTCTTCCATCTTCAGCTCGATGTAGGCGTCGATGAAGTCGTCGTCCATGACGCCGCCCTTCTTGAGGAACGCCCGGTCCTTGTCGAGGTTCTGCAGGGCTTCACGCAGGCTGCCGCAGACTTCCGGGATGTTCTTCTGCTCCTGCGGCGGCAGGTCGTAGAGGTTCTTGTCGGACGGCGCGCCCGGATCGATGCGGTTCTCGATGCCGTCGAGGCCGGCCATCAGCAGGGCGGTGAAGGTCAGGTACGGGTTGCCCATCGGATCCGGGAAGCGGGCTTCCAGGCGCTTGGCTTTCGGCGACGACACCCACGGGATACGGATCGAGGCCGAGCGGTTGCGGGCCGAATAGGCCAGCTTCACCGGCGCTTCGTAGCCCGGGACCAGGCGCTTGTAGCTGTTGGTGGTCGAGTTCGAGAAGGCGTTGATCGCCTTGGCGTGCTTGATGATGCCGCCGATGTACCACAGGCACATGTCGGAAAGGCCGGCATACTTGTCGCCCGCGAACAGCGGCTTGCCGCCCTTCCAGATCGACTGGTGCACGTGCATGCCCGAGCCGTTGTCGCCGAACATCGGCTTGGCCATGAAGGTGGCCGTCTTGCCGTAGGCGTGGGCGACGTTGTGGATGACGTACTTGTAGAGCTGCAACCGATCCGCCATGGTCAGCAGGTCGGAGAACTTCAGGCCGAGTTCATGCTGGGCCGGCGCCACCTCGTGGTGGTGCTTTTCGGGCTCGAGGCCCAGTTCGCCCATCACCGCCAGCATCTCGCCGCGCAGGTCCTGCGCCGAGTCGACCGGGTTGACGGGGAAGTAGCCGCCCTTCGGTCCCGGACGATGGCCCATGTTGCCTTCCGGATAGACCTTGGCGGAATTCTGCGGCAGCTCGGTCGAATCGAACGCGTAGCCGGTGTTGTCCGAGGCGATCGACCAGCGCACGTCGTCGAAGATGAAGAACTCGGCTTCCGGGCCGAAATAGGCGATGTCGCCGACGCCGGCCGACTGCAGGTAGCTCAGCGCCTTTTTCGAGATCGAGCGCGGGTCGCGGTTATACGGCTCGTTGGTGTCGGGGTTGATGACGTCGCAGAACAGGAACAGCGTCGTCTGCTGGTAGAACGGGTCGATATAGGCCGTCTTCAGGTCCGGACGCAGCTTCATGTCGGATTCGTTGATCGCCTTCCAGCCGGCGATCGAGGAACCGTCGAACATCGTGCCGTCGTCGAGGAAGTCCGCGTCGACCAGGTCAATGTCGAAGGTCACGTGTTGCATCTTGCCGCGCATGTCGGAGAAGCGGACGTCGACATACTTGACGTCCTTTTCCTTGATGAGCTTGAGAATATCAGCAGAAGTCATGGTGTAACGCCCTTGCGCCGTTTGTTTCTTGTTGTGGAGGCCGGGGCCGCCGCGCTTAGACCGCGGCCGGTCCGGACTCTCCGGTTCGGATGCGAACGACATCGAGGACGTCGCTCACGAAAATCTTGCCGTCGCCGATCTTGCCGGTGCGTGCGGCGGTCTGGATGGCCTCCAGCGCGACGGGCGCGAGGTCGTCGGCAACGACCAGCTCGATCTTGATCTTCGGAAGGAAATCGACGACGTATTCGGCGCCGCGATAGAGTTCCGAGTGTCCCTTCTGGCGGCCGTAGCCCTTGGCTTCCAGAACGGTCATGCCCTGCACCCCGATGTCCTGAAGGGCTTCCTTCACTTCGTCGAGCTTGAAGGGCTTGATGACGGCTTCAATTTTCTTCATGAGCGTTCCATAAATCTAGACCGTTCAACGCCGTAACATGTTTGCATTGCGCAAGATTGCAAGACGTTTTGCAGTGCGGTAGCTCACATGGCTGAAAGAATTCATTACGATGCGTGAACGCGGGGACAGGCGCCTTTAGACCCGCAGCCCTGCGAAGTCCAAGGGAAATTACCTTTTAATGCAGATTCGGCGCACATAAAGAGAAAATTTACGCGACTCGGCAGGTCCCCGCTTGCGACGGGCGCAAAAGCGATTTCACCTGCAACCTGATCACCCGCCGCGAGTCGTGCTTCCGCGCCGGCAACCCTGTTTTGGTGCATTGCAGCATGAGTGGCTGGTGCGGCTGAGAGGACTCGAACCTCCACGCCTTGCGGCGCTGGAACCTAAACCCAGTGCGTCTACCAGTTCCGCCACAGCCGCAGGTTCGCTCACCGGCGATGACGCCGGCCGCACGCTCTTGGCGCAAAGCCCGCGCGCCGTCAAGCGTCACATCGCCGCCTTACGCGCCGCTCATAATCTGCGCCGCCTTGTCGCATATCCTTCCTACAAAAGGCGGCGGCATGATGCCCGGGTTTGCAGGAGAGCCTCGCTTTGCCGACAGCAGCAGACCCATGGACCGAAGGCTGGCGCGATCTCATCCGCCGCGTCTCCGCCCTGACGCCGCAGGCGCTCGGCCTCGACATCGGTCTGACCCTGGCCATCGTCGCCGGCGCCATGCTCTTCATCTGGCTGTCGGGCCGGCTCCTGTGCTGGTCGCTGAAGCTCATACCCGACCTCGGCCGGTCGGAGCGCCAGGCCCACGCCCGGCGCGCGCTCAAGCTGACCTCGCTGGTCCTTCGCGGCGTCATCATCCTCTGCGGCCTGTTCCTCATCGCCCGGCTCTGGGGCCTTGATCTGACCGCCTGGACCCTGACGCCGTGGGGAAGCCGTCTGGCCGCCACCGGTTCGCGCGTGCTGGTCATTGTCGTCGTGTCAGCTCTGGTGCTGGAGGTGGCGGGCCTGGCTTTGGCCTATGCGATGGGCCGGCTGAAAACGCGCGCCGATCCCCGCCGCCAGTCCCAGATTGATACCTTGAATCCCATCGTGCGCAGCGCGGTCCAGGTCTCGATCCTCGCCATCGCCGCCATGACCCTGCTCAGCCAGGTCGGGGTCGAGATCGCGCCGCTGCTTGCCAGCGCCGGCGTCGTCGGCATCGCCATAGGCTTCGGCGCCCAGACCCTGGTCAAGGATTTCTTCACCGGCTTCTTCCTGATCATCGAGGACATCGTCGCCATCGGCGATGTCGTCCAGGTCCAGGCGTTCAGCGGCACGGTCGAGCAGATGACCCTGCGCACCATCCGCCTGCGCGACTTCGACGGCACCCTGCATGTCTTTCCCTATGGCGAGGCCCAGATCATCCACAATCTGACCAAGACCTTTTCCTTCGCGGCTTTCGACCTGCCGCTGCGTTACGACAGCGATATCGACAAGGCGATGGCGGTGATGACGGCGACGGCCGGGCAGTTGCGCCAGGATCCGGCCTACAGCGACATGATCCTGGGCGACATCGAAATTCCGGGGACCGACCTGCTGTCCGACATCGGCATCATCGTCAAGGCGCGCATCCGCACCCAGCCGCGCGACCGCTGGCTGGTCTATCGCGAATACAACCGGCGCATCAAGCAGGCCTTCGACGCCGCCGGCATCGTCATGACCCACAAATGAGGATGACGCCATGCTCAAGTCGCTGCTGCGCATCAAGAACGACACCAAAAGCAAGCCCGCCTGGAAGACCCTGCTGAAGACCCGGGCGCCCATCCTGCTGCCGGCGGCGCATGACGCCCTGACGGCGCGCCTGATCGAACGACTCGGTTTTTGCGCCTACCAGGTCGGCGGCTTTGCCCTGGTCGGGTCGCGCCATGCCTTTCCCGACATCGACCTGTGCCATTACGGCGAGCAGCACGACGGCCTGCGCGACATCATGGAGGGTTCGACCCTGCCGGTCCTGATCGACGCCGACGACGGCTACGGCGATGTCAAGAACATCACCCGCACCATACAGGGCTACGAGGCGCTGGGCGCCTCCGCCCTGTTCTTCGAGGACCAGAAGGCGCCGAAGCGCTGCGGGCACATGGAGGACAAGGAGGTCATCCCGAAGGCGGACATGGTGGCCCGCGTCAGGGCCGCCGCGGCCGCGCGCAACAGCCGCAAGACCTTCCTGATAGCGCGCACCGATGCGCGCTACAAATACGGCCTCGATGACGCCATGCGCCGCGCCGACGCCTACCTCGGGGCCGGGGCCGATGGCGTCTTCATCGAGGCGCCGCAGTCCGTGGCGGAACTTGAAACCATTGGCAAGTATTTCAAAGGCGTGCACAAGATCGCCAACATGCTCGAAGGCGGCGGCAAGACGCCCATCCTGCCGCCGCAGGAGTTGCATCAGCTTGGCTTCGACATGGTGACCTATCCGACGACCGTATTGTTCCGCGCCGCCAAAGCCATCGAACGCGCGCTGATCGATATCCGCGACGGCGTGCCGATGCCGGAAGACGACAGCGTCGACTTTGCCGGCTTCGAAGCCATTGTCGACAAGGAAAAGTGGTCGAACCTCGAAAAGCGCTTCGGCAAGGGCGGTTAGGCGCCTTTCCCTCACGGCCTGGCGTCGGGCGTGTCGCCGGCAAATTTTTTCATGGTGACCGCAATTGCGATCAAACCGGCTATAACGGTCTGAGATAGTTTCGCCGCCGTGGAGTGAAAGCCGACATGAGCGCCGCCGCCAAAGCGATTTGGCACATCGAGACCCGTTTCGCCGGCGATCTGTCGCTGGACGCCATCGCCGAAGCCTCGGGCGTTTCGCGCTTCCATCTGGCGCGGGTGTTCGAGGCGAGGGTAGGGCGCACGGTCATGGCCTATGTCCGTGGCCGCCGCCTCGCCGTCGCGGCGCACAGCCTGGCCGAGGGCGCGCCGGACATCCTGTCCGTGGCGCTCGAAGCCGGCTACGGCTCGCATGAGGCCTTCACCCGCGCGTTCGCGACCGCTTTCGGCATGACGCCCGAGCAGGTTCGCGAGCGCCGATCCGTGTCAGGACTTGATCTTCAGGAGGCTATCCGCTTGACCCCGCCGCTCAACGCCACCGCCAGCCCGCACCACCTCGTCACCGCGCCCGCCATGCGCTTCGCGGGCATCTCGAAACACTATGCCGCGACCGAAACCGCCGCCATCCCGGCGCTGTGGCAGCAGTTCGCGCCCTGGCTCGGCCACATCGACGCCCAGACAGGCGATGCCTATACGACCTACGGCGTCTGCTACAACCAGACGGAAGACAGCGTCGACTACATGTGCGCCGTCGAGGTGCGCAAGGACGCCGGCCTGCCCGCCGCCTTCGCCGCGGTCGACGCCGGGGCCGGCGCCTACGCCGTCTTTCCGCACAGCGGCCACATCTCCGGCATCCGCAACACCTGGAACCTGATCTGGGACAAGTGGCTGCCCGAATCCGGCCTGAAGGTCCTGCCCGAACCGTTCTTCGAAAAGTACGGCCCGTCGTTCAACGGCATGACCGGCGACGGTGGGCTGGAGATCTGGATTCCCGTCCGGATATAGCGCGCTTGACAGTTTCCCGTTTCCATCGGAACCTCTCGTTTCCGGATAACGGGAAATATGACAGGGGCGTGACGGGCATGGATACGAGACTTCTGGGGCGCTACGTGTTCGCGCTCGGCATGATGGGGCTGGGCGCGATCAGCCTGGTCTTCGGCAAGTACGCCCTGCAATGGGAGCCGGTGCCGGCGGGTTTCCCCGGCTGGCTGGCCTATGGCTCCGGCGCGGTCCTGGTCCTGGGCGGGGCCGGCATCTTCATCAAGCGCATCGGCATGACCTCGGCCGCCGTGCTGACCGCCTTCCTGGCCGTGTGGGTCTTCGCCCTGCAGGGGCCGGGCGCCTGGGCGGCCGTGACCGCGCCCGGCGCGTTCAAGAGCCTGGCCGTCTCGGGCGGCCTGCTCGGTTTCTGCGAGGACCTCGCCCTGATGAGCGGCGCGTGGACGGTGATGATCCTGGCCTCGGTCAATAATGACGAGCCGGTTATCCCGTGGATCACCGACGATCGCGGCCTGCGCATCGCCCGCACGCTGTTCGGCCTGGCCTGCCTCGTCTTCGGCGTGTCGCACTTTGCCTTCCTCGACATCACGGCCGGCATGATCCCGGCGTGGTGGCCGGCGCACAGGCTGTTCGCCGGCTTGACCGGAGCGGGGCACCTGCTGGCCGGCGTCGCCCTGATCACCGGCATCCTCAAGCGCACCGCCGTCCGCCTCGAAGCCCTGATGATGAGTCTCTTCGTCGCCATCGTGCACATCCCGATGCTGCTCGCCCACCCGAAGCCCGAGGACCTGCAGCTCGACTGGACCATGCTGTTCGTGGCCATTTCGCTGGCGGCCTCGGCCTGGGCGATCGCCGGGGGCTTGCGCGAACTGGCCGAGGAAGAGGCGTAAAACGCCACCCTCCTCCTTGTACCTCTCCGGCTTTGCCGGGGAGGGGACCGCGTCCGTTCTTCATGGGGTGGTGGTGGGGTTTCCTGCTTTTAAACCCTCCCACCGTCCCCCTTCTCCAGAAAACGGTTGCCTCCCGGCCGGCGTCATCGGATAGTCGCCCCCGCAACAAATAAGGGGGAGCCCGCATGAAAGCCCTGTTCGCGTTTCTGATTCTCCTGGCCATGGTGGCGGGCGTCGCCGCCGGCTGGGCCAGCCACGAATACCTCGCCCCGGACCAGCTCAAGATCGCGACCACGGCCTTCGCGGTCATGACCAAGATCTTCCTCAACCTGATCAAGATGATCATCGCGCCCCTGGTGCTGTTCACCCTGATCGCCGGCATCGGCCACATGGAAGACGCCGCCACCGTCGGCCGCGTCGGCATCAAGTCGCTCGCCTGGTTCCTGACCCTCTCCGTCGTCTCGCTCCTGCTCGGCATGGTGATGGTCGAGTGGCTCCAGCCCGGCGCCGGCATGGTCATCGCTGACACCGGCGCCGCCGCGCCCAAGACCCCGTCGACCGAGGACTTCACCGTCCTGGGCTTCGTCGACCACGTCATCCCGACCTCGCTGATCAAGGCCATGGCAGACAACCAGATCCTGCAGATCGTCGTCTTCGCCGTCTTCGTCGGCACCGCCATCGCCGCGCTTGGCAAAACGTCGCCGCGCGTCATGGAGCTGGCCGAGGAGGGCGCGCAGATCATGCTCAAGGTCACGACCATCGTCATGAACTTCGCTCCCGTCGCCATCTTCGGCGCCCTGGCCAAGAGCGTCGCCGACAACGGCCTCGATATCCTCGGCACCTATGCCCGCTTCGTCGGCGGCTTCTACGCCACCATGGGCGTGCTGTGGCTGATCCTGATCGCGCTCGGCTTCCTGTTCCTCGGCGGGCGGATGCTGAAGCTGCTTGGCGTGATCCGCGAGCCGGCCCTGCTGGCCTTCTCGACCGCCAGCTCCGAGGCGGCCTACCCCAGGCTCCTCGAAGGCCTGCCGGGCATCGGCGTGTCGCGCAAGATCGTGTCCTTCGTCCTGCCGCTCGGCTACAGCTTCAACGTCGACGGCTCGATGCTCTACTGCACCTTCGGCACCATCTTCATCCTCGAAGCCCACGGCGTCCACCTGGACTGGGGCCAGAAGATCATGATGCTGGTCCTGCTGCTGGTGACGTCCAAGGGCATAGCCGGCGTGCCGCGCGCCTCCCTGGTCGTGATCATGGCGACCCTGACCTATTTCGGCTTCCCCGACGCCTGGATCGCCCTGGTGCTGGGCGTCGACGCCCTGCTCGACATGGGCCGCTCGGCGACCAATGTCGTCGGCAACTCCGTCGCCTCGGCCGTCATCGCCAAATGGGAAGGCCAACTCGACAAGGACGAAATCAAGGCGTGACCGAGGCTATGCACACCCCTTCCTGCACCTCCCCAGCTATGCTGGGGAGGGGGACCGCGCGCATGCTTCATGCGCGTGGTGGTGGGGTTTCTTGCTTTGAAACCGTCGCCGTTCTGTTTACCGCCTTCCTGCTGGACCTCCTGACTGTCATCGGCATCGCACTCGGCCCGCCGGGCGCACAGGACAAGACACCAAAGACCACCTGATGGATTTCCTGACTCCCGAAGAAACCGTCCGCCGCTTTCCCGGTCTCGTCACAGGTGTGTCGCGGGAGCATGAGTGGTATCGCCTCACACCCATCTTCAAGACGGACATCTTCGGAAGGGTTGGCGGCGGCTTTCCCGCCAAGGAAAAAGACCCGATGGCCTTTGCCCATGACCTGAGCGCCTGGCTGCCGTCGATGCGCGAGCGGTTGTTATGGATTTCGAACTGGGAAGACGCCCATTTTCCCAACCAGACGGCGCTGTGGACCGCCGCCCGGCGCGGCCTTGGCGAGACGCGGCCCCTCAAGGAAACGCCGGCCCATGTTTTCCCCGCCATGCCTTACGACCAGCGGGACGCGGAGGACTTTTCAGAAGAGGAGCGAGCCGAGGTTTCCCTGCTGGCGCCGATCATTAGCCTGATGCTCGACACCGCCTCGGACGGCTGGCTGCTCGCCGATGGCAGCGGCGACCGCATCGAGTTCTGGGAGGGCAATGTCTTCTTCCATTCCAACTCGCCCCAGCGCCTCGACGCCGCCCGCGCCCTTCTGGCCAACTACGGCTGCGGCCAGCCGCGTTAAGTCTGATCAAACGCCGGAAATCGGGCCTCCAAGGAGAAGCAATCGCATGGCAGCCGTCAGGCACTGCTCACCTGCCATAGCTTACCCAACCGGACCTTGAGGTCATAAACCCGGCTGCGGAACGTTGCCGCCTTCATCAACCAGAATATGCCGAGAACGATCACCCAGATCACCAGCCGCACCACGGTCCCAAATAACGTGGCCGGCCAGCCGAAGCTCGCCATGGCCACCATAAGAACGGTCGCCGGCCCGAGGAGAGGCAGCAGGGCGGCGCGCACCTCTATATCGATTTCGCATCCGTCCGGCCCGGCGCGCGTTTCTCCGGCGAGAACAAGCGGCGGACGATAACGGCCGCCGCTCTTCCAACTGATATGAAACGCGTCCGGGGCGACGGGACCGCGAAACTCGCCGATATCGGGATCGAACAGACTGTAATGGGGCTTCGGATCGGTCACCCCTTTCAGGGCGGCCACCGCCTCGTCCCTGGACATGGGGCTTACGAAACGGACGGTGTCATGCAGAAAAGGAACACGCAGGAGCCGCAGGGTATTTGCCATGGGCCAGCATAACACCCTTCGGCGGCAGGGTGCAAAATCACTCCGCCGGCGTCGCTTCCGGCCGCGCCACGGGCTTCGCTTTCGCCCATATCCGCTGGAACGGCAGAGCCAGGTGCGTCACAAGCCTGGTCGACGTCACCAGCTCATCCTTCACGCCGTCCTCGCCGTAGAGCCCCAGCGTCAGCACCTCATCCGCCTTCGGCACATAAAGCGTCCCGAACACCCAGTCCCACACCGACAAACAGAACCCCAGGTTCCTGTCGAAGTGGCGCGGATCGGTCGAATGGTGGATCTGGTGGTGCGCCGGCGTCTGCAGGATATAGCCGAGCACGCCCGGCGCCGACATCTTCACGTGGCTGTGGCGCAGGTGCAGCGTCGTGCACACGAACACCATGATGATCAGGCTCGGGCTCCACAGCCCGGCATAGTGAAGCTGAGGCCCGAACAGCCACGTCACGGCCGCCAGCACCAGCGACGACACCGTGCCCATGACGAACGGCACCAGGAAATACTCGAACGGATGCTGCCGCCATTCGACCAGCGGCGTCAGCACCTCGGCGGAATGGTGGACCTTGTGGAACTCCCACATCCAGCCGACGTGGTGCAGCATGTAGTGCGACAGCCAGTAGCCGAACTCGAGCGCCAGGTAGATGACCAGCGGGACGGCGACCGCCGCCCAGACGCTGAGGGGATGCGCCGCCGCCCCCGGCCCGATGACCGGCCTGAGCGCCGCCAGGATAAGCCCGCTCAACCCCTCCATGCCGCCGAACACGATCAGCGCCTGGAAGGCCAGGTAAAGGCTTGAAAACACATACATCTTGATGTCGAGCCGCGTCGAGGCCCGCGAGAGAAGCCGCCTCGGCCACAGGTAGCGCAGCAGGCCGCGCACGCTGGTCTTCCGCCCGCGCCGGCTCCACAGGTAGAAACCCGCCGCCAGCAGCGCCGCCCCGGCATAGCTGCCCCACCACGTCTGCTCCGACATGTCGAACAGGCGGGTGACGGGCGCGAACAGGGCAGCGATGAACGGCGGCAGATGCGGCATGCTCCGCACCTTATCCCGCAAGGGTTAAGATATCGGCCGCCATGTACTCGCAATATGCTTTTTAAGTGCAATTAAAGATATGAATTGTGATTAGCAAGTGATGTCTGCGCCCCCTATGCCTCCCCAAATTTCTCAAATTTGGGGTATAGCGCCAGCGAAAGTATAGCTTTCGCCAGCGATGGGACCGCCCGCAGGGCGGTGGAGGGGTTTCTTGCTTTCTTTCGCCCGCGTTTTCGACGGGTCACCTTTCGTTTGTGCAGCCAGATAGCGATCGGGCTATTGCCCTGCGTCGTCTGCCGGCGTCTGGGCCGTAAAGGCGGGCAGGGGGCGGCCATCGCTCGGCGCCGATCCGTACTTGATGCCATAGATGGTAAAATCGGTGAACCGGGTCGCCTGCATCCGCCATTGCCCACCGTCATCGCGCCAGACATCGGCGTCGAATTGGACCGTCGTCCCGTCGTCGCCCTTGTCGCTGGCATCATAGCGGCAATCGACCTGGAAATGCGTGTTGTCCTGCCAGTCGTGCGTCAGGCAATGGGCGGGAAACTGCGCGAAGGTGTCCGGCGACGGCCATCGATAAAGGCTGAGCCGGGAAATATCCATGTAGTTGTCCTCGCCGCCCGTCACCAGCAGCCGCCCGTCGGGTGACGCCGACACATCGCGATTCATCAACTGGAGGCCATCCGGCATAATCAGCACGTCGATGGTGAACTCGCCCATGTGGCAGGTGATGTCGGCCACGCCTTCCTTAGCCTGGCTCGCCTCGTCGTACAGCCACAGGACCTTCCTGACGATATAGCTGTCGCATCCTGATGTGGGTTTCAAGGTCGTCACCACCTGCCCGCGATAGGAGATGACGAGGTCGTCGCCGTCGCGTCGCGCGATGCCGGGATTGGCGGTCAGAAGCGTGGCCTCGTCCTTGAGCGCCTGCTGCTCCCACGGTGAGCCATGAAATGCGTTGCTGCGGATGTCGATCCCCGAATCCTGGGCGGCCGCCGGCAAGGGCAGGCCCGCGACAAGTCCCACAGCCACCAGCCATCCTGTTCGCGTCATGTCTCCCTCCGGTTTTGCCGAACCTAACACGAAATAGCGGCCGGTGCGCCTTTCTTACGCCTCTCCCCATTCACGGGGAGAGGCGTGTCCGTGCCTGTCCGTTGTAAACCTTAAAGCCTATCTTCTCCCCACCCTCTCGCCATGCCCTATCCTGACCGGATGGCTTTTGACACGGACCCGCAACATCCCGACCTCGCCGCGCTGGAGACGCGCCAGGCCGGGCTGCGCGCGTTCGTCGAGGGCATCGCCGACAAGGTGATGGGCATGGCCCTGCCCGAGACCTACATCGAGGCCGACCGCTCCGTCCGCGCCATCCGCAAGGCCGACCGTTTCCTCCAGAGCGTGCCGCCGGACGAAGACGAGGACGACGAAGACGACGACGACGAAGAGGCCGAAGAGGAAGACGACCATACCCCCGTCTCGCCGGTCCGCGATCCGTACCGCCTGCGCCTGCGCGTCCATGCCGACAAG
>CAYYTA010000049.1:0-7529 GCA_964474575.1 uncultured Caulobacteraceae bacterium | reverse complement strand
GCGCTCGACGCCCGGCAGGTCCTCGGGGTCGTCCATGGCGGAGAGCTTGACCAGCATGCGGTCGCCGAAGGCGCGCAGCATCGTGCGCCGCGCTTCGGGCGTCAGGGTTTCCTGCGATGGCCGGTCAGGCTGAGACATGTGGTCAAGCATGACTCAGGAAAAATGGAAGGGGAGAGATTTTGGGATGGAGGGCTGGAGCCGTCACCCCGGCATTTGGCGCCCCTCAGCCCTTACGCCTTCGCCCTAAAGGCTTGGCTCTCGTCCTCTCCCCTAAGGCCCCCCTCTGTCAGCTTCGCTGACATCTCCCCCACGAGTGGGGGAGTATGGGGAGAGGTGGAAGGGAATATCTGCGCCGATCCGCGTCCGTCCGCGGTTTTGAAAGCAGGGCGCCCCACCGCCACATCTCACTCGTGATCCGGCGATCCCTCGCTCGTGCGGTTCCCCTCCCCAAAATCGAGGATTTTGGGGAGGTAAGGAATGACTCCTCAGCCCTTACGGATGCGCCACCCTCCGTCCCCTTGCCCGTCACCGGTGCGGGGACATCTTCCCATCGCTTCGCGACAGGGAGGGAAAATGGGCGCTTTCGTTCCCTGTCTGGCCTTGGCGCGGAATGGCTTTAAATGGAATCGCCATCAGGCTCCAAGCTTTGTTGGGTCGCGCAACTTATCCGAAACGAAGTTCGGCGCAGCCAAAAGTGGTGCCCACCTTATCCGATTGCCCTCTGGCTAGCGCGGAGACGCGGTCGATTCGCGCACAACCAGTTCGTGATCGAGCGTCAGGTTGACGCGGTCCGTGGCGCCGTTCTCGATGATGTCGACCAGCAGGTCCACCGTCTTGCGGCCGATCTCCGCCATTGGCTGACGCACCGTCGTCAGACCAGGCGTGACGAAGCGCGACAGGCGGATGTCGTCGAAGCCGACAACAGAAACGTCCTGCGGGCACGACAGGCCGGCATTGCGGATGGCGTTGATGGCCCCGAACGCCATGTCGTCGGAAAAGCAGAAGATGGCGGTTGGGCGAGGTGTATCCTTGAGCAGCCTTGTCGCCAGGTCGGAACCCGACTCGATCGAGTAGTCGCCCGACACCACGCGCAGGTCGCCACGCCTGCCGTGGCGATCGGCCGAGGCCTCGACACCCGACAGACGGTCACGGTTGATCGGGCCGCGCATATGACCGGTAACAATGCCGACCGTCTTGTGGCCAAGGCGGTAAAGGTAGTCCATCACGTCCGACGCGGCCTTGGCGTTGTCGATATGGACGCTCGATACGCCCATGTCGTCGGAAAACTCGCAACCATTGACAACAGGAGCGGCCGCCCCCATCCGCGCCACCATTTCACCCAGGGCGTCCGGTAGTTTGTGGCCAAGGAAGATCAGGCCGTCGGCTTCCTTGCGTCGCAGCAGGCCGGCATAGGCTTCCTCGCTCGAACCGGAAAAACCGACGTCACCGAGAAGAACGGTATAGCCGGCCTTGAACGCCGCTTCCTCGACACCGCGGATGACGTTGGAGAAGAAGACGTTGGCGATGTCCGGCACCGTGACGATCAGACGCGAGGTCTTGAGCGTGCGAAGACTTTTGGCCATGTGGTTGGGCTCGTAGCCCAGGGTATCGATCGCCGTCATCACCCGCGACGATACCTGGGGGCTGACGTGGACGTAGGAATTGAGCACGCGCGACACCGTGGCCGTCGAAACGCCCGCCATTTTCGCCACGTCCTGAATCGTCGCCATACGAATCCCTATGGTTTTCCGAGCCGTCATAAGGTTATTTGGGAAGCCTTACCAACGAATTCGTCCTGACGGGGCGCGATGTGAAAAAGCTGATGATGAGCGCCGCGTTCGCGGTGATGCTGCCGGCGGCGGCGCCGGCGCAGACGACCGAGGTGATCGTGCACGGGACGCGGCTGGCGACCTATCGCGGCGACGCGCTGTTCAGCCATGTCGACATCGGCAAGGACGACATCGCGCGCGTAGCGGCTGTGGACCAGGCGCTGAAAGGCGCCGCCCAGGCATCGCTGTTCCGGCGAAATTCCAGCCTGACGGCCAATCCGACCGTCCAGGGCCTGTCTCTGCGAGCCATAGGGCCATCCGGCGCGGGGAGGGCGCTGGTGACGCTTGATGGCATACCACAGAACGATCCTTTCGGCGGGTGGGTGGTATGGGCAGGTTTGCCGACCGGGGCGATTGGACGCGCCCATGTCCTGCGCGGCGCTGGAGGGGGCGCCTATGGCGCCGGCGCGCTGACCGGCGTGGTCGATCTGAGCCTTGATGACCGGCCCGGCTTTTACGCTGGTGGCGCGGTGGGTAGCCACGACAGCCGCCGCCTTGGTCTCGGTTGGACCGGGCCGGTAAGCCTTTTTTACGACAACGTCACTCTGCATGGTGATGTGCCGGTCAGGAATGGCCAGGCTGGCGCAGCGGATGTTGCGACCTATGGCCACGACCAGTCCGTTTTGGGTTCGGCCGGTTGGGCCTTGGGTGACGGCGAGCTGTCGCTGCTGGCCGGCAGCTATGACAGTCGCCGCGATACGGGCCTGGCGGGGGCCGTTGCCCGCTCAATCGGCGATCAGATCGGTCTCAGCTTTACGCGGCAACCTGCTGAAAAGCCTGGCTTTCGCCTGCAGATTTGGCGTCAGGATTCCAATCTTACAAACCGGTCGGTATCTGTCGCGGCGGGCCGCTCTGGCACGACTCTGGCCAACGACCAGGTCAAGACGCCGGCAGATGGGGAAGGCTTCAATGCTGCCTTGCGCGGGCAGGCCGAACACAGTGAGTGGGAATTTGGTATCGACGGCCGGCTAAGCACGGGTGAGTCGCGCGAGTTTTACCGTTATATGGCCGGCGTCGCGACGCGCTATCGCGTCTCCGGCGGCAAGACATCGCTGGCCGGTGCCTACGGCGAAGGCACGCGCAGTTTCGGTGCGCTCAGCTTGACCGGCGCGCTTCGCATCGACCGCTGGCGCGCCTTTGATGGCCATCGTTCGGAAATCGATACCGCCACCGGCCTGCCGGCCCTGGCGCTCCATCCGGCGGATCAGGCGGACACCATCGCTTCCGGCCGTGTCGGTCTTGGCTACGCGTCAGGCGAAACGGCGTGGCGCGCCGCGGCATACACGGGGTTTCGCCCACCGTCGCTCAATGAATTGTACCGCCCGTTTCGTGTCGGCAACGATGTTACCGAGGCCAATGAAAACCTGAAGCCGGAACGTCTGCAAGGCGCGGAAGCGGGCGTCCGCGTCAGCCACGCGCGATGGACCTTCGACGGCGACGTGTTCATCAACAGGCTCGACGATCCGATCACCAATGTCACGCTCGGCCTCGGGCCGGGTACCTTTGGAAACGCCGGTTTCATACCCGCTGGAGGTTCCTATCGCCAGCGCCGGAACATCGGGCGAATCGATGCCCATGGTATCGAGGCTCAAGTCGACTATGATATCAGTCAACGATTGACACTATCGGCTTCCGGCACTTGGACCCATGCTCGGACGAACGGCCGGCGTCCGGCGGAAGCGCCCGGCTGCAGCGCCACCGTAGCTGTCGACTGGCGGCCGGGCAAGGCGAACGTCAATCTCGGCTGGAGCTTCGAGGGCGACAGCTTTGACGACGATCTCAACACCCTTCCGCTCAAGGCCTATGATCGGCTTTCGCTCGACATCGCCTATCCTCTGGCGCGGCACCTCGACCTGACCCTGGCGGTCGATAATGCCCTCAACCATAAGGTCGAGATTACCCATGGTGGCGATGGTATCATAGGTTATGACGGCCGGCGCAGCGTCTGGATCGGACTTGCCTTCCACCAATAATGCCGCCTAATGACCCCGGAGGTGGCCAATGAGCGTCGCGTTGGTGTGTATCGTCAAGAACGAGAGGCCATGCCTGGCCGAATGGCTGGCCTACCACCTGGCCATCGGGATTGATCGCGTGATCGCCTTCGATAATGAGAGCGACGACGGCACGCGCGAATACCTGATGGCCTTGTCGCACGACTATCCGATCGAGGTGATCGCGTGGCCGTCGCGGCCAGGTGAATCGCCGCAGAAGTCGGCCTATGCCTGGGCCATCGCCAACCGTCTGTCGGACGTCGACTGGGCGCTGTTTATCGATTGTGACGAATTTCTGGTCCTGCGTGAGGACACGGATATCGGCGGATTCCTTGGGCGCTTGGGTGACGATGTCGGTGCTGTGGCCTTCAACTGGCTGACTTTTGGTTCGTCAGGCCGCGTCGCGGCTGATTATGGACTTGTCACCCAATCCTTCCGAATGGGGCCGCCGGCGCTCTTCCACAACAACCACCACGTCAAGACCCTGGCGCGCGTCGCCATGCTCAAGGCGTTGTACGTTCACCATGCGGAGACCTCGGGCCGCTACATATATCCCGATGGTACCGAACTGGATTGGGGATATACCGAGGGGGTTTCTTCCGAAATCCGCCACGGCGTCGCGCACCTCAATCACTACCAGGTCAAGTCGCATGAGGATTTCGCGCGCAAGATGGCGCGCGGCCGGGCAGGCACATGGCCAGACCTGCCCGACCGCTTTCGCTCGGCAGAAGAGGCCGAAACGCTTTTCAGGGCGCTCGACCGCAACACACACGAACACGCCCATCTGGACGTGCTGCCGGAGCGGTTTGCTGACCTTTATGCCGCCATGGCCTTGAGATAGTCGGTGCTGACCTTCAGCGAGTCGAAGATCGGCTTGACGTAGGGCGCTTCCTGCTCGACGAAGTAGCCTGAGGCGCCGGCGGCCTTGGCCGCCTTGAAAACCGCCGGCCAGTCGATGACGCCGTTGCCGAGTTCGGTCGAATAGAAGCCGAACGGCCCAGCCGGATCCTTGCGCATGTCCTTGACGTGGAGCAAGTCGACGCGGCCCGCATATTTATTGATCAACGCCACCGGATCGGCGCCGCCGACCACCACCCAGCCTATGTCCATTTCCAGGCGCAGGTCCGGCGTCGAGCCGGCGATCAGGTCATAACCGGTCTGGCCGCCGCCCAGGTCGTGGAATTCCATCGGGTGGTTGTGATAGGCGAACTTGAGACCAGCCGCCTTGACCTTGGGCGCCATGGCCGCCAACTGGTCGGCATTATACTTCCACTGGTCGAGGTTCATGTTCTCGGTCATCTCGACAACCCATTCCTTCTTGCCGGGCAGCGGCCTGACGGGTTTGGGCGAGGAGCAGACCAGCCACTCCGAGCCGAAGGTCCTGGCGTCGGCGATTTCCTTGTCGATATTGTCGAGCAGGGCCGGCATGTTGGTGTGCGAGCTGCGGATGGTCAGGCCGGCATCGCGGATCTGCTGGGCAAAGGCCGCCGCTGTCATGCCGTTGCTGCCGGCGGTCTCGACCACATCGACGCCCAGGTCCTTGAGCTTCTTCAGCGTGCCGGGGGCGTCGGTCGCCAGCTCTGCCTTGACGGTGAAGAGCTGTACGCCGATCGGCCAAACTTCCGCGGACGAGGAAGATGCCGGCGCGGCGGTGTCGGCCGGCTTCGAACAGGCAGCCAAGCCGGCAAAGGCAGTGGCGCCAATCAGTATGCGACGACGGGAAAAGACGTTCGGTGACATGTTTCCATCCTGTTTTTCAGACGCTTTGGCTTCTGGCGTAGCATGCATTGTAATCGATTTCAACAGATGATCTTAAGCCGCATTCTGGCCAGGAGACGGAAGGTCGAGCACGATGCCACGTGCCAGGCCAGGTTTGGCGGCCGGCCTAATTTCGGCCCGTATTCGCAATGCGCGGCGTTTCGGACGGCCGCGTCACGAAAAAGCGCACCGGCATAAAGCCGGTGCGCTGAATGTTAGACAAACAGCCAGGGCGTAACGCCGTTGCCGTTCATCAAGTAAAGATAAAGTCGGACGTCGTCGGGGCCACAAGATTTTCAAACGTAGCAATCGCGACCGACGCGGTCCCGCCGGTGCCATCCACATCCCAGTAAAGGGTATGGTTGGCGGCGTTGTAATAGAACTGATTGTTGGTACCTATGGCATGCGCGCCATAAACCAGTTCGCTGGCGGTGAGATTGTGACCGGCGGCAAAGCCGTAGTCAGCGCTGGAGAAGCTCAGGTGATCGACACCGGCCTCGAAATCGTAGAAGTGATCGACGCCGTTGGCAGTACCGGCCGCATCGAAAACGAAGGTGTCAGACCCCGCCCCGCCATAAAGCGAGTCGTTACCCGATCCTCCGATCAGGATGTCATTGCCACCCATGCCATAGAGCTTGTCGGCATTCCCTCCGCCCGAGAGCAGGTTGACGCCACTGTTGCCGATGAGCACGTTGTTGGCGGCATTGCCGGTGCCGTTGATATCATCGCCGCCGTTCAGCGTCAGGTTCTCAACACCGGAACTCAAGGTATAGCTAACTGTGGCAAAGACCTGGTCCGTGCCCGAAGAGCCGGCTTCGACAATTGTATCCCCGGTATTGTCGACCATATAGGTGTCGTCGCCCGCGCCGCCCGACATTTTGTCTGCGCCGGCACCACCATCGAGGACGTTGTCGCCGGAGTTGCCGGTGAGAATGTTGTCGAGGCTATTGCCGGTTGCGCCGATGTTGCCCGAACCGGTGAGCGTCAGTCTTTCAACGTTATCCGTCAGGGCATAGGTGATCGAAGACTGGACGGTATCTGTGCCTGCGGAGGCGTTTTCAATGACCACATCACCCGAGTTATCGACAAAATATGTGTCGTTGCCGATACCGCCGGCCATCGTATCGGCGCCCGTCTTGCCATCAAGCGTATTATTGCCCGAGTTGCCGGTGAGGATGTTGGCCAGGCTGTTGCCGGTGCCGTCGATCGCAGCCGAGCCTGTCAGAGTCAGGTTCTCGACATTTACAGCCAGGACATAGCTGAGCGAAGCCATGACGAGATCAGTGCCCTGGCCGGCAACTTCCGTCACCGTGTCGGCGGCGTTGTCGACGATATAGGTATCGTCACCGGCGCCGCCGGACATGGTATCGGCGCCCGTGCCGCCATCAAGCCAGTTAGCACCGCCGTTGCCGGTAAGGGCGTTGGCAAGGCTGTTACCGGTGCCGTTGATGTCGGCAATACCCATCAGGGTCAGGTTTTCGACATTGGCAGTCAGGGCGTAGGTAATTGACGCCCTGACAGTGTCCGTGCCGGCGGACGCCGCCTCCGTGACCATGTCGCCGGCGTTGTCGACAACATAGATGTCGTCGCCCGCGCCGCCCGCCATGGTATCGGCGCCCGTCAGACCGTCGAGTATATTGTTGCCCGAATTGCCGGTGAGAACGTTGTTGAGTTCGTTGCCCGTGCCGTTGATGTTGGTGTTGGACAGCAGCACCAGGTTTTCGACATTGGCGCTCAGCGTGTAGGTAGCCGTCGAATTGATGGTGTCAATGCCTTCGGAGGCATTCTCAAACACAATGTCACCGGCCTGGCCGACGACATAGGTGTCATCGCCCAGACCGCCCGACATGGTGTCGGCGCCATTGCCACCGTTGATCAGGTTGGCGCCCGAATTGCCGGTAATGACGTTATTGTCCCCATTGCCGGTGCCGTTGATGTTGCCCGAGCCGGT
>CAYYTA010000048.1:0-25132 GCA_964474575.1 uncultured Caulobacteraceae bacterium | reverse complement strand
GCGCTCGACGCCCGGCAGGTCCTCGGGGTCGTCCATGGCGGAGAGCTTGACCAGCATGCGGTCGCCGAAGGCGCGCAGCATCGTGCGCCGCGCTTCGGGCGTCAGGGTTTCCTGCGATGGCCGGTCAGGCTGAGACATGTGTTCAAGCATGACTCAGGAATTGAGGGCGGGGATAGATTTTGGAGTCGGAGGCGCGGCGGTGGGGCGTCTTGCGTCACCGCCAGCAAACGCATCGGCCTTAATTCAGGCCGTACATCATGCAGGCGGCGTCTGGAGGAAGGGGAGGATGGATCGTGGATGGGCGGGATCAGTAATCACGCGAATATTTCAGGCTGACGCCGGTGCCGCTGACGCTGCCCGTCTGCGACAGGACACTCAGGGTTCTGGACAGGGCGACCTCGATCTGGGTGGCGGTGAAGCCCTTGGCGTCGGTGACGACCTCGACATAGACCTTGTTCGTCAGGTACTTGCCGGCCGCCAGCGATGTCCCCCGGCCGGTGGCGGCGTCGGCGCCCAGCACCCTCAGGCGATCGATGCCGGTCGCCGAACGCAGCGCACCCAACGGATTGAGATAGTCGTGCCCGCCCGACAGTCCGTTGACCGCCGACGCCAGCTGCAGCGCCTCGGTGGCCGAGATGTTGGCGACGCTCTCGCCGAACAGGATGCGCGACAGCACTTCGTCCTGGGGCAGGGCTGGGGTCGAGGAAAAGGCGATGTCCGGATGCTGGGCCGAGCCCGAGACCTTGATGACGCCGGTGATATCGTTGACATTGGCCGAGGCCGAAAGCTGGATCTGCGGGTCGGTCAGCGCGCCGCCGTCGAAGGTGATGACGCCGTCGCTGATGGTGAAGTCGCGCCCGGCGAAGGAATAGGTGCCGCGGATGGCGCGCATTTCGCCCAGCACCTGCGGATTCCGGGTGTCGCCGACCAGGCGCAGGTCCATGCGCCATTCCGACTCCAACCCCATGCCCGAGACGAAGATGCGGTTGTCGGCGCGGGCGCGGATGTTGAGCTTCCATTTGGCCGGCGGGGCCATGCCGGCGCCGGTGTCGGAGACGATATCGTAACCCTTGTGGTGGACGCCGTCGAGCACGCTGACCTCGGCCGCGCCCTGGCGGGTGACGGTGTATTTCAACTGCGGCATGCGAAGGTCGCCGGCGATCAGCGCGCCGTCCGCCTGGCTGTTGCTGATGTCGAGCGTGCCCGAAACCGTCGAGTCGATGGCGTCGGAATGGGCCAGGCGGGCATTGTCCATGTCGACGTGCAGTTGCAGCGGGAAATGCTGGTCGGCGGCCAGGCTGAGCCAGCCCGAGCCCTTGACCGTGCCGTCGCCGGCGACGCCGGAGAAGCTGGCCAGTTCCAGCCTGTCGTTGCTGAAGCGGCCGTCGAGCGCGAGACTGGAAATGCGCGTGCCGAGATTGTCGTTGTCGTAGGTCAGGGCCTGAGCCTTGACGACTCCGTTAAGCAGCGGCGCGTTGAGGCGGCCGGATATGTCGGCGGCCAGGGCGACCGGCCCCGACAGCTGCTGACGCGCCTGGCCGGCCAGGGAGAACGGAACGCCGGCCGGGCCGTTGTAGCGCACGCCGCCCGAGACGCCGGCGTTCATCAGCTGGTCGATCCAACCGACGCCCGAACTTGGCGCAAAAGCCAGTTGCACCCGGCCAATGACCGCGCCGCCCTGGCGGACGATAGCGCGGGCATAATTGGCCTGAGGCTGCCGCGACGGGTCGAGACGGGCCTCGACGGCGATGTCGACCGGCGTCGACACCACGGCGGCCGAGGTGCGCGAGAAGCCGGCGATCTTGAGATTGGCGGTGGCGGTAGGAAAGCCGCCGCCCGCCTGGCGAAAATCGATGTCGCCATTGGCCTTGCCGCTAACGCCGAGGTCGGAGCGGAACAGGTTGGCGACGGACAGGTCCATGTCGTCGAGCCGCGCCTCTACGGTCGTCGCCGCGCCGAAACGCCCCGACAGGTCGACCCGGCCACTGTCGGTGATGACGGTGACCGGGGCCAGCACCCAGTCGCCGCCGCTTTTGCTCAGCCGCGCCGGGTGGTCGAGCGACAGGGCGACATTGTTGGCCGTGCCCCTGGCGGCGAAGGTCAGGGTGTCGGGCGCGATGTCGCCGTTGACCGCCAGGTCGAAGGGCACGTCGCGCGCGCCGCTGGCCACGGCCTGGATCGTGCCCTTCTGGCCGTGGAGCTGCACCCTGGCGCGGCCGGTCGAAACCGTGACGCCGGCATAGGTTGCGTCGGCCATCTGCACGTCGGCATCGAGGTCGAGTTCCTGGCGCAAGGTTGCGTCGGCTATGACGATGACGCGGCCGGCATGGACCTTGAGATCGCCGGGCAGGTTGACGTTGTTGCCGGTGGCGGTGATGGCCGCGCCCTGGTCGCCATGGGCGTCGCGCAGGAGTGCCGTGCCGGTCAGGCCCGAGCCGCTGAGCGACAGCCGGCCGGCGAAAGGTCCGGCGGCGCTCTGGACCAGCTGTCCGGCGGTGGCGATGCCGGCGAACTCGGCCTTCCTGATGTCGATGGTCAGCGGGCCGGGGCCCTTGTGAACGAGGGTGTCGGCCGAGAACGGGCCATAGTCGCTGCCGCCGGTGGCGGTGACGATATAGCCGTCCGCGCCGGTACTGAGATTGGCGACGACGTCCTTGATGCCGGCGCCGACGCCGGGGTCGGCGGCCTTGACCACCGCCTGCGGCGCGTCGAAGGTGCCGGTGACGGCGGCCTCCAGCGGGCCGTACCTGGCGGATCTGGCCGTGGCGTTGGCCTTGAGCGCGTTGCGGGGGCCGAAGGTGGCGTCGCCGGACAGAAGCTGAAAGTCAGGCGCGGAGCCGGTCAGTTTGCGCAAGGAGAAACTGCCGTCGCCGCCGAGGACATAGCTGCCGCTGGCTTTGGCGTTGCCGCCGAGGAAAGACTTCAGCCCGTCGCTGTCCAGCCGCGTGGTCTGGGCATTCGCAGTCCCGTCGAGCAGGAAGCGGCCGTTCCTGCGGGCGACACGGGCGACGGTGGCGACATTGACGAGGCCGACGCCGTCGACGGCGTAGTTGTTGAGCGTCGCCTTGACGTTAGATATGGCGTCCAGTGTCGAAAGGTCGCCCTGGGCGGTGGCCGTGGCGGCCAGCCGGTCGGTCTTCAGACGCAGGTTGTCCGACGAAAAGGCCGTGCCGACAAGGGCCAGGTCGCCGGTCAGCCTGACGTGCGTCAACAAGGGATCGACGTGGGAATCGACGCCGCTCAGCGCCGTCAGGCTGGCGTTCAGGGGCACGATGACGCGGTCGCCGTCTCTCCGGCTCTTCCCTTTGGCGTCGAGCCCGGCCAGTTTGATATCGCCGATGCCGAAGCGCGTGGCGGCAAGGTCGTAGTCGACCTTCCAGTCCTGGAACGCGCCGTCGAACATAAGGTCGGCGTGCAGGTCGTCGCCGGTGAAGTCCTTGCCCAGCCGCTTCGGATCGAGCAGGCGGACATGGGCTTCGAGATGGTCGAAGCTGTTGCTGGCCAGGTTGACGACGCCTTTGGTGTCCAGCCTGACGGCTTCGGAGTTCAACGCGGCGACCAGATTGACCTTGCGGTCCCTGGCCGTCGCGGTGGCGTCGACATGGACCGCCGGGGTCAGCAGGTCCGAGCCGCCGATCAGCAGGTCCGGCCGGGTGTCGCCGGTCAGGTGGAACCTGCCGTTTTGCGCGCTCAAACCGAGGTCGAGCAGCTTGTCGTCGCCCAGCATGGCCTGGGCCCGGCCGTTCCACCCAGTCCACGCGCCCTTGCCGGAAATATCGGCCGTCAAGGGTTGCTTGAGGTCGAGCAGGTCGACGACGATGCCGCCCTTGGGCGCGCTCAGATGGGCGTCGATGTCGAGCCGGTTGTCGTCGGGCCGGGCGTCGAGCCTGGCCAGCAGTTCGTCGCCCTTGTCGCTGAGCGTGGTGACGTCGATCTGGGCGCGGCCGTGGGCGATATGGCCATTGCCCTGGATCATGGCGTTACGGGCGTCGCCGAAGACGCCCTCGTGCACGGCCAGGGTATCGACCTGGACGCGATTGACGTCGATCTTCAGGTCGGGCAGGGCCGAACCGCCCTTTTCCGGGTTCTGCTCGGGATTGAGCACCGGCCGGCGCAATACGTCGATGCGCGGGCTCGACAGGTCGCGGATATCGACGTGCTTGCCGAGATAGCCGAACGGCCGCCAGTCGAGGTGGATCAGGGGACTGGTGACGAACGGGCCCTTCGTATCCAGCACCTTGACGTCGTGCAGCGTCATGTCGCCATAGAGCGAGCCGTCGATCTCGCCGATCTGGATTTGCAGGCCGGAATTGAGCTTGACGCCGGTGGCGAACTGCACCAGCAGGCGGCGGCCCGGCGGGGTGTTCAGCCCGACGAGGGCCAGGCCGAGCAGGACCGCGACGGAAACGACGATGGCGGCGATATTGATCGCCACGGCCCGCCAGCTGACCTGTTTCAGGTCGGCGATGACCGCCGCCCGCGCGCGGTTCCACAACTCCTTGGGCGCGGGGAGGGGCGGCATCAGAAGGCCTGTCCGATGCCGACATAGAGCGCGACCTTGGGTTCGTTGGCGCGGCGGTCGAGCGGCGTGGCGATGTCGATGCGTACCGGGCCGAAATTGGTGTAGAGCCGCGCGCCGACGCCGACGCCGACGCGGACGTCCCTGAAATCCGGCACCGACTTGTCATAGACCTGGCCGGCGTCGACGAACGGCACGATGCCGTAGTCGCCGAAGCGGTAGCGCACCTCGAATGAGGCCTCGATCAGGCTGCGCCCGCCGGTCGGGTCGCCGTTGACGTCGAGCGGCCCCAGCCCCTGATAGGCGAAGCCGCGCACGCTGCCGCCGCCGCCGGCATAGAGCCGGCGCGACGGCGCGATGTCGGCGAGATTGCCGCCGGCCAGCACGCCCAGCCGTGCGCGGGTGGCGAGAATGATCCGGCCTCCGACCGAATGGTAGTAGCTGGCGTCGAACATCGTGCGGACATTGGAGGCCGAACCGCCGCCGGCCGACAGCTGCGGCGTCAACTGCGCGCCGAGGCGGAAGCCCTTCGCCGGATTGAGCAGGTTGTCGCTCTTGTCATAGCCAATCTGCAGCGGCGTGTCGGCGATGTAGTAGGTCTTCTCGACGTGGGCGCCGGTGACCGGATCGGTGGAGGTTTCGTCGGTCGCCACCACCTCGAAGCCGTAGCTCCACGTCCACAGCTTCTGCCACAGCGGCGTCGACACCCGTGACACCCCTCCGTTGAAGGTGAAGGTGGAGGCGCCATAGGCGGCGTAGGTATTGCGGTCGAGCGCCAGGCCCAACTGCTCCGTGCGGTCGCGGCGGCGGGCGTTGGAGCGGCGGGCGGTGACCTCCAGCGCCGTCTCCTGGGTGCCGAGCGCGGCGCGGTAGATCAGGGCGCCCTCGGGCGGAAACATGTTGCGGTTGGTCCACGTGGCCGCGGCCGTCGCGCCCTCGCCGGTCGAATAGCCCAGCGTGCCGGAGAGCGTCCGTGGCGGGCCCTTGTGCTCATGGACCAGCAGGTCGACATACTGGTTGCCCTGCGCGTCGGTCTGGCCGGTCGGCACCGGTTCCACGGCGACGCTGCGGAACAGGCTGGTGGCGATCAGGGCCTGCTGCAGGTCGTCGACCTTGCGGCTGT
Source organism: uncultured Caulobacteraceae bacterium (assembly GCA_964474575.1). Lineage (GTDB taxonomy): Bacteria > Pseudomonadota > Alphaproteobacteria > Caulobacterales > Caulobacteraceae > Asticcacaulis. Next base: position 19,490 of record CAYYTA010000048.1, on the reverse strand, counting down.
CGTAAAGCTCGCCGCGCCTGAAGCGGGTCAGGACGGCGACGTGGCTGGCCGGGAAGGGCGGCTTGTCGTCGCCGTCCATGCGGAAGCCGTTAAAGACCGAACGCGCGCCGGTCTCGGCGTTCAGGGTGTAGTCGCCGGCATAGGTCGTTGGATCGAGGGTGATGTCGCGGCCGGTGACCCTGGCGAAGGGATAGCCCTGCTGCGGCAGGACCAGGCTGACATTGGCCTCCGCCGCCAGGACCTGGGTGGCGACGATGCGGTCGCCTCGGCGCAGGGGCAGGCTGTCACGGATCAGGCCGGGCGGATTGGTCGGTAGGGCGGCAATGTCGATCTCGCCCAGGTGATAGGCCTGGCCGGGCACGACGACGATGTGGGCGACGACCTGGCCGGAGGTGTCCTTGACGGCGGAGACGGTGGTGGTCACCGTGCCGTCGAAATAGCCTTCCGACTTGAGCAGGCGCAGGATCAGCGCCTCGTCCTCGGTCGCGCGGGCGCGGACCATGGCGCTGTTGGCGGCCCTGCCCTTGCCCGCCTGCAACGCGCTCAGGTCCTTGAAGCGGTCCTGGAGACCGATGTCCCTGAGGCCGTCGACCATGGTGACATAGGTGACCTGGGCTTGCGGGCCCTCGGTGGCCATGGCGGCGGTGTCTACCGGCTGGACGTCGTAGCCGTCGAGCGCGGGCAGTGGCGCGCTCAGTTCCTTGTCGTCCTCCGGCGTGACGGCGGGCAACACATCTGCCGGCGGCGTTGTCTGCGTGGTCGTGTCGAGCGGCGGCAGGGCAGCGTCGAAGACGTTGTCGGGGATGATAGGTTGAGTATTTGGAGGCTGGGTATTGGGCGGCGGCGCATCCTGCGCCTTGGCGGACAGCACCGCGCCCACGCCAGACAGGGCGAGGCTCAAGGCGGCAAGGGAGATGGCTCGCAAGATCAACAGCGGGGCCCCGGATGCGCAGACGCGGCGATCGTGGCCGCGAATTCGGGCAAAAAATCGATATGAATTAGGCCATGGGGAGTCTTAAGAAACTTTCCCGCTTCACGCTTTCGCGCGATTCCGAATTCGACCGCAAGGGCCGGAGCGCGAGGCGGCGGGCAGGGGCTTAAGGTTCATGCGGACTGGAGATTTACAGGAGACAGCCTATGTTGATGACCATGCTCAAGCCCCGCACCTCAGGCGACGACCGCTGGCAGGCCGTGCTCGACCGCGATCCGGCGCAGGACGGCCGGTTCTGGTACGGCGTGCGGACGACCGGCGTCTATTGCCGCCCGTCGTGCGCCGCCAGGACGCCGAAGCCGGAAAATGTCGGCTTCTTCGACACCTGCGACGCGGCCGAAGCGGCGGGCCTGCGCCCGTGCAAGCGCTGCAAGCCGCGCGAGGAGTCATCCAGGATGAAGCAGGCCGGGCTGATCGCCGCCGCCTGCCGCCGCATCGAGACGGCGGAGACGGAGCCCAATCTCGACCAGTTGGCGCGCGAGGCGGGTTTGAGCCCTTACCATTTCCACCGTCTGTTCAAGGCGATAACCGGCCTGACGCCCAAGGCCTATGCGGCCGCCAGGCGCGCCGGGCGTGTGCGCGAGGGTCTGAGCGACGGCGAGAGCGTCACCAATGCGCTCTACGACGCCGGTTACGGCTCGAACAGCCGCTTCTATGAGCGTTCCAACGGCATCCTCGGCATGACGCCGAAGCGGTTCCAGGACGGCGGGCGCGACACCGATATCCGCTTCGCCGTCGGCCAGTGCGCACTCGGAGCGATCCTGGTGGCGCAGAGCGACAAGGGCGTGGTGGCGATTGCCATCGGCGAGGACCCGGACCGGCTGGCGCGCGATCTGCAGGACCGCTTCCCCAAGGCCAACCTGATCGGCGGCGACAGCGATTTCGAGGCTTTGGTGGCGTGGGTGGTCGGCTTCGTCGAGGCGCCTCAAGCCGGGCTTGACCTGCCGCTCGACATTCGCGGCACGGCCTTCCAGCAGCGCGTCTGGCAGGCGCTGCGCGAGATACCGGCCGGCGAGACGGCGACCTATTCGCAAGTCGCGGCCCGGATCGGCCAGCCGGAGGCGGTGCGCGCCGTGGCCGGAGCATGCGCGGCCAACACCCTGGCCGTCGCCATCCCCTGCCACCGCGTCGTGCGCACGGACGGCAGTTTGAGCGGCTATCGCTGGGGCGTCGAGCGCAAGCGCGCCCTGCTGGAACGCGAGGCGCATGGCTGAGCAGCCTGACCTGTTTCCGCCGCCGGCGCGAGAGGGCCTGCATGTCCTGCAGGGTTTCGCCCTGGTCCAGGCGGGGGCGCTGCTGGCGGCTGTGGAAGCGGTTACGGCCGCGGCCCCATTCCGCCGCATGCAGGTGCCTGGCGGCGGCACGATGTCGGCGGCAATGAGCAATTGCGGCACGGCGGGCTGGGTGAGCGGCCTCGGCGGCTACCGCTATGCGCGGGAAGACCCGCTGACCGGAAAGCCGTGGCCCGACATGCCGGACGCCATCCGCGACGTGGCGGTCGCGGCGGCGGAGGCGGCGGGGTTCGCGTTCGCGCCTGACGCCTGCCTGATCAATCTTTACGAACCGGGCGCGCGCATGGGCCTGCACCGCGACCTCGACGAACTCGATGCCGCATCACCGGTGGTGTCGGTGTCGCTGGGCCTGGCGGCGACCTTCCAGTTCGGCGGCCGGGAACGCAGCGATCCGGTCGGGAAGATCCGTCTCGAACATGGCGATGTCGTGGTGTGGGGCGGACCGCTGCGCCGCGCCTGGCACGGCATCGCGACGATCAGGGACGGCGTCCATCCGCTCGTTGGACGCCGGCGCATCAATCTTACCGTCAGGAAAGCGTTGTAAGTTCTAAGATAACTGCCCCGGCATCTCGTCGGGCGGCATCTGCATCAGGGTGAACCAGTAGTTCTCGATGCGGGCGACGATGTCGTCATAGGTCTCCGCCGTCACCGGCTTGGTGATATAGCCGTTGGCGTGGCGGTTGTAGCAGGCGGTGATGTCGCGATCGGCGCTGGAGCTCGATAGCACGATGACCGGAATGCGGCGCAGCGCCGGGTCTTCCTTGACCGCCGCCAGGAAGTCGCGGCCATGCATGAACGGCAGGTTGAGGTCGAGCAGGATCAGGTCGGGGCGCGGCGCGTCGGCGTGCTCGCCCTCGCGGCGCAGGATCGACAGTCCCTTCTCGCCGGTCTCGGCCACCACAAGGTCGTTGGGCATCCTGGCCCGGCGGAAGGCGCGCCGCGTCAGGACCGCGTCCCCGCGGTTATCCTCGACCAGGAGCACCTGGGCAAGTCTCGGGCGTTCGGCAAGCTTGGTCATCAGCATCATCGGAACGGCTGTTGCGCGTGGCTACTGTTGTCCCCGGAATTACAGCTTACTGCAAGCGTTTTCACATCGCGATTAACACTCTGTATGATGATCGACATGCAACCGTTTGCAGATGATCACAATGAAGTGAGAGGGCCTGGCAGGTCAATCGCCGCGCGAATCCGGGCCGGACCGTGGTAACCTGAAGCGCCGGCTGGTAGCGATCGCAGCGCATGGTTGAACTTTCTTAACCCGCCATCTGAGATAAAAGGGGCTTGGCCGCCGAATCGGGCAAGGGGACCGGCGGCCTTTCGGAAGCGCATCTGAGGCGGCGCGGTTGCCCGTCAGGCGTGACGAGGGATGTAGATATGCACGACATGAGCGGTGGCACATTCATGCCCCACGGCTTCTGCTTTCTGTGGCGGCCGGACGTGTTGTGGCTGCACGTCATCTCCGACGGCGTCATCGCCCTGGCCTATTTCTGCATCCCGTTCGCCCTGGCCTATTTCGTCCGGCGGCGGCGCGACCTGCCCTTTCCGATGGTCTTCTGGCTGTTCGGCGCCTTCATCCTGTTGTGCGGCACGACCCATGTCCTCAGCATCTGGGTGCTGTGGCATCCCAGTTACTACACCGAGGGCGTGATCAAGGCGATGACGGCCATAGCCTCGATCGGCACGGCGATCATGGTCGTGAAACTGCTGCCCCAGGCGCTCACCTTTCCCAGCCCGTCGCAGCTGCATGAAGCCAATGCCAAGCTCAAGGCGGCCAACGAAAAGCTCGAGGCGCTTTATGCCGAGGCTCAGGAGCAGGGCCGCGTCACGCTCGGCGCCGTGGTCGAAAATGTCATGGACGGCGTCTTCACCATCGACGAGGACCGGCGGATCACCAGCGTCAACGCCGCCTGCACGGCCATCTTCGGCTATTCCGCCAAAGAACTGATCGGCATGGACGCACGCGACCTGGCGGCCGACAGCTACAAGTCCCAGCACGAGGCTTTCTTCGATGAGGCCCGGCGGCTTTCGGACGCCGAAATCGGCGCCGGCGGCCTACGCGACGCCACGGCGCGGCATAAGGATGGCCGCGAAATACCGGTCCAGGCGACGGTTTCGGCCTTCAATATCCAGGGCAAGCGCTATTTCTGCAGCGTCGTCCGCGACGTCACCAAGCTCAGGCAGAACGAGGACAACCGCCAGCGCCTGCTCAACCGGCTGACCGAATCCAATACCGAGCTGGAACGCTTCGCCTATGTCGCCTCGCACGACATGCAGGAGCCGCTGCGCATGGTGGTCAATTTCAGCCAGATCCTGACCGACGACTATGGCGACAGGCTGGAGGCGGATGGGCGCGAATACCTGAAGATCGTCGGCGATTCGGCCCTGCGCATGCGCGACATGGTCCAGGACCTGCTCGACTATGCCCGGCTGGGGCGCGAGGGTGTCCGCACCGGCCCGGTCGACATGACGCTGGAGCTGGCCCACGTCGAGGAGAACCTCGGCGCCCTGATCCGTGATTCCGCCGCCGCCGTGACCAGCGACCGCCTGCCGATGGTCACCGGCAACGCCGTCCAGCTGATGCGCGTGATGCAGAACCTGGTCGCCAACGCCATCAAATACCAGCCTCATGGCCGCCGCCCGGTGATCCACGTGGGCGTCAAGGACAACGGCGGGGCCTGGCTGTTCACGGTCAGCGACAATGGCCTGGGCATCGACAAGGCGTTCATCGAGGAGGTCTTCGATCCCTTCCGCCGCCTGCATACCTGGGAGGCGATCAAGGGGACCGGCCTGGGCCTCGCCGTCTGCCGCAAGATCGTCGAGAACCACGGCGGCCGCATCTGGGCGGAATCGACGCCCGGCAAGGGCAGTACCTTTTCCTTCACCCTGCCCAAGGCGCCGCCGATGACCGGGCCTTAACCACAAGCGTTTGCCATCATGTTTAAGCCGATCTTTGAGAACCTTTAGGACACTGTCCGCCTGACGAAGGAGCCGCCATCATGCCCCAGTCGCAAGTTTCAGCCCGTACGGCCGCCGAGCCGCGCCACGCCATGCCCGACGCCGCCGACATCGCCCAGGAGTTCCGCGACTACGCCTATATCGTGTCGCACGATCTGGGCGCGCCGGCGCGGCTGATGGTCGAGTTCGCCCGGCTGCTGGCCGAGAAGCAGGGGCCGTTCGCCGACGAGGAGGAGCGCATGCTGTTGCGCGAGATCGTCGAGAACGGCGAGAAGATGCGCGCCATGATGCAGGGGCTGCTCAACTACTCACGGCTCAACACCATGGCCGCGCCGCATATCATGGTCGACACCCGCCGCGTCGCCGAGCACGCCGCCTTGCTGACGCGCGAGAAGCTGAAGGCGCGACGGGGAACGTTGACCATCGGCGAGCTGCCGTCGCTGGGCGCCGATCCCGACCAGGTCATGCAGCTGTTCACCTTGCTGATCGACAACGCCATCCGCTTCGCCCGGCCGGGCGTGCCGCCAGAGATCGCGCTTGACGCCCGCCGCGGCCAGGTGGGCTGGGAATTTTCGCTGCGCGACAACGGTTGCGGCATCGACCGCGATGAATGGCAGGCCATCTTCAAGCCATTCCACAAGGCCGGCGGCCAGGGCCAGCCGGGTGCCGGCATGGGCCTTGCCCTGGCGCGCAAGATCACCGCCCTGCACGGGGGCCGCATCTGGGTGGACAGCTCGTCGCCGTCGGGCACGGTCATCACCTTTACCCTGGAAGAGGGTGGGTGAGACAACGCCCTCGGCAAGAGAGCGGCCGCGCCAGGAAAACGCGAGACTCAACTTTCTCCCACCTCTCCCCTTGAAAGGGGAGAGGTGAAGGAAATCTCCACCACCGCTGCGACAGTTTTACGACAGGCCGCCGAAATAAGTTGACGCTTACCGTAACGTCAATATTGCCAAATGCCGCGACTCCATTACGCTGCACGGCGATACGGTGTTTTCGCACCGCCGCATTTCTATAAAAAACGACAAAAAATCCGCAGGGAAATTCCATGAAGAAGTCCGTCTCTCTGGCGCTGACGGCGTCGGCCCTGACACTGGTCCTGAGCCTGGGTCTGGCTGCCGGCGCGCGCGCCCAGTCCTACGACCGCCTGATCAGCTTCGGCGACAGCCTGTCCGACAACGGCAACCTCTATAACGCTACCGGCGGGACCAATCCGCCGGCGCCGTACAACCACCGCTTCACCAATGACAAGGTGTGGGCCGAATATCTCGCCGGCTCGATGCAGATGGTCACCAACCCCTCCGCGACCTATACGACCGGTAGCTTCAACGCGGCCTTCGGCGGCGCGCGCACCGACACGGCGACCATGAACCCGCCGGGCACGCCGACCCAGATCGCGCTCTATCTCGGCCACGGCGGCAATTTCGGACAAAACGACGTCGCTTCGATGTGGGCCGGCGCCAACGACATCTTCCAGGCCCTGCCGGGCGCGGCCGGCAACCCGTCGACCGCCGCCACGGTGATGAGCGGCGTCTCGGTCACCGCCGCCGGCAATGTCGCCACCCAGGTCGGCCAGTTGTCGACCGCCGGCGCCAAGACCATCCTGGTGATGAACCTGCCCGACCTCGGCAAGACGCCGCAGTTCTCGGGCGATCCGAACGCCTCGGCGCTGACGACCCTGTCGGCGGTGACCTTCAACACCGCGCTCGACGCCGGCCTCAAGGCCCAGGCTTCGGCGCACGGCGACAGCAACATTGTCGAGGTCGACATCTATTCGGCCTTCAACGCCATCATCGCCAACCCGTCGGCCTTCGGCTTCAGCAACGTCACCCAGCCGTGCATAGCGGTGAGCTCGTGCGTCACCGGCTCGGCCGACACGCAGAACGGCTACCTGTTCTGGGACGGCGTCCACCCGACGGCCGGCGGCCACAAGCTGGTCGCCAAGCTGGCGGCGCAGTACCTTTACACGCCGACCCTGACCGAGGGCGTGGGCATGTTCGCCGACGAAAGCTACAATACCCGCCGCGCCAATGTCGCCGACATGTCGAACCTGCTGCACGGCGCCAGGGGCAGCGGCGGCTACTTCCTGCAGGTCGTCGGCGCCAATGGCGAGCGCACCAGGGCGATCTCGACCCAGTCGCAGATCGGCACCGCGGCGACCCTGGCCGACCAGTCGGCCTATGACTACAGCCTTGCCGGCGTCCGCGCCGGCGCGGTCCAGCCGATGGGCGAACAGACGACGTTCGGCATCGGGGTCACCGCCATGACCGGCGACGCCAAGGCCTTCATGGTCTCCGCCCGCCCGACCGACCTCAGCGTCGACCTCGGCATGGAGTGGAATTCCGGCGGTTACTTCATAGGCGGCAACCTGGGCGCCGGCGTCGGCACCTACAGCGATTACCGCCGCCAGACCCTGCTGGCCCCGGTGTGGGAACATCTCGACCACGTCGATGTCAGCTCCTATTCGGCCTCGGTCCAGGCCGGTTTCGACAACAGCATGGGCGACTGGACGGTCACGCCGGTAGCGCGCCTGAGCTATGCCGGCGCCGACATGAAGGGCTTCCATGAAATCGGCGGCATCGCCTCGGTGGCCTACGGCGACCGCAAGGTCTCGGCGACCTCCGGCGCGGTCGAGGTCCAGGCCAATGGCAAGCTTGGCGACCATACCCGCCTATCGGGCCTGATCGGCTATGAAGCGGTGCTGAGCGGCGATGAAGGTGCGCTCAAGGGCCAGCTCATCAACAATACGGCCCATCCCTTCGCCACCGACATGGGCGACGTCAAGAGCCCCGGCCTGATGGTCGGCGTCGGCGTCTCGACCGATGTCGGCGGCATGGCGGTGTCGGCGTCCTACCGCGGCACCTTCGGCGCGAACGATCAGAAAGACCAGGCGGCGATGATCAGCCTGAGCAAGGCGTTCTGAACCCTGTAAACGTAACGAAAAGGCCGCCTCCTTCGCTGGACGCGGCCTTTTTTATGCGTGGATGTTGAGGACCTGGCCGGGCCGGGTGGCCTGATAGGTCGAGGGCGTATTCGGATTGCCGCCGCCGGTGCTTGAGTTGTCGGTCTGCGATCTGGCGAGCTGACCGCCGAAGGTGACCGCGCTGCCGAACCTGAACTCGGCCTGGGCCTTAAGCGTCGGATCGTCCTTGGCGTTGACGCCATAAGGACCGGCCTTGGGGTGGGCCGGGTCGATGTGCTTCTTGGCATAGTCGACGTCAGTGCAGTTTTTGCACGTGAAGCCGTTGACCTGCACGGGTTGGGGATAGTCGCCGCTGATGGACATGTTCTGCGTCCTGAAAGGTGCCTTCAGGGTAATACGCGGCGGTAAACAGAAAGGTTACACCGCTGGACGTAATTATTTTCCGCCGATGATGCCGGCGGCGATGTTGATGCTCAAGCCCAGCACGGCGGCGTTGAAGACATAGGCGACGACGCAGTGGAGCAGGCCGACGCGACGCATGGCGGTCGAGGCGAAGGCGACATCCGCCGTCTGGCCCGAGGTGCCGATGACGAAGGAAAAGTATAGAAAGTCGGTATAGAGCGGTGACTTCTCGTTGGGGAAGACCAGCGGCGGTTTGCGGCCGCAGTCGTCGGAAAAATAGTAGCCGTGGGCATAATGGAAGGCGAAGACCGTGTGGATGAAGATCCACGAAGTCGCCAGAGTCACGACCGACAGCACGGTGTGGAAGGCCTTGCCCGACGGCGACAGGCCGGGAAGGGGCGCCAGCAGCATGATAATCGCCACCATGCTGAGGATGGCGGCGAAGATCGACAGCACCAGCACGGCGAACTCACCGTCATCGTAGAGGTGGGCGTGATCGCGGATGGCCATTTCGTCGGCGAGGTGCATCTGCCAGCCGCCGACGCAGAGGTAGATCAGCATGAAGGCATCCCACCCGCACAACAGGCCCGGCAGGAGGTGGAGCGGCGTGAAAACCCGGGCAGCGACGACCACGGCCACACCCGCGGCGATGCCGTAGAGCAACTGCATCTTCTCGCGCACGTAGCGAATGAGATAAAGATCGATAAGGCGGCGCGGTGGCGTCATGGTCGGCCTTGTGTCGTGGCGGCGCTATGCTAGGCTGTATATAGTGTCAGTCTCGTGTTTTTGCCTTTCGCAAAGGTAAAGCCTTGGTCATCGTCTTCGAACATGGCATCGATCTTCCGCAAAGCCCGGCGCAGGTGTTCGCCGTGCTCGACGATTTTTCGCGCCTGCCGCAGTGGCTGAAGCGCTGCGAGGGCCTGGCCAAGCAGGGGCCGGGGCCCAACGCCGCCGGCGACAAGCTGCGCTACGCCTATTGCGAGGGCGGCCGCCACGGCGTCATGGACGGGGTCATCGTGGCGCATGAGCCGGGCCGGCGGCTGACCTGCCGCTATTACGACAAGATGTTCCAGGTGACGGTCGACTTCATGGTCAGTTCTGGAGACGGCGGCGGGACGCACCTGATCCACCATATCGAGATCAAGCCGAACAGCTTCATGGCCAAGCTGATGGCGCCGATGATCCGCGCCCGCATCCCGCAACAGACCATCGGCTCGATGGAAGCCCTGCGCGGACTGCTGGCGGCGGAGGCCACGGCACATTAATATTCGGTAACCTTTTGTCCCGACTGCTCGACTCACGGGCGAAAGCGGGCTTTAACAGAGTTAACTGGTAACAAAAGCTACAGGTTGCGCGCCCATGATCCGACTTTCACGATCCTTCGTCCTGGCCGCCACGGCCGCGCTGCTCGGCCTGAGCGCCGGCATGGCGCATGCCCAGGACAAGCCGCCGTTCACCTATACCGACATGATCAGGCTCGACCGCATCTCGGCGGTCAATGTCGACGCCGCCGGCCATTATGCGGCGATCCAGGTCCGCAAGACCGACTACGACGCCAACAAGGGCGTCAATTCGCTATGGATCAAGGACCTCAGCAACCTGTCCGCGCCGGAAGTGAAGCTGGCGGCCGGCGACGGCGGCACCGACCCGCAATGGAGCGCCGACGGCAAGACGCTCTTTTTCCTGTCGTCGAAGAGCGGCTCCAGCCAGGTGTGGAAGACCGATGCCACCGGCGCCACGGCGACCCAGGTGACCAGCCTGCCGCTCGATGTCGGCGCCTACCAGCCGACGCCGGACGGCAAGGGCGTCGTGGTGGCGCTCGCCGTATACCCTGACTGCAAGGGCATGGAGATCGACTGCACGGTCAAGCGCCAGGCCGACGCCAAGGCCGATCCCGCTACCGGCAAGTCGACCGGCATGGTCTATGACAAGGTCTTCGTCCGCCACTGGGACGAATGGGCGGACGGCACGCGCAACCACCTGTTCTATGTCGACTTCGCCGGCGGTGCGCCGGTCGCCCTGACCGATGGCTATGATGGCGACGTGCCGTCGAAGCCGTTCGGCGATGAAGGCGACTTCACCATCGCGCCGGACAGCCAGACGGTCTATTTCTCGGCGCGCGAGGCCGGCAAGACCGAGCCTTACAGCACCAATTTCGACGTCTATTCCGTGCCTATCCACGGCGGGGCCATCGCCGACGTCACGGCCGGCAACCCGGCCTGGGACGCCAGCCCGCGCGTTTCGCCCGACGGCAAGACCCTGGCCTACAAGGCGATGAAGCGCCCCGGCTTCGAGGCTGACCGCTTCGGCATCATGCTGATGGACGCCTATGGCAAGGTCACCGAACTGGCGCCCAACTGGGACCACAGCGTTGACGACATCAAGTGGTCGAGGGACGGAAAGAGCCTCTATGTCACCGCCGGCGACACCGGCCTGGAGCGTTTGTTCCAGGTCAATGTCAAGACCGGCGCGGTGACGCCGATCACCAAGACCGGCCACATGGACGCCTTCTTCGAGACGGCGAAGGGCTTCGTTTTCACGAAGGATTCACTGACTCAACCGGCCCTGCTTTACGCCTCGTGGCTGAAGACGGGCATGATCGACGTCACAGCCAATCCGATCACCGCCATCGACGCCAACCTGAAGGATTTCGCCTGGGGCGACTGGGAGCAGTTCACCTTCAAGGGCTGGAACGGCGACGACGTCCACGGCATCGTGCTCAAGCCGGCCAACTATGTCGAAGGCAAAAAGTACCCCGTCGCCTTCCTGATCCACGGCGGGCCGCAGGGCTCGTTCGGCGACGACTGGTCGTTCCGCTGGAACCCGGAAACCTATGCCGGGGCGGGCTATGCGGTCGTCATGATCGACTTCCACGGCTCGACAGGCTACGGCCAGGCGTTCGAGGACGCGATCTCGCAGCACTGGGGCGACCGGCCGCTGGAAGACCTGCAGAAAGGCTGGGCGGCGGCGCTTCAGCAATATCCGTTCCTCGACGGGTCGCGGGCCTGTGCGCTCGGCGCATCCTACGGCGGCTTCATGGCCGACTGGATCGCCGGCAACTGGAAGGAACCGTGGAAGTGCATCGTCAGCCATGACGGCGTCTTCGATGCGCGCATGATGGGCTATTCGACGGAGGAGATGTGGTTCGAAAAGTGGGAGCAGGGCGCGGATGTCCTCCAGGACCCGGCGGCCTATGACAAGTTCAACCCGGCGCTGCACGCCAAGGACTGGTCGGTGCCGATGCTGATCGTGCACTCGGACAGGGACTACCGCATCCCGGTCGAGCAGGGCATCGCCGCCTTCACCGCGCTCCAGGCCAACGGCGTCGATTCCGAATTCCTGCATTTCACCGACGAGAACCACTGGGTGCTCAAGCCGCAGAATTCGATGAAGTGGCACCAGACGGTGTTCGACTGGCTCGACAAGCATATCGGGGCGGATTCACAAAAGGGGAACTGACATCATGTTGTCACGCAGGGGTATTCTGGCCGGGGCGGGCGCCCTGGCGGTCACGACGATGGGGGTGACGGCCTGTTCTGAAAAGGTGCAGAGGGTCGTCGGCTTCATCGGCCGGATCATGGAGATCATCAAGCGCCACGGCGGCACCGTCGGCCTCAGCGCCATCATCGGCGATTCGGCGTCGAACAGCGGCTTCAACATCGAATCCGACACGCGCTTCGCCATGTGCTCGACCTTCAAGTGGGTGCTGGCCGCGGCGGTTCTCCAGGCAGCGGATCAGGGCAAGCTCAAGCTTGACCAGGCCGTCAAGTACGGCAAGGCCGATCTGCTCGACAATGCGCCGGTGACCACGGACAATGTAGCCAAGGGCAGGATGAGCGTCGCCGACCTGTGCGCGGCTGCGGTTGAAAAGAGCGACAATACCGCGGCCAACCTGCTGCTCGGCCTCATCGGCGGACCGGCCGGGCTGACGACGTTTGCGCGATCCCTGGGGGATCAGACGACGCGCTTCGACCGCACCGAGCCCACGCTCAACACCAATGTCGCCGGCGACGAAAAGGACACCACCACGCCGGCGGCTATGGCCGCCCTGCTGCGTACGGTCTACATGACGCCGGTGCTCAAGGCCGAAAGCCTCGACAAGCTCAAGGGCTGGATGGTCGGCTGCACCACCGGCGCCAACCGCATCCGCGCCGGCGTGCCAACGGGCTATATCGTCGGCGATAAGACCGGCACCGGGGCCAACGGCGCGGTCAACGATGTCGCCGTCATCTGGCCGACCGCCGACGCCAAGGTCAAGGGGCCGATCTTCCTGGCGGTCTATACCTCGGGCGGCACGCTCGACGCCGCCGGGCGCGACAAGGTCATCGCCGACATCACCCGGGTCGTTTTCGATACGATCGAGTTCGCCGAGGAGCTCGACGAGGAAAGCGCCTCGTCCGTGTCGGAGAGCCCGGCGGCCAGCATGTCCTGATCAAGCGGCGTCGGGCAGGCGCAGCGGATTGCGCCGCGCCTCGTCGATGCGCGCCTCGAGCCCCTGGATCAAAGGCAGGAAGCCCAGCCGGCGGGCGTGCTGGTAGGTGTCGATGAGGAACATCTGCTCCTCCTTGTCCTCGAATTTCAGCGCCTGGATGGTGTGGTCGCCGTAAGCATTGTCGATGAAGACCGGCGGTATCTTTCCGGTCATGCCAAGGAACATCACCTTGGCGCGGGCACAGCGCACGCAATGGCCGCAATTGTTCGGCCGGACCGTCCGGTCCTTGCAGAACGAGGCCGCGGCCAGAGCCAGCGGGTCGCGTACGATGTCGATCGTCTTCTCGGCGCGCGTCGTTTCCTCGCACAGCGACTGGAAGCGGAAGTCCCGGCCGCGGAAATAGCGGTTCGTGACGTGGTTCTGGCCCCAGGGCTCCAGCCCGCCCACGTCCTGCTCATGGCTCAAATCGGCGGCGAAGACGCCGTTTTCGAACAGGCCCGACAGCAGGAAGGCGTGGCCGGAAAGCGCCATGCCCCATCCATGGCTGCCCTTGGCGACCAGGCTGGCATTGCTGCGCAGCGTAATACGGCGGTAGTTGAGCGCCTCCAGCAAGGGCTGCGTCTTGGCCAGCAGGCCCTGGAAGCCGGCATGGTTGTCGGCGACATAGTCCATGCCGTGGACGGTGATCGCGGTAACGGGCTCGGGCCGGCGGCCGAGCTGCAGCAGCATGTGCGTCGAATCTATGCCGCCGGAATAGAACGTCAGGTCGCGGCCGCGCACCGAGGGCGGCTGCGGCGGAACGCCTTCGGCGGTGATCCTCAGTTCACGGAACTTGTGCGGCAGCCACATCTCCCAGATGCGGGTCAGCTTCTCGGCATTGGCCAGCACAACAGGATCGACCGGCGCCGCGATGTGGTAATCGAAGCCCAGTTTCATCGCCCATGGCAGGATATGCCAGACGGCGAAAGCCGCGTCAGTGACCGGCGGCAGGTCCAGCCCGTTCAGTTCGTAGAACAAAGGTGACGGCGTACCGTGGATTTCGACACGGTTGCCGGACTGCTGAATTGTAAAGGTCTTCATACGCATACCGCCCTGGCCCGGTAACAGATAATCACGAGTCGGCGCTGCGCGGAAGCCCACCTTGACAGGCACAAGAGTCGCAGGCTTTCACAAGGCATGAAAGCCGCAAGCCAGTCCTACAACCTCGCCGACGTCCTGGCCGAGGTCGCCGCCGCCGTGAAGCCGCATTTTGGCAAGGGCCGGACGGCGGGCTATATTCCGCAGCTGGCGGCGGCCGATCCGGCGAAGTTCGGCATGGCGGTGGTGACGATCGCCGGGGAAGAAACCGTCATCGGCGATGCCGACGAACCGTTTTCGGCGCAAAGCATCACCAAGCTGTTTGCCCTGGGGCTGGCGCTTAACCGCATCGGCGACGAGGTGTGGACGCGCATCGGCAAGGAACCGTCGGGAACGCCATTCAACTACCTGTCGCAGCTGGAGCAGGAAGAGGGCGTGCCGCGCAACCCTTTCATCAATCCGGGCGCCCTGGCGGTGACCGATATCCTGCTTGATGTCGTGCGGGAGCCGCACAGGCTGGTGCGCGACTTCATGGGCTTTCTGGCCGGGGCGCCGCTGGAGATCGACGAGGCGGTGGCGGCGTCGGAACTGGCCAACGCGCACAAGAACCGCGCCATCGCCAACCTGATGCGCAGCTTCGGCACCATTACCCACAACGCCGAAACCGTGGTCGCCGCCTATTGCCGCCAGTGCGCGGTAACGATCACCTGCCGGCAGCTGGCGCGGGCGGCCCTACCCCTGGCGGCGGGCGGATTCTCGCCGCTGATCGAGGAGACGGTGTTCCCGGAGCGGCTGACGCGGCGGCTCAACGCCCTGCTTCTAACCTGCGGCATCTATGACAGCGTCGGCTCGTTCGCCTATCGCGTGGGGCTGCCGGCGAAGTCGGGCGTCGGCGGCGGCATCGTCGCCATTGTGCCGGGCCAGGCGGCGGTGGCGGTATGGTCGCCGGAACTCGACCGCCACGGTACCAGCGTCGTCGGCGGTTATGCGCTCGAGCATTTCTCGCAACTGACCAATTGCTCGGTGCTTTGAGGCATCCTTTACGGCGCGTGACCGCGATCGCCATGCCAAACTTACCGGCGCGGCCGTAAAATTCAAGCTCCAACAAGGAGTTTGACCATGTCCCGATACAGCAACCAGAACTCGAGCTCCGGCGTCAGCATGACCGGTCCAGTCTATGAGCCGCAGGTTTCGCCCTACGATCGCGAGGAGGACGACGTCAGCGTGCTGCAGAACCGAGGACCTTACCGCGATGACTATGACGATGCCGCCTATGGCCGCAACGACTTCGCCGGCAAGGGCAAGACGGCGAAGTCCGGCCGCGCCCGCAAGCCGGAAGGCGACATCTGGAACGCTGGCGGCCTGACGCCCGGCTACGAAGAACCGGCGCCCGCCGGGCGGCGCAAGTCCGAACGCAAGGCCCAGCCGTGGGACAATTACAAGGACAGGCGCGGCGCGACCGACGCAGCCTATGGGGAACTGGCCGACGCCTATCGCCAGCAGGGCCAGTACCGCCAGCCGTGGGACGATTACCTCACTAAGAAGCGCTAGATTTCGCTTCGCAGCGCGGAGCGTCGCCGCCGTTTTCGCGCAGGAAATCGATATATTCGCCGGCCATTTCCGCCGTGCGCGGATCAGCGGGCGTGCTCACCGGCTGCATCGCCGGAACGGCGGCGGCCCAGGCGTCGGCGCACGTCTTCGTGTCTGTCTTTGAGTTCGTGCAGTCGACAAAGGCGTCGAAACCCGTCCGGTAGGCCAGGAACTGACTGCGAGTCATCGGCGCGCCGTGGCCGGGAACCAGGAGGGTGAAAGGCGTGGCGGCAATGGCGTCTAACCCGTCGCGCCAACCCTTCATGCAGGCCGTGTCGGCGAACGGCACGGGAAGGGTGACCAGATCGCCCGACGCCACGACTCCGGACTGGCGATCGATCATCCAGACATCGCCGTCGGTCGCCGCATCCTTCGCCAGTTCGACGCCCAGCGTCCGCCCGCCCAGGTCGCGGTCCTGCGACTCGGTGACTGGTACGTCGGGCTTGAGCGCATCGGGATGGGCGCGGGTGTCGTCGTCGCCCTTCATATCGGCGGCGACATCGGGCGGCAGGTCGGGATGGGCGGCGAGATAGGCCTCGCCATTCGCCACGCCCTGCGGAAAGACATCGCGGATCATGCGCAGCACGGCCGTGCTGGTATAGACCTTGGCCTGAGGATAGGTCGCCTTGATGGCGGCATTGCCGCTGTTGTGGTCGAGGTGCCAGTGGCTGTTGATGATGGCGATGACCGGCTGGTTACGGCTTTTGGCGAAGTCGAGGATTGCCTGGTGGTGCCAGCTGTGACGGCCGGTGTCCATGACGACCAGGCCCTGCGGCGCCTGCCAGACGATGGTGTTGCCGTCGGGCTGCCAGTCGCCTTCGTAGCTACCGGGGATCAGCCAGACGCCGTCGGCGATGGATTGCGGCAACGGCGGCGGCGAGGTTTCGGCGTGGGCGGCTGACGCGGCGGCAAGCGCGGCCGCGAGAATGGCGGACCTGAACATGGAACACCTCCGCCCGAAATCTAAAGCCGTCCTGCATTTTCGCCTAGTTACATACTGTTTATATTTGGGCGTCATGGTCGCTCTTGACCGGCGATTAACGGCTGCATGGTAAGGTTCGCGCGACAATCAAGGGGAAAGCCGCCCAAAAGGAAACATCATGTCCGCTTCGTTCGCCGAACTTACCTCCGACATCCGCAGCCGCTCGTCGATCGCCGCCGAGGACGTGCTCGCCCTGCGCCGCCTGGTGTGGGGCGACGCCGCCGTCAGCCGCGAGGAGGCCGACGCCCTGATGGCGCTCAACACCGCCTGCCGGCTGCAGGCGACCGAGTGGGTCGATTATTTCGTCGAGGTCATGGTCGACTATCTCGTCCGCCAGCAGGAACCGCAGGGCTATGTCGACGACGCCAAGGCGGCGTGGCTGACCTCATGGATCGACAAGGACGGCAAGGTCAATTCGCTGACCGAGCTGGAACTTCTGGTCAAGGTGCTGGAGGTCGCCGAATCGGTGCCGGGCGAACTGCGCGACTATGCCCTGAAGCAGATCGAGACCGCCGTCCTGACCGGCGACGGCCCGACGCGCAACGGCTTCAGCGATGGCGACGGTCAACTCGACGCCCGCTGCATCAACGCCACCGAGGTCGAACTGCTGCGCCGCGTGATCTTCGCGCAAAGCGGCGACGGCGCCTATGTCGTCTCGACGGCGGAGGCCGACATGCTGTTCCGCGTCAAGGACGCCACGCTCGGTCAAAACAACGCCGCGACCTGGCCCGACCTTTTCGTCAAGGCGGTGGCCAACCACCTGATGGCGCACCGCAACTATGAGGCCCTGTCGCGAGACGACCAGCTGCGCATGGATCGCTACGAGGCCGACAGCTCGGTCAGCATCGGCCGTTTCTTCAGGCGTATGGTGGGCATGGACGGCGCGGCCTTGCCGCCGGCGGCCCTGGCCATCGCCGACGAGATGAACAATGACGCCGCGGCGGCGGCCGACCACGCCATTACGCCGGCCGAGACGCAATGGACGATCGAGCACATCCGCGCCGACGGCAAGTACGATCCGCTGGAAAAGGCGCTGGTCGCCTTTATCCGCGGGGAAATGTCAGTTCAGCCTTAAGGCCTGCCGGTACGCCTCGATGGCGTCGAGCTTGGCGTAAAAGGCCGACCAGTCGTCGCCTTCGGCGATGCGCGCCCATATGGCCTCAATCTCGCCGATCAGCAAGGTGACCGGCGCCTCCGGACGCGGCGTACCGTCGGGTTCGTAGCCCGGGACATCGCCCCACATGTCGTGGAACACGGCTTCGAAAGCGCCGTCGTCCTGCCGTTCGGCCTGGGCGGCGAAGACGGCCTTGATCAGGTCGCCGTTATCGTCCTTCGGCCGCACATGGAGCCGGGCGCAGACGGCGAGGCCGAGTTCGCGGCGATAGCGCTCGGCATAGGCCTGAAGGCTTTCGAGCAAGGCCCCCTGTGGCGCGATCAGGCTCAGGTTCTGCGCCAGGACGCTGAGATTCCACAGCACGGTATCGGGCTGGCGGCCATAGGCGTAAAGCCCGGTATGATCGAAATAGGCGGCGGTGAAACCGGGATCATAATGCGGCAGGAAGCGATAGGGGCCGTAGTCGAAGCTCTCGCCGGTGATGTTCATGTTGTCGGTATTGAGCACGCCGTGGACGAAACCGGCCGCCATCCACTGCGCCGCCAGCCGCGCCGACGCCGAGACACAGGCATCGAACATGAAAACGACTGGCTCGGAGTTTGTATCCATGCCCCTCCCACCGCTTCGCGGTCCCCCCTCCCCATGAATGGGGAGGGCGTAGTAGTTGGCGATGACGAAATCGGCCAGAGCCTGCATGGTTTCCGTGTCGCCATGATAAGCCAGCCGCTCGAAAGTACCGAAGCGGATATGGCTGTGCGACAGCCGGACCAGCACCGACGACCGCGTGGGGGAGGGTTCGTCGCCGCGCATCAGGGCCTCGCCGGTCTCGATCAGCGAGAACGACTTCGAGGTCGTCACGCCGAGCGCCTCCAGCATGGCGGTGGCCAGGACCTCGCGCACCCCGCCCTTCAGGGTCAGCCGGCCGTCGCCGCCGCGCGAATAGGGCGTCTTGCCGGTACCCTTGGTGCCGAGGTCGAGCAGGCGGTCCTTGTCGTCGAGCAACTGCGCGAACAGGAAACCGCGTCCGTCGCCGAGGTCGGGATTATAGCTGCGGAACTGGTGGCCGTGATACCGCAGGGCCAGCGGCGCGGGCTGGTTATCGGGCAGGGGTGTGAAGCGGCCGAAATGGGCGATCCAGTCGGGACCGCCCAGGCCGTCGAGCCCGACCGAGGCGGCGGCGCGGTCGTTGCGATAGCGCAGGATGGTCTCCGGGAATTCGGCGGCGGCGACGGCGTCATGCACGGCGAGGCCGGACTCATGCAGGCGCGGGGCAGGGCGGTAGGGCAAGCGACCGGTCAGTCCCGGCCGCAGGAATTGACTTCCTGCCACGAGGTCAGTTCGTAATGGCCATCGAGGCCCTGGAAGACCTTGGCGGCGACGAGGCGCTCGTGGAACGGATTGGCCTCGTGGTCGATCTGGCGCACCTTCAGGCACAGGGCGTAGTTGCGGCCGGCGACGATCTGGACGCTGGCCGACTTGACGCCTTTCAGTTCGTACAGCGGCGATTCGTGCAGGGCATAGGCGACGGCGGCGTCGACCGCGGCCTTGTCGGTGGCCTTCTGGTAGCCGCCGGCGATGGGCGGGGTGGGTTGTGACAGCGCGGGGGCGGCGGACGCGACATCGGCCGCCGGCGCCTGGTCATGCTTCTGCGGCCACAGGCGCCAGCCATGGCCCTTTACCGGTGGCGGCTGCGCCTCGGGTTGCGCGGTTTCGGCAGGGGGCGGGGGAGGCG
>CAYYTA010000047.1:0-20124 GCA_964474575.1 uncultured Caulobacteraceae bacterium | reverse complement strand
TAAGCTGTGCGCAGGCTTAGCATAGCTCGCCGGGCTTGCCAAAGGCCGGGGGTGCGGCGGCGGTGGAAAAGTGGGCGCCTATAGATAAGGAATCAGCGGCGCGTTGAGCACGTCGGTCTCGCCGCGCGGCGGCTTGTCTCCGGTCTTGGCGGGCTCGGGCGCCGACGGATGGGCGGGCGGCAGCGGCTTGGGCTTTTCCGGCGCCGGCCGGCGCAGAATGGCCTCGACGTGATAGAACCAGCGCCGCGCCGTCTCCATGGCGGCGCGCGGCCCTTCGGCGCGGGCGGTCAGGGCGTCGTGCGGGTCCCAAAGCACCAGCTCGAAGTCGGGATGCGCGGGGTCGTCGAACATCATGCGCATGGTGACGCGATTGACCTGCGGCGCGATGTCGTCGAGCATCTTGTGCGGGCCATTGCGCAGCACGCGAGCCACAACCTTATCATCGACGAAGACCTCGATGCCCATCAGTTCCGCCACCGGATAGATGCGTGGCGGCTTCTTGCCGAAGTCGCGAACGATGACGATGCGGTTGAGCGCGTAGCAGATGGCGGCGGCGCATTTGCGCACCGGTTCGACAGCCTCGACATCGGCCTTGCGGCCTTCGAGCGCTTCCTTGAGTTCGTCGTCGAGTTTCTTCGGCTGTTCGACGCGCGTCTCGTAGATCCTGTACAGGATGAACAGGATGGCGAGGGCGGCGCCGGAGAGAATGACGAGGGGGGCTACGAAAGGCGGCAAATCGTCACCTGGAACGGAAACAACGTCTTGGAAATCGAAGTTAACCACGATTTCCCCCACACGCAAAGCGATGCCGCGTGTCTTTACAGTTTTTTAACAGCTTTTATCGCTCGTCCGTGTCGTTTTCGTCATCGTCCTCTTCCCACGGCGGGTTGGGCGAGGCGACGGCCGGCGCCGGGCGAGCCTCCGCCGCCGGCACGGCCGGGTAGGGGGCGGCGTTCCCCGGCTGACGCTTGATGACGGCGTCGACATGCGACAGCCATTTGCGGCCAAGCCTTACCGCCTCGGCGGCGGTCTTGGCGTGGACGGGGTTGTGGCTGACATCGCCATAGAGGTCGAGCTCGAACTCGGGCATCTCGACGTCGTCGAACATCAGCCGCAGGGTCACCTTCGACGCCTGGGCGTGGGTTTCGTTGAGCACTCGGCGCGGCTCACCCTTCTGGGCGCGGGCCATGATGCGCTCGTCGACGATCAGTTCCGCCCCCTCGACCTCCTCGAAGCTGAAGACCAGGCCCTTGTCGCCGGTATCCCACATGACGGCCAGGTCGCCGGCGGTGAAGTCGAGCCCGGCCGCCTTTCTGCCGCTCAGATCGTAGACGACGGCGTCGGCGGGCTTGCCGAGCGCGCCGGCCAAAGCCCGCTGCAGCCGGCGCGACGCTTCGAACCACCACATCAGGCCCGAGGCGATCAGGGTGACGGCGACGCCCGCGAACAGGAAATAGAGCAGGATGCGCGCGACATGCAGCATGGCGGCCGGCGGGTCTCATGGCTAAGAAAAGGTAAAATTACCCCTCGGCCGGTTAAGAATCGGTTTCACCCGCGCGTCGCCCCGCACGATGAAAAGCACGACATTGCACACCCTCCTCCCTATCGCTTGCGATGGGGAGGTGGCCCGAAGGGCCGGAGGGGTCACTTTTCTTCGGCGCCATTCTTCCGTCTTTGCCAAGCAAGCTCGCCAAAGCCACTTCCCTCGGAACGAAGGTTCCATGCTGCGCATAGGGAGGAGGGAGGTGGCTTCTCATACGTCCCGCAAAGTGATCATCACCGGCACGTGGTCCGATGGCTTGGCCTCGTCGTGGGTACGCCCGCGCGTATCCTTGAAGATGACCATGTCCTCAAGCCGATCGGCGGCCTGAGGCGACAGCAGGTGATGGTCGATGCGGATGCCCTCGTTCTTCGGCCACGCCCCGGCCTGGTAGTCCCAGAACGTATAGCGGTTGCCCTCCGGCGGCCGGGCCTCGAAGGCATCGGTATAGCC
This sequence comes from uncultured Caulobacteraceae bacterium, assembly GCA_964474575.1. Taxonomy (GTDB): domain Bacteria; phylum Pseudomonadota; class Alphaproteobacteria; order Caulobacterales; family Caulobacteraceae; genus Asticcacaulis. The sequence goes on along the minus strand of CAYYTA010000047.1, from coordinate 18,131 downwards.
GAGGTTCTTCAGCCCCTGGTAGGCCTGGCGCACCGCCGGCTGGTAGAGCGCGTCGTCGAGCCACACGCTTTCCCTCCAGCAGTCGTCCTTGTTGGGAATGATGTTGAAGTCGCCGGTGATGACCGTCTTGTCCTCCAGGGCCAGCATCTCCGCCGCCCGCGCATGCAGACGTTCCAGCCAGCGCAGCTTGTAGGCGTACTTGTCGGTGCCAAGCGGATTGCCGTTGGGCAGGTAGATGCCGCAGAAACGGATGACCTGCGGCCCGTTGACGATCGCCTCGATATAGCGCGAATGCTCGTCGGCCGGATCGCCGCCGAGCCCCTTGCTGACATCGCTCAGCGGATGTTTCGACAGGATGGCGACGCCGTTCCACGTCTTCTGGCCGTGGACGGCGCAGTTATAGCCCAGGCTCTCGAAGGCCTCGTAGGGGAACTTCTCGTCCAGGCACTTGATTTCCTGCAGGGCGCAGACATCCGGCTGGACTTCCGCGAACCATTCCAGGATCAGCGGCAGGCGGGCATTGACCGAATTGACGTTCCAGGTGGCGAGTTTCATGCCGCCTGTTTAGTGCCGGCCGCGCCGCCAGGCAAGGCATAACCCGCTCTCCTCAGCTTTGTTCGCATTGCCACAATTGTAAACATCGGGTTAAGGTGCCGTATTGCCGGGGAAGGTATCAGCAGGGGTTTTCAGTCATGAGCAGCGCAAGCGACAACAATATCGGCGGTACTGGCGACGACGGTACGGACGGCGCCGACGGCAAGGACCACATCCACCTGCCCGGCGTCGCCGGCGTCGACGGCACGGTCGGGTTCAATGGCGACGATATAACAACAACAATCGCCGGCACGATTGGCGACCCGAGTGATCCGGTGACGATCTATCACCTGACCGATGCCGGCGGTGACGGCGGTTTCGGCGGTTATGGCGGTAATGGCGGAACAGGCACGCCCGGTGCCGATGCCGGCCACGGCGGCAGCGGCGGCAGCGGCGGTGCTGGCGACGTGGGCATGCTGGCTGTGCAACTGGATTTGCTCGACCTGACCGTCACCGGCGGTGATGGCGGTGACGGCGGTAGCGGTGGTAACGGCGGCGACGGCAAGGCGGGCACCGACATTCCCGCACCGACGACCGGAGGGAACGGCGGAGATGGCGGCGACGCCGGCAATGGCGGTGACGCCACCGCCACGCTGTACGGCGCCCTGGTCGACAGTATTTCAGTCCTGGTCAAGGGGGGCGACGGCGGCATAGGCGGCAATATTCCATTCCTGGACGCCGGAGCCGGCGAAGGCGGCGGCCTGACCGGATCGGGCCATTTCGGTCTCGGTGGCCACGGCGGTAAGGGTGGCGACGGCGGCAATGGCGGCGATGCCACCCTGAGTGTCGCAGGCGGTGTATTTTCATTGACGGCAAGCTCGGCGGAATTCGCCGCTGTCGGTGGCGATGGTGATGGAGGTGGCGCCGGGGGGCGCAGCTACGACACCTTCGACAACGGCGCCATGGGCGCCAGCGGCAGCGGCGGTGACGCGGCGGTTGACGTCAATGGGGCGGCCTTCAGTTTCAACACCAGCGTTGTCCTGATCGCCATGGGCGGTGACGGCGCCGGTGGCGTGCTGGCCAGCTATGTCACCCAGTTCGTCGGCGGCACCTCCGCCCCGTCGGAAAACGGCGCCGCCGGCAACGGCGGCAATGCATACGTCAACCTGCAGAACAGCACCTTTACCGGCGGCGGCGGCGATGAAGTGCTCGGTCTCGATTTCGAATTGAGCACCGGCCAGAGCCGCATGCTGGGTGACCTGAACGGGCATGCGTCAACGGTCCAGGGGGCCGCGGGTGTTGGCGCTCTGGTGTTCGACGGCAACACCATCGACGGCGGCGGCGGGGACGACACCCTGGTCCTGTCCGGCCTGACCTACGCCGACAACGACGCCGTGCCGTTCGGAGCGGCGCACAAGGACCATGAAATCTATACCGTCTCGGTTGACCTGACCACCGGCCAGCTCGATGTCGGCACGGGCGTCAATACAATCATCAATGTTGTCAATGTCGACCTGAGCGAACAGACGACCTATCCCTTCGACGCCCTTGACAAGCACGACTATGCGACCGACGCCTACCTGCGCGGCGACAGCAACGACAACATCCTGACCGCCTCGCAAGGCAATGACGAACTGCACGGCGAGGACGGCGCCGACATCCTCGACGGCTGGCTGGGCGCGGATACGATGTACGGCGGCGACGGCGACGACACCTATTATGTCGACAATGCCGGCGACCAGGCGATCGAGAATGACGGCGAAGGCCACGACACCGTCTACGCCACCGTCACCTACACGATTGGCGACCATGTCGAGGACCTGGCACTGATCGGCAATGGCAATGTCAATGGCACGGGCAACGACCAGGACAACACCCTCACCGGCAATGACGGCAAGAACTGGCTGTATGGCCTGGGCGGCAACGACTATTTCGACGGCGGCGCCGGCATCAACAACTTCTATGGCGGCGGGGGCGACGATACCTACATCGTCGCCACGGTGCACGACCACGTCCATGAGGATACGGTCTCAGGCGTCGATGACGGCGGCACCGACACGGTCGTGACGTCGATGACCTATACCCTGGGCGATTTCATAGAGAACCTGACCCTGACCGGCACGACCTACATCAACGGCACCGGCAACGACCTGAACAATACGCTGACCGGCAGCGACGGTTACAACAAGCTCTATGGCATGGATGGCGACGACTATCTCTATGGCGGTGCGGGGGTCAACAACCTCTATGGCGGGGCGGGCGACGACACCTATGTCGTGGCGACAATTCACGACCATGTTCACGAGGACATGACACCGGGCGTCGACGACGGCGGCACCGACACCGTCCTGTCCTATATCAGCTACACGCTCGACAACTTCGTCGAAAACCTGACGCTGATGGGGGGTGATGACATCAACGGCACGGGCTCCGAAATGGGCAATGTCATCATCGGCAATTCCGGCATCAACAAGATCGACGGCAAGTCGGGCGACGACACGATCGCCGGCGGCGCCGGCAATGACATCCTGACCGGCAGCTTCGGCGCCGATACGTTCGTCTTCGCCGCGGCGGGAGCGGACAACGGCATCGATCACATCAAGGATTTCGTTTCCGGCACCGACCACCTCAGCTTCTCGAGCAGCGACTACGGCGGCATGACGGCGGCGACGCTGATACTGACCCTGACCGGAACAGCGGTGGGAACGGACGCCCAGTTCGTCTACAAGGCGTCCAACCATACCCTCTACTGGGACGACAACGGACACGCTTCGGGCGGAATGACGGCCATCATGGTCTTCAGTAACGGCGCGGCCCCGGCGGCGGGAGATTTCATCTTTACCTGAGGGGCGTCCTTGCCCTCGTGTGGAGACCGCCACGCCCGAGATCAATGACTATACCGCCTTGCTGTCGGGCGATTCCTGGAACGGGTTGGAGATCACCGCCACGCCGGCGGTGACTATCTACGCGTTCGCCACCAGCGGCGCCCGGCGACGTCATCTTTACCTGATCACAGCGAAAAGCTGACGCCGCAGCCACACGACGATGTCGCCAGCGGGTTGAGGATCCTGAACTGCGACCCCGCCAGTTCCTCGACATAGTCGATCATCGCCCCGGCCATCAGCGGCGCCGACATCTCGTCGATAAGCGCGGTGGCGCCGTCGTAAGTGATCGCACTTTCGTCGGCATTGGCCGTTTCGGTGAGGTCCAGCCTGTACTGGAAGCCCGAGCAGCCGCCGCCTTCGACCAGGACGCGGAGCATGACCCGACGGCCGGCCTCGGCGGAAAGGCGGTTGATACGGGCGGCGGCAGCGGCAGTCAGCGAGATATTGTGGCTCATCAGCGCAATATGATCCGCCTGCGATCTCATTTCAGCCCCCCGGCCAAGATTTTTTGCGCTTTTACTCGGTTTTGGTGTATCCACAGCCACCCTTGGGCCGGAGAGATAATGACAATGACCCTGGCAAGCTATGCGGAAGACGTGGCCGGAAGCAAAGGCCGCCTTCACGCCGAAGCCGACAGTCCGACGCGCACCGCCTTCGCCCGCGACCGTGACCGCATCATCCAGTCGACCGCCTTCCGCCGCCTCAAGGGCAAGACGCAGGTCTTCGTCGCCAATGAAGGCGACTACTTCCGCACACGCCTGACCCATTCGCTCGAAGTCGCCCAGATTGCGCGCTCGCTGGCCCATTCGCTCAACCTCGATGTCGACCTGGCCGAAACCATCGCCCTGTCGCATGACCTCGGCCATCCCCCCTTCGGCCATGCCGGCGAGGACGAGCTGCACAAATGCATGTTGCCGTGGGGCGGCTTCGACCACAATGTGCAAACCTTCCGCGTCGTCACCCGGCTCGAGGTGCGCTATCCCGCCTGGGAAGGCCTCAACCTGAGCTGGGAAACGCTGGAAGGCATCGTCAAGCACAACGGCCCGGTGTCCCATCATATGGGTGAGCCCTCGTGGAAGGCCATCGCCGATTTCAACGCCCAGTGGGACCTGCGCCCGAATACCTTCGCCTCGCTCGAGGCCCAGTGCGCCGCCATCGCTGACGACATCGCCTACAACAATCACGATGTCGACGACGGCCTGCGCGCTCAGTTGTTCACTATCGCCGACCTGATCGATATCCCGATGATCGGCCCCGCGCTCAGGAGCGTGCAGAAGGACTGGCCGCAGATCGGCGACCGCTTGCTTCGTCTCGAAGGCGTGCGCCGCATGATCGGCATCATGATCGCCGACGTGCTCGCCGAAACCGCCCGGCGGATCGAGGCCGAGAACATCCACACGCCCGAAGACGTGCGCACCGCCAAACGCCAGGTCGTCCAGTTCTCGAAAACCGTCTTTGACGACCTGTCGCGCCTGCGCGGCTTTTTGTTTGAACGTATGTATAAACACTATCGGCTGAATCGCACGCGCAGCCACGCCAAGCGCACGTTAAACGAAATGTTTAACCTGTTTATCACCGAGCCCGACACCCTGCCCACGGAGTGGTTCGAACAGGTTTGCGCCAAGGATTCGGAAACCGCCCGCGCCCGCGTCATCTGTGACTATATCGCCGGCATGACCGACGCCTTTGCCATCGACGAGCATCGCCGGCTGTTCAGCTTCGGCGGCTGATCCTTTCAGGCCTGTTACACGGCCACCTCATTAGCGACATCTTCCGGGCGCTGTCTTTGCCGGGCTTTTACAATCGCCGCCGTCCAAAGACGGCGCTTCCTTATGTCGTGAAGCCCAGTTATGCCAAGCGCAAATGCGCACTTCCTGCAACCTTCCACAAAGGACCCGGTCATGCGTAAACTTGTCACCGCCGCCGTGATCATCGCCTTCGCCGCCAGCCTCTCGGCTTGCGCCTGGATGCATCACAACACCGACATGACGACCGATTCGTCGTCCTCCTCGTCGAGCAGCAGTTCGTCCACCATGTAACGGCATCAGGGCGCGCGGCAGGAGCGCCCCACCGTCATTTTATACCGCCATTGCGCAAAAGGCGGCGTTTCCTTGCCCCATCCGGCGCAAGCTGTTCCGGCCGCACCTCACGCGGTCCGAAATGGGAACAGGCTCATGCGCACCCTCATTAAATCCACCGCCACCGCCATGCTTTTCGCCATTGCCGCCTCGTTGTCGGCCTGCGCGTCGGAGCAGGGCGCGACGACGACCACCGTCGCCACCACGACCACGACCGACGACAATACCGGCGACGTGGTCGGCCAGACCACGACCTCGGCCAGCACCTCGGTCGCGCCCGACGGCACCGTCGTGTCGCAGCAGACCTCGTCGTCGACGACGACCAGCGGCGGTTACTAAACCTTCACCGGCTCGACTTCTTGACCAGGAACATGGCGGCGTCGGCTTCGCTCAGCCACGCTTCCGCCGAAGTCTGCCCGGCGTAGGCGCGCACGCCGAACGAACCACCGGTCTTCAGATGCAGGCCGCCGTGCTCAAACGTGCCGGTCATCAGTTCCGCCTCAAGCTTCATCGCCTTGATCCTCGCCGACGCCAGATCGGCATGGCGCAGCAGGATGGCGAACTCGTCGCCGCCGATGCGCGCGACGGCGTCGCCTTCGCGCACGCTGGCCTTGAGCGTCTCGGCGACATAGATCAATGCCCGGTCGCCGGCGGCATGGCCATATCCATCATTGATCGATTTGAAATTGTCCATGTCGAGATAGACCAGGCTCGCCTCCTCGCCATAGCGGCGGCAATCGGCCATGGCGCGCTGGATTTCGCGCAGGAAGGCGCGGCGGTTGAGCGTCGGCGTCAGCACGTCGTTGTCGGCCTGGTCGCGCGCCGCATGGAGCTGGGCCGCCAGGTCGTGCATCTTTTCGCGCAGATCCTCGCGTTCCTGCATCAGCGAAGCGATCAAAAGCCGCGCCCCCTCGGGCCAGTCCTCCTGGCCGGGCGGCACGGGCGCCGGCGGCGGCGTCACCGCCACGAACGCCGCTTCCAGCCTGGCAAAAGCGGCCGCCACGGCCTCTTCGGAATTGCGGGCGCGGGTTTCGCTGCGCGGGCTGCTGAGCGCATGGACGCGGCCGGCATCATAGGGCGTAGCCGGCGGCGGGGAGTCGGCGGCCGCCTCGAAAGACGGCGCGCCGAACTGCTGGCTGGCAAAATGCTGGGCCAGCAGGTTCTGCATCGAGGCGGTCGTCGCCCGGCGCGCCGGTTCGGCGTCGCGATCGGCGGAACGGTCGGCGGGGTGCGGCGAATCGTGGCCCATACTCACACGAAGGCTGAAGGGGGAAACGGCGTCGTGCCGCCACCGCATGAAAGCACAGGATGGCCTGGCGCGCAATGCGCAAGGCCTTGCGTTCACAGGGCTTTGACGCGCCGGGGATAACTCCATGATTCATCATGAACGCCGTGCGGATGCCTTCCAAATGAGCGCTTGCAGTCCAAAAAGCCGCCACTATACTCCGCGCCTTCCTTTCCAAGGCCATGCAAGGAGCCGCCGCTCATGAGCGCACCCGTCGCCATCATCATGGGATCGCGTTCCGACTGGAACGTGATGAAGGCGGCCGCGGCGGCGCTCGACAGTCTGGGCGTCGCCTATGAGGCGCGGGTCGTCTCCGCCCACCGCACGCCCGAGCGCATGGTGGCGTTCGCGACGGGCGCGAAGGCCGCCGGATTCAAGGTCATCATCGCCGGCGCCGGCGGAGCGGCGCACCTGCCCGGCATGACCGCCTCGATGACGCCGTTGCCGGTCCTGGGCGTGCCCGTGCCGTTAAAGGATGGCCTCAAAGGCTTGGATTCCTTGATGTCCATCGTCCAGATGCCAGGTGGCGTACCGGTCGGTACCTTGGCGGTGGGCGAGGCAGGCGCCAAGAACGCCGGCCTGCTGGCGGCGCAGATCCTGGCTCTGTCCGACCCGGACCTAGCCGCACGCGTCGAGGCCTGTCGCGCCGCCCAGACCGCCTCCGTCCCCGATACGGTGGAAGACTGATGACGCCGCTGCCCTTAGGCTCGACGATAGGTATCCTTGGCGACGGACAGCTTGGGCGGATGCTGAGCCAGGCCGCCTCGCGCCTTGGTTTCAAGGTCGTCGTTTTCGGTCCGGACAAGGAATCGCCTGCCGCGCAGGTGTCGCTGGCGTCCAAGGTCGCCGCCTATTCCGACGAAGCCGCCCTGGCGCGCCTCGCCGAACGCTGCGATGTCATCACCTTCGAATTCGAGAATGTCCCGGCCGCCAGTCTCGATTTCCTGGCGGAGCAGGGGGCCGTCGTCGCCCCGTCTTCCAAGGCCTTGCGCGTCACCCAGGACCGCATCCTGGAGAAGAGTTTTGCCCGCGAGGCCGGCGTATCAACGGTTGATTTCTGGCGCGTCGACAGCTTTGCCGACCTTGAGGCCGCCCTGGTCCACAGCGGCACGCCGGCCCTGCTCAAGACCCGGCGCGAAGGCTATGACGGCAAGGGCCAGGTATGGGTGCGCCACGCCGATGACGCCGCCTCGGCTTACGCATCCCTGGGGGGACGACCCGCCGTCCTGGAGGCGAAAGCCGACTTCACACGCGAGATTTCGGTGGTCGCGGCGCGCGGTTGGGACGGGATGGTCAAGGCCTTTCCGATCGGCGAAAACCACCATGCCCACGGCATATTATCGACCACCCTGGCGCCGGCTGACGTACCGGCCGGCCTGTCCGCCGACGCGCATGACATTGCGCGCAAGGTCTTGGAAGGACTGAACTATGTCGGCGTCCTCGCCGTCGAACTGTTCGTTCTGCCGGGGGACAGGCTGCTGCTCAACGAGATCGCGCCGCGCGTCCACAATTCCGGCCACTGGACCCAGGACGGCTGCCTGTGCGACCAGTTCGAGCAGCACATCCGCGCCGTCGCCGGCTGGCCTCTGGGCGACACCACGGCGCGCTTCCGGGTGGAGATGACCAACCTGCTCGGTCCTGACATCCTGCGCTGGCCGGACCTGGCCGCCGAACCCTCGGCGCGCCTCTATGTCTACGGCAAGGACTTTTCACTTGAGGATGGGCCGCGCCCCGGCCGCAAGATGGGCCACATCAACCGCATCCTCGATTAGGCGCCGCCAAATCGCAGCTTGCCGAGGAACCCGGCGGCTTCGAGGATAACCGCCTCCGGCTTGACCGGCCATTTCGCCTTGAACTTCTCATAGGCCATGACCGCCTCGATATTGCGCGCGACCTGCTCGCGTTGCGCCTCCGCGCCCTGGCTCAGCCGCGTCATCATCGCCGTGGTCAGTATGGCCGACACGATCACGCGCTTGGAATAATGGTTCTCGTCCAGGGCCTTGTCGCCGGCCAGACGCCAGATAATATCCGCCGTCGCCCACAGCAGCCGCTTGTAGAGCAGCGCATGCGAGGGCAGGGCGAAGAAGCCCATGAGCCGCCGCGCCACCGCCTCGTCCTTCGCCGCCTCGTCGAGGCGCAGGTTGAGCAGGTAGCCGATCTTCTCACGGATCTTCATCCCGGCCACCGCCTCGGCCGTTTCCGGCGATTCCAGCACGGCGTCATGCTCCCGCCACAGCACGGCGGCGATGTCGGCCGGACCGTTGGGTGCGGCAAGGCTCGCTTCGCCATCGCTTATACCCAGCCGCCGCGCCCCGGCCGCCAGGCTCTGCGCGTTCAGGCCCAGTTCGGGTACGAATCCGGCCACGGCCTGGGCCAGGCGCGATTCGGCTTGCCGCATATGGGGAAGGGCGGGGGGCATCATGAGGTCATGATAGGCGCGCGACGCCCGCCCGCCAAGGTGCGCAATTGTCGCAAGGGCATAAAATTCATGCTTTTTCGCCCGCGCCGCGTATGGACAGGCGCAGACATACGGTGTATTGCACCGCCCGATCTTCCTGCGCGCATGCAACGCGCGGGCTTAAACCTTGTTTTCACTCTGACCGGACGCCTGGGCGGCGCAGGTCAGGAAAAATTGAATGGAGAGAGACCTCTGGTACAGATTTTCGTCCGCGACAACAATGTCGATCAGGCCCTCAAGGCCCTGAAGAAGAAGATGCAGCGTGAAGGCTCCTTCCGCGAAATGAAGCGCCACGTCCACTACGAAAAGCCCTCCGAAAAGCGCGCCCGCCAGCAGGCGGAAGCCGTGCGCCGCGCCCGCAAGCTGGCCCGTAAGCGCATCCAGCGCGAAGGCGGCGCCACGGCCCGCCCGGCCAAGGCGTAAGGGCTAAAGCGTCCGGATATCTAAGGATAAAAGCGCCGGCGCTTCGTGCCCGGCGCTTTTTCTATCGGCGAATACATGATTGACGAAATCCCCGACCCCGCCGACCTCGGCATCCTGGCCACCGCCATGCCGGCCGACACCAACCCGTCGGGCGACATCTTCGGCGGCTGGCTGATGTCGATGATGGACCTGGCGGCGGGCAATGTCGCGGCGCGGGTGTCGCGCGGCCGCGTCGCTACTATTGCCGTCGACGGCATGTCATTCCTGACGCCGGTGCGCGTCGGCGACGAGGTCAGCGTCTACGCCAAGCTGCTCAGCGTCGGCCGCACCTCGATGAAGCTGAAAGTCGACGCCTATCGCCGCCCGCGCGAAAGCGATGAAAAGACCCGCGTCACCGAAGGCATTTTCACCTTCGTCGCCATCGATGAACACGGCCGTCCGCGGCCCGTGCCGCCGGCCGGTTCATAAAAGTCCTTCTCCTCAGGTTAAATTGTGTTAAGACTCAGTCTGGAGGCCGCTTGGCCGTGGTTTTACCTGCGTAAGAACAATAATACAGGGGTTGTAACGATGCAGTCGTCCTACGCACGCTTTCAGGAATGGTTGAGCGAATGGAACGACGCCAAGACGCGCCAGGTGCTGATGGTCGTGCTGGCTGTCCTCCTCGGCGTGTTAATTGGCATGCTGGTCGACACCGCCCTGACCAGCGTCGGCAATTACATCTTCCCGCCTCCACCAATTCTGGACATCGCCGACAAGGACCAACTGCGCGAACTGCTGAAGACCATGCCGGTCGAGGCCTATTTCGTCCGTATCCTGTCTTGGATCGTCGGCACCCTGGGCGGCGGCTATTGCGCGGTGCGCATCGCCAAGATGGGCCAGTTCCCGGCCTGGATCGTCGGCATCCTGCTGTTCGCCGGTTACCTGATCGGCATGCTCAACTGGCCGAATCCCTTGTGGGTCATGATCCTGTGCCCGCTCCTGGTCGCGGGCTGCGCCTGGGGCGGCGGCTGGCTCGGCATGTACACCAATGTGCGACGCATGGGCGCCCGTGTCGACGTCGAGGCCTGACCTCAAGGCGTTCTCGGCTCGATATAGACGCCCGACGGCACGCGATCGAGCGTGACCTCGGTGGCTGACGGATAGTCCGATGGCGTGAAGCAGGGACTGCCCACGGCGGCATCGCCGGGCTTGTTCGACAGCTTCAGCGCCGCCGACTTGCCGCCGGGCAAGGTGACCGTGCCGTTTTTCGCGCCATCGAAACATACCGACTTATAGTCCGGCACCAGCAGCGCCATCATCCCCGCCATGCTCTTGATTCCGGTCCGCACCTGGTCGACCCCGGCCGCCAGGGCGCGCGCATCCATGGTCCTGGCCGGGGACAGGGTAGAGCTGATCTTGACGCTCAGCGCGATCTTCAGACCCTTCGGCGCGGTGACTTCCAACGGTGTCCCGGCGGCGAAATCCTGCGCTTCGGGCAGGGGCAGGAAGCGGTGGTCCGCTGCCACGGCAATCGGTACGTCGCCGCCCTTGCGTTTCAGCACCATGCGGAACGACGGCGGCGGGGCGGCGCCGGCCAGAATGAAATCCAACCGGAAACCGTCATGCTTTTTCAGCGCATAATAGTCCTTGAGGAACGGGAACGCTTTTTCGACGGGCACCTGTCTGGTCTCCAGCGCCTGCGCGCCGGCGACGGCGGGCAGGGCCAGGAGCCCTAGGGTAAGCATGACGGCGGCTTTCATCCGCGCTATTTCGGGTCGTTGTCGTACATGGCGACGCTGGGCGCCGCCGAAAGGTGGATTTTCGTCGCGCCGCCCATCTGCGACGGCACGAAATAAGGCGTGCCCGCCGGATACTCGCCGTTTCCGACGGTCTTCGGCAGCGGCCTCGACTGCCCATTGACATCGGCCGTGGCATTCCCGCCGCCGACAAAATAGACGCGGTCGAGCTTTGGGATGCCGAAGGCCAGCACGCCGGCGATCTTGCTCATGGCGTTGTTGCCCTGCCTGATCCCCAGCGCCAGGCCACCGGCGTCATAGGTCGTCGCGTTCGGCTGAGTCGAGAAGACGTGCAGCTTCATCGCCGTCGTCGCATCGGTAGGATAGACGACCGTCACCGTCGCGCCGCCGTTGAGCTGGTCGCGCGTCGGCAGGGGCGACAGCCGCCCGCCCGCGCCGATGTTGATCGGCGTCGACTTGCCGCCGTAGTTCAGCGTGATGCTGGCCTTCGATGCGTCGCCGTGCTTGATGCGGATCGAGTAATAGATATTGATCTGGCTGCGGTCGGCGGGCGCCAGGCCGAGGAAGCCTCGCAGGCCCGGAAAGGCGTCCGACGCGGCGGCCGTCTTGGTCGTCAGGCCTTGCGCGTCGGCCGGCATCGGCAGGGACGCCATGATCGCGAGGGCGGCGACAGGCAAGAGGGACTTGAAGGCGGAGGTCATGGTCATCACCGAAGATCTTGTTTTGTGAAGCAGTAACATAGCCTGGCCTTTCTACAAAATTGTGGCTGAACGGCGCCTGAATAAGGATGTCATCAATCCACATGGACCGCTGCGGCGTAGACATGGTAAAAAGGGCAACCAACGGGGAGGCTTTCATGAGCAGTTTGACACGGCGTTCTGCGTTTTTGGGTGCGGCGGGCTTAGGCGTGGCGGGCGCCGCTGCGGCGGGACCGGCGATTGCAATGGCCGAGGGCTATGCCGACGTCCCGGGCGGCAAAATCTACTGGAAAAGCTTTACACCACAAGGGCTTGCGGGGAAAACGCCGATGCTGACCCTGCACGGCGGGCCGGGCGCGGCGCACAACTACCTGCTGCCGCTGAAGGCCCTGGCCGATGAACGCCCGGTCATCTTCTATGATCAGTTGGGCACCGGCAAGGCCGACGCGCCGGCGGATGAGTCGATCTATACCATCCAGCGCTCGGTCGATGAACTCGACGCCGTCCGTTCAGCGCTCAAGCTCGACGACATCGTTCTCTATGGCCATTCGTGGGGCTCGATGCTGGCGATCGAATACCTTTGCCAAGGCCGTGGCAAGGGTATCGACACCCTGATCCTCGGCGGCGCCCTGGCCAGTGTTCCCCAGGCCGCGGCGGGCCAGCAGCGTCTGATCGACGCCATGGGCAAGGCCTATGCCGACGCCCTGCACGGCCTGGAAAAGGCCGGCAAGATGGACAGCCCCGAATACGCCGCCCTGACACAGAAATTCTACGACAGGCACGTACTGCGCGTCGCGCCCGACGCCGACGCCCTGGCCAGCTTCGATGCCCTGGCCAAGTCCATTGCCTACAGGGTGATGAATGGCCCGAACGAATTCTACATCACCGGCGTCATCAAGGACTGGGAACGCCGCCCGGATCTGGCCAAGATCACGCAGAGGACGCTGATCACCACGGGCCAGTACGACGAGGTCACGCTCGACTGCCACACCGCGATCCGTCACGGCGTCTCGGGCCCGGCCAGGCTCGAAATCTTCAAGGACTGCTCGCACATGACCATGTGCGAGAAACCGGCCACCTACGTCGCCGCCCTGCGCCGGTTCCTGAACGCGAGGGCTTAACGCATCATCCGGTTGTACTTGAACAGCCGACAGTCGCCGTCCTTAATCGGGTCGCCGGCGGCAGCACCAGCAACAGCGCGGCTTTCACAGCGGTCACCGCCCGATCGTCCATTCCATGGTGAAGGTCCTGTGGTCGCCATCCTGGATGCCGCCGGTGACGGTGGCCGGATCGACATGGCACCATTTGAGAAACAGCTTGACGGTCGTGACGCCAAATTCATATCCGCCCGGCGACTCGCTGATAATCCGGCAGGTGGTCAGCGCACCCGATGGGGCAATCATGCAATCTATAACCGCCTGGCCGTTGGTGGAGTAAGCCTGCGCCTCGGCGGGATAGAAGTCGGCCATTTCCGTGGCCGTCGGATAGGTCCACGCGCTGTTCTGATAGCGTGCCGTCATGTCGGGATCGGCGGCGTCCTGCGCCAGGGACGGCAGCGGCAGCAACAGGCCCAGGGCCATCAACGGCAGGTATTTCATGACAAATCCCCTCTGACATAAGGATGCGCCGCAGATGGTGCGTCGTCAAGTCCCGCCGGTGATGCCGGACTGCGTGACGTTCGCGCGGAGTGTGCGATAAGGCTGAGGCATTCGCACGCGGTTAAAACCGCCACATATACGTAAACGTCTTGTGCTCGCCGCCCTTCAGGCCGCCGTCGATGCTCTTAGGATCGACCGAGGCATAGTGCACGAACATGTCCACGGCGGCATTCCCGAAGCCATATCCGGCCGGGGATTCGCTGACGACGACACAGGCATCGACCTGACCGGTCGGGACCACGGTGCAGTCCAGCACGACCGTACCCTCGATATGGTTGTCCCTGGCAGCCTGCGGCCAGGCGGCTATGGCCTCGTCTATGTCGGGATAGCGCCAGGTTCCCGCCAGGTAGCGGGGACCACCCTGCGCAGCCGAAGCGCCGGACGCGGAGGGGGGCGGAGGGCCATCAACCATCTGAGACGGCGGCAGGTTCTGCCAGTCCGGTGAGGTGGCGGAAGATGCAGGGGCTGCGCTGTCCTGCGCCCCCGCCCCGTTCGCGGAAACGCTCAGCGCGACGGCGGCAGCGGCAATCAGAATTCTCATGGTCCCTCCGGCGGGGCTTGCAGACCGCCAGCGTCACCCTTAACCCATTTTGCTCTTAGGCGCGAGGCTCGCGCTCACAGCCCCTTGACGATGCCCTCGACCATCTTCTTCGCATCGGCAAACAGCATCATCGTGTTGTCCTTGAAGAACAGCTCGTTCTCGACCCCGGCATAGCCCGCCGCCATGCCGCGCTTGACGAACAGCACGGTGCGCGCCTTTTCGACGTCGAGGATCGGCATGCCGAAGATCGGCGATTGCGGGTCGGTCTTGGCGGCCGGATTGGTGACGTCGTTGGCGCCGATGACGAAGGCGACGTCGGCGGTGGCGAATTCGGAATTGATGTCCTCCAGCTCGAACACCTCGTCGTAGGGCACATTGGCCTCGGCGAGGAGAACGTTCATGTGTCCCGGCATCCGTCCGGCGACCGGGTGGATGGCGTACTTCACCTCGACGCCTTCTTCCTTCAGCTTGTCGGCCATTTCGCGCAGGGCATGCTGGGCCTGGGCGACCGCCATGCCGTAGCCCGGCACGATGATCACCTTCGAGGCGTTCTTCATGATGAAGGCGGCGTCGTCGGCCGAACCGGTCTTGACCGGGCGCGTCTCGACGTGGCCGCCGGCCGCCGCCGTCTCGCCGCCGAAACCGCCCATGATGACGCTGAAGAAGTTGCGGTTCATCGCCTTGCACATGATGTACGACAGGATGGCGCCCGACGAGCCCACGAGCGCCCCGGTGATGATCAAGGCGATGTTCTCCAGCGTGAAGCCGAGCGCCGCCGCGGCCCAGCCCGAATAGGAGTTGAGCATCGAGACCACGACCGGCATGTCGGCCCCGCCGATCGGGATGATCAGCGTCACGCCCAGCACCAGGGCCAAGGCGAAGACGATCCAGAACGCCCACTGCGCCTGGCCGTCGGTCATGATCAGCACAACGATCATGGCCACAATGGCGACGCCGAGCAGGATATTGATCAGGTGCCGCGCCGGCAGGATGATCGGCGCGCCCGACATGTTGCCGTTGAGCTTGGCAAAGGCGATGACCGAGCCGGTGAAGGTGATCGCCCCGATGGCGCAGCCCAGGCTGAGCTCGATCAGCGACTGGGCCTTGATGCCGCCGGCGCCGTCATCGATGCCGAAGGCCTGCGGGCTGTACAATGCCCCCAGCGCCACCATGCACGCCGCCATGCCGACGAGGCTGTGGAAGGCGGCCACAAGCTGCGGCATCTGGGTCATCTGGACGCGTTGCGCCACTGTCGTGCCGATGATGCCGCCGACCGAAATGCCGCACAGCACCAGCACGATGGTGGTGATGTCGAGCTCGCCTTTGGCGGCGATGTTGAGGATGGTCACGCCCACGGCGATGGCCATGCCGATCATGCCGTAGAGATTGCCCGTCCGCGAGGTCTCGGGGCTCGACAGGCCGCGCAGGGCCAGGATGAACAGGACGCCGGAAACGAGATAGGCGAGGGCGGACAGGTTGGCGATTTCCATTATTCCGCTCCCTTCTTCTCGGCATTTTTATGCCCTACCGCTTCGCTGCTTGAAGGCTGGGGTTATTCCTTCTTCTAGTACATGGCCAGCATGCGTCGCGTGACCATGAAGCCGCCGAAGATATTGACCGCCGCCAGGGCCGAGGCCAGGCCGCCCGCGCCCTTGGAAATCCATGCCGACAGGTCGCCGGCCTGGGCCTGGGCCGCCGCCGCGATCAGCGCGCCGACGATGATCACCGACGAAATGGCATTGGTGACGGCCATCAAGGGCGTGTGCAGGGCGGGCGTCACGCTCCACACCACGTAGTAGCCGACGAAGATGGCCAGCACGAAGATGGCGAGGCGGAAGATGGTGGGATCGACGAGGTCCATCGCTCTATTTCTCTTTGTCCAGTGAAAGATGCTTCTTCAACATCGTGCCAATTTCCAGAATTAGCAAAAGCGAAACGCCACCTGCGATCCATCCCAGTGAACCAATGACCATTTCAAATATGTCCAAGGGAAGCATGTAGCCGGTATCATAGCCTCTGTGCGGGTCGAGGCGGTGCAGCACAAGGAATATGTACACCACAGGATGTAAGACCGCCCCGGCCACAATTTGTATCCAGGCGAGTGCCCTTAAAAGCATGCGCGAAGGTAAGGGGGGCATTATTTCAACTCTTCCCTGACGATGGCGCCGTCGTGCGTGACCCGCGCGCTCTTTAAGATTTCATCCTCCATGTCGGGAGCGAGCTTGCCGTCCTTGTCGATCAGCAGCCCGGCGAAGGCCTGCAAATTCTTGGCGTAGAGCGCCGAGGCATCGGCGGCGATGGCGGCGGTGATGTTCGAGAAGCCGATGATGCGCACGCCGTTCACCTCGACCACCTTGTCGGCGACGCAGCCCTCGACATTGCCGCCCTGCGGCGCGGCCAGGTCGATCAGCACCGAGCCCGGCTTCATGCTGGCCACCTGTTCCCTGGTCACCAGGATCGGCGCCGGCCGGCCGGGGATCAGGGCGGTGGTGATGACGATGTCCTGCTTGGCGATGTGCGAGGACGTCAGCGCCGCCTGCTTGGCCTTGTATTCCGCCGACATTTCCTTGGCGTAGCCGCCGGCGGTCTGGGCGTTCCTGAACTCCTCGTCCTCGACGGCGAGGAACTTCGCGCCCAGGGATTCGACCTGCTCTTTCGTGGCCGGGCGCACGTCGGTGGCCGACACCACCGCGCCGAGGCGCCTGGCTGTGGCGATGGCCTGCAGGCCCGCCACGCCGACGCCCATGATGAAGGCCTTGGCCGGCGCGACCGTGCCCGCCGCCGTCATCATCATCGGGAAGGCGCGGCCATAGGCTTCGGCCGCCGCGATCACGGCGCGGTAACCGGCCAGGTTGGCCTGGGACGACAGCACATCCATGACCTGGGCGCGGGTGATGCGCGGCACGAACTCCATGGCGTAGGCGGTGATCTTCGCGTCGGCCAAAGCTTTGAGCGTCGCCTTTTCGCGCCATGCGTCGAGCATGGCGATCACCGTCGCCCCGGCCTTGATCGCCTTGATCTCGGAGGCTTCAGGCCCGCGCACCTTGAGCACGATGTCGGCGTCTTTCAGAGCGTCCTTGGCGGTCTTGGCGATGGCCGCGCCGGCGGCGGTGAAGGCGTCGTCGGTGATCGAGGCGCCTGTCCCTGCGCCCGACTGCACCTTGACCGTCAGTCCTCCTTGAGTCCACTTCCTGACGGTGTCTGGCGTGGCCGCCACGCGGGTTTCGCCCGCCGTCTGTTCCGCGGTAATGGCAAGGATGAGGCTCAAGGCGTTTCCCCTTCTCCGGATGGAGACTCGTTATGGCCAAGAGCTATGGGCAAACGCGGCTCAAGTCAAATCATGCCTTCGCCCAGGCCGCCTTGAGCAGCGCCACGACGGACGCGTCGATATCGGCGGGGGCGGCGACTTCCATCCTGGCCTTCAGCCGCTCCGACCACGAATCGTTCCTGAAGGGCTGAAGGCGCGGATCGGCGTCCGGCGGCACGGCGATGCCCAGCCATGCCTTGCCGCCCCTGGCGGGCTTAAGCGCCGCGAACTGGACATGGCGCGACCAGGCGCTGTAGCCTTTGCGCTGGGTCGGCACGAGATGGGGGAAATCGGCCACGGCCGCCTCGACCGCTTCCAGGATGGCTGTCGACGCCGGATCGGTCCACAGCGCGGCGCGTAAAGCGCGGGGCTCGTCCCACTGCGGGTTCTCCGGCGGAAAAGCCTCGCCCAGGATGTGGGCGGCGCGGTTCTGGGACACGCCGTAGCATTCCTTCAGCCACGCCTTCTGCTTGCCGTAGGAGATCTCGCGGCACTCGGCGCGGACGATGGCCACCCATTCGTCGAGCG
>CAYYTA010000046.1:0-24613 GCA_964474575.1 uncultured Caulobacteraceae bacterium | reverse complement strand
GACCGCGAGATGATCCGCACCGTGGCCGAGCCGCTGATGGAGCGCGCCGGTTTCCTGGTGCTCAAGGGCAACCTGTTCGATTTCGCCATCATGAAGACCAGCGTGATCTCGGACGAATTCCGCAAGCGCTACCTGTCGCGGCCGGGCCAGGAGAATGTGTTCGAGTGCCGCGCCGTCGTCTTCGACGGCTCGACCGATTATCACAACCGGCTCAACGATCCCGAGCTTAACATCGACGAGAACACCATATTGTGCATCCGCGGCTCGGGGCCGATCGGCTGGCCGGGCTCGGCCGAGGTCGTCAACATGCAGCCGCCCGACGCGCTGTTGAAGCGCGGCATCACCTCGCTGCCGACGCTGGGCGACGGCCGCCAGTCGGGCACGTCCGACAGCCCGTCGATCCTCAACGCCTCGCCGGAATCGGCGGCGGGCGGAGGCTTGGCCTGGCTCAGGACGGGCGACATGATCCGCATCGACCTCAATGCGGGAACCTGCGACATGCTGGTCGAGCCGGCCGAGATCGAAAAACGCAAGGCCGGCGGCCTGCCGTCCATTCCGGAGTCGATGACGCCGTGGCAGGAAATCTACCGCGCCACGGTCTCGCAACTGCACACCGGCGCGGTCATGGAGCCGGCGCTGAAATACACGCACATCGCCGACAAGCTGCCGCGGCATAATCATTAGTGAAAACACAGCCGACGGCGGCTGCGGTTCCCCCTCCCACCACTTCGTGGTCCCCCCTCCCCGTAAACGGGGAGGGAAAAGGTCGTCGGGATTGCTGCGCCGCGTCATTGTTAACGGTAACAATTGCGACGGTTTTGTCACGCGAAAACCACCGCAAAGCCTTACAATATCTCGCTCTTTTGGTGCGAAAAGCTTGCGTCGGCGGGTATGCGCGGTTAAGCTTTCCTTAAGCGGCCAAAAAAGCGCCGCGACATCCGGGAGGCGGGCCTTGCCGCCCGCCCAAGCAAGGGAGTTTACGAGGTATGTCCTCAACAGCAAAGACCGTGAACATGGGTCTGGTCATGGGTCTCGCCATCGGCGCGGCGCTCGGCGGGCTTCTGTTCGGCTACGACACCGCCGTCATTTCCGGCGCCGTCGATTCCATCGACCACAACTTCATCGACCCGCGCGTCGACTGGACCGAGTTCCACCGCAACTTCCTGTCAGGCACGGCGCTCGGCATCGCGTTGCTCGGCTGCGTCGTCGGCTCGCTGATCGCCGGCCCGTTCGCCACCAAGTACGGCCGCCGCGCCGGCATGATGGTCGCCGCCGTCCTGTTCTTCCTGTCGTCGCTGGCATCGGCCTATCCGGAAATCTTCCTCAAGCCGATCGGCCAGATGGGCGTCGACGCGGTGTGGCCGTTCATGGTCTACCGCACCTTCGGCGGCATCGCCATCGGCATGGCGTCGCTGATCTCGCCGCTGTACATCGCCGAGATCGCCCCGCCGAAAAGCCGCGGCCTGCTGGTCACCTTCCAGCAGATCGCCATCGTCGGCGGCATCAACCTCGTCTATTTCGTCAACCTCAAGATCGCCCAGATGCACCCCGGCGACAGCGCCTGGATGGACGCCACCGGCTGGCGCTTCATGCTGTCGTCATGCGCCCTGCCGGCCGGCCTGTTCTTCCTGGCCGCCCTGATGATGCCCGACACGCCGCGCTGGTACGTCATCAACGGCCATGAGGAAAAGGCGCGCAACCTGCTCAACCAGCTGAACGACGAAGCCACGACCGAAACCACCGTGGCCGAAATCAAGGACAGCCTGAACCAGCATTCGGGCAAGCTCCTGTCCTTCGGCTGGGGCGTGCTGATCGTCGGCATCATGCTGTCGGTGTTCCAGCAGTTCGTCGGCATCAACGCCGTGCTCTATTTCGCGCCCAAGATGTTCGAGAACTTCGGCTCGGGTCCGGAAGCGGCCCTGGCCCAGACGGTCATCGTCGGCGCCGCCAACGTGCTGTTCACCCTGGTCGCCACCTTCACGGTCGACGCCTGGGGCCGCAAGCCGCTGCTGATCCTGGGCGCCCTGATGATGGCGGCGTCGATGGCGGCGCTCGGCGTCATGTTCCAGCAACAGATGCACGGCAACATGCTGCTTTACGCCGCCGTGGTCTATATCGCCGGCTTCGCCCTGTCGTGGGGCCCGGTGGTGTGGGTGCTGCTGTCGGAAATGTTCCCGAACTCGATCAAGGGGAAGGCCATGGCCGTCGCGGTGGCGGCGCAGTGGATCTCGAACTTCATCGTCACCAACTCATTCAAGGTGGTCGACGGCACGTCGGCGATCAACGCCGTCTTCAACCACGGTCTCAACTACTACATCTATGCGGCCTGCTCGGTCCTGGCGGCGATCTTCGTGTGGAAGGCCGTGCCCGAGACCAAGGGCCGGACGCTGGAGGCCATCGAAAGCCTGTGGAAGAAGCACTAGGTTTTCACGCCTGATATCGGAGGCGGGGCCGGCCGGGCTCCGCCTCTGTCTACTTAAGCGAATAACGAGATAACACTATGCTGCGCTTAAGCGTTTCCGATACCGTGCTTGATGTCGATCCCGACAATGGCGCCGCCATCCGCCGCTTCACGAGGGCGGGCAGCGACGTCATGCGCCCGGCGCCCGAAGGGGTGACCGACGCCCTAATGACCGCCAACTTCCCGCTGGTGCCGTGGTGCAACCGCATCCGCAACGGCGAGTTCGTGCTTGAGGGCCATCGCGTCAAGATGGCCGGCAACCACATGGGCAGCCCCCACACCCTGCACGGCCACGGCTGGCGCGCCGGGTGGCGCGTGGTCGAGGCCTCGCCGTCGCGCGCCGTTCTGGGGTATCACCATGTGGCCGACACCTGGCCGTGGGATTATGAAAGCACGCTGGTCTACGAGCTGCGCGCCGATGGCCTGCGCTGTTTCCTCAGCGTGAAGAACCTGTCGCGCGGCGCGATGCCGGCGGGTCTGGGCTTCCATCCCTATTTCAACCGCACGCGGAACACGCGCCTCAAGGCCAATGTCGACGGCGTGTGGATTTCCGACGACCAGATCCTGCCGCGCAACTGGCACGCCGGCGTGCTCAGGAAGGACTGGGTGCGCGGGGCGACGCTCGACCACGACAAGACGATCGACAATTGCTACACCGGCTTTACCGGCAAGGCGGAGATCTTCGAGGGCGAGACGTTGACGCATACCTTGCGAGCGTCGTCGGATTGTCACTGGCTGCATATCTTCGCGCCGGTGAGCGAGAATTTCTTCTGCGCCGAGCCGGTCAATCATATGCCGGACCCGTTCAACCAGCCGAATTCCGGGCTGAAATGCATCAAGACGGGTGAACAGGCCCTGGTGTGGATGGACATCGCCCTGCACTAAACGCGGCCCTTTTTCCCTCTGAGTGCGTCAGCTTCGCTGGCAGGTGTCAGCATACCGGCTGGCGCTCGCTTCCTGGTCAGATGAAAAAATGCCTCGCGTTTAGCCGCAGGCGATGCGACGGGCGCTGACGAGTATCGGTCCTGGGGGCTTGCCCCTAGTTGATCCAGCCGCCGTCGATGATGTGCGTCTGGCCGGTGGTGAAGCTCGACTCGTCCGACGCCAGGTAGAGCGCCAGATTGGCCATCTCGTCCACCCGCCCGAAACGACCCATGGCCTGGCGGGCAGTGAACTCCTTGTACGCCTTGTCGAAGTCGCCGGTATCGCGCAGGCGCTGCAAGAGGGACGGCGTCTCGACCGTGCCGGGGCAAATGGCGTTGCAACGGATGCCCTTCGTCACATAGTCCGCCGCCACCGACTTGGTCAGGCCGATCACCGCCGCCTTGGTGACGCCGTAGGCGAAGCGGTTGGGGATGCCCTTGATGCTCGATGCGATCGACGACATGTTGATGATCGAGCCGCTACCGCGCTCCAGCATGGCCGGCAGGAAGGCGCGGATCATGCGGTACATCGCCGTGACATTGAGATTCAACGAAAATTGCCACGCATCCTCGTCGCAGTCGAGGATGGCGCCGGCATGGACGAAGCCGGCGCAGTTATAGAGCACGTTGACGTTCGGGAATTCGGCGCCCAGCGCCTTGACCGCCGCCGGGTCGGTCACGTCGACCACGCGTGTCGTCGCCCCGGTGAAATCCGCCAGGGCTCCGGCATTGATATCGACGGCGATCACGGTCGCGCCCTCGGCGAGGAACAGCTCCGCCGTGGCCCGGCCTATGCCCTGCCCGGCAGCGGTGATCAGCGCGGTTTTGCCAGAAAGTCGTCCTTGGCTACGCATTGTCGATCCTCAAGAAGGAAGGTTTAACCACGGAAAGGGCACGGAAGCGCCGCTGCGCGGCTTCGCACGGAAAAAGCACGGAAATCAAAGTATTATTCTTTCGATTCGCACCTTGCTGCTGGCGCCGAAATTGACAATCAACCCTAGCCTCAAACCAGTGAACTTAAGGTAGTTCAGAACCTGTGCCTTATGTTCAGGGGCGATGGTTGTTGCCGCCTTGAGTTCGACAATGATTTTATCATAACAGACAAAATCCGGTTGATAGGTCTGCCGCAAGACGTGGCCCTTATATGTCAGGGTCAATGGCTTGAATGTTTCAAAAGCAATGCCCGCCCGCTCAAATTCGAGCGACAGACACTCCTGATATACGGCTTCAAGAAAGCCATTTCCCAATTCGCGATAGACTTCAAAAATGACTCCGCGAATTCGGAAGACTTCGTCTTCAAAAAGGAGGTCAACCATTATCCCCTCTCATATCGCCGTCGAGGCGGTAGACTTCCGTGCCTTTTCCGTGCGAAGCCGCGAAGCGGCGCTTCCGTGCCTGTCCGTGGTTAAACCCTTACTTTGCCGCAACAAGCTCTGCTCGCGCCGCCAGCGGCAAACACGCCGGGCCAACCGGATCGAAGGCCTTGTAGGTCAGGATGAACTCCTGGTGGCCCATCTCTTCCGAAAGCGTCTTCTCGCCGGCCGCCACCCGCAGCACCAGTTTGGTGATCTCGGCGCCGACCTCGTCCAAAGTGGCGCGGCCTTCCATGATGCGGCCGGCGTCGATATCCATGTCGCCGGCCATCCTGCGATAGGTTTCGGGATTGGCGCAGATCTTGATCACCGGCGAGATGGCCGAACCGACCACGCTGCCGCGGCCGGTGGTGAACAGCGTCACGTGCGCCCCGCAGGCGATCAGTTCGACGATCTCGGCATTGTCGGAAATGTTGGGGAAGCCGAAGCGCGGCTCGCCGTCGGGCACCACGTCGAGCAGGTACAAGCCGCCGGTCGGCGGCAGGTCGCCGGGCTTGAGGATGCCGCAGTTCTGCGCCGAGCCCGACTTGGAATAGGCGCCCATCGACTTTTCTTCCAGGGTCGTCAGGCCGCCGTCGGCATTGCCCGGCGCGAACGAGCCGAAGCCCATGACGGTGTAATAGGCCTCGGCCTTTTGCACGCAGGCTTCGAGTTCACGGCCAAGTTCGGGCGTGACGGCGCGGCCGGCCATGATCTTTTCGCAGCCGATCAGTTCGCCGGTTTCCTCGAAGATGCACGCGGCGCCTTGCGCGCCGAGCGTATCGAAACAGCGCCCGACCGCCGGATTAGCGGTGATGCCCGACGTCCCGTCCGAGCCGCCGCAGATGGTGGCGACGACCAGATCCGACACGTCCATCGGCGCGCGCGGAGTCCGCGCGGCCTGGGCCTGGATGCGGCGCACGGCCTCGACGCCCTTGCGGATGGTGTCGGCGGTGCCGCCTTCGTTCTGGATGACGAAGGCCTCGACCGGCCGTCCGGATGCCGCGATGTGGCGGGTCAGGGCGCTGCGGTTGAAGCTCTCGCAACCGAGGCTGACCAGGACCGCGCCGCCGACATTGGGATGGGTGCACAAAGCTTCCATCATGCGGAAGGCGTAGGTGTTGGGATAACAGCCGGGAAAGCCGATCAGGTGGACTTCGTCATCGCCGGACTTTTCGACGATCCTGCGCGCCACGTGATGGGCGCATTCGACGAGATACGCCACGACGACGACGTTGCGGATGCCCTTGCGCCCGTCTGAACGCAAGAAACCTGAAATTTGCGGCCTTTCGGGCGGCTGGCAGGCTTGAATCTCAGTGGCCATCTCCGGTCACCTCTCGGGTATGGGTCTTGATGTAGTCGCTTTGCATGTTGTGCATATGGACATGTGCGCCGCGCGGCGCATCCCCGGTCATCGAGCCGATCGGCGCCCCGTAACGATAGACCTTGTCGCCGGCGCGCAGGTCGCGGCGGGCGATCTTGTGGCCGACATCGATGGAGGCGGGAAGCGCGACCCTGTCGCCGTCGATCACGACCGCGTCGCCGGCCTCGGCATGGGCGCGGCAGATCAGGACGTTGTCGCCGGGATGCAGCAGGATGAACGGTTCCATCTTCATGACGCGATGGCCTCGGGGGCGGGAAGGGGAGAGGATCCGTCGATCAGGCCTTCGCCGCGCAGGTCGTCCCACAGGGCGGCGGGAAGAACGATGTTGAACAGGTGGAGGTTGGCGGCGGCCTCCGCGGCGGTGGCCATGCCAGGGATGACGCAGGCGACGCACGCGTGGGCCAGCGGGAACTGCAGGGCGGCGGCGGCCAGCGGCACGCCGTGGCGGTCGCAGACGGCCTGCAGGGCGCGGACGCGGGCGACGATTTCGGGCGGCGCGGCTCCGTAATTGTAGTGTGTGCCGCCGGTCAGTATGCCGGAATTGTAAGGGCCGCCGGCGATCACCGAAACCCCGCGCTTCAGGCACAGCGGGAAGAAGGATTGCAGCGCGGTCTGTTCAAGCAGGGTATAGCGCCCGGCCAGCAAAACGCAGTCGAGGCCGGCGTGGCTGAGAATTTCCTCCGCCACCTGCCATTCGTTGACGCCCAAGCCGATGGCCGAGGTGCGGCCGTCCGCCTTCAGCTCGGTCATGGCGCGGTAGCCGCCACCCAGGAAATCGTGCAAATGGCGCGGGTGATCATCGCCGTGGGTCAGGCGGCCGATATCGTGCGCCAGCAGGATGTCGACGTGGTCTTGGCCTAAGCGCTCGCAACTGGCCTCGAACGACTTCATCACACCGTCATAGCTGTAATCATAGACCGGCTCGAACGGATCGCCGTCGACAAAGCCGTGGCGCTCGGTACCGGGCGTTGGCGGCGCGATGGGTTCGAGGATGCGGCCGACCTTGGATGAGACGACAATGCCGTCACGCAATGCGCCGCCCAGCCGGCGCTCGGCCAGGCCCTGGCCGTAATGCGGCGCCGTGTCGGCATAGGCGATGCCGGCGTCAAACGCGGCCTGCAAGGCCTCGGCGGCGTCTTCGTCGCTGACCTTGCGATAGAGGTTGCCGATGCCGGCCGTGCCCATGCCAAGGCGCGTCACCGCAACCTCTGTCGCGGCTATCCGGCGTGTGGGCAGGGCAGGGATCACGGGCGTTTCGACCTGTTCATGTCTGAAAATCTTCTTATGGGTGAAAGGCATTACCGCCCCCACACCTCATAATCAAGGGGCCTGATGGCCGAGACTTTTGCTCAAGGTGCGCGCCGTCGCCTTGACCCGCGCCAGGGCCTCGTCGAGCGCGATGCCGTCGTGCATGTGGATCCAAGGCATGGTCAGGGCGGCGATGGTGCCGACATCATTGCTGACGGGGGCTGAGATATCGGTGATGCCGTCGATATATTCGCTGGGTGTGCTGTGGTGGCCCTGGGCGAGGACGCGGTCGGCGGCGGTTTCGAAGGCCTGCCATTCGCCGGGCTCGGCATTGGCTTTGAGCATCGCACGCCATTGCTCGCGCACCTTCGGTTTCTGGAAGGCGTAGAGCACCACGCCCGAGGTCGAATGAAGCAGGGGGCGTTGATAGCCGACGCGTACCGAGAAGCCGAGGTCGCCGGGGGCCTCGATGCGGGCGATGACCACCATGCGGTCATCCGAGGCAATGGCGAGGTGGCAGGCCTGCCGCGTCTGTTCGCTCAGGGTCTGCATCATCGGCAGGGCGGAGGCGAGCAGGTTCTGGCTCGGACCGCGCGATATGCCGAGCGAAAACAGCTTGTTGGTCAGCTCGAAACCGTCGCCGCGCGATGACGCGCCGACATAACCGCGCGCCTCCAGCACCTGGACCATGCGGAACAATTCGCTGACCGACCGCTCCAGCCGCGCCGAAATCTGCGACAGGGTCATCGGCGTCGCGGCGTGGGCCAGCAGTTCGAGCACGTCGAGGCCCTTCTCCAGCGCAGGGGCGCGGTACTTTCCGGCGGACTTGTCCCTTATGGTCTTGGCGGTGTCGGGCATGGCGAATCTCGGTCGAGGCGATAAAAACGGGTGGCGGTGCCGCCCAGGATGGCGTTGCTGTCTGACGGACGGGCCAAAGGATGGCCATCGAGCCAGCGCGCGGTCCAGTCGAACCAGGCGCTGTAGCTGTCGCGCAGGGTGACGACCGGCCAGTCGGACCCCCACATCACCCGGTCAGGTCCAAAAGCGGCATGGAGGTGGTCTGCGTGGGCGGCCATGTGACCGTGCGGCTGGCCCGGCGCCATCTCGGTCAGCAGGCCCGACAGCTTGCAGTAAACGTTTTCACGACCGGCGATGCGAAAGATCGCCTCGGCCCAGGCCGGGTCCGGCTTGGCGGCAACCGGCGGCTTGGCGGCATGGTCGATGACGATGGCAAGCTGTGGCCAGTCGGCGGCCAGGCGGTCGATGTGCGGCAGGTGGCGGGTGAAGACCAGGGCGTCGAAGCTCAAGCCTTGGTCGCACATGGCGGCAAGCGCGGGTCTGACCTCGTCGCGCAGGATCCAGTCGTCGTGCGTAAGCCCTTGCAGCATGGGACGCAGGCCTTTCAGCTTCGGCTGGCGGGCCAGGTGCGCGATGCGGTCGGGCGCATGCGGCGCGGCCAGGTCGGCCCAGCCGACGACGCCCTTGATCAGCGGCGTGCTGGCGGCGATCTCCAGCATCCAGTCCGTGTCGCGATCGTCGGGCTGCGACTGCACCAGAACCGTGGCGTCGACGCCGGCATCGGTCGTGACGGCCATCAGGTCGGCCACCTCGAAGTCGCGATGGATCGCCGCAAGGTCCGGCGTCGGCCATTCATGACCATTTTGGCCGATCCGCCACAGGTGCTGGTGGGCGTCGACGATCATGCGGCGGCGGCCTCCGTCTTTTTCGAGCCGAGGCCGTAGAGCGCGACGACGGCGAAACAGACCACCGGCACGAAGATGGCGGTCCTGATATTGGTCATGTCCGACACCCGGCCCATGATGCCGGTCAGCACGGCGCCACCGATGATGCTCATGACCAGCAGCGACGCGCCGGTCTTGGTCAGGAGCCCAAGGCCGCGCACCGAGGTGGCGAAGATGGTCGGGAACATGATCGACATGAAGAAGCTGGCCGCGACCATGGCGTAAAGGCCGTATTGCCCGCCGGCCCACGCGGCGTAGCCGGCCAGGCCGATATTGATGACGGCGAAGAGACCCAGCAGGCGCGACGGGTCGATCACCCGCATCAGGCCCGAACCCACGAAGCGCCCGATGGCGAAGGCGACGAGGCTGGCGGTGGTATAGTCGGAGGCCAGCTTGTCGGTGACGTGGATTTCGGCCTGGGCATAGCGGATGGTGTAGCTCCACAGACCGACCTGGGCGCCGACATAGAAGAACTGCGCCACGACGCCGGCCAGCAGGTGCTTGTGCCTGAACAGGCCGGTGATGGCCGGCCACGCCCCGGTGCGATCCTCCGCCTCGACCCGCTGCGTCGCCGAGGCGGGAAATTTGCTGAAGGCCACCAGCGCCGCCCAGGCCAGCACGACCAGGCCGATGACGAGGTACGGCATCTGCACCGCCTTGGTCTCGCGCACGAAGTCGGCGGTCGAGTTGAGCTTTTCGATGCCCGACAGGATGAAGGTGCGGCCGATCAGCAGACCGGCGATCGAGCCGAGCGGATTGAAGGCCTGGGCGAGGTTGAGGCGAAAGGCGGCGTGCTTTTCGTCGCCCAGTATGGTCATCAGCGGATTGGCCGAGGTCTCCAGGAACGCCAGGCCGCAGGCGATGACGAACAGCGCGCCGAGCAACCACGGATACTGGCGGATTTCCGCGCCGGGCCAGAACGAGAAGGCGCCGATGGCGAAGACGATCAGGCCGGTCAGCACGGCGGCCTTGTAGCCAAAGCGGCGCATCAAAAGACCCGCCGGGATCGCCATCAGGAAATAACCGGCATAGAATGACTGCTGCACCAGGGACGACTGGAAATCGCTGAGAATGAAAGCCTTCTTGAACTGCGGGATCAGGATGTCGTTGAGATTGTTGGCCATGCCCCAGAAGAAGAACAGGGCGGTGATCAGCACCACCGGCCACAGGGCCGAAGGCGCGGTTTTGGTCGGCGTCTCGTTCATGCTCTCAGTCCCCTGCATGGCCGTAAAGACCTTATGATTTGTGGGGGACAGGTCATCACATATGAACGAAGTCGTCAAATATGAAATTTGACCGCGTTAGTGCGGGCCGGTAGGTATCCTTCTCCTCCCCATTTCAGGGATTTGGGGAGGAGGGAGATGACCATGCATAAACGCTATTACGCTCTCGACCTGAAGGACGATGCGGCCTTGATCGAACGCTACAAGGCGTGGCATGCGCCAGGAGCCGTTCCGGCGGCGATCAACGCCTCGATGCGCGACCACGGCATAGCCGAACTGGAGATCTTCCTCGCCGGCAACCGCATGGTCATGGCGCTGACCCCCGGGCCGGACTTCAACGCGGCGGCCAAGGCGGCTTTCGACGCCGCCAGTCCCGATGTGCAGGCGTGGGAGGAGACCATGTGGCGGTTCCAGCAGGCCCTGCCGTTCGCCGGGCCCGGCGAAAAATGGATCGAGATGACGCGCATCTACGCCCTGAGCGAGCAACCGTAAATTTATAATATAATTTGCCGGCCGGGCCGCCTTCGGCTAAACCAGCGGCAAACACGGGAAACAACCATGAGCACCTTGAAAATCGGCCTGATCGGCCTCGGCAAGATCGCCGTCGACCAGCATATTCCGGCGATTGCCGCCCATCCGGGCCTGGAATTGGTCGCCGGCTGCTCGCCGCATGCTCGGCCGCCCGGCGTCAGGGCCTATTCGACCTATGCCGAGATGATAGCCGCCCACGCGGACATCGAGGCCGTGGCCATCTGCACCCCGCCGCAGATCCGGCACAGGGTTGCCGCCGAGGTCATCGCCTCCGGCCGCCACGTCTTCCTTGAAAAGCCGCCCGCCGCCACCCTGGGTGAAGCCGAAGCCATCCGCCGCCTGGCCGACGCGAAGGGCGTCACCGTCCTCGCCTCCTGGCACTCCCGTTTCGCCCCGGCGGTCGAGGCGGCGCGCCAGTGGGTGCATTCGCGCGCCATCGCCAGGATCGCCATTACCTGGAAGGAAAACGTCCGCCAGTGGCACCCCGGCCAGGCCTGGATCTTCGAAGCCGGCGGCATGGGCGTGTTCGATCCCGGCATCAATTCGCTGTCAATCCTGACGCGGCTGCTGCCCGACCAGATCATCGTCAGGAAGGCCGACCTGCATATTCCGGTCAATCGCGAGGCGCCGATTGAGGTTCAGATGGACATGACCTCCGAAAGCGGCGTCGCCATCCGCGCCGAATACGACTTCCTGCAGACCGGCCTGCAGACGTGGAGCATTTTCGTCGATTCCACGGCGGGCGAGAAGCTGACCTTAAGCCTGGGCGGCGCGGGCCTGGAGATCGACGGCCGGGCGATTCCTCAACCGAAGGAGGCCGAATATCCCGGCCTTTACGCCCATTTTCTCGACCTGGTCCGGGCGGGAAAATCCGACGCCGACTTCCAGCCCCTGCGCATCGTCGCCGACGCCATGCTGCTCGGCAAGCGCATCCCCGCGCCTGAATATATTGAGTAGATTCAGGCCGCGTCCAATGCCTGGGCCAGGTCGGCGACCAGATCGTCGGGATGCTCGATGCCGATCGAGACGCGGATGGTCGAGGCGAACACGCCGATGCGCTGGCGGACCTCGGCCGGCACGCCGGAATGGGTCATCGAAGCCGGATGGCTGGCCAGCGATTCCGTGCCGCCCAGGCTGACGGCGAGCTTCAGAATCTGCAAGGCATTGAGGAAGCGATAGGCGGCGTCCTGGCCGCCCTTGATGTCGAAGGCGAGCGTCGAGCCGGCGCCCGTGCACTGCGCCGCATAGACGCGTCCTACCGGCGAGGCGGCATCGTGGTACGACAGGTAATGGATGGCCTCGACCTTGGGGTGGTCGCGCAGGAAGTTGGCGACGGCCAGGGCGTTGTCGTTGGCCTTTTCCATGCGCAGGCTGAGCGTCTCCAGCGAGCGGCCCAGCATCCAGCACGAATGGGGATCAAGCTGGGTGCCGATGGCGCTGCGCAGCAGCCGCACCTGCTTCATCAGCGCCTTCGAGCCTAGCGCCGCGCCGGCGATCAGGTCGGAATGGCCGCCGACATACTTGGTCAGCGAATAGAGCGAAATGTCGGCGCCATGCTCGATGGGGCGCTGGAAGACGGGACCAAGCAGGGTGTTGTCGCAGGCGACGACCGGTGTGTGGCCCTGCTTTTCGCCGATGGCGTCGGCGACGCGGCGCATCAGGGCGATGTCGACCAGGCTGTTGGTCGGATTGGCCGGGGTCTCGATCAGGATGATGGAAACCCGTCCCTTGCTCATGGCCAGGTCGGCGGCCGCGCGGACCGAGACCTCGTCGACCCCGTCGGCGAACCCGACCGCGGCGACGTTCATATTGGCGAAGGTCCGTGTCAGCAGGGTCTCGGTACCGCCGTAAAGCGGTTGCGAATGCAGCACGACATCGCCTGGCCGGACGAAGGCCAGCAGGGTGGTGGCGATGGCTGACATGCCGGACGAGAACAGGACGCAGGCTTCGGCGCGCTCATAGACCGCCAGCCTGTCTTCGACGATTTCGCTGTTGGGATGGTTGAAGCGCGAATAGACCAGGCCCGCGCCCTGGCCGGCCGGCGGCTCCTTGCGGCCCGAGACGTAGTCGAAGAAGTCGCGGCCATCTTCGGCGGTCTTGAACACGAAGGTCGAGGTCAGGAAGACCGGCGGCTTGACGGCGCCTTCCGACAGTTCGGGATCGTAGCCGTAGTTCAGCATCTGGGTCTCGGGATGCAGGATGTGGTTGCCGATTTTGGTCTTCGACGGATGGGGCGCGGTCATGGGGTCACCTCCTGCAGGAATTAGTTCGTTTCAAATTAAACTAACCCCGGCGGCGCGTTTCGGCAAGCCGTCCGACTTCGCCATGTCGGCATAAAGGTTCGAAGACCCGGGCCTGTTTGCCGGGAGGTATTTTTAAGCTGTTGAAAATATTGTAGGAGAGCTTCGCGCTTCGCCTGCAAAAGGCGGATTCTTAACCATCGCCTAGACACGACATGTTGCAGCACCGATTTTCCGTCGCCCCCATGATGGACTGGACGGACCGGCATTGCCGGGCGTTTCATCGCGCCTTGACGCGGCATGCGCTGCTCTACACCGAAATGGTGACGAGCAAGGCGGTCATCCATGGCGATCGTGAGCGGTTGCTCGGCTTTTCGGATATCGAGCATCCGGTGGCGCTTCAATTGGGCGGATCGGAGCCCGAGGAGCTGGCCAGTTGCGCCAGGATCGCCGCCGAGTGGGGCTATGACGAGGTCAATCTCAACTGCGGTTGCCCGTCGGACCGGGTGCAGTCGGGATCGTTCGGCGCGTGCCTGATGCGCGAGCCGCAGCTGGTCGCCGATTCGATGCAGGCGATGCGCGAGGCCGCCTCGATTCCAGCCACCGTCAAATGCCGTATCGGCGTCGACGACCAGAACCCGCGTGACGCCTTGTTCGAACTGGTCGAGGCATGCCGCAAGGCCGGCGTGACCACTTTCATCGTCCATGCCCGCAAGGCGTGGCTGAAAGGCCTGTCGCCCAGGGAAAACCGCGATGTGCCGCCGCTCGACTATCCGCTGGTTTACGAGGTGAAGCGCACCTGGCCGGAACTGACCGTGGTCATCAACGGCGGCATAGCTACGCCTGATGAAGCCCAAGCGCATCTCCGTCACGTCGACGGCGTCATGCTGGGCCGCGCCGCCTATCACGAGCCGGCCTTGCTGGGGCAGGTCGATGCGCGCTTTTTCGATGGAGAAGGGGAGGTTGGCCCGTTCGAGGCGCTCGCGGCTTACCGCCCGTACATGGAGGCGCAACTGGCGGCGGGAACGCCGCTCAGCCACATGACGCGGCACATGCTGGGCCTGATGCACGGCCGGCCGGGGGCACGCGCCTTTCGCCGCATTCTGACGGTTGAATCGGTTGCTGCAGGCGCCGGCATGGCGGTCGTCGACCGCGCCGTCGACGCTGTACGCGAAGCCAACACAGCCTCGCAGGTTCGACGGGAAGCGCCTGCGGCCTGAAACGGCGCGCAGGCTGTGGGTAAGTCGAGAATTTCCAGCTGTGACAATGTATTGTCCGTGCCACCTCTGTTAATAAATATCGTCGATTTCCGCAAAGGCTTTGCATAGGATTCAAATTGCGCTTCTACTCTTGCGTAACGGCGTTCTGCAAGAACGCAGAACGCGAGCAGCGCGGGCAATGGCACATCGCGAAGACGATGGCGCCCATCATGTCGCCACCGCTGTCATGGTCAGCGGTTGGGGCGGCGCGACACCGACGCTGCATGAGGGCGAAAAGATCCTCCGGCGCTATCCGATGTGGCCGGCCCTGGCGATTGTGGCCGTTTTCGCCGTCATCGCCATCAAGATCTTTTTCTTCAGCTGATCAGGGATGCAGGATCAGGCTTGACGGCGTCGCCTCGAAACGGCTGAGGCGGCCAAGATAGCTCATGCCGAGCAGCGATGTCGCCAGACCGTCCCTGAGCACCAGGGCGTCGACATTGTGCACCGTGCTTTGTCCCACGCCGACCGAGCTCAGCGTGACTTCCGCCGCCTCGGTCTTGCCGTTGGCGGTGATGACTTGGTGATCGAAGGTCAGGGCGTTCTCGTCGAAGCCGAGGCGGCGCGCGTCGGCGGGAGTCAGGACGACCACGGTTGCGCCGGTATCGACCAGGAAATGGACCGCCTTGTCATTGACCACGGCATTGGCCCAGAAGTGGCCATCGCTCGCCTTGGGGATGGCGACGGTGTGGTTATCGGTGGTGGCGGGGGCGGCCTGGCTGACGGCGTCTTCCGAGCCCGGACGGATATCGGCATGGCGGTCGCCCATCTTCAGCACGCCCATGCCCGCCAGCACGGACACGAAAACGGCGCCGGCCATGACGAGGGTCGATTTCAACATGCCTTCTGGCTCCCCTGGAACGGGCCAGTCCGGCCCTTTCGCCACTCTAAACGAACAGGGTTGCTGTGAAGTGAATCAGCGAAAAATGGGCAAAATTGCAGAAATTGTCTCGTTAAGTTCCTATTAATAAAAATTAATGGCAACAAAATCAATTATATAAATTTATTTTGGAAATTATTTTAGTCCGGGTTCGGATTAGTTCTTGCACGCCATAAAAAATCTGTCATATTCGCCCCCGACGCGAATACGGCTGAGAGGGTGAGAGCCCCTGGGAGTTTGCTTCGTGTCTTCTGGTCCATCTTGCACTTTTTGGAAAAGGAGACGCACCCATGCAAGACCAAGAAAAGAAACAACACGCCATGACTTCCTTCGCCCTGTTCGGGGGCTTGTTCATGAGCCCGCGCGGGCAAGTCCAGCGCAACGTCAGCCGTCCGCAGGACTTCAAGCCCTTCGGGCGCAAGTAAAACTGTGGCGCATTTCCGAACTTCATCTTGAAGTTCGGCAAGGGCGCCAATTTGCGGTTTTATGGCCGCCGCGCATGTTTGCGCGAGCCCATTCTTTTCAAAAAAGAGTTGGCGGCGCTTGAGCTACAAATAAAGCCCCCCGCGATCCGCGAGGGGCTTTTTTGCTGCCTACCCTGAACTCACAAGGCGTTGCGTTGGAAAGTCGGGTTCAGTTCGAAGCCAGCTTGACGCCGGCCTTGGTTTCGGCCGCCGCCATGTTCGGGCTCTTGCCGGTTACCTTGGCCGTGACGCCCGAACCGTCGCCGTTGAACTTGGCCGAGATTTCGACCCAGTAAAGGCCGTCGGCAGCGAGAAAATTGTACTTGAAGCTGACATTGTAGCCGCCGGCGCGGAAATCGCAGCTTTCGACATTGACCATCTGCTTGCCGGTGACGGTCACCACCTTGGACACCGTGTCCTTGCCGACGCCGGCAGCCAGCATGCCGGCGGTCGTCTGCTGGTCGTCGGTGCAGTCGCCCGCATAGGCGTGCGTGGCGCCGAGCGCCAGGACGGCGGCTGCAGCGATGAAACTTGTCTTGATCATTGTTGTTTCCTTCCTTGAGGTTCTTCAGGGCGGAGAACATCGTAATCGAAATTGAATAATCGACGGTAAATCCGGCTGTTCGTCGCATAATGACGCAAAAGGGCGGAAAGGCGCCCGGCCTTCCCGCCCGATATCACAGGTGAGCCGCCTGAAGCGAGCCGCTTCCGGCGCATGGCTCTTAGTTCGAGGCCAGCTTTACGCCCTTGGCGGCCGAGACCGAGGCCAGATTGGGGCTCATGGTGGTGAACTTGAGATCGGTCACGGCGGCGCCGGCGACCTTGGCGTGACCCTGCACCCAGTAGAGTCCGTCCGAGCCGATGACGTTGAACTTGAAGTCGGCCGACATGCCGGCGCCCGAAACGTCACAGGTATCAAGCGAGATCATCTGCTTGCCGGCGCCGGGGACAAGGGCATTGACCTTTGCAGCCGCGGCGGTGGCGATGGCCTTGCCGACAAGGGCTTCCTGGTCCTCCTCGCAGTCGCCGGCGAAGGCGTTGGCGGCGAACAGGGCGGCGGCAAGGACGATGGTGGCGGCCGGCAGCCAGGCTTTCGGAGAGGGGGTGTGCATTTTGCAGCTTCCTTTGGGGAGTTACGCTCGTTTTTACGCAGGGGTGGCGGCCGTACCGGACGGCCTGACCTGGGCATCAACCTAAAGAGCCAGATTTAATTTCACGTGAATCCATACCGTGCTGCACACAAAAAAACGGAGACGCAGGGCCTTGCGTCTCCGTCCTTTTTTTCAACGGCTTCAGAAAGCCGATGCGGTATCAGGCGGCCGTAAGCTCGCCAAGGAAGCGGCGGATGTTCTCGCTCATCGCCTCCGTGCGCTTGGTGAGCTGCTGGGCGGCGCCGAGCATTTCGGTCGACGCCTTCTCGGTGTCGGCGGCCGAGGCCGACAGTTGCGACACCGACGACGACGCCATTGAGGTGCCGTCCGACGCCTCGTTGACGTTGCGGGCGATCTCGTTGGTGGCATCGCCCTGCTGGTGCACCGAATCGGCGATCGAGGAGGCGATCTCGTTCATGTGCTTGATCGTCTCGCCAATGCCGCGGATGGCGTTGACGCCGTTCTGGGCGGCGGCCTGGATGTCCTTGATGCGGTCGCGGATCTCGTCGGTCGCCTTGGCGGTTTGCTGGGCCAGCGACTTGACCTCGGAGGCGACGACCGCGAAGCCCTTGCCGGCTTCGCCCGCCCGCGCCGACTCGATGGTGGCGTTAAGCGCCAGCAGGTTGGTCTGCTGGGCAATGGCGTTGATGAGGTCGACCACTTCGCCGATCTGGTCGGCGGCGCGGGAAAGTTCCGCCATCGAGGCGTTGGTGCGGTCGGCTTCCGACACGGCTTCAGCGGCGATTTCCACCGAACGGACGGCCTGGTCGCCGATGACGCCGATCGAGGCGGAAAGCTCGGTCGTGGCCGAGGCGACGTTCTGCACATTGTCGGCCGAATTGCGGATCGACGACACCGCCTGCTGCGAGCGGCGCTCGTTCTCGCCGGCGATGGTCAGCAGGGTGCGGCCGTTGGCGTCGAGGTCCGAGGCGGCGTTCGACAGGGCGTCGAGCATGTCCTGGGCTTCGTGGCGGAAGCGTTCGGCCAGTTCAGACATCTGGCGGGCGCGCTGCTCGCGGGTGGCGTTGGCGGCGGCTTCCATCTGCGACAGGCGCTGCTTTTCCTCGGTGTTCGACTTGAAGATGTTGAGACTGTCGACCACGCTCTTCAGCTCGTCGCGGCGGGCAAGGGCGCCGATGTCGACATTGAGGTTGCCGTTGGCCAGTTCCTCGGTCGTCTTGGCGATGCGGTTGATGCCGGTCACCGTGGCGCGCGAGAACAGGAAGGCGATCCCGCCGGAGA
The DNA here is from genome assembly GCA_964474575.1 of uncultured Caulobacteraceae bacterium. Taxonomy (GTDB): domain Bacteria; phylum Pseudomonadota; class Alphaproteobacteria; order Caulobacterales; family Caulobacteraceae; genus Asticcacaulis. The sequence continues at coordinate 6,513 of CAYYTA010000046.1, read as the reverse complement.
TGCAGGCCATGATGACCGCGAACAGGGTCAACATGGAGACGGCGGCGGTCTGGGCCTTCTGGGCGTCGGCGGCGGCCTGCTTGGCGCTGGCGATATTGGCGGCGATGACCTGGTCGGAGAGGTCCGACATCTTCTTGTAGCCTTCGTCGAACTGCGACATCAGCGGACCGACCGACTTGAAGTCGACGTCCATGACCTGGCCGGCGAACTCGACCGCTTCCTTGTAGGTCTTGATTTCCTTGTTGAGGTCGCCGAGCAGCTTCTTCTGGCCGGCGTCCTGGGTGGCGTCGGCGTCGGCCTTGACGCGGGTGCTGATCTTGCCGAGCTCGTCGACGACGGCGTTGACCTTGTCGGCGGCATTCGTCGTCGGATCGGTCGCCTTGTCGGTCAGGGCGCGGAACAGGGCGCCGTTGGCTTCCTTGATCTGGGCCTTGACGTCGCCGTATTCCGCGACAGCCGGCACGTCCTTGCTGTTGATGCGGTCGATCGTCTGGCCCTGGGTGTGCATGATCGAGACGGCGCCGACCGTCAGCACGGCCATCAGGGCGGTGGCGACGGCGGCGGGCGCCATGAACTTCACGGTGAACGGCCAGTTCGATATCTTGAACCCGCCGGAGGACTTGGCATTCGTTTTCGTCATTTTGGCCCCTGACTACTCTGAAACAGTTTGCGCGTTGAACCCGTCTTCACGTCACGCGCGAATCGGCCACGCGGCATGGTTAAGACAGGCTTTCGCGCCAAACTGTCAGATTAAGGTTGTTGAAATCCTAACGGCCGACCGCATCGTCCACGGTTGACGGCACAAGCGGAAGGCGGGGGAGAGGATCTGGCGTGAAAAATCCCCCTCCGCGGCGGCGGAAGGGGATTTTTTCATGTCCTGAACTGCGGCCGGCTTACGGGTTGGCCAGGGCCGCGGCGGCCGCAACCGGCGCCGGCGCGGTGGCGGGCTTGTCGAGCGCGGCGGTCAGGGCCTTGGCGGGCTGGCCGGTCACCTGGGCGGCGGTCTGCACCGGCTTGGTCTGGCCATTGGCCTCCAGCTGGTTCAGCACGCGGACGAGCTGGGTGCGGGCCTCGCCGGTGGGCGCGATCGTGGTCGGCTGCATGGCCGGCTGGGCCGGCGCCGTCAGGGCGGCCTGCGTGACCGGCGGCGTCAGGCTGTCGCCGTCGGCGGCGGTATCGACCGCCTGGATAACTTCAGGCGTATCCGAAGGCTGGACGACGTCACCGCTGCCGATATGTGAACCACGGCCGCGGAACTGGTAGAAGATATGGCTGCCAATGGTGGCGACCTGGACCATGTTGTCGCCCCAGCCGGGCGCGACGCTGGTCGTGTGGAAGTGGGTCGCCGTGCCGACGGCGGTCATGACATAGCCGCCCAGGGCCGCGTCGGCGACCTGGCGGGCGCGGCGCCATGCCCAGGCCTCGACCGGACGCGCCATGGCGCCGTTGCAGGTGAAGCTGAACTGGCACGAGGTGCGCAGATAGGCGCCCTGGTAGACCACGCCGCAGATCGTCTTCGGATAGGCGGGGTGGCGGACGCGGTTGAGGATGACCTGGGCGACGGCGCGCATGCCGTCGAGGCCTTCGCCGCGCGCTTCATAGTAGACGGCCTGGGTCAGGCAGTCGGAATCGTTCTGGCTGTGCGCCGCGAAGGCGAAGGCCGCGGCCGGCGCGACCTTGATCGGATGGTCGGCGACGACCGGCGGGTTCATCGGATCGACCGCGGTCATCATGCTGGCGCGGATCACCTGGTACTTCTGCTCGCGCACATCCTCGCTGGTGCGCAGGGCGGCCAGGTTCTGGGCCAGCAGCATGTTGCTGCTGTTGCCGTCGCCGGAGAAGCGCAGGGCGATGGCCATGGCGCCGTAGTCGATGGTCTTCTGGGAATCGTCCGCCGGCATCAGCTTGTCGAAGGCGGCGGCATCGAGCTTCCCGTCCTTGCTGAGCGCGGCAAATTGCATCAGGTGACCGGCATCCTGCCGGTCGCGGCTGTCGTGGGCAAGGCGGCCGCCAAGATAGGCCGAGCCTACCGACGCGCCGATAAGCAAGCCCACTGAACTGGCTGCCATGAGTGCGCGTTGTTTATAACGCGCCAGAGTAATGGAACTCAAAGCCGTCTGGTCCTCTGTGACAAGGGCGATATGTGCCCTCCGGAAGGCGCCGGCCCGGAACGATTCTTCATCCCCCGACAGGACACCTGTGCCGCGATGAATCCCCCCCAGCAAAAGGCGGGCCCCGCGAAGCAGGCGTTCTCTAAGGGCGAAATATGGCCGAAATGTGTTAATATGTGATTAATGCCTCGTTAGCCATAGTTGTCTGCCTTCCTAATGAGGGGTAAAGCCGCTGGTTGTCTGCGCCATGAACAGTTGATGTCATTTTTATTGACAAGAAATGTCAAGTATTTAATAGTTAAACTATACGTATCATCATTCATCATCTATTTCAATCAACTTTATAGTCGAAATAGGCGCAAGCTGGGGACAAAATTAACCGATCATTAAAAGAGAAGATTCGCCGCCGCCGGACCGCGCTTTTTTCGCATTGCAAAAAGAGTCCCGTTTAAGCGGCTGAAAACACGTGTGAAACCCGCCGCCGCCATAAACCGCCGCTGCCAAGTTCTGACGCTCGAACCCGTCACGATGGCCGGGAAAAGGGCGATCAAAAGTTTTTTACCACTCCCTTTCAAATTTTTTGCGGGAGCTTATGTTGCGTTCATGATGGGTTCTGGCTTTTCCGACAATTCCGGCGCCTTTGTGGCGGGCGATTTCGCGCATGCTCAGTCGATGTGGGTGCCGCACCGACCTGTGCGGCCGGAAAAGTCCGAGGGCGGGCGCAAATTCCGCCTTGCCGCGCCCTACGAACCGGCCGGCGACCAGCCGGCGGCGATCGCCGAACTGGTGGAAGGCGTCAATGCGCGCGAACGCGACCAGGTCCTGCTCGGCGTCACGGGTTCCGGCAAGACCTTCACCATGGCCAAGATCATCGAAGCGACCCAGCGGCCGGCCCTGATCCTGGCCCACAACAAGACGCTGGCCGCCCAGCTCTATTCCGAGTTCAAGGCCTTCTTCCCGGATAACGCGGTCGAGTATTTCGTCTCCTATTACGACTACTACCAGCCCGAAGCCTACGTCCCGCGCACCGACACCTATATCGAGAAGGACTCGTCGATCAACGAGCAGATCGACCGCATGCGCCACTCGGCGACGCGCGCCATTCTGGAACGCGACGATGTCATCGTGGTGGCGTCGGTATCGTGCATCTACGGCATCGGCTCCGTCGAAACCTATACCGCCATGACCTTCGACCTGAAGGTCGGCCAGACGATCGACGAAGGCCAGCTCAGGGCCGATCTTGTCGCCCTGCAGTACAAGCGCAACGACCAGGCCTTCGAGCGCGGCACCTTCCGCCGGCGCGGCGACGTCATCGAGATCTTCCCGGCGCACTACGAAGACCGCGCCTGGCGGATCAACATGTTCGGCGACGAGATCGAAAGCATGCAGGAGTTCGATCCGTTGACCGGCAAGAAGATCGTCGACCTGCGCGACCTCAAGGTCTATGCCGCCAGCCACTATGTCACGCCGCGCCCGACGCTCAACCAGGCGGTCGAGCGCATCAAGATCGAACTCAAGCAGCGCCTGGCGCAACTGCATGCCGAGGGCAAGCTGCTGGAAGCCCAGCGCCTCGACCAGCGCACCACCTTCGACCTCGAAATGATGGAGGCGACCGGCGCCTGCGCCGGCATCGAGAACTACAGCCGCTACCTGACCGGCCGCAATGCCGGCGAACCGCCGCCGACCTTTTTCGAATATCTGCCGGAAAACGCCCTGCTGTTCGTCGACGAAAGCCACGTTTCCGTGCCGCAGATCGGCGGCATGTACCGCGGCGACTATGCGCGCAAGTCGATCCTGGCCGAATACGGCTTCCGCCTGCCGTCGTGCATCGACAACCGCCCGCTCAAGTTCGAGGAGTGGGACGCCATGCGGCCGCAATCGGTCTATGTCTCCGCGACGCCCGGCCCTTGGGAGATGCAGCGCACCTCGGGCGTCTTCGCCGAGCAGGTCATCCGCCCGACCGGCCTGATCGATCCGCCGGTCGAGATCCGCCCGGTCCACAAGGACGGCTTCAACCAGGTCGACGACGTCATCGCCGAGGTCCGCCAGGTGGCCAGGAACGGCTATCGCTCGCTGGTCACCGTCCTGACCAAGAAGATGGCCGAGAACCTGACCGACTACATGCACGAGCAGGGCATCCGCGTCCGCTACATGCACTCCGACGTCGAGACCCTGGAGCGCATCGAGATCATCCGCGACCTGCGTCTTGGCGCCTTCGACGTGCTGGTCGGCATCAATCTGCTGCGTGAAGGCCTCGATATCCCGGAATGCGGCTTCGTCGCCATCCTCGACGCCGACAAGGAAGGTTTCCTGCGTTCGGAGACCTCGCTGATCCAGACCATCGGCCGCGCCGCGCGCAATGTCGACGGCCGCGTCATCCTCTATGCCGACAAGATCACCGGCTCCATGGAGCGCGCGATGGAGGAAACCAACCGCCGCCGCGCCAAGCAACTGGCCTATAACGAGGCGCACGGCATCACGCCGGAGTCGGTCAAGCGCGGCATCGCCGACATCCTCGACAGCCCCTACGAAAAGGGCGACCGCGTCCAGATTCCCATGGGCGTGTCGGAGTCGGACGCCAAGCCGTTCCTCGGCTCCAACTTCCAGGCGACCCTGCGCGATCTGGAAGCCAGGATGCGCGAGGCGGCATCGAACCTCGAATTCGAGACCGCCGCCCGCCTGCGCGACGAGATCAAGCGGCTGAAGACGCTCGACCTCGAATTCGCCAAGGACATGCTCGATGCCAATTGATGGCCGGAGGGCCGGCGGCAGCTGACGAGCCTGTCAAAACAAGAACGCCATGATGGCCGCTCCATCGGCGCGCCCGCCGGCGTTAACCAAGAAGCGTTTCCTGCTTCCCACACCCCCGATCAAATCGTGCAAAAAACGCCGGCGACCTGCACAATCGCACTGGATTTTTATGTCAAATCGGGTGACGTTCGATGGACTGATCCGGGGCGGGATGGGCCGGGTAAACAGGTTGTTAACCTTACCTCCGCACACTGATCATGCCGGAGTCGAACCTGGGGTAATGGGATGCGTAGGACGAGATTGAATGTGGTGCCGCCGGTTTCCAAGGAAGTGGCGCTCGGTCAGGTGATCGACGGCGACAAGGTGATGAGCCTGCCGGCGCATGTGACCCACAAGGCCAGTTTCGAGGAGGCGTCGCCGGTGCGTGAGTCGCGCACCCAGCGCGTCCGCCGCCTGCAGGAAGAAGCCCGCCTGCTCGCCCGCGAACAGATCGCCGAGTTCGAAGTCCTGCTCGACGCCACCGCCAAAGCCGCCATGGAAATCGCCGACGGCGGCGAGGTCTATTCGATCGGCGCCCGCGAAATCTGCCGCCGCCTGGCCGACGAGCTGCCGCGCACGCTGCAGACCCTGCAGGTCATTTCCAAGAAAAAGGGCTGAGGCGAGCCCAAAAGCCAGGCCGCCCGCAAAAAGCCATAGCCGCCGAATAGGTGTGCACAGTTCGCGCGCCGCACTGGTGCGTGAACTTGTTTTCCCTTAGGCTTGACCCGACCATGGGCCAGAATTTCCACATCGCGACCGTGTCAAGCCTGAGCCGGCCCATGATGGCGGGAGCCGTTCTGCTGTGCGCGCTGGCGGGATGCCATGCGAAGCCCAAGGCTCCGCCGCCGGCGCCCGTCGCCGCACCGCCGCCGAAACCGGCCGAGGTCCTGCCGGCGCGCCAGCCGGGCCTGTGGCAGACCACGGTGACCGAGGACGGCAGCGAGGACACGCCGCAGGACCTGCAGATCTGCATCGACGCCCAGACCGACCGGCACCTCGGCATTCTGGGCAACGATCTGTCGGGCGACACCTGCAAGCGGACGGTCAGCCGGACCAGCGACGGTTGGGGCCTGCTCGCCGAATGCGACATGGGCAGCGGCGGAACCTATCAGTATTCCGGCTCGATCACCGGCGACTACGCGTCGGACTACAGCATGAAGCTGCGCCTCCAGGTGACGGGCGCCAGCCTGGCGACGATGAACCGCGTCACCAGCTACGTGGTGACGTCCAAGCGAACAGGCGAATGCGCCAAGGACCAGGCTCCGGGCGACGTCATTGTCAATGACGGGCTCAAGATCAACCTGTTCGACATGGAGGGCAAGGCCGTGGCCCGCCCGGCCGAAGCCTCTCAATCCGCCGCGCCCGAAGGTGGCGGAGACTGACGGTTTCTCCTCTCTTGCAGGCGCCAAGGGGGCCGGCGTTCAGCCCGCGGCGATATGGCGATAAACGTCGATCTCGCGAATTTTATCCCCGCCCTCAATTCCTGAGTCATGCTTGAATACATGTCTCAGCCCGACCGGCCATCGCAGGAAACCCTGACGCCCGAAGCGCGGCGCACGATGCTGCGCGCCTTCGGCGACCGCATGCTGGTCAAGCTCTCCGCCATGGACGA
>CAYYTA010000045.1:0-54738 GCA_964474575.1 uncultured Caulobacteraceae bacterium | reverse complement strand
CGAGCGTATGCACAACCTGAGCTGCCACGACGGCAGCGGCGCTCGACGCCTCAGCAGCGGGCGCTACCGGCTTGTGCGGCGAACAGGCGCTCAGGGCCACCATGCCTAACAGATACAAACGTTTCATCGCGACTCTCCTGTTACCGGAAGGGGGGCGCTGTGCAGGATGATCGGCTTGGGCGGGTTAAGCCGCGGCGGCCAGCCGATCACCATTTCCGTGACGACGATGCCATTCGGCCGCTGCGCGTCCGCGCCACCCCCGCCAGATACGCTGATGTCGCCGGCACCAGGCCCGGCGGACTGACCGAAACGCAGGCCGAGGTCGCAGCCGTCTAGCAAATGCGCCAGCTTGCCGTCCGCCAGGCCGGCATAGGGACCGTCTTTGCGGCCAAGATCATTCAACAGCACCGGCTTGCCGTTGGCGGCCTCGACCTCGGCCAGGGTCGAGCCGACGTGGATACCGCCCGGTCCTATCCATCCTGTCCCGTGGCTGCGCGCCCGCGCGGTCGCCATTTTGGTGCGGGCGTCGTCCCACCACAGCAGGTCCAGTTGGTCTTTCGGCGAATCTGGATTGAGCACGACGCCGGTGACCTTGCCTTCCACCAGGCCATCGACCTGCCCCTCGATCGCCGCGTCGCCATAGTCGCGCAGAACTTGCGCCGACGACGTGTCGAGATAGACCGGATGGGTGCAGTCGAGCCGGTGCGCCAGCCGCGCGGCATCGGTCGCCTCCGATGACGGCTGAGCGCTCGCCGCATCGGGAGGAGCCGCCGATCTGGGCGAGCAGGCGGCCAGGCCTAGCAATCCCAAAAGCAGCAGGCGTCGCATGCCATCCCCTCCCCTTCGTTAACGCAATCATAGCCCGATCCGGCACACTTTCAAGCGCCTTGCCTTTGGCGGCCTGAACGGGTAGAGACGCGCAACCCAAAATTTCCTCCATACAAGTCGTATCTCATGAAAATCAACGCCAACCAGATCAAGCCGGGCATCGTGCTCGAGTATCAGGGCGGTCTGTGGACCGTCGTCAAGAGCGAGCACGTCAAGCCTGGAAAAGGCGGCGCCTTCGCCCAGGTCGAGATGAAGAACCTGATCACCGGCACCAAGCTCAACGAGCGCTTCCGTTCGGAAGACACGGTCGAGCGCGTGACCCTGGAACAGCGCGACCACTCGTACCTCTATGAAGACGGCGACATGCTGGTGTTCATGGACGTCAACAATTACGAGCAGATCAGCCTGGCCAAGGACTGGGTCGGCGACGACCAGGTCCGTTTCCTGCACGACGGCATGATCGTGGTCATCGAATTCCACGAGGAACGTGCCATCGGCATGAGTCTGCCCGACACGGTCGTCCTGGAAGTGGTGGAAACCGAGCCGACGATCAAGAACCAGACCGCCTCGTCGTCCTACAAGCCGGCCGTGGCGTCGAACGGCATGCGTATCATGATCCCGCCCTTCATGGGCACGGGCGAGCGCATCGTCGTCTCGACCGGGACCGGCGAATATATGAGAAGAGCCGACTGACCTCCCTCCTCCCCTGCGTAGCGGGGGAGGTGGCATCGAGCGAAGCGAGATGACGGAGGGGGCCGCCGATGGGTGTGCCCCCTCCACCGCTTCGCGGTCCCCCTCCCCGCTACGCAGGGGGAGGAGAAATTAGGAAAGTTTCGCATGACCGTTCTTCAATCCTCCCTCATCCAGGTCATGGTCGGCGCGGTGCGCAAGGCCTGCAAGGGCGTGGCCCGCGACTTCGGCGAGGTCACCGAACTGCAGGTATCGCGCAAGGGCCCCGGCGACTTCGTCACTGCCGCCGACAAGCGCGTCGAGGCGGCCCTGCTCGAGGAACTGACCCGCGTACGTCCCGGCTACGGTTTCCTCGGCGAGGAGAGCGGCGAGGTCATCGGCACCGACAAGACCCACCGCTGGATCGTCGATCCGATCGACGGCACCACCAACTTCATGCACGGCATCCCGCACTTCGCCTGCACCGTGGCGCTGGAGCGCGACGGCGAAGTGGTGGCGGGCGTCACCTACAACCCGGTAACCAACGACCTCTACTGGGCCGAAAAGGGCAAGGGCGCCTATCACAACGACCGCCGTCTGCGCGTGTCGTCACGCAAGGTGCTGGAAGACGCGCTGATCGGCACCGGCCTGCCCTTCATCGGCAAGCCCGGCCATGCCCAGGCGCTGAAGGAACTGCACCAGGTCATGCAGCGCACGGTCGGCATCCGCCGTAACGGCGCCGCTTCGCTCGACCTCGCCTATGTCGCGGCGGGCCAGTTCGACGCCTTCTGGGAACGCGGCCTCAATGCCTGGGACATGGCGGCGGGCCTGCTCTTCGTCCACGAGGCCGGCGGAAAGTTCGGCGCGATAGATGGCGACGACAACCCGCTGACCGCGGGCACGATCGTCTGCGGCAATCCGGACATCTATCCGCTGCTGCTCGAAAAGCTGCACCTGGCGAAATAGCTACCAGGACTTCCCGGTCGCTTCCTTCAGCAACCCGCGCTGCGCCGCCAGGCAGTCGGCCTTGCCGTAGCGTTCGACGATGGTCGCCCTGGCCGCCTGACGCATGCCATCCCGGCCAGGATGATCCAGCGCCGCGATGACATCGCGCGCCAGCCGGCCATGATCCCAGAAGTCGGTCATCAACCCGTTCCCGCCGGGCCGGATCAGCTCACGCACCGGCTCGGTATCCGACGCCACCATGACGCAGCCCGCCGCCATCGCTTCGAAGAACGACCACGACAGCACGAACGGATAAGTCAGATAGACGTGCGCCGCCGAAATGCGCAGGATGTCGAGATAGCGCGCATAGGGCACATAGCCCATGAAATGCACCCGTCCCGGCGGCAGCTCGACCTCGGCCTGCATCTTTTCGCGCCAGTGCGTCTGCTTGGTGATCGGGCCGTCGTAGGACAGCTCGTCGCCGCCGACGATAATGACCTGGGCCTGCGGCCGCGCCGCCAGGATCTCCGGCAGGGCGCGCATGAACTGCGGGAAGCCCCTCATCAGCTCGAGATTGCGCGCCACATAGGTGATGACCTCGTCCGCCGCCGTCAGCACGCGGCCGTCGCCAAGCGTTACCTGCGCCGGGCCGGGCGCAACGATATCGGTATCGATGCCGTCGAAGATGACTCGCATCTTGGGCTGCATCACGTCCGGAAAGGTCGAGGCCTGCCACTCGGTCGGCGACCAGCCGAAATCGGCGTTTTCCAGCGCCATGAGGATGTGGGCATTGGCGATGCGTGTGCGGCAGACCTCGTCGATCGGCTGGGGGTGGCCCGGCTCGAACGACGACAGCAGCCGTTCCGGTCGGAAATAGAACTCGCCATAGGCGATGACCGGCGTATCCCTGTAAACCGCCTTGACGAACAGGGTCTCGCCCCAGCCGGGATGGCCGACGATGATATCCGGCACCCAGCCCGCGTGGTGCAGCGCCTGGCACGCCCGCACGACCTCCTGGCCGTGGAGGATGGCATCCTCGAGCCCGCGCAGGTAGCCGTGGCCAACTTCCCCCGGCTTGCGCTGCGGGGTATAGTTCAGCCGGCGCACGCCCGGCAACTCGCGGTCGGTGCGCCGGGTGGCGAAGATGACGTCGTGGCCGCGCGCCGCCAGGTCGGGCGCCAGGTACCGGAACTGGCCCGGCATATTGTGGTGGATGAACAGAATCTTCATGCCCGGCGATGATAGAGCATGGCGGCGGCCCCCTACAATCCCTCGGGCCGCTTCAGGCCGCGCGTCATCCATATGCCGACGCCGAGGTTCCACACGGTCTGGGCCGTCAGGTACCATAACAGCGTCTCGACGTTGATGCGGCCGGTCGATACCAGCATGAAAGCCGCCGACGGTCCCCCGGTCGCCAGGGCCAGCAGGCCCATCCAGCGCGCGCCGCCCTTGTGGTGCAGCAAGGCGTGCCCCCAGGCGACCGTCGCTGTGGCGATCAGTACAAAGCCCAGCCGTGTCAGACCCTGCACGGCGATGAAGGCCAGGCGCAGCACATCCGCCGCGGCGGCGATGCCCGACCGGGCGATATCGCCGTCGAGGAAACCGTCGGTCAGGGCCGCCAGCAGCAGCATGACGGTGCCGGCGAGATAGGCGAGCCAGCCCAGCATGACCAGGGGCTGGGCGATCCCCAGCCGCCAGGCGAAACCGGAAAAGCAGGCGGCATAGACAAGGATCAGGACCATCAGGCCGCCGTGCACCCATTGCAGCGGCCCGCTGACGGCGGCGATGGCCACCTTGATGTCGCCGGGACCGGCGACCGGATGATGCGCCACCAGGACGACGGTCAGCAGAGTAGTCGCGATCAGCGCCCAGCCATAGGCCGGGCCATTATAGTGAAGCGTGCGCAGCGGCGTTTCGTTCATGGTGGCGTCCTCCTGTCATCACCGCAGGCTATCAAATCGCGTGCATCGCCGCCCCGGATAGCGTATGGGCTTCGTCCGCTACCGGACACAGGGAAGAAAATGTCTGCCGAACTCGACCGCCGCCAGGAAAAGACCCGTGGCGCCATCGCCAATGCCTTCGTCGAACTCCTGATGGAGCGCGATTATGCCGAGGTGACGGTCGCCGCCGTCGCCGAACGGGCCAATGTCGGGCGTTCAACCTTCTACGAGCACTTCAAGACGCGCAACGACCTGCTGCGCCACTCGGTCAGGCCGCTGTTCACCATCGTCGCCACCGCCGTCGAGCCCGAAGGCGCCAGCCCCGCCCTGCTCGCCATCCTGCAGCATTTCCGCGAAAACCACGCCCTGGCGCGCGTCATGTTTTACGACAATTCGCGCAATGTCCTTCTGAAGGCCCTGACCCAGGCGATCGAGGGCCGGCTTCAGTCGCCGGCGCATCTGCCGCCGGGCCTGCTGGCCGCGCAGATCGCCGCTGCCCAGTTCGCCCTGCTCGAACCGTGGATTCTCGGCCAGTCGTCGCTGCCGGCCGAAGCCCTGGCCACGGCGCTGTGCGCCACCAGCCGCGCCCTGGCCGAGGCGGGCTGAAATTAGCTCCATCCGCAAGGGCGAACCTCGCAAACTCTTCTCGACGATCCATGATCGACACCTCTTCCCAAGGCATGGTGCGCTCCTTCGCTGCTCATGCCTAAAAGTGTCACCCATCTCTCCGAACAACTGTTACCTATCTCTCCGGGCTAAACACAGGCGGGGAGAGGGGTAGGCGCCATATCCGACAACCTTGCCCCCTCCCCTCTTTCATCATATAAATCACCCATTTATCGGGCCACGGCCGGACTTGACAGGGACGCGTTTCAGGTCGCTACTCCCGTCAAAAAGCAGATGAGGAAAAGCTCGATGCCGTCGTCCCCGAACCGCCGCTCGCTCCTGACCGCCGGCGTCGCCGCCCTGGCCCTGCCCAGTCTCGCAAACGCCACCCGCGTCCTCGCGCCGTCGCCGCGTTCAAACCCCGGCATGATCCTGGGCGAAGGGCCGCTGTGGTCCGCGCGCGACAATGCGCTCTACTGGGTCGATATCCGCGGCAAGAAGCTGCATGGCCTGAGCTTCGGCGACACGCCCCTGCCCGGCGCCGACTCGTGGGGCGTCGCCTCGTGGGACATGCCCGACGTCGTGCCGTGGATCGTCGAGCGCAAGTCGGGCGGCTTCCTGGTTGCCATCCTGCGCACCGTCCATGCCCTGACGCTCGAGCCGTTCACCCTGACGCCGCTGTTCACCATCGAAGGCGATATCGCCGGCAACCGGCTCAACGACGCCAAGGTCGACGCGCAGGGCCGGCTGTGGACCGGCACCACGGACCTTGCTTTCAAGGATCGCACCGCCGCCCTCTATCGTATCGACCCGGACCTCAGCGTCCACCAGATGGACACCGGCTACGTCTGCACCAACGGCCCGGCGTTTTCACGCGACGGCAGGACCATGTACCACAACGAAACCCACGACGGCATCGTCTACGCCTTTGACGTGGCGGCGGACGGTTCGATCTCGGGCAAGCGCGTGTTCGCGAAGTTCGCCGATGGCACAGGCCTGCCCGACGGCTGCACGGTCGATGCCGACGACGGCCTGTGGGTGTCGCATTATGGCGGCGGCCGGGTCAGCCGCTACAATCCGGACGGCCGGTGGGACTTCGACATCATGCTGCCGGCGAAGCAGACGACCAGCCTGACCTTCGCGGGGCCCAACCTCGACCGCATGTTCAACACCTCGGCCGCCCAGCCGCCGGTCGATGCCGACGATCCTCTGGCCGGCACGCTGTTCGAGACGCCGGCCTCGCTGCTGCGCGGCCACAAGGGCCTGCCGACGCCGGCGTTCGCGGGTTAAGCCACGGCTCCGGCAGCCAGCAACATCGCCACGATTTCCGCCTGCGCGGCCCTGGCTTCCGCCGAACCGCTGCCGCCGGCTCCGGTCGTCCGTTCGGCGAGGAACAACGGCGTCGAACCGCTGCCGTTCTTCAGGTTCACGTCCGCCCCACCGTCAAGCAAGGCCCTGACCGCCGCCAAACCGCGTCTGCGTACCGCCCGGTGCAGCGGCGTCACGCCGGACTTGTCCCGGGCGTCGGGATTGGCGCCGGCCTTGAGCAGAACCACGATCGTCGCGGCCTGATCGCCGTGGCTGGGCCGGCGGGCGTCGGCGGCATAATGCAGGGCCTCTGCCCCGCGCCGGTTCCTGGCCGTGATATCGGCCCCGCCCGCGATCAAGGTGGCGACAATCTCCGGCCGGAACCCCGCCGCCGCCACATGCAGCAAGGTATCACCGGTGTAAAACTGATGCGTGATGGCGTCGATGAAGCGTTCTGTTTTAAGACCCTGCTTGGTCAGGTCCGGTTCAGCCGCCAGCAGCCGCTCCAGCGCCTCGCGGTCATTGGCGACAATGGCGTCGATGGCGTCTTCCATGGCGTCACCCCTTGCGCTTTGAGGTCGGCCAACCGATGCGGACCAGGGTCTCGTCCGGATCGGACGCGGCGCATTCGTACATGCCCCAGTCCTGCGCCTTGGCCTCGACGCCGAAGATGGCGGCCAGCTCGTCGACATTCTCGACGTAGAGATAAAGGCCGAAGGGATTGCGGCCAGGGATCAGCCACCCCTCGACCGCTTTCTGCAGGTGCAGCGCCGCGCCCGTCGGATGGCCGAGGATGACATAGCCCTGCGGATCGCTGTCGTCCTCCCAGTACACGGTGAAGCCAAGCTTCATGTAGAACGCCTTGCTGGCCTGCACGTCGTTGCATGGCAGGATCGGCGTCAGGACCTGGGTACTGTCGGACATGGCTCGCCTCAGCCGTTGAATTGCAGGCTGGCCAGGCGGCGGTAAAGCCCGTCACGCGCCACCAGCTCGTCATGCGTACCGATATCGACCACGCGCCCGCCGTCCATGACCACGATGCGATCGGCGCGCAGTACGGTCGCCAGCCGGTGGGCGATGACCAGGGTGGTGCGCTCGCTCATCGCCTCGTCAAGCGCCATCTGCACCAGGCGCTCGTTCTCGGCGTCGAGCGCCGAGGTCGCCTCGTCGAGCAGCAGGATGACCGAGTTGCGCACCAGGGCGCGCGCAATCGACAAGCGCTGCTTCTGGCCGCCCGACAACGACTTGGCGCGTTCACCCAGAGGCTGGTTGAATCCTTCCGGCAAAGCCTCGATGAAACCCAGGGCCTGCGCCTTTTCGGCGGCCAGGCGGATGTCATCCATGGTCGCGTCCTCGCGGCCGAAGCGGATATTGTCCTCAGGCGAACCGGAAAACAGCGCCGTATCCTGCGCCACAAGCGACAGCCGCTCGCGCAACGCCTTGGGGTCCGCACGGCGGATATCGACCCCGTCGATGGCGATCTCGCCGCCCTGGAAATCATAATAACGCAGCAGTAGCTTGAACACCGTCGACTTGCCTGCGCCCGACGGCCCAACCAGGGCCACCGTCTCGCCCGGCCGCACATGAAGCGAAAAACCGTCGAGCACGCCGGCTTCCGGCCGCGACGGATAAGCGAAACGGACGTCGCGGAAGACGATCTCGCCACGCGCCGGCTCGGGCAGGCGGACGGCATCGGCCGGCGCCTTGATGTTCGGCTGCGACTGCAAGAGTTCGTCGATGCGGCTCATCGCGCCGGCGGCTTTCTGCACGTCGCTCCACGTCTCGTTGAGATTGGCGACCGATCCGGCAGTGAAGATCGACAGCGCCACGAACTGCACCAACTGGCCGTTCGACATGGTATGGTTGAGCACATCCTGCGCCCCCAGCCACAGCACACCGGCCACGCCGCAGAAGACGAAGGCGATGACCATGGCGGTCATGGTGGCGCGGGTGGCGATGCGCCCGACCGACTTCTGGTAGGCCGCCTCGACACCATCATCGAACCGCCCTTGCGTGAAACGTTCGCGGACGAAGGCCTGCACGGTTTCGAGCGCGTCAAGCGATTCGGTGGCGAACGCCACGGCGCGGGCGAAGACATCCTGGGTCTCGCGCGTCACCCGTCCGACCTGGCGGCCGAAGGCGATCAGCGGCACGACGACGAACGGTATCAGCACCAGCACGATCAGTGTCAGCTTGAGGCTGACCACCGCCATCAGCGCCAGGCCGACGACAAAGCTCAGCAGGTTGCGCAGGGCGATGGAGATGGCCGAAGCGACCAGGTTCTCGACGATCTGGATGTCGGCGGTCAGGCGCGAAATGACCTCGCCGGTCCTGATTTTCAGAAAATAAGCCGGATCGAGGCCAAGGATATGGCCGAACACGTCTTCGCGCAGGTCGGCGACGATGCGCTCGCCCAGACGCGTGATGAAGAAATAACGCAACGCGGTCGACAGCGCCATGACCAGCGCGATGGCAACCAGGGCCAGGAACCACTTGTTCAACTCGCCGGCCCGGCCCGACGCGAACCCCTTGTCGATCAGTTCGCGGCCGATGAAGGTCATGGCCGGCATGGTCGCCGAGGACACGGCCAGGAACAGCAGCATGAAGACGAAGTTCAGCCGCTGCCGCCATATGTAGGGGGCAAGGCTGCGCAGCGGCCGCAGGTCTTTCTGCTTGCCGCGCCGTTCGCCTGCGGCGTCAAGCGCGCCGATCAGGGCCGCGCCGGCGCCCGGGCGGCCGTCGACCGGGGAACTGGTGTCGATCTGGGAAGAGCTGTCTGCCATGCGCATCCCATACAGAGGAAAGGCTTGCGCGGCAATGCGGCATCATGTATGAGCGCGCTTCCGCTTTTATAAGCCCCACCCTTTTATCGCGTCCGCACAGATGCTGGCCGGACGTATGCAAGGACGCAAACAATGAAAAAAGAAGGCCATCCCGACTATCACTGGATCACGGTGACGCTGACCGACGGTTCGACCTACAAGACGCGCTCGACCTATGGCAAGGAAGACGCCGTCCTCAACCTCGACATCGATCCGCGCACCCATCCGGCCTGGACCGGCGGCACCGGCCAGTTGCTCGACCGCGGCGGCCGCGTCTCGCGCTTCAACAACAAGTTCGGCGGCTTCCTCAAGAAGTAAGGCGGCGACGCGCCGCTGCGGTCACTCGACAGAGCTTGCAAATCCGGTCCGTGCCTCACGGGCCGGATTTTTCGTGCCGGACAGCGGACTGTTGACATGGCCGTCATGACGTCGGACTTTAAGCGGTCAAAACCGAGGGGGGCGGCATGACCAGACTCCACCCGTACATTGCCGCCCTGGCGGCCACGATCCTTCTGGTGGCCTGCATGCCGCGCCACGGCCCTGCCGCTGCCGATGCGGAGAACCAGACATCCGCGTCACCCGCGCCCGAGGCTGCCGTACAATCCGAACCCCCGCCCACCTTCACCATCGACACAACGGCCGGACCGACCGACATGGATCGCGGCGGACGCTGTCTCATGATCCTGTGGCGTAAGGGCAGCAGCGAGGCCGCGTCGCTGTTCGTCGCCTATGCGCCGCATCCGATGATCCCGACGGCGCCAAGCGGCGGCTACCTTCGCATCGACGGCAAGCCGATCTATGTCGAGGCGACCGATGCCGCCTATACCGGCCCGATCGGACACCCGGAGAGCCTGGCGCCCAATTTCAGAAGCCGCGACGACGCCATCGAGGTCTATGTCGATGCGCGTGTCGTCGGGGTATACGGCGGCAACCAACACAGCCTGGCCGGCGCCCTGACGGTGCGTTACCACAATGAAAACCAGGACGTGGACATGGAGGGCCGGCTGACCTGCTAGATCACGGGCGGCGCGGCCTCTGATTGGCCGATATCGACTTGATGATCAGCCGCCCCTGATGCGCGGGATCGAGCGGCCATTTGGCGTTGAGGAAGGCCTGGTCGATCAGGCCGCGGAGGTAAGGATCGTCAAGATCGTCCGCGGTCTTCAGCACGATATGGCCAACCACGCCGCCCGCACCCTTGAGGCGCTTTTCCGGATCATCGACCCGGCGCGGCAGAAACAGGCTGCACCAGCGCGGATAAAAGGCGATGGACAAAACAGACTGCACCGCTCTTTCACCCGCGCTGAACCCGACCGCCAGGGCGTTGTAATTGTCGTAGACCAGCACATCGGCCTCGGGCAGCTGCGCCCGCAGCTTTGCTACCGCCTCGCGCCCGACGGCGGCGACCTCGGGCAGGAAGCGATTGATGAATTGGTTCAGCTCGGCTTCGGCATCCATGGACCTTCCTCCTTCAAGCAAGAAGAAAAAGCCTTCAAATTGGATGAGATGCTAGCCGGCTCGCGCCGCGGGTATATTGAATACCCGCACGCGACGACTGCGACGCAGATCGCCAATTTCAAGGCTTTTTCAAGCCGCCAACTGTTCCTTCACCCGCTCCGCCAAGGTCTTGATGTCAAGCGGCTTGGGCAGGAACGAGATGTTCTGCTCCTCCTCCAGCAGGTCCGAGAACTCCGACTCGGCATAGCCCGAAATGAACATCACCGGCACATTGCCAAGGATCGGCCTCGCCTTCTTCAGCATCGATGGCCCATCGAGCCCCGGCATGATGACGTCGGAGATAAGAAGGTCGAACTTGCCGTTTTCGGCCTCGATGATGTCAAGCGCCTCCTCGCCGTCGCACGCCTCCAGCACCTCGTAGCCGCGCTGGCGCAGCAACTGCGCCGCGATGCCGCGCACGATCTGCTCGTCCTCGACGAAGAGAATCCGCCCGACGCCCGACAGGTCCTTGGGCACCGGCTTGGCGGCCGGCGGCTCGGCCGGGGCCGCGTTGGGTTTCTCGACCTCGATCCACACCGGCAGGAAGATGCGGAAGGTCGCGCCCTTGCCCGGCGCCGAGTCGATCAGGATATGGCCGTTCGCCTGATTGATGATGCCGTGGACGGTCGACAGGCCAAGCCCCGTGCCCTCGCCCAGCGGTTTGGTGGTGAAAAACGGCTCGAACACCTTAGGCAGCACATCGGGCGGGATGCCGGGACCGGTGTCGCTGACCTCGATCACCGCCGCGCCTTGCGCCGGCGCATCAGCCCAGCCGCGCGCCTTCGCCTCGGCCTGGGGAAGCGCCGAGGCGCGGATCATCACCTTGCCGCCGCCCTGCGCCTTCATGGCGTCACGCGCGTTGACAACCAGGTTCATCATGACCATTTCCATTTGCCCCTTGTCGACATGGACATTGGGCAGGTTGCGGCCGTACTCGGTCTCGAGCTTGACGTCCTCGCGCACCAGCCGGCGCAGCAGCACCTCGGCCTCGGAGACCATCTCGCCGACATTGAGCGTGACGCGCTTGACCGTCTGCTTGCGCGCGAAGGCCAGCAGGTTGCGCACCAGGTCCTCGGCGCGGGCGATGATCTGGCGGATGCCGTTCAGATCCTCGTAGGACGGATCACCGAGCGGATGGTTGAGCAGCAGTTGGTCATTGCGGAACTTGAACCCGGTCAGCAGGTTGTTGAAATCGTGCGCCATGCCGCCGGCGACCTGGCCGATCGCCTGCATCTTCTGCGACTGGATCAGGGTCTGTTCCAGCTTCTTCTGCTCGGACACGTCGAACAGGTAGAGGTTGAAACCGCCGCGCACCTTGGAGACATAGATCTGCACCGCGCGGTCGGACTTGACACTGAGCGCGATATCGAACGGACCGGCCTTGCCTGACGCCAGCTTTTCGGTCAGGTCGGCGCGCGAGTTTTCGGTCACCAGCTCGCCGAACGGCTTGCCCACGAGGTCGTCGGGGTTCTGTTCGACCAGGGCGGCGAACATCTTGTTGAACTCGGCGACGCGCGCCGCGAACAGGTTGTCGCCGCCGGACGAATCCATGACCAGGGCGGCGCCGAACGGCGCGGCCTCGGCGAAGGCGTCGAGCGCGGCCTCGGGCAGGTCAACAGCCGCCTTGGTCTCCGGCGCCGGCGCATCCTCGTTCAGGTAATTGCCCGTCTCGATGTCGCGCTGCAATTCGTGATGAAGCATCAGCCCGTTGCCGATCACGCCCTGCGATCCGGCGCGGATGAGGACCAGGTCTTCGCCCAGGCTCGACACCACCATCTCGTAGTCGAAGCCGCCCAGCCGCACCAGGGCGCGGGCATGCCCCTGCGACTTGGCCTCGCGCAACGCCACGAACAGCCCCGGCGCCTCATCGCCCTGCGGCAGCCGCTTGTCGTGGCCGCCGGCGTCGCGCCACGGCGCATTGGCCGCCAGCACATGGCCGTCGAAGCCGGCCACCGCCGCCGGCTCGGCCAGGGCGCCGACGATGTCGACCGCGCGGAAGCCTTCCGAATGCAGGATTTCCTCGTCGGTGTTGAAGGCGAACATGCCCAGCAGGATGACGCCGGCGAAGGCGATAAGAATCACGGCCAGCAGGATGCCGACCGGCAACTTGCCCGCCACCAGCCACACCGCCAGGCAGGCGATCGCCACAACGCCGGCGACAATGGCGATGGTCAGCGGGTTGGCGTGGTCCCTGAGGCGCGCCCAGGGTGATTTTGAGGGCGACTTCATGGGCGATGCGGACGGCTTCGGCGACGCGGCCTGCGCGGACGCAGCCTCGGCCACCGTTTCCGGCGCGGGCGCGATGGGGGCGGATCCTTGACTATCTGGCAAGATGCGAACCTTTTACAAAAACTCTGGCTCTGCCTGCCGCTCGGCGCGCTCAGGCACAGCGAATCACAAAGCTCATTCTACACCCTTTATGAAAACGCGCTTGGATTCCAAAAGAACGCCGTTTTGCAGATCAAAAAGGACTGAAATAGCCCTCTAACCGCCGTTCGGCATCCGCTTCCTGACCGGGTTTGATATCGATATCGTGCCCCCCGCCGTCGAAGCTTACGAACTCGACCGGGCAGCCTGCGGCTTTGAGCTGTTCCGAAAAAGCCACGGCCTTGTCGTACTTGGTCTTGGGATCATCCTTCGCATGCAGGAAACGGAAATGCAGGGCCGGACACGCGCCCGTGGCGGCCTTCAGGACCGGCGTCAGGTCATCATCAAAGGTGAAATAGCCGTTGCCTTCCGCTCCGAGGGGATCGTCCTTCAGCAGATAGAGCCCCGAATAGCCGATGGCGCCCGAAAACAGATCGGGGCGGCTCAGAACCGACTTCACGGCCAACCAGGCGCCGGCGCTCTGGCCGCGCACCGTCGGTTTGTCCGTCAGACCAGGATAGCGGCCGGCGACATCACTGGCCACCGCGATCACGTCATCGACCGCGCGTTGGCGATAAGGATGGCGCGACGCGACCGCGTAGTCATAGCCGAGGTCGCCGTCGCCGCGCACAATGGCGAAGGCAATCGCCGTCTTCGTATCGCGCATCATCGCGACGGCCTTGTCGTGGTAGGCTTCGAAATCGTGTTTGTAGCCATAGGCGCCGTACACGTCGATCAGGACATGCTCGGGCACGACATTCTTCACCTTGAGGACATAATAAGGCACGGTAGTGCCATCGGCCGATTTCGCCTGCAACGGCATCAGTTCCAGGTCCTGATTCTCCTCGACGGCGACATCTGCCCCCGACAGGGTGAAGGTCGTATTGTCGCAATTCCGTTCGCGCCACCCGCCGGCTGACGGCGACAGGGTCAGTATGTCAAACTGGGGCGTATGCAACATGCTGTCGGTGCGCAAGATAAAACCCTCGCCCGATATGGTGCCGGTCAGGCTGGTCGTCTGGCCGGGACGGATATCGAGCATGCCGCGGAAACCGTAATCGCCCGAAGCCTGCCGGCACAGGACGCCGATCTTGTCGACGCCATTCCCAAGCAATTCGGCGGCCATGTCGTCATTGGCATCGACAGCGCCGTTGCGCTCGTCAAACAGCGGCCCGGATACCGGTAAAGCCGTCACCAGGTTTTCGATGTTGCGCCATACCGGTTTGCCGTCCTTCACCTGACGTTCAAAACGAATATTCGCGACGGCACGGTGACCTTTCACGGCCGAAGGCTCATGCGTCCAAAGTTCGCGCAGCAGCAGGCCGTCGCGCTGCCATAAAAGGTTTTCGACAATTACGAAATCGATCGGCGTGCCCGTCGCCAGTTCGCGCAGACCTCCACCATAGGTGAAGGCCGCCGGCGTCATCTTGCCGTCCAGCGGCAGGACCATCAGTTGTTCCCCAGGTGCCAGAACGCCGATGATCTCGGAACGGTTACCGGAAATGGAGTAGCGGACGAGGCTTGTCCCGCCTGAGGGATCGGGCCGGGTTAGGTCAATGGTGTCCCGGTCGGGCATGCCGGTGACTTCGCCGGTGCCCATCGGCAGCCGGGCCAGGTCTCCCGACGCGCTGTCGAAACGATCGAGCACGACGCCCGCGGCTGTCGCTGCCGTAACGGTGCATATGCCGGAATCGTCGGCGGCGCAGGTCACCGCACTGACGTAGGTTTCACCGTCCTGCAGCGGCATCTCCTGCCACGGCGCGCCCTGGGCCTCGTCGCGTCGCCATAGCCGCGCGTCGGCGCTGATGGCCACCACGGACTTTCCAGCCGGGAACAGGGCGTAGGCATCGGCGGGAAGGGGATCGGAGGCGGCCGCCGCCAGCGGCCAGGACAACAGACAGGCCGCCGCTACGGCGTATCCTGGCAGACGTGACATGACTTCCCTCAATCGTTGCACGGCCGTCGGCGCGGCCTTGCCGGCAGTGTAATGTCAAACCTGCCGTGACGGCAATGTTTTAGAAGCCTCGCCGCTTTCTGGCCAGGATAAAGCTGATCAGCTTGGCCACCGCGGCGAAGTGCTCCTCGGGAATGACGTCGTCGATCTCCATGCCGGCATAGAGGGCACGCGCCAGCGGCGGGTCCTCGACGATCGGCACGTCGTGCTTGCCGGCCTCCTCGCGGATTTTCAGCGCGATGGTGTCCATGCCCTTGGCGACGCACACCGGCGCGGCCATCTCGCCCATCTCGTATTGCAAAGCGACGGCATAGTGGGTCGGGTTGGTGACCACCACGGTCGCCTTGGCGACATTGGCCATCATGCGCTGGCGGCCCTTCTGGATGCGCAGGGCGCGCAGCTTGGCCTTGACGTGCGGATCGCCTTCGGTCTGCTTGTATTCTTCCTTCTGCTCCTGTTTCGACATCTTCATCCGTTCCATGAAGCGGAAACGCTGCCACATGTAATCGGCGCCCGCGCCAAGCACGAGGAAGATGCACACCGCGACGGCCAGGGCGATCATCGCCTCGCGCGCATAGGTGAGAATCAGGATCGGCGACGAGCCCTCCAGCGCCAGCATGTCCATGACGCGGTTCTTCAGCACCATCCACACCACCCATCCGGTGGCGATCAGCTTGAGGATCGTTTTCAGGAACTGCATCATCGCATCGATGCCGAACAGGCGCTTGAAGCCTTCGAGCGGATTAAGCTTGTCGAGCGACGGCTTGAGCTTGTCCGGCGCGAACAACAGGCCGGTCTGGAGCACATTGCCGGCGACGCCGAGGATCATCGCCGTGCCGAGGATCAGGATCAGGATCGGCACGATCTCAAGGATCAGGTCGCGGGCAATGGTCACCCCGCCGTCGCCTTGCAGCGAACCCAGAAGCTGGTCGGGATGGGCAAAGAACGGCACCAGGTCCTGGGCCAGGGCCGTGCAGATCGAGGGCCCTTTCAGAATGACGATGGCGCAGGCGCCGATCAGTGACGCGACCTGCGGGATGTCGGCCGACTTGACGACATCGCCCTGCTCGCGCGCCTGCTGGAGTTTCCGGCCAGAGGCCTCTTCTGTCTTGTCTTCGCCTTCCGAGCCTTCAGCCATGGATCATCTCCACCTCTCCCCTTTCAAGGGGAGAGGACGAGAGGCGAGCCCTGGCGAAGCCGATCGGGTGAGGGGCAAGGATGTCAGCCATGCTCGCCCCTCAGGAACAGGGCGAGGAAGTCGCGGTAATGGTCGATGAACACCATGCCGGTACCCCCGAGACCGAGCGCGATCAGGCTCAGCCCGAACAGCACCGAAAGCGGCGTGGCGGCGAAGAAGACCGGGAAATTCGGCATGATGCGACCGACAAAGCCGGTGGCGACGTTGAAGACGATGGCGAAGACGATCAGCGGCGCCGACATCTGCAGGGCCAGCATGAAGCACTGTCCGACCGTCCGGATCATCAGCGTTCCGGCGTCGCCGAGCATGACCGCCCTGACCGGCGAGAAGACGTGATACGAATCGACCATCGCCCGGATGAAGAGGTGGTGCAGGTTGGTGGCGTAGATCAGCACCAGGCCCAGCATCGACAGGAAGGTGGCGATCGAGGTCGACGGCTGGGCCTGCGACGGGTTGGTCGTCTGGGCGAACGACAGCGTTGTTTGCAGCGACATGATTTCACCGGCCACCATCATCGTATAGAGCAGCACGCGCAGCAGCGTCCCGAGCATCAGGCCGATGATGACCTCGTGCAGCACCTGGCCGATCAAATCGCCAATACCGTCGGGCACAGGCGGCAGGGTGGTGTAGACGACCGGCGATACGACCAGGGCCAGCAGGAAGGCGAAGCCGATACGCAGCCGCCCCGGAACTGCCTGGTCGCCCACACCCGGCATCAGCATGATCACGCCCGACAGGCGCAGAAAGATCAGCCCCACCGCCCATAACTGCGCCGACGTGCCGAAGAACGAACGCACGTCGCTGCCGGCGGCGCTAGTTGACAGCGGCGTCGTGCGCAAGGCCTCCTGCAGGAGCATGAGGGCGGTCATGGCGCCTCCGAGCGCAATCCGATAAAGCGGGCACCACTTTTCGGATAAATTGCGCGACCCAGCAAAAGCTTAGAGCGGAATGGCGATTCCATTGAAAGCCATTCCGCTCTAAAGGCTGGCGATGCGATTGACGATCTGGTGCATGAAACCCGACATCAGCGCCCCCATCAGCGGCAGGAACAGCAGCAGGGCGATGAAGATGGCGATGATCTTGGGCGCGTAGATCAGGGTCTGTTCCTGGATCTGGGTCAGGGCCTGGAACAGGCCGATGGCCACGCCGACGACAAGGCCGACGAGCAGGATCGGCAGGCATAGCTGGATGGTCAGCCAGATGGCGTCACGCCCGAAACTCAAAACTTCCGTACCGTTCATAAGACCATCAACTCCTGCGACTACCGGCAGAATTTGCCGGGCGCACGGTTAATTTGGGATTAAGAAAGGGCGGATTCTTTTCCTCACAACCACGCACACTGACGGCTGAAAGGTCGGATTTTGGATGAGATGCCAGGAGGCGAGCGCTGGCTGTATACTCATACGGTCAAGCGATGCCGACGCCGCAGATCGCCAAAAGACGACCTTTCAGATCGGCATGCGCATGATTTCCTGGTATGCGCTGATCACCTGGTCGCGGATGGCGATGACGCTCTGCAGGCTCGTCTCGGCGCTGGCGACGGCGGTGACCGCATCGATCAGCTCGGCCTTGCCGGCCTGCTGCTGGGTCATCAGGTTCTCGGCGTTCCGGGTCTGGCTGTAGGTGTTCTGCAGCGCATCCTGCACCATCTTGCCGAAGCCGCCGGCATTGCCCGTCGCCGCCGTCTCGTCTGGGAGTGCTGCGCTCTGCTTGATCGCCTGGCCGTAGGCCCGCGCCGCCATCAGGGGGGTCATGATCTAGCTCCTCACTTTTGCAGGATGTCGAGCGTCTTTTCGGTCATGGCGCGCGCCGTCTCGATGACGTTGATATTGGCCTCGTAAGCGCGCTGCGCCTCGCGCATGTCCATGGTTTCGATCAGCGGATCGACATTCGGTTTCTTGACGTAGCCGTTGGCGTCCGCCGCCGGATGCGACGGGTCGTAGTCGAGCGTGAAGTCGCTCATGTCGGGCGTGACCTCGGCCAGCTTGACCCCGGTGGCGCCATCGACCGGCGCGGAGGTGAAGACCGGCGTCTGCCGCCGGTACGGGTCGCCGCCCTTGGTCCTGGCGGTTGAATCGGCGTTGGCGATGTTTTCGGCGATGATCCGCATGCGCGCCTGCTGCGCTTTCAGCGCGCTGGCGGCGACGGCCATGGCCTGGTCGGAATTGACGGGTTTCATCATTTAGGTCCAGCCTCTATTTCCCCGGTTCCTTGATAGCCAGGCGCATCATCATCTGCGCCTTTTCATAGAAGCCGACCGCGGCCTCGAACTGCATCCGGCTTTCCGACATCTTCAGCATTTCTTCTTCGAGGACGACGCTGTTGCCGTCCATCGTCGTTTCCGAATCGGGCGAGATCACCGACTGGGCGCCCGATGTGGTCATCCCCGCCGGCACGATGTGCATGGCGTTGGTGAGCGTCAGCCCCAACCCGCCGCCGCTCGAATCGCCCTGAACCAGCGACGCGAAGTCCTGCGGCGTCAGGTCCTTGGGCTTGAAACCCGGCGTCGATGCGTTGGCGACGTTTTCCGCCACCAGTTTCTGGCGGTCGCCCAGCCAGCTCATGCGCGAGCGCAAGGCCGACAGAAACGGAATACCCTGATCCATGACACACCTTTCCCAAGGTCCTCGGCAAATTATGCCCGGCTTTTGGTTAACGAAGGCTTTCCGTAAATGGCCCGTTAACCCTTTTTAACGCACAACCGGGACATGGATTTTTTCGGACTTCTGCGGGCGGTTTTCGCCCTGGCCATTGTGCTCGGCCTCATTCTGGGGCTGGCCTATGTGCTGCGTCGCTATGCGCCGCAACTGATGGCGCGGTTGCAGGCCGAACGCGGCGAACGCCGGCTGAAGGTCGTCGAAACCCTGGTGCTCGATCCCGCGCGGCGGCTGGTCCTGGTCCGCGTCGACGACGAGGAGCGGCTGATCCTGCTCGGCGACGGCCGCGAGGTCGAACCGCCTCAGACGAAGGCCGCCACCCGCCAGCGCCCGAAACCCATTCTCAAGGCGGTACCGCCCGCCGCACCCGTTTCCCCTCCGGTGGAGCAAGATGACGACCTGTTTTGAGTTTTTCCAGCGTTTGACATGGCTCAAACTCCCTTTTCCTCCCCCGTTTACGGGGGAGGGGGACCGCGAAGCGGTGGAGGGGAAGCGTCGTCCGAAAGCCCCTGCCGCGCCACGCCGGCTGTCGCCGGCCGCGATGAACGCCATCGTGCTCATCACCTTCATCATCGGCTTCGCCCTGATGATCATGCCGCACGAGGTCATCGCCCAGTCGCTCAATGTCGATCTCGGTCCCAAGGGCAGCGGCAGCCTGTCGGCGCGCGTCATCCAGATGATCGGCCTGATGACGGTGCTGTCGCTGGCGCCGTCGATCGTCATCATGACCACCTCGTTCATCCGTATCGTGGTCGTTTTGTCGCTGCTTCGGACCGCGCTCGGCCTGCAGCAGAGCCCGCCCAACGCCGTCATCATCTCGCTGTCGCTGTTCCTGTCGGCCATCGTCATGGCGCCGACCTACGAAACCGCCTACCAGAACGGCATCAAGCCGCTGATGGACCAGCAGATGGAACTGCCCGAAGCCTTCGACGCCGCGTCCGAGCCGATGAAGGCCTTCATGCTGGCCCAGGTCGACCAGAAGGACCTCGCCTTGTTCGTCAAGCTGTCCAAGGTCGACGCGCCACAGGACCAGATGGACCTGCCGATACGCGTCATCACCCCGGCCTTCATGATTTCCGAGCTTAAGAAGGCGTTCGAGATCGGCTTCTTCCTGTTCGTGCCGTTCCTCGTCATCGACCTTGTCGTGGCCAGCGTGCTGATGAGCATGGGCATGATGATGCTGCCGCCTGTCGTGGTGTCATTACCGTTCAAGCTGATCTTCTTCGTCCTGGTCGATGGCTGGCACCTTGTCGCCGGCTCGCTGGTGCAGAGCTTCCACCCCGCCCTCGGCAGCGGATAGACGCCGCGCGGAATCCGTGCTTAGCTGCTTGTAATCGATAACAATAAGCAGGGCGGGTATGGGCAAGCACACGCCGGCGAAAGCCGCGGAGGTCGATGTCGTCATCGTCGGTTCCGGCGCGGGCGGCTCCATGGCCGCCTATATCCTCACCCGCGCCGGCCTCGACTGCGTCCTGCTCGAAGCCGGCCGGGACTATGACCCGGCAAAAGAAGTCAACATGTTCGCCACGCCGGACATGGCGCCCCTGCGCGACGCCGGCACGCCCGACAAGCCGTTCGGCTTCTTCGACGCTACCATTGACGGCGGCTGGCAGGTGCCGGGCGAACCTTATACCTGCGCGGAGGGCACGACCTTCAAATGGTGGCGCACGCGCATGCTGGGCGGGCGCACCAACCACTGGGCGCGCCACGTGCCGCGCTTCGGTCCCTACGACTTCAAGGGCTTTTCGCGCGACGGCCAGGGGGTCGACTGGCCGATCTCCTACGACGATGTCGCGCCGTTCTACGACAAGACCGAAAAGCTGGTCGGCGTGTTCGGCGCCAATCCCGGCCTGGAGAACCACCCCAATTCCTCGCCGGGCGTGCTCATGCCGCCGCCGAAGGCGCGCATCCACGAGCGCCTGATCCAGGCCGCCGCCGCCGATCTCGGCATTCCTGTCGTGCCGACGCACACCGCCATACTGACGCGCGACCTGCCCGACAAGCATGCGCCGCGCGAGGCCTGCTTCTACGCCACGCCGTGCGGGCGCGGCTGCTCGATCGGCGCGGCCTTCCAGACCACGACCTCGCTGCTGCCCATGGCCAGGGCCACTGGCCGGCTCAAGATCGTCACCGGCGCCATGGTGACGAAGGTGCTGCCGGCCAGGCCCGGCCGCGCCAGGGGCGTCAGCTATATCGACAAGACGACCGGCGAAACGCACGAGGTCGCCGGCAAGGCCGTCGTCCTGGCCGCCAGCGCCTGCGAAACCGCCCGCCTGCTGCTTAATTCCGATAACATGGCCAACAGTTCGGGCCAGGTCGGCCGCAACCTGGTCGACACCATCGGCGCCAGCGTCAGCGCCTATGTCGAGGGCCTGGAGGGCCGCCCGGTCTATAACGACGAAGGCGCCAACATGGCGCACATGTACATCCCGTTCTGGCTGTACCAGGAACAGGCGGCGGGCAAACTCGACTTCCACCGCGGCTACCATTTCGAGATCGGGGGCGGCTTCGGCCTGCCCGGCCCGTGGGACCAGGACCTGACTCCGGCCTGGGGCAAGGGCGTCAAGGCGGCGATCCGGCGCGCCAGCGGCTGCAACCTCCACCTGACCGTGCGTGGCGAGATGATCGCCAATCCCAACAGCTACTGCGAACTCGACCCGACGGTGCGCGACAGGTTCGGCATCCCGGTGCTGCGCTTCCACTGGGCATGGACGCAGAACGACCTCAACATGGTCCAGCACGGCACCGACACCGCCCGCGCCATCCTGACCCGCGCCGGCGGCCGCGTCACTACCCCGGCGAAGACGCCGCAGGAAGCCATCTCGGCCGGCGGCGAGATCATCCATGAGGTCGGCACCTGCCGCATGGGCGCGAGTCCTGCGACCTCGGTCATTAACAGCTTCGGCCAGACTTGGGACGTCGACAACCTGATGCTGGCCGACGGCTCGGTCATGGCGTCGCAGGCGCACAAGAACCCGACCCTGACCATCATGGCCCTGGCCTGGCGCAACTCCGAGCACCTGGCGCACCGCATCAAGACGGGAGCCCTAACTTGACAAAAACGGCCATGATCACGCGCAGACTGGGCCTGCAATGGATGGCGGCAGCGGCGGCGATCCTGCCGCAAATGGCCGGCCGGGCGATGGCCCAGACCGCGCCAGGCCCGGCCGGTCCGGCGCTCGCCAATCTCGCACCGTGGCCCGCCGGCCCGATCGCGCCGCTCGGCGGTCCCGGCTATGGCAGCGACCCCGACCTCATGAACCCCAAGGCGCCGTGGCCGCTGACCCTCACCGGGTCACAGAAGAATTTGGTCAAGGCCCTGGCCGACCTGATCCTGCCCGACGACGGCGAGTCGCCCGGCGCGGGCGAGGCCGGCGTGGCCGACTTCATCGACGAATGGATCAGCGCCCCCTATCCGGCCCAGAGCGACGACCGCGACCAGATCGTGCGCGGCCTGGTCTGGCTCGACGCGCAGTCAGGTGGCGACTTCTCGGCGGCCGCAGCGGACACCCAGGCGCATATCCTCGACGCCATCTTCGCGAGTCCGCCCGATGCCAGCCTGACCAACCCGGCCGCCTTCGCCCACCGCCTGCGCACCCTGATCGTCCTCGGCTTCTACACCATGCCCGTGGGCCGCGACGCCATCGGCTATATCGGCAACCAGCCGGTCAAGGGCGGCTATCCCGGCCCGTCCGAAGAGGCCCTGGTGCACTTCCAGAAGCTGCTGATCACACTCGACCTGAAAGACCCCGGCCAGCCGTGGGAAACAGCTTAGGTTGACCGGCCGGTCAGCGCCGCCACCATCTTCGCCTTGAAGCCCTCCAGCGCGCGCCACCCGGTCGCGACGTGCACCGTCCGGCCATGGTCGGCGTCGATCACCGTCATGCCGTCGTCCGCCACGCGCAGCGGCAGGTCCTCCATGACCAGGTCGCTCAGGTCCGACGCCATCACCACCGCCACGGCGTCGAACAGGGTCGACGAATGCTGCGTCAGGTCGAAGTCCTCCGGCATCCATGTGGCATGCGGCAGCCACGCCTCGGAGTTGGCGATGCAGGCACGGGCGAACGGGTCGGACGAGGCGCGCACGGCCTGGAAACCCGGCCCGTCGAGCGCCACCAGCCCGCAGGTGTCGAGCGGCGTGATCGTGATGTCCCAGGGCGCGGCGAACACCGCCTGCAGGGCTGGGATGTCCTGCTTGACGTTGTATTCGGCCTCGGGCGGCTTGCCGGCGCCGTAGCCCTGGCGCACGGAGCCAAACATGCCGACGAAGCGCGCATTCTTCGCCATCTGCGAGTCGAGCGCCAGCGCCGCCGCCACCGTTGTCGCCGGACCGACGCTGATGATCGTCACCGGCTCGTGCGAGGCGCTGACCACGGCCGCCATGCGGCCCGGTCCATCCGTACTGACATGACCGCGATAATCCGTCAGTTTGAAATCGCCGATCCAGTCGCTTTGCGCCGCCGGATCATCGTGGCCGTCGGCGCCGATGGCGATGGGTACGTCCGTTCGCCCGGCCAGGGTCAAGAGTTTGGCGACGATCCGTCCGCGATAGACGGCGTTGCCGCCCTCCGTGACGACCAGCTTCAGGTCCAGCTCCGGATGGCGCAGCAACAGCAGCAGCGCCCAGGTATCGTCGATGTCGCCGCCGATGTCGGTATGGAAGATGACCGGCTGCGCGGCTGCGGCCCGCGCCGTTCCCGCAACGCCCAATGCGGCGAACCCGGCAATCAGCGAACGGCGGTCGAGGTTCATGGCGTGCTCCCTTTTCGGGGCCAGGCTAACACGAACCTCAGGCTTCCGCCATGCGCGCCCGTGTTTCAAGCCGCGCGCGCAGTTCGCCCGGCGTGAACGGCTTGGCAATGTAGTCGTCCATGCCCGCCGCCAGGCACCGTTCCCGGTCGCCGGACAAGGCGTGCGCCGTCATGCCGATGACCGGCAGCCGCCCGCGCCCTTGCTGCGCCTCCAGTTCACGAATCCGCCGCGTGCAGTCCAGCCCGTTCATGCCCGGCATCTGCACGTCCATCAGGACCAGGGCGTAATCGCCACCGGCCTGCAGCTTGTCGAGCGCCTCCTGGCCATCGACGGCGACTTCGGCCTCGAAGCCGAAGGCCTCCAGGAACGACGACGCCACCAGCACATTGGCGGCATTGTCCTCGACCAGCAGCACGCGTGCCTTCGCCTCTCCGTTGCCGTGCCGCGCCGGCCTTGCCCCACCGTCCGCCGCCGCGACCGCGCTTTCGGCCACGCGCAGCGGTATGACGACGGTGAAGCACGATCCCTCGCCCGGCTTGCTGTCGAGTTCGATCCGGCCGTCCATGATCTCGGTCAGGGTCTTGGTGATGGTCAGGCCCAGACCCGTGCCGCCGTATTTGCGGCTGATCGAGGCATCGGCCTGGACGAACTTGTCGAACACGCTCGCCTGCTTGTCCTCGGGTATGCCGATGCCGGTGTCGCGGACCGCGATGCGCGTCTCGACGCGGCCGTCGTCAAGGTCGTCGCAGCCAATGGCGACATGGATCCCGCCTTTTTCGGTGAATTTCATGGCGTTGCCGCACAGATTGAGCAAAATCTGGCGCAGGCGCGTCGGATCGCCGGTGAACATCCGGCCTTCCGCCGCGGTGCAGTCGCTGGTGAAGCTCAGTCCTTTTTCACGCACCTTGACCGCCAGCATGGTGGCGACATCGTCGATCAGGCGCTCAAGCGAAAACGGCACCTGCTCCAGTTCCAGCGTCTGCGCCTCGATCTTGGCGATGTCGAGCAGGTCGTTGATCAGCGCCATCAGGGCGTCGGCGCTCATCTGCAAGGTCTTGATGTATTCCTGCTGCCGCGCCGTCAGCGGCTTGCTCATGGCCAGGATGTGCGCCAGGCCGATGACCGCGTTCATCGGCGTGCGGATTTCGTGGCTCATATTGGCCAGGAACTCGGTCTTGGCGATGTTGGCGGCCTCGGCGGCGTTGCGCGCGGCGATCAGCGCCGCCTCGCTCTCCTTCTGCTTGTCCATGAAGTCGCGCCGGTCGTACTGCCGCCAGCGGTCGCGAAGCGCCGCGCGCACCGCCGACAGCAGGGTCGCGACATAGATCGGCCGGCTGACCAGGGTCATGTTGCCCACGGCGTCGAGCACACGACCGGTCTCCACCGTCTGTACGCCCGGCGGCGCCAGCACCACCAGCGGAAAGTCCGACCATGCCGGCTGGTGGTAAAGCGTGCGTTCCAGCAGGCTGTCGCGGTCGGCCAGGATGGCTTCCTGCGTCAGCAACGCGGCGTCGGCCCCCCGCTCAATGCCGTCGCAGACGTCGCGCAAAGTGTGGCAAATTACCGGCACGATGCGGCTGTCGGCCAGGATTTTCGACGTGAACTCGGCATCACGCGCGGTGGGCGCGAGGAGAAGGACACGAGCATCGCTGGCGGCGTGATCGGTCATCGCGACTTGAGCAGGCTTTCGTCCTCGCCAGTAAATACCGGCGTCCCGGTCAGCACGCCGCGGAAGCGGTGCAGGATGTCGCCGACGCGCAGTCCCTTGCTGTCGATGCGGAACTCGCGGATGGTTCGCTCATGCGCGCCGGAGCGCTTCTTGAGCACCGAAAGGGTCTGCCTGACCTCCCCCTCGGCTTCGAAATAGCGGAACAGGATGACCGTATCGGCCAGGTAGCTGGTGTCGAGCGGTGTCTGCATGGCCGTGCCGAGCAGGCCGTGCTGCGCCACCACAAGGATGGTGATGATGTTGAGATGGCCGAGATAGGTCAGCAGTTCATGCAATTGCGCCGTCAGGAATGTTTCTTCCGGCATGGCGTTCAGGTAACCGTTGAGGCTGTCGATGACCACCACCTTCGCCGGCGGCTTGCCGTCGCGCCCTTCCGCCGCCAACCGTACGGCATGACCGAATTCGCCGGGCGACAGTTCCGCCGGATCGATCGGCTGCAGGCTGAACAGGCCGGACTTGAGCGCCACGTCGACCTTCTGGTTGATGCTCTCGCTGCGCTTGCGCAGCGTATCGATGCGTTCGTCGAAGGTGAAGAAGGCGGCGCGCTCGCCCTGGCGCACGGCGGCCAGGGCATATTGCATGGCCATCGACGACTTGCCGACGCCCGCCGGCCCGAGCAACAGGACCGACGTGCCGTAGTCGATGCCACCGCCAAGCATGGCGTCCAGTTCGTCTATGCCGCACTTCATCTGGCGCTTGTCGGAATGGCCGGTATGTTCATTGGCGCGCAGACGCGGAAAGACATGCAGGCCGCCCGTGACGATGCAGTAGTCGTGATAGCCGCCGCGATACTTCGAACCGCGCAACTTGGTGATCGAGACACGGCGGCGTTCGGCGCCATATTCCGGCGACAGCTGCTCCAGGTGGATGACGCCGTGGGCGATGCTTTGCAGTTGCTTGTTGTCCTCGCCGTCGGTGGTCATGTCATCGAGGAACAAGGTGGTGCAGGTGCGGCCGACGAAGAAGGTCTTCAGCGCCATGACCTGGCGGCGGTAGCGCAGGGAGCTTTGCGCCAGCAGCTTGATCTCCGACATCGAATCGATGACCACCCGAGTCGGCTTGACCTTTTCAACCTGCTCGATGATCAGCTTGGTCGTCTCGCTCAGTTCCACCTCGGACGGATGAAACATGGTGTACTGGTTTTCGCTGTTGAGTTCGTTCTCGTGCGCGATCAGCTCGCAAACGTCGACTCCGTCCAGCGACCAGCCGTGGCCGGCGGCGCTGGCGGCCAGTTCCTCGCGCGACTCGGACAGGGTGACGTAGAGCACCTTTTCGCCCGCCCGCATGCCTTCGAGCAGGAATTGCAGGGCGAGGGTGGTCTTGCCGCAGCCAGGCGAACCCTGGACGAGATAAACCCGGTTGGCGATCAGCCCGCCGCCCAGGATATCGTCGAGTTCGGAAATCCCCGAGGGGATCTTGTGCGCCATATGTCGGATCGTCTCGTGCAATATACCGCCCAAAAATTGATCGAGTTGCCGCCTGAAAAGCGGAGCACCGGCATATAATGGCCGATGGCGAAGACTGCTATCAGGCTCCGCTTTTTTCGACGCAGGATGCCCCGCCGTTTTATAAAAAAACGATATGGAAAAAATTGGGCTGCCCTTGCCGGCTCCCCTTTCCCGCCTGCTTCCGATACGCCCATGGTCCGCCGGATCACCAGCGCTGCAAGGCCCCCCAGGGCGCGATCCGATAAAGTGGCAACCACTTTCGGACAAATTGCGCGAAAGCAAGAACTTGGCGCAGGCGTTTAATTCGGTCAAAACGCAGCCTGCTCTAAGCCGCCCCCGTTCAGTCCTTGTTGAGATTGATGAACGGCGTCGAACTGCCGGTCACGGTCGGCAGGTGGCCGTCCCATTTCTCGATCGCACGCAATTGCACGATCTGCGGGCTCGATGCGATCGACGCCGCCAGCAACCGGTTGGCCTCGGCCTGGCCGGTCGCCTGGGCGATCAGGGCGTCGGCCTGGGCCTTGGCGACAGCGACCTGGGCCTGGGCGGCGGCGGCATCGGCGTCGGCCTTTGTCTTGGCCTGGATCGAGTCGAGGATGACCTGCGGGTAGCGGATGGTGCCGATCCAGTCGAGCTGGCTGACCTCCACGCCCTGCGCCGACCACTTCTTGTTGACCCGTTGCAGCGCCTGCTGGATGACTTGCTGGCGGCCGCCCTTGTAGAGATATTCGACGCTGACCAGCTCGGTTTCCGCCGCCACCGCCGAACGCACGTCGTTGCGCAGCGGACCTTCGAAGATCTGGTCGAAGCTCAGGCGGTAGCGCGTATAGAGCGCTGGCGCCTTGGATGGATCGATGCGCATGACCAGTTGCACGTCGGCGGTCATCGGCAGGGCATTGTTGTCCGAGAAGGTGATCTCCTCGTTCTCCGGCCCGCGTTCATCGGCCTCGCGCGTATAGGTGTAGGTGCGCTGGATGACCGGAAATTCGATGATGCGCTCGCCGAGCAGGTTGATGTGCCAGCCCGACGACACCGGCGTCGGATCGACTCCGGCATTGGGTCCAAGCGTGCGAATCTTGACGCCGACATTGCCCGGCTGGACCGTCTGGCCGCACGATACCAGCCCGATCAGGACCACGGCGAGTACCGCGACTCCGGCGATGGGCAAACGCAGACGCGCCAGCAGCGGCCCGGCGGGCGAAGGAGTATTGGCCATGATCCACCTCTGTTGCGGCCTGAAAGATACCGCAACTATAAGAGGCGGGTCTTAAGGTTCGGCTAAGTCTTGCGGGCGACGGACGACGGCAGGCTGGCGGACGCGGGGCCCAGCGCCTTGGCGGCGGCATCGTCCTTTTCGCGGAACTTCTTCTTCATCGTCGCCACCCAGCCGGTGAAGGCGTCGGTATCGGCCGCGGCGCCGGCGAAGTCGCGCGCATTGACCTGGCCGCCATCCAAAGGCGCCAGGGCCACCTTCATGGCGTCGGGCGAGGTCGCCGTGGCGGCGAATTTCAGCCACCGCCCGGACAGGCGGCTCAGCGACGCCTGGTCGTTCAGCAGGCTGTAGGCAATGCCGGCGCGGATCAGGCGGCTTTCGTCGGCCAGGCTGAGCGGCGTGTCCGACTTCCAGCGGTCGCCGAGCCGTTTTTCGAGCACCGCCGCCGCGCTCTTCCAGTTCTGCTGGCGCCAGTAGATGTCGGCGCGAACATCGTCGGCATCGGGCGAACTGTCGTTGCCCAGCACATCCATCGCCTTGTCGGGTTCGCCGAGTTCATTCAGAGCGCGGGCCTCCAGCACGGCGCGTTCGGACATCACCGCCCTGGGCAGCAGCGTCGTGCGCGTGCTCCACAGCGCCTGCAAGGCTTTCTGCGGATCGTGGTTCATCAGATGGATGGCGGCCAGGTCGGCGGCGACCGACGACTTGGCCGGCCCCTGCAGGCGGTTGTCGATCTGCCATTGCAGCGTGTCGGCTGCCTGGCTCAGCAGGTCGACATCGACCAGGCGGCGCACGATGCGCCGGACCATCTCGTCGCCGTCCGCCCCGATCGGGGTCAGTTCCCTGAAGTCATAAAACAGGCCCAGCGCCTCGACCGGTTGCAGGCCGTCGGCCTGGCCGCCCAGGAACAGGCTGCGGAAGGCGGTGTTGAGTGAATCCTGAATCTGCAAGGCCTGCGGCGTGTTCATGAACGACTGGCCGCCGCTTTTCAGCACGTCCAGCGCTTCCCGGTAACGGCCCTGGTTGAGATAGATCTGGCCCATGTCCGACACGATCTGCAGTTCGGTATCGTCGCCGCGCCAGCGGAAACGCAGGGCGTCGAGGCTGGCCAGGGTCTTGTCGGCCTGGGTCTTGTCGAGGCTGTATCGCAGCATGGCGGCGTGCATCAGGGCCGGCGCGGCGATGCTGTCGTCCGACGCTCGCGAGACCGCCTGATAGACCTTGAGCGCGCGCGGCTTGTCGCCGGAGGCCTCGATGATCTGGGCATCGACGAGATAGGCCGACAGCCTGTCGAGCGGCTTGGAGTCCTGGGTCGTGGCGTAGCCGATCATCGCCGCCGCCGTTTTCAGGTCCTTCTGCTGCAGGGCCGCGTTGGCGTAGGCCGCGCCGAAGCGCGTCCGCCATTCGACCGGGAACTGGTCGAGCGCCTTCAGGCCGGCGGCGAAGTCCTTGACCGCGTCGGCATAATGGCCGGCCTTGCTTTCGGCATAGGCGCTCCATAGTCTGGCCGAGGGATCGCTGGCCAGTTGCCCGGCGGACAGGTCGCCGGCGGCCTCGCCGTAACGTCCGGACAGCATCTTGGCGGCGACGCGCAGGCCCCGCACCTGGGGATCGTCGAGGGCGCGCGGGCTTTGCCGGATAAGCAGGTCGAGCGCCCCCTGCGCCTCGAACGTCAGGCCCTGGCCGGCCAGGAAACGCGCCAGCGACAGCCGCGCCTTGATCGGCGCACCCGCGCCCTGCTGGCCCTCATCGGCGGCGGCCATCTGCAAGGCGTTGTAGCGGGCGAGGAAACCCTCCGGCGGCGCGGCCGACCAGTCGGGATTGATCATGCTCGGGTAAAGCGCGTTCTTGTAGTCGAGACGCGCCTCGTCCGGACTGGCATTGGGATCGACCGCCGACAGGGTCAGGCCGTCCGGCCGCGACACCTCGACCAGGTCGCCGTCAAGCACAACCTTGACGTCGGGCGTCATCTGCACGATCGCCACGCCCTGGGCGGTCGAGGCGAAGGTCGCTTCCAGCGTGGTGCGCGCGGCGACCAGGTTCTTGACCGGCGCGCGGGCGGGAATGACCGCCATGCGGTCGCCGACCGCCGGGTCCTTGATCCATGCCACCTTTGTCGCCCCGGCCAGGTTGACATTGAGCCCCGGCACGCCGGCGGAATCGTCGCGCACGATCGTCACCTGCGACGGCTGGGTGTCGAGCGCGTGGCCGCCCAGACGCACGCGCCACACCAGGCCGTCGTTCTGCACCGACAGGCTGCCCGCCGTCGGCACGGTCAGGCGCATGGCGGTGAAACCGTCATTGTGCGTCCAGCGCGCGTCCTGGATGATCATGCCGTCCTTGAGCTCGGGCGGCAGGCGCAGGTCGACCTCCTGGTCGAAGACGATCCACACGGCGTCGCCGCGCCGGAACACCGCCGCCGCCGCCGGCCCGGCGAACGGGAAGGCGATGTCGCGGCCGCCGCCGTCGTCGGACACCTCCAGCGCCACCACGGGCACGTTGGCGGCCTTGTTGACATTGACCTGGTCGGGCGCAGCGGGCTTGAGCAGGTCCTGGAGATTGACCGTGACCGGCTGGCCGTCCTTGCCGTCATCCGCCTTGGCGTTGTCGACGGTCTTGGGATCGAGTTGCACGAAGACGGCGCCGTCCGAGCGGCCGAAGTGGCTGTCGTAGCCGTCCTTGACCGTCAGCCACAACTCGGTGGCGCGGCTGTCGCTTTTCATGTCGACGGCGGTGACGCCGACCGGCGGATTGGAGCGGAAATCGCCGAGGTCGGGCCGCGCCTGGCCCGGCAGACGGATGACGACCTTGGCGCCTTCGCGCCGCACCGAGGCGCGCGAGCCTGTGGTGCCGTAGATCTCGACCCGGCCGGAGGACTGGTTGCGGCCGACGCGGATATCGATGTCCGCCCGCGACGCCACCGGGCCCGAAGGCGTGTCACCAAGGGCCAGCCCGCCGAGGCCAAAGGTGGTCATGGCCGCCAGGGCGGCGGTCGTGCGCAGGGCCTGGGCCAGGGTGATGCGCCTGGCTTCGCGGGGCTTGACGAGGTCGCGCGCCCGCGCAAGCTCGCGCGACATGCGCGAGCGCCGTCCGGCGGGCGGGAAGGAATCGTCACTCATCTTCCGTTAAGCATGACGCGCCCGGGTTTAGCCGGGGTTAATAAACAGACGCCCGACGCAATTTCGGCGAAGGCCGCCTACCCTTTCCTGGCCGGCGTCTTGGCCGCGCCGGCGCTGGCCTGGGCCGAGGCGGACGACGATGACGCGCCCGAGGTCGACAGCTTGTCGAGCTGGTCCTGCAAGCCGCCGGCCTTGTTGCGGCTGGCCAGCTTCTCGGTCAGGGTCCGCGCCGCGCCCGGGTCCATCGCGCCCAGGATCGCCGCCAGCGTCCGATCCTTCATCCTGGCGGCGAGCGGCAGCAGCACGTCGTCCTTCATCGTCGTCATCACGGCGGCGGCGTCCTTCGGCTTCATCGCCGAATAGACGGCGACCAGGCGATCGGTGTCGGCGTCCGACGCCTTGCTGGCCGTGTCGAGCAGGCCCTGGATGTCGGTCTTCAGCTGCTGGAGCTGGGCGATACGGGCGTCGAGCTTGTTGTCGGCGGCGTCGATCAGCTGCTGGCGCGAATCGAGCTGGGCTTCGCGCTGGTCAAGCTCGGCGCGGCGCGTCGCCAGGCTTTGCAGGACCTGGAGTTCGTTCTGCGACATGCCGGCCTGCTGCGCCAACTGGTCGATCGAGGTGGCGCAGACCGGCGGAACCACCGCCGCCGAAGCCGCCGCATCGGACGCCGCCGAGGCCGCGTCGGCAGCCATGGCGGAGCCGTCGGCCGCATAGGCCTCGGTCGGGTCGCCGCCCTTGTCGCCGCCTTCGCCTGCGGCCGCCTTCTTCGCCGGCTTGGCCGACTTTGCCGGCGCTGCGAAGGCTTCCGCCGCATGGAAAACGTTGGGCACAAGGTCGAGGCTGGTAATGACCTTCATGGCCAGGACGCCGCCCACGGCGACGAAAACGATCGGAAGAAGACGCGGAAGGTTGGCCATGAGAACTTACTTTTTCGGGGAACTGCCGAACAGGTCCTCCTCCATCGACAGCACGGCCTTCTGGGGCTGGCGCGACGGCAGGTTGAGCGTCCGGATCATTTCGTTGAGATTGGCAACGACCAGTTCCGACATCTGGACCTTTTCCAGCAGTTCGGTCTCGTCGCCATCGGCTTCGGCGGGGGCAAGCGGGGCGCGATTGCGCAAGCCCAGGGTCAGCGGCGCGTCCTCCTGGACGACATCGCGGTCGAACGGGCGCCGGCGAACGAAGCTTTCGGCCGAGCGCACCGGCTCTGCCGGGGTGGGGCTAACCACCGGCCGCGCGGCCAGGGTCTGGATGGCGGCGGCGGCGGAAACGCCGCTGTCGAGCTCGCGCTGCACCCGTTCGGCGCGCACGACCTGGGCGTCGAGCTTCTGCATCAACTCGCGCGCCGCCAGGATGCGGCCATGCAGCAGGTCCTGCGATTCGTCGGCGTCCTGGCGCAGGTCCTTGAGGCTGTTGTGGGCACGGATAGCGGCGGTATCGAGCTCGTGGACCACCTTGGCGAACTGCTCCTGGCCGGCGCGCAAGGCCTTCAGCTGCTTGTGCAGGCGCGCGCCATACCACAGGGCCGCGACCAGCAGCCCCATGAGGACAAGATCCATGATGGCGTTGGTCAACGACATCCGCCCGTGGCACCCCTTGTTGTTACATGATCCCGACTTCTTCGGGGGTCGCGAAAGACTACTTCTTCCGCATCTGCGCCAGCCGCCGCTTGGTGGTGGCCGCCAGCGGCGTGTCGACGCGCACGGCGATCGAATGCCCCTTGCGCCCCATCCGCCCGGTCGTCAGCGGAACCGGCCCGCAACGCAGCTGGACCGGAGAATCGGCCTGCGCATTGAGCACGATGGTTTCTCCGACTTTCAAATTCAACACTTTTGACAGCGGCACCTGCTGTTCGTCGAGCACGGCGCGCACCTCCATCTGAGTCGTCCACAGCTCGGTGGCCAGGTGACTTTCCCAGATGTTGTCGCGGCCGAACTTCTCGCCCATGAACTGCTGCAGCAGCATCTTGCGGATCGGCTCCAGCGTCGCGTAGGGCAGCAGCAGCTCCACCCGCCCCCCGCGGTCTTCCATGTCGATGCGCAGCTTGACGAGAATCGCCGCGTTGGCCGGCCGGGCGATGGCGGCGAAGCGCGGATTGGTCTCAAGGCGGTCGAGGTTGAAATTGACCGGGGTCAGCGGTTCGAACGCCGCCTTGGCGTCGTTGAGCACGACCTCGACCATGCGCTGGACCAGCACGCGCTCGATCGTCGTATAGGGCCGGCCCTCGATGCGCAGCGCCGCCGTGCCGCGACGGCCGCCCAGCAGCACGTCGACGATCGAATAGATCAGGTTGGAATCGACCGTCAGCAGGCCGTAATTGTCCAACTCCTCGGCGCGGAACACCGCCAGGATCGCCGGCAGCGGGATCGAGTTGAGATAGTCGCCGAAGCGGATCGAGCTGATATTGTCGAGCGAAACTTCGACATTGTCCGACGTGAAGTTGCGCAAGGAGGTCGTCATCAGCCGCACCAGCCGGTCGAACACGATTTCCAGCATCGGCAGGCGTTCGTAGGACACCATGGCCGAGTTGATGATCGCCCGGATGCCGGAGCGTTCGTTGTAGTCGTCTTCGCTGAGATCGAAGCCCAGCAGGCTGTCGATTTCATCCTGGTTGAGGATGCGCTCGGCGCCGACGGGCATGTTGAAGCGCTCGCCGATGCCGCCACCGACCATGGCTTCCCATTCGGCGGCCAGGTCGCCGCCGGCGTCGCCGCCTCCCCCGGCAGAACCGGCCGCGGCTTCCGCCTCTGCGGCAAGCTCGGCCTCCCACTGAGCCATCATGGCTTCCTGATCGACGTCTCCGCTGGCCATCAGTTGATGACCATCTGTTCGATCAGCACGGCATTGATCTTCTGCGGCGCGACGGCGAGATTGACCCGGCGCAGGATCTCCAGCCGCAGCATGTAATTGCCCTGCGACCCCGACAGGTCCTCCGGCCGCAGTTCGCGGATGAAGCCCTGGAGCAGGTCGTTGATCACCGGCATCTGATCCTTGAGCGCATCGGCGGTGTCCTCATCCGGGCACTCGAAGGTCAGGTCGAGCTTGAGATAGGCATTGTGACCGTCGGCCGCCTGGATGTTGGCGATGGTCTCGGGCAGCTTGAAGTAGGTGACGCCGTTGGGACCGTCCACGACCTGAGGCTGGGTCTTGGGGTCGGCCTTGTCGCCCCCCTCCTTCTTGTCGTCCTTCTTGTCCTTCTTCTTCTCCGGCGCCTTCTTGGCGGCATCGGCCGCCGGCGGATGCTTCGGCGCCAGGAACATGAAGTAGGCCCCCGCCCCGCCGCCGCCCAGCACCAGGACGGCCGCCCCGGCGATGGCGATCAGCATGACCGGCAGCTTCTTCTTCGGCTTGGCCTCGCCATCGCCGCCGTCGCCGTCAACCGGCGCGTCTTCCTTTTTCTTGTCCGGCTTGGCCAACCCTGATCACCTCTGACATGCGAAGGTTGCAGCTTACGCCCGAACCTTGAACAAAGCTTAAGCACCCGCGGCCTGACGGCGGGCGTTCGGGCCATACTGGTCAAACATGGTTAACGATCCGTTGGGATCGAGCAGTCATGCGGGCATTTTTTGCCGGGCGCACCCGGCGTCGCAAGTCGCGGAATTTAAAATTAAATATTTATTTTCAATGATTTATAGAAATTAACCTTGCCTGGCACGGCTTTTGCTCCCGTTGAGCGGCAGGGTTAACGGCCACACCGCAACATTCAACGCCGAAAGGAGCGCCCATGGATAACGCCAATTACGTCGCGCTTTCGCGCCAGATCACGCTGCAAAGGCAGCTCGACATCTCGGCCAACAACCTGGCCAACATGAACACCACCGGCTACAAGTTCGAGGAGCTGCTGGTCAATGCCCAGTACGGCGCTCCGGCCTATAACGAGCCGATCCGCACCCCTGCCAATTTTGCCTACGACAACGGCGTCGGCCGCGACTTCTCGCAGGGCACGCTCAGCCAGACCGGCAGCCCGCTCGACCTCGCCATCGACGGCGAAGGCGCCTTCTTCGAGGTCCAGACGGCCAACGGCACGGCCTATACCCGCGATGGCGCCTTCACGCTCGACGCCCAGGGCACCCTGATGGACCAGAACGGCCACCCGGTCATGGGCGACAGCGGCCCGATTGTGCTCGACCCCAAGAAGGGCCAGCCGGTCGTCTCCGAGGACGGCATCATCTCGCAGGACTACCAGGGCCAGGCCGAACGCGTCGGCAAGCTGTCGATCGTCCGCATCGCCAATATGAGCGACCTGTCGAAGCAGGGCGACGGCACCTACACCCTGACCTCCAACGCCACGGCCGCGCCGGCGACCGACGCCCGCGTCCGCCAAGGCTTCGTCGAAGCCTCGAACGTCAATCCGATGGTCGAGATCACCAACCTCGTCAAGATCAACCGCGCCTACCAGAGCCTGTCGGCGATGATCGACCAGAACACCAACCTGTCCCGGACCGCCATCGAGCGTCTCGGACGGGTCGCCTAAGGAGCCTTAGATGCGTGCCCTCAGAACCGCCACCACCGGCATGGCTGCCCAGCAGCTCAACGTCGAAGTGATCTCCAACAACATCGCCAACATGAACACGATCGGGTTCAAGAAGCAGCGCGCCGAGTTCCAGGACCTGATCTACCAGAACATCGAGCGCATGGGCGCGCAGTCCTCCGATTCCGGCACGGTCGTGCCGACCGGCATCCAGGTCGGCGACGGTGTCAAGACCGGCAGCGTCTACCGCATCATGGAACAGGGCTCCGACACCCAGACCGGCAACCAGTACGACGTCGCCATCCAGGGCAAGGGCTATTTCCAGATCCTGACGCCGTCGGGCGAGACCGCCTATACCCGCGCCGGCAATTTCTCGGTCGACGACCAGGGGCGGCTCGTCACCCAGGACGGCTACCTCGTCCAGCCGGCGATCACCATCCCGCAGAACACCACTCAAGTGACCATCTCCAAATCGGGCCAGGTCGAGGCGACCCAGGCCGGCCAGACCGCGCCCCAGGTCATCGGCCAGCTCCAGATCGCCACCTTCTATAACGAGGCCGGGCTCGACGCCCAGGGCGACAACCTGTTCCTCGAATCGGGCGCTTCGGGCCCGCCCAATGTCTCGACGCCGGGCGATGTCGGCTTCGGCACCCTGCTGCAGGGCTATACCGAAGCGTCGAACGTCGACGCCGTGTCGGAAATCACCGCCCTGATCGTCGCCCAGCGCGCCTACGAGATGAACTCCAAGGTCATCACCACGGCCGACGAAATGCTCCAGACCACCAGCCAGCTGGCCAGGGGGTAAGTAGATGAAGTTATTTGGTAAATTAATCATGCTCCTTTCCACTTCTCCCCTTTCAAGGGGAGAAGGTGGT
This sequence comes from uncultured Caulobacteraceae bacterium, assembly GCA_964474575.1. Lineage (GTDB taxonomy): Bacteria > Pseudomonadota > Alphaproteobacteria > Caulobacterales > Caulobacteraceae > Asticcacaulis. The sequence goes on along the minus strand of CAYYTA010000045.1, from coordinate 18,340 downwards.
GCGAAGCGCCGGATGAGGGGTCATTCCATTGCGGGCAAACCCTTCACCCGATCGGCTTCGCTGCGCTCGCCTCTCGTCCAGGTGGGGAGAGGTGGGTTGCTGGCGCTCTGCCTGCTAACGGCATGCACGCCGGCTTTGGCCCAGACCGCCGCCTCGCCGCTGGTGCTCAAGAGCGACATCACCGACGGCGACGGCCGAATCACCATCGGCGACCTGTTCGACAATGCCGGCGCCTATGCCGACGTACAGTTGGGCACCCGCTCGGGCGCTACCGCCGTGCTCGACGCCGCCGCCGTCCAGACCATCGCCGGCCGCGCCGGCGCCTATTGGGACAACCCCAAGGGCCTGCATCGCATCATCGTCAGCCAGGGCGCCGACGGCACGGCGGCCGACAGCGCCGTCGTTCCGGCCTCCGCGGTCGCGCCCGCCGGCAACCAGCAGGCCCTGGTCTTCACCCATCCGATGAATACCGGCGACGTCGTCCAGCCGGAAGACCTGCAGTTCGCCGCCGTCGCCGCCCTGTCCTCGGGCATGCCGTCCGACGCGCAAGCCGTCATCGGCAAGGTCGTGCGTTATCCGATCCGCCAGGGCGCGGCCGTGCGCCTTTCCGACGTCTCCTCGCCCGTCGTCGTCCACCGTTCCGAGCAGGTCCAGGTCACCTGGGCGTCGAACGGCATGTCGCTTTCCATGACCGGTCTCGCCCAGAAGGACGCCGCCGCCGGCGACCTGATCCAGGTGCAGAACCCGGTGTCGAAGAAGCTGGTCGACGCCGTCGTCACCGGTCCGGGCCAGGCCCTGGCCGGTCCCGCCGCCGACGCGCTCCGCTCCCGCACCCTCCTGTCATCGCGCTGATCTTCCGAAGGTATCCCATGCGTAAACTGATCCCCGCCCTGCTCGCTTTTTCGGCCTTGGCCGGCTGCGCCTCGGTCAACGAGGCGGTCAAGGGGCCGCAGCTGACCTCGATGAACTATCCGCAGAGCCTCACGCCCTCGCAGCAGGTCCTGACCTCGGGCGCTCAGGACACCCAGCCGGCTTCGGCCAATTCGCTGTGGCGCGTCGGCGCGCGCGCCTTCTTCAACGACCAGCGCGCCCGCCGCGTCGGCGACATCCTGACCGTCATGGTCGACATCGACGACAGCGCCCAGACCAGCGATTCCGCCGACCGTTCGCGCACCAACAGCTACAACGCCGCCACGCCGAACATCTTCGGCCTGGAATCGACGCTCGGCAAAATCCTCCCGGCGCAGTACGACCCGGCCAGCGCGCTCAAGAATGCCAGCGACTCGGCGTCGTCGGGCTCGGGCTCGATCAAGCGCTCGGAAAAGATCTCGGTGACCATCGCCGCCATCGTCACCGGCGTCCTGCCCAACGGGAACCTGATCATCCAGGGCACGCAGGAAGTCCGCACCGACCGCGAGGTCCGCGTGCTGACCGTCTCCGGCATCGCCCGCCCCGAGGATATCTCGTCCGAAAACACCATCAAGCACACGCAGCTGGCCGAGGCGCGCATCTCCTACGGTGGCCGCGGCGACGTCACCAACATGATTACCCCGCCGGCCTCACAGGCCCTGATGGACAAGTTTTCGCCGTTCTAGTCGCCCCGGCCCTCATCCGCGACCGGCGCGGGATTGTCGTAAAGGGTCAGGGCCACCTTGCGGCCGTTGGAGTAGTCCTGGCCCTTGACCTCGGTAACGGCATGCGGCGTGACGGAGGCCCGGGCGGCCTCGGCCAGGAAGGCCCGGGCGTCGCGCGACTCGACGAAGACCGGCTGGCCGGCGGCAAGGGCGGTGACGGCGCAACGGGCGTCGTCGTTGCAAAGAAGCGTCGCCGTGCCCATGCGGAAGACGAAGCTGGGCTCGGAATAGCCGAGCGTCGCAACGGGGCCGGCGGCGATGCCCTTGCGCGGATCGAGCCTGGCTGAGACCAGGGCGTCCTCCATGGCCCGCGACACCCAGATCGGCTTCAGGCTCACCGCCGTGGCGACGAAGCCGAGGTGGCAGATGACGCCGGCTGCCAGCAGGGCCAGGAAGCCGCGCCGGCGGAAGCGCCGCCACTTAAGCCAGCCGGCGGTGCCGGCCACGCCCAGCGCGCCGATGGCGGTGACAATGGCGAAGGCCAGCGACAGGCCTGAACCCAGCTGCTGCCAGCCGATCACCGCCAGTACGGCCAGGAGGAGGCCGCCGAAGACGCCCAACGCCACATTGAGCCACTTCGCCCACATCTTCAGCACCAGGTCGAGCGAGACGGCGCAGAGCCAGGCCAGGCCGCCCAGCGCCGGCAGGGTATAGTGCGGCAGCTTGGTCGGCAGGAATTCGAAGAACAGGAAGGTCGGCACGAACCAGCAAAGCGCGTAGCGGATGCCGGCTTCATGGCGGCGGAAGATCGCCGTCTGGAGCGCGCCGCCCAGCAGCCACGACACCGGGAAGAAGACCAGCGGCAGCAGTAGAGTGTGATAGCCGGGCGGCCCCGAATGGCCTTCCGAGCCGCCGGCCGAGAACTTGGTCGCCAGGTCGTGGCCGACCGCCCCCCCCCAGAAGCCGCCGTCGGTGGTGATGGTGATGGCCACCGCCCACGGTCCGCAGATGGCGAGCACCAGGATCAGGCCCCAGCCGAAGCTCAGGTTGCGCATCCACCGCCACTTGCGATCCCACAGGCCAAGGCCCACCAGGGTCATGGCCATGACCAGCGGCGCCTCGGGTCCCTTGGTCAGGATGGCGCCGGCCATGCCAAGCCACAGGATCAGCTTTTCCTTGAGCAGCTTCGGCCTGGGCGCGCCGGCTTCCAGGTTGCGCGTGGCAAGGTAAATGCGCGCCATCGCCGCCATGAACAGCGTGATGAAGCCAGTCAGCACGGCGTCGGAGCGGGCGAACGCGCCTTCGGTCGACAGGATAAAGGAGACGGCGAACAAAAGCCCGGCCTTGGTGCCGACCCGGGCGCCGAACGCCCGCGCCCCGCCCCAGGCGCACGCAAACGCCGCCAGGGCCGCGCCGAGCAGTGACGGCCAGCGCCAGGCGAGGATATTGCGCGCTTCGACGCTGGACGTCATCTTCACGCTCAGCGCCTGGAGCCAGTAGATGCCGACCGGCTTTTTCCAGCGTGGCGTCGTCTGGTAATTGATGTCGATATAGTCGCCCGTTTCGAGCATCTGCGCCGTCGCCTGGGTGAAGCGCGACTCGTCGCGGTCCATTGGCGGCAGCATCAGCGCCACCGGCAGGGCGCACAGGAAGGCCAGCAGGGCGGCGATCAGCGGACCGCGCAGGCCATTATAGGCTGATTTCAGCGAGGGGTGGGGCAAAGGGAACGGCAGGGGCATGAGCGGCGCCTCTATTTACGCGGGCAGGCAAAGACTGTAAGAGGCTCAACCCTTATCTCGCGACCGCCGAACCCAGTTAGCCCGACATGTCCCTGATCGTTTCCGCCGTGGTGCCCGTCTATAATGAAGAAGGCGCGGCGGTACAAGTCGCGCGCGAGATCGGCGACGTTTTTTCAAAGGCTTATGGCGCGGGCGGCTTCGAGATTGTCATGGTCGACGACTGCAGCCGCGACGGCACGCTTGCGGCGCTCGAGGGCGCCAGGGCGGAGCTGCCCATGCTGCGCGTGCTGCATCATGAAAAGAACGCCGGCAAGAGCGCGGCCCTGCGCACCGGCTACCTGGCGGCGCGGGCGGACATTGTCGTCATGCTCGACGGCGACGCCCAGAACCCGGCGGCCGACGCGGCGCACCTGGTCGACATGTTGCGAGACGCCGGGCCCGAGGTCGGCCTGGTCGCCGGCGAACGGCGCAACCGCCAGGCCGAGGCGTCGAAGCGGGTGGCGTCGCGATGGGCCAACGGCATCCGCAAGACGCTGCTCAATGACGGGTGCAACGATACCGGATGCGGGCTGAAGGCGTTCCGCCGCGACGTTCTGCTGCGCTTGCCGTATTTTGATCAGATGCACCGCTATTTCCCGTCGCTGGTGAACCGCGAGGGCTATAGACTCCTGACGGCACCCGTGGATGATCGCTTACGTACAACAGGTCAGTCGAAATACACCAATCTCGGCCGTTTATGGGTGGCCTTGTCGGACCTGCCGGGTGTAATGTGGCTGAACCGCCGCCGCCGCGATCCGGGCCGGGTCAGCGAGACGGGATGAAGGGGTTTCACGGGGGCGATTTGAGGAGGGGTTTTGCATGGCATCTCGTCATGGCGCCAAATCTGCGGTAGTAGAAGGGTCCGTCATGGGACTCTTCGATCCCGACGTCCGCCGCACCAACAGAAGGGATTCCAGTTTGGTCACCGCATTTCCGCTGCTCGCGATTCCGTGGCTGGTCTATAACATCTTCGCCATCATCGCCATCATCAGTGGCGACCCGGCCTCGGCCTATGCCACCATGACCGGAGTCCTGTTCCACATTCCGATGCCGTCGCCAGGCGCAAGCTGGGCCGTGTCGATCGGTGACATCGTGCTGTTCGGAGCCCTGATCTGCCTGTTCTTCGAGCTGCTCAAGTCGACCCAGTCGGACAGCGTCGCCATCATCAACCATTCGCTGTCGATGGGGCTGTTCATCCTGTGCCTGGTCGAGTTCCTGCTGCTCAGGCCCTTCGCCACCTCGACCTTCTTCCTCCTGACCATGATGACGCTGATGGACGTGCTGGCGGGCTTCATCGTCACCGCCATTTCGGCCCGGAAGGATATCGACTTCGGCGGCTAGGACCCCCTCTCACGGCGTTTCCGCAAGCCCCGCCCGCAACGGCGGGGCTTTTCGTTGGGGCGGCTTCAAAGGGCGGGCATAAGTTGGCGGGAAAGCAGGTTGATCTCAGCCGAACACCGAAAAGATGATCGATACCACGACCACGTCGAAGGCGCGGGTCAGGAAACGCGACAGGCGGCGGGGCTGGCGGGAATGCAGGGTCGGCACGCGGGAACACTCCGGAGGGGGTGTCGCCTGCGCTGCAAGGATCGTGCCGCGCCGTTAACCGTAACGAGGGCTCAGATTTCGGTCTTGGTCACGCGGCCCGGACTGGGGCGGCGGTCATTGGGACCGGAATATTCCGACTTGAGGTAGGTCGATTTTGCCCGCTCGAGCGTTTCCTGCCCGCCCTTGAGGCCGCGCTTTTCACCGCCGCCAAGGAGCTGGGCGGAATAGGTGGCGTCATCGGCGGCCGTCGCACGTCCCTTGCGGCGGGCGCGCGGACCGCCGGTTTCGTGTTCTATGACCGGGCCGGATGGAACGGGAAGGTTGCTGTCGGAACTGGACATGCGCCTATTGATAGTCAAAACGGCTTAAAAATACATTCCTTTTTGGCGAGGCAATAAAGACCCCTCCGGCGCGGCGCGCCACCTCCCCATTCTTCGGATAGAGAGAAGGGGATTGAACGTCGAAAGCCTTGCTCCCTCCGCCCTGCCGTCAGGCGGGGAGCCGGATGCGAGCGCAGCGAGCGACGGAGGAATTACCTCAGCCCTTCTTGGCCAGTTGGTCGATCTGGGCCTTCATCGCTTCCATCTGCTCGCGCAGTTCGCGGACCTGATCGGTCTCGGGCTTGGGCGTGGCCTCCTCGCCGGGAACGACGGCGCCGGGCGTGCCCGGATTGGCGAAGGAGAACGGCGAGAACATGCGCATGGCGCGGTCGAACATGGCCAAGTTCTGCGACACCTGCTCGTCGAAGAAGTTGAGTCCCGGCGCGCCGCCGAAGGCCTGGGCGAACTGGGTGCGGAAACGCTCCTGCTGCTTGGCGAAGCCGTCGAGCGACATTTCGAGATAGGTCGGCAGCAGGTTCTGCATCGAGTCGCCGTAGAACGAGATCAGCTGGCGCAGGAACTGGATCGGCAGCAGGTTCTGGCCGCGGCTTTCCTCCTCGAAGATGATCTGGGCCAGGACCGAACGTGTGATGTCGTCATTGGTCTTGGCGTCATAGACGACGAAATCGACGCCCTGGCGCACCATGTCGCTGAGGTTGTCGAGCGTGACGTAGGACGAGGTTGCGGTGTTGTAGAGACGGCGGTTGGCGTACTTCTTGATGACGACGCGCTCGCCTTCACCCTTCTTGCTGCGTGTGCGGGTCCCGCCCGTGCCGGCTTCACTCATGGTCGTCATCCTCCGCGATACTTTTTTGCCGCAGCACGCCCTGTTTCGCGCCTGCGTTCAACGGTTACAATAACGCCTTTTTTGCCGGTGCGTAAAGAGGGGGCGCATGTTGCGCGAAAGACCGGCGAAGCACTGGCTTCGCGGGTGGTTGGCGGCATGACGCGGCGCAAACCATGCTGCGCGAATTCCGCGCACAAAAGGCGTTGTGCGCCTGCGCATGGTAAGGCCCAGGCGATCACAGCGGTGGTCATAATGTGCAATCCGTGTTCACCACTTCACAAAGTCGTGAAACTTGATTTCGCCCGCCGGGTGCATTAAGTGCCCGCGCGTTCACGAAATTCCGCCTGTCAGGAGCCTCCCCATGTCCACCGAAGTCGTCATCGTTGCCGCCGCCCGCACGCCGGTGGGCTCCTTCCTCGGTTCGCTCGCCTCGCTGCCGGGCCATGACCTGGGCGCCCACGCCATCAGGGCGGCGGTGGAACGCGCCGGCCTTTCGCCCGACGATGTCAATGAAGTGATCCTCGGCCAGGTGCTGCAGGCCGCCCAGGGCCAGGGCCCGGCTCGCCAGGCGTCGATCAAGGCCGGCCTGCCCTACGGCACGCCGGCCTGGTCGATCAACCAGATCTGCGGCTCGGGCCTGCGCGCCGTCGCGCTCGGTGCGCAGCAGGTAGCGCTCGGCGACAGCAATATCGTCGTCGCCGGTGGCCAGGAAAGCATGAGCCTCGCCACCCACGCCGCCTATATCCGCTCGGGCCAGAAGATGGGCGACCTCAGCCTGGTCGACACCATGATCAAGGACGGCCTGTGGGACGCCTTCAACAACTACCACATGGGCCAGACCGCCGAGAACGTCGCCGCCAAGTACGGCATCAGCCGTGAAGCCCAGGACGAGTTCGCGGTGTCATCGCAGAACAAGGCCGAGGCGGCGCAGAAGGGCGGCAAGTTCGATGAGGAAATCGCTCCCATCACCATCAAGGGCCGCAAGGGCGACACCGTCGTCGACAAGGACGAATTCATCCGCCACGGCGTGACACTGGACTCGATTTCGGGCCTCAAGCCGGCCTTCACCAAGGACGGCACGGTCACGGCCGGTAATGCATCCGGCCTCAATGACGGCGCGGCCGCGGTGGTACTGATGTCGAAGGCCGAAGCCGACCGTCGCGACCTGAAGCCCTTGGCGCGCATCGTCTCGCACGGCATTGCCGGCGTCGATCCGGCGATCATGGGCACGGGCCCGATCTCGGCGACGCGCAATGCGCTCGCCAAGGCGGGCTGGAAGATCGAGGACCTCGACCTGATCGAGGCCAACGAAGCCTTCGCGGCGCAAGCCATCAGCGTCAACAAGGAGCTGGGCTGGGATCTGGCCAAGGTCAATGTCAACGGCGGCGCCATCGCCATCGGCCACCCCATCGGCGCTTCGGGCGCGCGCATCCTGACCACCCTGCTGTTCGAGCTGAAGCGTCGCGGCGGCGGCAAGGGCCTTGCCACGCTGTGCATTGGCGGCGGGATGGGTGTCGCGATGTGTATCGAGGCCTGAGTTCGCTCTGACGGACTGCAAATCACCATCTGGCTGCGATACGGTGCTCACGTACTCAAGCACGCTCCGCTCCGTTTCTCGCCAGCCAATCATTTTCGACTCACCATGACGGCTTGCCGTATGGTGGTCCCAGAAGAAGGAAGAACAGCATGGGTCGAGTAGCACTGGTCACCGGCGGTACGCGCGGCATCGGCAAGGCCATCGTCAAGCGCCTGGTCGACGCCGGCCTGACGGTCGCCGCCGGTTACGCCGGCAATGAGGAGGCGGCCAGGAAGGTCGCCGAGGAACTGGGCGTCATGGTCGTCAAGGGCAGCGTCGACAACTTCTACGACTGCAAGCGCGCAGCCCAGGAAGTCGAGGCCCAGCTCGGCCCGATCGAGGTCCTGGTCAACAATGCCGGCATCACCCGCGACGGCTTCTTCCACAAGATGACGCTGGAGCAGTGGCAGCAGGTCATCCACACCAACATGGACAGCGTCTTCAACATGACGCGCCAGGTGATCGAAGGCATGCGCGAGCGCGGCTGGGGCCGCATCATCAACATCTCGTCGATCAACGGCCAGAAGGGTCAGGCCGGCCAGACCAACTACTCCGCCGCCAAGGCCGGCATGATCGGCTTCACCAAGGCGCTGGCGATGGAATCGGCGGCGAAGGGAATCACGGTCAACTGCGTCGCGCCGGGCTATACCTCGACCGAAATGGTCGCCGCCGTGCCGCCGGCCGTGCTCGAAAAGATCGTCGGCGGCATCCCCGTCGGCCGCCTCGGCACGCCCGAGGAAATCGCCGAAGTGACGGCCTTCCTGGTGTCGGACAATGCGTCGTTCATTACCGGGGCCACGATCGCCATCAACGGCGGTCAGCACATGCTTTAAGCCGCATCGGCGGCTGCAAACCGTCGTCCGGCCGCGACGCGGTACTCATGTGCCCAAGTACGCTCCGCTCCGCGTCTGCCTGCCAATGGTGTTCGCAGCGCCACGGTTTAGAGACGCGCTCCTCTCTTCTCCCCGCTTGACAAGCGGGGATAGGGCGGAAGGGCCTGCCTGCGGCCACGGCCGCCCTACCCGATCAGCCCCTTGTCGCGATAGGCCTGCTCCAGCACCGACAGCGGCAGCGGGCCTGCCAGCAGCCCGGTATCGTGGAACCGCTTGATATCGAAGCCCGCGCCCTGCCTGGCCTTCATGGCGTCGCGGATCTTCAGCCAGGTCAGCTTGCCGGTCATGTAGCCCAGCGCCTGCCCCGGCCAGGCGCAATAGCGCTCGATCTCGCTGGTCGCCTCGCCGATGGCATTGCCGCTGGTGTCGCTGATGTACTGGATCGCCTGCTCGCGGCTCCAGCCGAGGTAGTGCAGGCCGGTATCGACCACCAGGCGCGCGGCGCGGAACAGCGCGTCGTGCAGGTAGCCCACCCGCCCCGGCGCATCGGCATCGTACATGCCCATCTCCATCGCCAGCTGCTCGGCATAGAGTGCCCAGCCCTCGACATAGGCGTTGTAGCCGGCGATCTTGCGCATCATCGGCAAGCCCTGCGACTCCGCCACGATCGAGCCTTGCAGGTGATGCCCCGGTATCGCTTCGTGATAGGTCAGGGTCGGCAACGTCCAGCTCGGAATTTCGGCCGTGTCGCGCAGGTTGATGTAATAGGTCCCGGGCCGCGACCCGTCGAGCGCCGGCGGCAGGTAATAGCCGCCCGCCTGCCCCGCCTCGATCGCCGGCGGAATGCGCTTGATCATCACCTTGGTCTTCGGCAAAACGCCGAAATAGCCGGGCAGGCGCGCCTGGACCGCCTCGACCTTCCGGTTGAGGTCGGCGATCAGCTGCGCCTTGCCGTCGTCGGTATTGGGATAAAGATATTTCGGATCGGCGTACATCGCCCGGATGCGCTCGGCGACGGTGCCTTGCGTCAGGCCCAGCGCCCGCATGCGCGTATCGATCTCCGCCGAGAGGTCGGCCACCTTCTGCAAACCGAGCGCATGGATGTCGCGCGGGCTGAGGTCGGTCGAGGTCCCGGCGCGCGCCGCATAGACGTAATAGGCGTCGCCGCCAGGCAGATTGCGCACGCCGGCGTCATGCACCGCCTTGCCCAGCAGGCCGTTCAGCGTATCGATCTGGCGGCCCAACGCATCCCTGACCGCGCCATTCACCAGGCCCGCCGCCGTCGTCTGCCAGTCGCCGGCGATGCCGGCCGCCGCCGTGCGCTCGACCAGCGAATTGATCAGCCGGCTCTGCGCCGGGTCGGTGTCGCGCAGGGTGGTCAGCTGCGTCACCGCCTTGTTGATGATGAAGTCGGGCGGCACGAAGCCACGCGACGCATCGGCACGGATGCGGTCGCACTCCTGGTCGAGCCCGCGCGCGAAACCCTGCAGGCGCTCGACATAGGCGTCGGCATCGTCCTTGGTGGCGATAGTGTGCTGGCTGTCGAGGAAGTCGGGCAGCACGGCGTAAAGCCCGGTCAGCTGGCTGACGACATAGGGCGAAACGGCATAGAAGCTGGTGTTGAACGGCGTCGCGTTCTCGCCGAACGGAAAGCGCTGCGCCGCGCCCAGCTGCGTCGTCTGATCCCACATGACGGCGTCGAAATCGACACGGTCGGCGGCGTTAAGCTGCGACCGGTCGATGCCGTTGAGCAAACTGACCGCCTTTTGCAGCCGTACCCGGTTGGCGCCGAGCGCCCCCGCCGAACGATCGTCGACCAGATGCTTCTGGGCGGCGAACCGGCCCTTGTCCTGGCCGAGATAGGTCGCCGTCAGCGGCGACGCCGCCAGCAGGTCATTGACGATCGTATCGAAGGCCGACAGCATGGCCGCCTTCACCGCCGGATCGCTGACGTCGGGCACCGGAGGCGGCGGCGGAGGCGCGGGCGGCGCCACGTGCTTCGGCGCCGCATGGTGGCGCGACGACGCCTTGCCTTTCTTGCCCTTGCCGCTCGTCTTCGCGCCCTTCTTGCCACCTGTCTTGGGCGCCGCCTTCTTGCGTGTCTTGGGCCTGGCCACGGCGTCGGCGGCGATAGTGGTCAGAAGCCCGGTCAGGGCGCTCAGCAGGTGGCGGCGGTCGAACATGCGTATCTCGTCAAAACGTCATCTGGCCTAACCCTAAAGCGCAATCCGACAAAGTGGAAACCACTTTTCGGACAAATTGCGCGACAAACAAAAAAAGCTCGCGCCATCGCCCGCAACCGGACACGGACAACTTGGCGTAATCCCTATCGTCCCGCCCCCGCCCGCCGATCGCGCATCACCGGCAGCGCCAGCGGCAGGTTCAGTTGCGGCAGGCCCGGCGGCGCCGCCGCCACCCGTCTGCGGCCACGCACCGGCGGCCGCAGGAATCGCTCGGGCAGCGCCGAGCGCGGCACCGCCACCACCTCCGCCGCCTTCGGCTCCGGCTTGCCGTCATAGTCGAAGCGCATCGCTCCGCCGCACGCCCCGCAGCGCGCCTGCCCCTCGATCAGGTCGAGGAACTGCGCCCCCAGCCGCGCCTCCATCATCGCGCCGGCGCTGGTCGCGCGCCGCGCCGCGCAGCATTCGCATGTCATTTCGATCTTCAGGTCGCGCGGCAGGTCCCTGACCTGGGGCGCGCATGTCCAGTTCGGCAGCATGGCGGCGACTCCATTATTGTTCCCATTTTGTTCCAAAGAGAACAAAGAGTCAACTCATTTTTAAAACTAATAAAATCAATGAGTCATCAAAGATACGACAGCCACCAGTCCCGGCGCCGCCGCTTCAAACCCTGCCAGTAGCGGCATATCGGATAAAGCAGGGCGATGACCACCACCCAGCACGCATAGGCTACCCACAACGGCAGGTCCGTCCCCTTCATGTAGCCGGGGTTCATGAAGGCGTACCAGATGTTGTCGAACTGGCCGTGCAGGCTCCTGCCGGCGATCAGGTGCGCGGCGATCGCCACCGCGTGCAAGACATAGAGGTGCGCCAGGTAGGCCATCATCGGCACCGATCCGAACGTGCGCAGGAACCCGGTCACCTTCTCCGGCAGCCTGGCCAGCCACGGCGCCAGCGACAGCGTGATCCCCAGCGTCGCGCAGACATAGAGAAGCGATGGCGGATACTTGGCGACGTTCATGAAGTCCATCACCGTATGCGCCGGCGTGTCCTGCACCGCCCACGGCCGCGGATCGCCGTAGAGATGGCTCCAGCGCAGCGCCACGAACGCCGCCAGCATGCCGGCACCCAACAGACTCAGCCGGCGGTCGCGTCGCGGCGACAGGAACAGGTCGCCCAGCCCGTAGCCCAGGGCGATCACGCCCACCCACGGCAGCACCGGATAGAACAGGAAAATATCGAAGCCGTGCACCTTGAAGATATTGACCTGGAGCAGGAAATCCCACAGCGGCGCCCACGCGCCGAACTGCGCCGGATCGACGCCGTCGAGCAGGTCGTGGCCCAGGGTGATGGCCAGTCCGACCGCCAGCACCGCCCGGCGCGGCAGGAACACCATCCCCGCCAAGGCGATCATGCACCAGCCGATCGCCCACAGGATGGCCAGGAACAGCGGCATGGGCAGCTGGAACTCCCAACCGAAGCCGACCACGGTCACTTCGAGAAAGATCAGCCACAGCCCGCGCGTCACCAGGAAGCGCGCCAGACTGCCCGCCCCGCCGCCGCGCGCCCGCATCAGCCACGCCGACACCCCGGCCAGGAAGATGAAGGTCGGCGCGCACAGATGGGTGATCCACCGCGTCCCGTAAAGGATCGGATTGCTCTGGCGGAAATCGATCGGATCGACCGCGAAGCCCGAGATGTGGACATAGTCGCGGACGTGGTCGAGCGCCATGATGAGGATGATCAGCCCGCGCAGGATATCGATAATGGCCAGCCTCTGTCCGGCCTCGACCTGCCTCTGCGCCTCCGCCATCGCCGCCTCCCCAGGAAAACGACGTTATGAGGTCAGATTATTCCGCTGCCGTCAATCAGTCCGCCAGCATCCTTCCCTGCACCTCCCCGCTTGTCGGGGAGGGGGACCGCACGACCGAGCGGTCGCCAGACCGCGGGTGAGATGTGGTGGAGGGGTTTCTCACTTCCTTCCATAAAGCCTCACACCGTCATCGCTCTTTGCTGAATATACGCCGCCAGCCGCAGCATCGCCGCCTGATCCGCCCCCCGTGACACCGCCCGGCACGCCAGGCTCCTCCCCCGCCAGCTCACCACGCGATAGCCGCCGCGCACCCCGGCCTCGGGCGCGGCCATCCCCTCGGCCGATGCATTGACATAGACACTGACCGCCTGACCGCCACAGCCGTAGTCGAGCACCGCCGTCGCCTGGCCGCCGATCCTGGCCACCCGCCCACCGGTCAGGCTGCACCCAGCCTCCGCCGCATCGACCACCGGCGGCCGGAACGCCAGCTCGCGCGCGAACAGCGGCGGCAGGTCTCGCGGCTCCGCCACCGCGACATGCACCGCCTTGTAATCGCCAATCACCGCGCCCACCGGATCATGGACCGCCACGACCGCCACCACCACCGCCGCGACACACGCCGCCACGGCCAGCGGCACGAACCACGCCGCCCCTGGCCGCCGCGCCGCCGCGATATCCGCCCGCACCCGCGCCCGGAGGCTGGCCGGCGCGGCCATCCGCATATCCTCCGCCCGCAACCGCGCGCTCAGGGCGTCCTGTTCACTGTCCATGTCCATCCTTCACCAGCAGTTGCCGCAGCGCCTCGCGTCCGCGCGCCAGGCGCGACATCACCGTGCCCAACGGCACCTCCAGCACCCGCGCCATGTCCCTGTACGCCATGTCCTCGAATTCCTTGAGCACGATGACCTCGCGCCAGGCCTCCGGCAGCCGCTCGAGCGCCGCCCGCACCGCCCGCGCCGACTGTCCGGCGATGATCGCCGCCTCCTGGGTCGCCGCAACGCCCAGCCGCGCCGCGTCCTCCGCCGCCATCTCGCCGTCGATATCGACCTCGTTCCGCCGCCCCTTCAGCCAGCTCAGACACCGCCGCCGCACGATGGTCAAAAGCCAGGCCTTCTCGTTGCCGGGCACAAACCGCCACCATGCCTTCAGCGCGCGGACATAGCTGTCCTGGACGATGTCCTGCGCCGCCGCCTCGTCGCGCACCATCGCCACGGCCAGCCGCCAGGCCGCGTCCAGATGCGGCAGCATCAGGCGTTCGAAATCCTTGTTCATTCCCTCAGGGCTTACCTAGGCGCGCGTCCGGCATAACCTCCGGCGCACGCAGTTTATTCCCGCAAACTATAAAAATATTTTCCGGAATAAATCCCCGCCCCGCCGGGTTGTTGCCCCGAACCCAACGGAGACCGCCATGGACCATCACGAGCCCACTCGACGCCACCTTCTGCACTGTTCCGCCTGGGCCGGCGCCGGCGTGGTGTGGACCATGACCGGCGGCGTGCCGCACGCCATCGCCATGGACCACGCCGCGAAGGTGACCGGCTTTTCCTTCGTGCAGATATCCGACAGCCACATCGGCTTCAACAAGGAGGCCAATCCCGACGTGCTGAAAACGCTGGGCGAGGCCAAGGCCAGGATCCTCGCCCTGCCCACCCCGCCGTCGCTGATCCTGCATACCGGCGACATCACCCATCTGTCGCGCCCGGACGAGTTCGACACGGCGGCGCAGGTCCTGGGCGACCTGCCCGCGCCGGTCCACTATGTCCCCGGCGAACACGACGCCCTCGACGAAGGCGGCGGCCAGGCCTTCCTCGACCGCTACGGCAAGGGCACCAAGGGCCGCGGCTGGTACAGCTTCGACGACCACGGCGTCCACTTCATCGCCCTGGTCAACGTCTTCGACTTCAAGCCCGGCCAGGAAGCGACGCTGGGCCCCGACCAGCTCGCCTGGCTGGCCGACGACCTGCGCGCCGTCCGCCATTCGACGCCGGTGGTGGTCTTCGCCCATATCCCGCTATGGGATGCCTATGCGCCGTGGGGCTGGGGCACGTCGGACGCCCAACTCGCCATCCGCATGCTCAGGCCCTACGGCTCGGTGACCGTGCTCAACGGCCACGTCCACCAGATCCTGCAAAAGGTCGAGGGCAACGTCACCTTTCACACGGCGCGCGGCACCGCCTATCCGCAGCCCGCCCCCGGCGCCGCCCCCTCGCCCGGCCCGCTGACCGTGCCCTCAGACCAACTCGCCCGTTACCTCGGCATCCGCGAGGTCGCCGTCAAACCCGGCCAGGCCCCCCTCGCCCTGACCGACACCTCCCTCGCCTGACGCCCCTCTCCCTCCTCCCCATTTCCCAAATCGGGAGGTGTCAGCCGGCGCCGTGCGCCGGACGACGGAAGGGTCAACGCAGCGCCCCTTCGGCGCAACCCTTCCTTGTACCTCCCCGCTTGTCGGCGAGGAGGACCGCCGCGCCTCTTCGGCGCGGTGGTGGTGGGGTTTCTTACTTACCTTCTTCCTCAACCCTGAAAGCCATTCCCATGAACCGCTTCCTCCCCGCCGCCGTCATCGCCGTCCTTGCCATCGCCCCGGCCCTCGCGACCGCAGCCGCCCCAGCCCCCCAGACCACCACCATCGAGATCAGGAACTTCATGTTCATGACGGTCACCGTCACAGCCGGCGGCAAGGTCACCTGGATCAACCGCGACGAGGTCCCGCATACGGTGCGCGAAAAGAACCACCTCTTCGCCTCCGCCGCCCTCGATACCGGCGACAGCTTCTCCTACACCTTCACGACGCCCGGCACCTACGAATACTTCTGCTCGCTCCACCCGCAGATGGTGGCCAAGGTCATCGTGCTCCCCGCGAAGGGCCACTGATCACCCGTCCTTGAGCGACACCGCGCCTTGTGTTTAACTCCCCCTTGCGCAGCCCTTTGCGCAAGGGGGAGCACCATGAAACGCCTTGTCTGCAGCCTGACCGCCGGCCTCCTGTCATGGGGCCCACCGGCCTTCGCCCAGGTCGCCCCGCCATCGCCGCCCGTTTCCTATCCCCCGGAATACGCCTGCGGCAGCGACCTCAGCGGCCGCCATTACGATATCAATTTCGGGCTGAACGATGCCTCGCTCGACGATGTCAGCCGCGGGCAGATCGCCTGCATCGTCAATACCTCCCGCGGCACGTCCTCGATCGCCGTCACCGGCTTTCAGGGAACGGACGAGACGACGCCCGGCCTGTCGGCCGCACGCGCCCAGGCCGTCGCCGATGCGCTGGCGGCCGACGGCATCGACCCCGCCGTCATCCACGTGACCGCCTGCGGCAAGCGCCTCAACGAGACCCTGCCCATGTACGCCGACGCAAGCCGCCGCGTTAACATATCCATCGACACCGGCAAGGAAACCTGCCCCTACGGCTAAGAAAACGGCTCCGAAAGCCAGGTGCTTCCGGAGCCGTTTCCAATTCAAAGGTGGCACATGGGGGAAAGATCGCTTCCCCCATGATTTTCCTTAAGCGTCTTCCCTGACCCGCTTCTTGCGGAAGCTCGGATTCAGCACCGCCTTCCTCAACCGGATGTTCTTCGGCGTCACCTCGACCAGCTCGTCGTCGGCGATATAGGCGATCGCCTGCTCCAGGGTCGGCCGGCGCGGCGGCGTCAGCCGCACGGCCTCGTCCTTGCCCGACGCCCGCACGTTGGTCAGCTGCTTGGCCTTCATCGGATTGACGTCGAGATCGTCGGAACGCGAGTTCTCGCCGATGATCATGCCCATGTAGGTCTTCTCGCCGGCGCCGACGAACATGACGCCGCGCTCTTCCAGGTTCCACAGCGCGTAGGCCGCCGTCTCGCCGTCCGAGTTCGACACCAGCACGCCCTTGCGGTTCTGGTCGATATAGCCCTTGTAGCCCTCGTAGTGGCTGAACACGCGGTTGAGCACGCCAGACCCGCGCGTATCGGTCAGGAACTCGCCCTGGTAGCCGATCAGCGAGCGCGACGGCGACTTCAGAGTGATGCGCGTCTTGCCGGCGCCCGACGGCCCCATGTCCTTCAGCTCGGCCTTGCGGGCGGTGAGCTTTTCGATGACCACGCCGGTATATTCGTCGTCGACGTCGATGACCACGTCCTCGATCGGCTCCAGCTTCTCGCCGGTCTCCGGATCGTTCTGGAAGACGACGCGCGGCCGCGAAATGGCGACCTCGAAGCCTTCGCGGCGCATGTTCTCGATCAGCACGCCCAGTTGCAGTTCGCCGCGCCCGGCGACCTCGAAGGCGTCCTTCTCGGCCGATTCCGTCACGCGGATGGCGACGTTGGACTCGGCCTCTTTCAGCAGGCGGGCGGCGATGACGCGGCTCTGCACCTTGTCGCCCTCGCGCCCGGCCAGCGGGCTGTCGTTGACGCTGACTGTCATCGAGATGGTCGGCGGATCGATCGGTTGCGCCGGCAGCGCTTCGGTCAGTTCCATGGCGCACAGCGTATCGGCCACGGTCGCCTTGGACAGGCCCGCGATGGCGACGATATCGCCGGCCTCCGCCCCTTCCTCGACCGGCTGGCGCTTCAGCCCGCGGAAGGCCAGAACCTTGGTGATGCGGCCGCGTTCGATTTCATTGCCGTTGCGGTCCAAAGCCTTGATCGCCATGCCCGGCACGGCGCGGCCTTGCGCGATCTCGCCGGTCAGCAGGCGGCCGAGGAACGGATCGCTTTCGATCAGCACGGAGAGCATCTGGAACGGCGCCTCGACCTTCTTCTGCGCCTTGGGCGCCGGCACGTGGTCGACGATCAGGTCGAACAAAGGCGCCAGGGTGTCGTTGGGCTTGCTCATGTCCATCGTCGCCCAGCCGTTCTTGCCGGACGCATAGATGTGCGGGAAATCGAGCTGCTCGTCGGTCGCGCCCATGGCGGCGAACAGGTCGAAGGCCTCGTTGTGGACGCGGTCGGGATCGGCGTGCGGCCGGTCGACCTTGTTGAGGCACAGGATGGGCCTGAGGCCCAGCTTCAGCGCCTTGCCGAGCACGAACTTGGTCTGCGGCATGACGCCTTCCTCGGCGTCGACCAGCAGCACGCAGCCGTCGACCATGCCGAGGATGCGCTCGACCTCGCCGCCGAAGTCGGCGTGGCCCGGCGTGTCGATGATGTTGATGCGCGTGTCGCCGGCCTTGCCGTGCCACAGCACGGAGGTGCACTTGGCGAGGATGGTGATGCCGCGCTCGCGCTCCTGGTCGTTGGAGTCCATGGCGCGCTCGACGGTGGCTTCGTTGGCGCGGAAGACGCCCGACTGGGCCAGCAGCTGGTCGACCAGCGTGGTCTTGCCGTGGTCGACGTGGGCGATGATGGCGATATTACGCAGGTTCATAACTTGGCTCGTGCTTTTCGCCCCGCGGCACGGAGCTTGTCTAAACTTCACGTCTCCCCGCATCTGGGGAGAAGGTGGCCCGGAGGGCCGGATGAGGGGTCTCTTCCTTTCCCCTCTCCCCTCCCGAAGGAGAGGCCCGGGGTGAGGGGCGTCTTAAGCTTCCCCGCTTCCAGGTCGGCTTTCTCGTTCTTGCACCTCCCCACCTTTGGTGGGGAGGGGGACCGCGCCCATTCTTCATGGGCGTGGTGGTGGGGCTTCTTACTTTATGCCTCCCCAAATTTGAAAAATTTGGGGACGGGGACCGCCGCGCCCCTTGGCGCGGTGGTGGAGGAGTATCTCGCTTCCTTCCCCCTCTCCCCTCCCGAGGGGAGAGGGTTGGGGTGAGGGGCGTCTTAAGCTTCCCCGCTTCTAGGTCGGCTTTCTCGTTCTTGCACCTCCCCACCTTTGGTGGGGAGGGGGACCGCGCCCATTCTTCATGGGCGTGGTGGTGGGGCTTCTTACTTTATGCCTCCCCAAATTTGAAAAATTTGGGGA
>CAYYTA010000044.1:0-8425 GCA_964474575.1 uncultured Caulobacteraceae bacterium | reverse complement strand
TATTGCCGGTGATGACGTTGTCGAGCGTATTGCCGGTGGCATTGATCAGGCCGTTCCCGGTCAGGGTCAGGTTCTCGATGAACGCGCCCAGGTGGAAGGTGATCAGCGACTGCACCGTATCGATGCCGCCGTCGTCGGTCGCGCCGTTGTTGTGCGTCTCCAGAGCCCGGTCGCCATCGTTGTCGATGACATAGGTATCGTCGCCCGCCCCGCCGTACATCTTGTCGGCGCCGCCCTTGCCGTTCAGCAAGTTGCCGCCGATGTTGCCGCTGAGCGTGTTGTTCAGGTCATTGCCGGTGCCCGAAATGTTGTCAGCGCCCGTCAGGGTCAGGGTCTCGATGAACGCGCCCAGCGAGAACGCCACCGACGACTGGGCCACATCGACGCCGCCGTCGTCGGTCACGCCGTTGTCGTGCGTCTCCAAAGCCCGGTCGCCCAGGTCATCGACGATATAGGTGTCATTCCCCGCCCCGCCCAGCATCCGGTCGGCGCCTGCCCCGCCGTCGATCAGATTGGCGCCGGCATTGCCGCTGAGCATATTGTTCAGCCCATTGCCAGTGGCGTTGAGCGCCGCCGTCCCCGCCAGCGTCAGGTTTTCGATATTGTCATAATAGGTCAGGGCAAAGCTGATCGAGCTCTGGATGGTGTCGGTGCCTTCATTCAGGTTTTCGTCGATCACGTCGTTGGCGTCATCGACGACATAGGTGTCGTTGCCGAGGCCGCCGATCAGAATGTCCGCACCGCCACCGCCATCGAGCAGATTGTTGCCGCTGTTGCCATTGATGACATTGTGCTGGCCGTTGCCGGTGCCGCTGATATTGCCGGTACCGGTGAGGTCGAGTTCCTCGAGATTGTCGCTGAGCGTGTAGCTCGACGCCGACGACAGCACCGTGTCATAGCCGTCAACGGCCATGATGACGTCGCCCGAATTGTCGACGATATAGGTGTCACCACCGCCGCCGCCAATCATGGTGTCGGCGCCGCCCTTGCCATCGAGGATATTGGCGTTACCGGTGCCGGTGATGACATTGGCGAGCGCGTTGCCCGTGCCGTTGAGCGGCCCCGGGAAACCGCCGGGCTCCAGCGTCAGGTTTTCGACATTGGCCGTCAGGGTATAGCTGATCGAGGCCTGGACGGTGTCCGTGCCTTCGCCGGCCTTCTCGATGACGCCGTCGCTGACGTCATCAGGATAGTCCATGATGTAGGTGTCGTCGCCCGTACCTCCGGACAAGGTGTCGTGGCCAAAGGCGCCGTCGATCCAGTCATTGCCGGCGCCGCCTATTATGATGTCGTTGCCGCTGTCACCGTAAAGCAGGTTGTTGCCGTCATTGCCGGTGATAGCGTTATTAAGCTCGTTGCCGACGCCCTTGATGTCGGCGGTCCCGGTCAGGATGATGTTCTCGACTTGCGGCGAGCCTTCGCTGGTGTAGGCGTACAGGCCAAAATCGACCGAGGCATAGACCGTGTCGGTGCCCTGGCCGGCGTCCTCCCAGACGGAATCGTCGGCGTTGTCGACGACATAGGTGTCGTTGCCCGCGCCGCCCTGCATGCCGTCGCGGTCGGCGCCGCCATCGAGCCCGTCATTGCCGGCGCCGCCATACAGGATATCTACGCCCGTATTGCCGGTGATGACGTTGTCGAGAGCGTTGCCGTAGACGGTGGCGCCCTGGCCGGAGGTGATGGTGATGTTCTCGATATTGTCGGCGCCGCTGAAATTGCCCGAGGCCATGACGGTGTCGGTGCCGCCGCCGGCATTCTCGTGGATCTGGTCGCCAAAACCATCGACCACGTAGGTGTCGTCGCCGGCCCCGCCGGTCATGTCGTCGCCGCTGCCGCCGCCGTCGAGCATGTTGTTGCCGCTGTTGCCGACGAGGATGTTGCTGTCATTGTTGCCGGTGGCGTTGACGTTGCCGCTGCCGGTCAGGGTCAGGTTCTCGACATTGACGGCCAGCGTGTAGCTGACGTCGGAAATGACCTGGTCAAAGCCGGCCGCCTGGTTCTCGACAATGGTTTCCGTCCCATTGTGCACGGCATAGGTGTCGTCGCCCATGCCGCCCTTGAGCGTATCCGCGCCGCCTGCGCCGTCGATCATGTCGCCGGCGTCGCCGCCGATGATCACATTGTCGGCGCTGTTGCCGGTGAGGGTGCCGGCGAGCGATCCGGTGAAGGTCAGGTTCTCCAATCCGTCGGCCAGGATATAAATCTGCATGGCGGAACCGGGTACGACGACGGTGTCGATGCCGCCGTCATCGTGATAGATGACGTCGCCGGCATCGATCCTGTACGTATCGTTGCCCAAGCCGCCGATCATGGTGTCGGCGCCGAAGCCGCCGTCGAGGATATCGTCGCCCGAACCGCCAGTGAGGATATTGTTGCCGAAATTACCGTCGATCTCGCCGCCGGTCGTCGCCACGATGCCGCCATTGAGGTTGCCCACACCTTCCAGGGCCAGAACCTCGATGCCCGCGCCCAGTATGGCGTCGGTCCAGACGTGCTCGACATCGTGATCGCCGCCCGAATCGATGACGACATCGCCGGTGTTGTCGAGGTAATAGACGTCGTTGCCGGCGCCGCCGATCATGGTGTCCATGCCGGTCGTGCCGTCGAGGACATTGTCGCCGTCGTTACCGGTCAGGACGTTATTGCCGCTGTTACCATAGAGCGCAATGGTGTTGGTGCCGGCCGCCGCAGTCAGCGTCAGGTCGGCACTGCCTTCCAGGTAGGCCACCTCGACCACGGCCGAAGCGGTGCCGCTGATGCTCAGGCTTTCCTGGTCGATATCGGTGTTGGGGCCGTCGTCGATGATTACGTCATTGGCGTTGTCGACATAATAGAAGTCGTTGCCGCCGCCGCCGCTCATGGTGTCGGCGCCGCCCTTGCCATCGAGGATGTCGTCGCCCGACAGGCCGTTCAGCGTGTTGGCGGAATCGTCGCCGCTGATCCGGTCGTTGGAATAGGTGCCGTCGATGGTCTCGACGTGGCTGAGCGTATCGTTGCCGAAGCCGGTGGCAATCCCCGTCTTCAGGTCGACGATCACCCCCGAGGTCGAGGCGGAGAAGTCGACCTCGTCTATGCCCGCCCCGCCGTCGATATTATCGTTGCCGAGGCCGCCGTCGATGATGTCGTTGCCGTCGCCGCCCTTCAACACGTCGTCGCCATTCAGGCCGGCGATCAGGTCGTCGTGGCTGCTGCCGTAAATGTTGTCGTTGCCGGCGCTGCCGATCACCGCCTCGATGTTGTTGGCCTGGATATAGCCGGCGGGCGCGCTCATGCCCATGGTCACATTGGCGGCGCTGGTCGCATACTGCGAGAAGTCGAGGACGTCGTTGCCGTCGCCGCCGTCGATGGTGGCGGTGCCGACGTGAGCGACGTAAAGGAAATAGTCGTTGCCGGCCCCGCCCAGGGCGGTGTCGCCGTCCATAACGCCGAGGATATCGTCGCCGCCGGCGCCGTTCATGGTGTCGATGCCGCCGTCGCCGAACAGGAAGTCCGAGCCGTCGCCGCCGGTCAGGTTGTCATTGCCGTCGCCGCCGTCGACCGCCTGGCCGTCGACATGGATAGTGTCGGCGCCGCTGGTGCCGACGACGCTGTCGACGAAGCCGGCCGAGTTGGGATCGCTGGCGTTCAGGTCGTCGTAATTGACGTAGTAGGGGATGTCGGTGATCGTGGCGATCAGGACGTTCTGGCCGTTGTAGATATCGATGTGGTCGATGCTGCCGGTGAAGGTCGCGCCGTTCTGGCTGAAGATCGTGCTGGCATAGACATTGGCGTGCCACCCGGCCAGCCCGCCCTGGCCGTTGACCGTCACCATGGTCGAGGTGAAGCTTGAATAATAGCCGCTCAGCAGCGTCGCGATGATGTGCGTGTTCGGCTCGTCATAGCTCGTCGAGCCCGACATGTTCCAGGTCGTCATGGATATCCCCCCAAAAAAAAGCACCGGCATACCCCGGCGCGTGTGGACGGTTCTAAAAACTCCGCTTTGGCGGGCGTCTGCGGCGTCGCGGACCCTCCTCGAAATACTCATGTACTCCAGTACACTCTGCTTTCTCGGTATCCGCTCCTGGCATCCGCCGCACCACAGCGGGTTTTAAGCCCGTCCGGTGGTCAAACATCAGACATGTTATAAGACCGTAAGCCTGAGTTCGAGCAGTGTTGCAGACCTGAAATACTTGATCCACCGGAAAAGGTAAATCAGAACTCTGTGATATATTTATAATATTTAGCTTGTACTCGTTTCAGTCGAGACCAAACATAACGCCAATATGGTTTGCCCTTAAGGGTTGCGAGTGGCATAATCCACGGCTTCGGGGAAAAGTTGCAAATATAGCCAGACAGGTGGAGGTTCTCACGGCACGCAAAACCGCTTTCGACGCTTTGTCAGGCTTGCCAGTTTTTGCGACCCTTGATGGATATTTGTAGGGGGATTTATGCCGGATCTGTCAGCGCAAGTCAGCCTGGGTGGCCAGGCCGCGTTTCCTTTTGTTATGACCGTGTCAGGCACATCTATTATTTCGCTTCATCGGGCGGCGTCGTAAAGAGCTTCGATCCCATCACGCATAGATCGCGACGGTCGTAACCCTGAGCGGCGAAATCGGCGCCCTGGCGATGACTCCTGACAGCGGTCGTCTGATTGTCGGCATGGCAAACTATCCGGCGCCTTCCGCTGACGGTTCGCATCAGGATACCATGTATGGCATCCCTCTCGCTACGTCTCAGGACGCGTCATCGTGTCAGGTATGGCATCCTGTCGTCGGAAATGGCGGAACCGGCGTTCTCAACCTAGCCGCAACGCCAAATTATGACGTTCTCGTTGGAATCGGCGGTAACGAGGTAACTTACACGCATGAGTTTTCCCTCGATATCGACGCGACTGACGACCATCCTATAAGGGGCGTCAGGAGCTTATTCTTTTAGCCATTTTGTTTCATCCGAAAACGGTCGGTACACCCTCATAGAAGAGGGTAATGATAGTGGTGGTCCGATTACCCTCTATGACTCCCTTACTGACCGGGCCGTCTCCTTTAATACCGATTTCCTCGATAAATATGGCGCGTTTAAGATCGGCATAGCCGATGTCAGCGAAGCGGCGAACCTGATTGTCGACCTTCAACCCCCTCAGCTTCTTGGGCCAACACAGGTTTTTGTACTCGATACGAATTTTCAGTCCGCCAAGGACTTGACGCCTGGTTACGGAAATCTTGCCGTCAAGGCGGCCGCGTTCAACAACGGCGGCCATCAGCTGTTCCTGTGGAGCGCGCACGACAATCAGATCGTCGTCTATGATGTCGCGACCTGGAATATCATCGGCCGGATGGACGTGGGTGCGCCCTGGCCCGACAGCAGTTCCTATACGCTCATGGATATCTCTGGCGACGGCCGCTTCCTGTTCATGCCCTATGCAAGCTCCTCGTTCAATGGACTGATCAGCCTTGACCTGAGCGCACGCCTGACGACGAACCAGACCGGAGGCGACGGCAACGACGTTCTCTGGGGCACGCAGGGCCAAGACACCATATCCGGCGGCGGCGGCGATGACAGCCTGCATCCTGGCGCCGGGAGCGACAGCCTGACCGGTGGCGCGGGCGCCGATACCTTTGTTTTTTCGCACGGGGCGGGCCACGATGTCGTGACCGATTTCGACACCACGTCAGACATCATCGATCTGAGCGGTACGGACGGTTTCCTGTCCTACACCCTGGCCCAGAGCGGCAACGACGTGACGATCACTTTGTCGCAAGACGATGTAATCACACTCAAGAACGTGCAACTCTCCGATCTTCACGACGGCAACTTCCGCGTGGCCGTGCCGCCGCCGGCGCTACCGCCGCATATCGAAGGCACGGAAAATGCCGACAGCCTGACCGGAACCGATGGCGACGATCTGATTTACGCCCTTGGCGGAGCGGATACCATCAATGGCGGCACGGGTGACGATGTCGTCTATGGCGGCGACGGCCGTGACGTGATCGGCGGCGGTTCGGTCAGCGACCAACTCATTGGTGGCATGCAGGACGACACCTACGTCGTTCATTCCGCGGATACCATCATTACCGAACTCCCCGGCGGCGGCACGCGCGATATCGTTGAAAGCGATGTCAGCCTCGTCATGCCGGTCAATGTTGAACGACTGGTGCTGATCGGCGACGCCAATATCGATGCCACCGGCACGGACGCCTATGATCGTCTCACCGGAAACAGCGGTGACAACGTCATCCTCGGCCTTGGCGGCCAGGATGTTATCATGGGCGGAGATGGCAACGATATTATTGACGGCGGCGCGGACAACGACACCCTGGACGGCGGAAACGGCATCGATACCGTCAGCTATGAAAACGACCCTTCAACCGTCGTGGTTTCTCTCGCCCTGGGCCTGGCCTATCAATCCGTCCCCGGGGACACCAATCAGGATATTATATCCAACTTTGAAAACATCATCGGCACCAATTCCACTTTTCTAGGCGAAACCCTGGTTGGCAACGATGTCGTCAACCAGATCTGGGCGCGCGCCGGCGATGACAGGGTCTTCGGCAATGGCGCGATGACGGCCTGTACGGCGAGGATGGCAACGACACGCTCGACGGCGGAGACGGCCAGGATTATCTCGATGGCGGTCCCGGCAGCGACACTATGTACGGCGGTGCGGGCGACGATACCTATATGGTGGATAATGACGGCGACCGGGCTCTGGAGACGCACAACAACGGCGCGACCGACGACGGCGGCATCGATACGGTGCAGTCGCTGATCACCTTCCACCTGGGCGCGTTGATCGAGAACCTGACCCTGACCGGGAACGGCCTGATCAACGGCACCGGCAATACGCTCGACAACGTCATCACCGGCAATATCTCGGCCAATACGCTGAACGGGCTTGGCGGCGCCGACACCGTGATGGGCGGGCGCGGCGACGACACCTACTATGTCGATAACTCAGGCGACGTGGTCATCGAAAATGCCAATGAAGGCTTTCATGACAAGGTCGTCTCAAGCGTTGACTTCGCGCTCGGCGACAATATCAAGAACCTGACGATCACGGGTGCGGACACCTTCGTCTTCGGCCAGGGCTCGGGCGCCGACGTCATCAAGGACTTCTCGGCGTCACAGAACGACAGCATCGACCTGTCGGCCTATACCCACGGCACAGCCGACCTCGGCCTGCTGCACCAGTCGGGCGTCCATACCGTCATCGACCTGGGAGGCGGCAACACCATCACCGTCCAGAACATCACCACCGCCAGCCTGCAAAGCCATATCCACTGGTAGGGGGATTGCCACGGGCGGCGTGAACAGATATAGAACGCATTCCCGCCGCCCGATGTCCACATGTCCCGCTTTCCCATCCTTCCGCCGCTTTATTACCGCGACCATTTCCGCGAAATGCTGGCCTTCGTCGCCGAGGTCTATGGCGAGGTGTTGGATGGGGACGAGCGCGGTTTCATGGCCGACTTCGACGTTCTTTCTGAAACGGCCCAGTGCCTCTATGTCCGCATGATCAACCGCAAAAAGGCGGTCTTCACGGCCGCCGACCTGCGTTACGGCGAACTCGAACGCATCGAGGACGGCCTTGACGAACTGCGCGCCCGGGGCTTCATCCGCCCACTCGACCGCGGCGATCATCTGGCTTTGCTGGGCGACATGACCCGGCCCGACCTGCTCATCCTGGCGCGCGACCACGATATCGAGGTCCGGACCACCTGGCCCAAGAACGATCTCGTCGTCCGGCTTTACGAGACGCTCGATTTCGACGAGTTCGCCTGCGATATGGGCGACAGCTTCGCCCCGGCGCGCAAGGACGCCGTCGCTTTCCTGCTCTATCTCTATTTCGGCAAGATGAGCCGCGACCTGAAAAGCTTTGCCCTGCGCGACCTCGGCATCGTCTCGGTGCGTTCGCGCGAGGCGTTTTCGGCGCGCTTCACCGACGCCGCCGAGGCGCGTTCCGGTTTCGCCTGGAGCCGCGCCCTGACCGGGCTGAAATCCGGTGATACGGCGGCGTTCGAACAGGTCGCCGGCGATGGCCTGCCGCCGGCGGTCAGCGACTATACTCACGCCTTGCGCGACGAGGCCCTGCACCTGACCGGCCTGCACTACGAGCGGCGCAAGGACGCCGACACCGCGCTGGCGGTTTATGGCCGCTCCGGCGCCTTCGAAAGCCACGAGCGCATCGTCCGCCTGCTCCATGCGCGCGGCGACCACGAGGCGGTCCAGGCGCGGCTGGCGGCGATGATGGAGGCCCCGGCCCACGACGAGGAATATATCTTCGCCGCCGATTTCCACGCCCGCAAGTTCGGCCACCGCAGGACCGGCGTCTTCACCGAACTCTTACGCGGCGGCGAGACGATCACGGTTGACGACCTGTGGCGCGGCGATCCGGAAGCCGCCGTCATCCACCACGTCGAGACCGAGGGCTGGACCTGCCATCACGTCG
>CAYYTA010000043.1:0-7327 GCA_964474575.1 uncultured Caulobacteraceae bacterium | reverse complement strand
GCCTATACCCACGGCACGGCCGACCTCAGCCTGCTGCACCCGTCGGGCGTCCACACCGTCATCGACCTGGGCAACGGCAACACCATCACCGTCCAGAACATCACCACGGCCAGCCTGCAAAGCCATATCCACTGGTAGGGCCTAAACGCCTCCGCCCAGGGCCTGGTAGAGCGTCGACTGGTTGAGCAACTGCTGCAGGCGGTTGTTGTCGACGCTCAGCCGGGTCTGGCGCAGGCTTTCCTGCGCATCGAGCCACGTCCTGAGCGGCACCGATCCGGCGCGATAGCGTACGGCATAGAGCGCCTCGGCCGTCGTCGCGTCCTGGAGCGTCTGCTGCAAGGCCGCGCCCTGCGCCGCCAGTTGCGTGCGGTTGGACAGGGCGTTGTCGGTGTCGGCCATGGCCTGCAGCAGCGTCGTCTTGAAGTTCAGGATATTGGCCTGGTACTGGTCCTTCGACACCCTGATCGCCAGGTTGCGGCGCGGGAAATCGAGGAACGGCAGGGTCAGGGCCGCGCCCACGCTGCCGCTGGCGTTGCTGAGGATCGAGCCCAGTTCGTCGCTGGCCCCGCCGCCCGACGCGGTCAGCGACAACTGCGGATAGATTTCGGCGCGCGTCTCGTCGACATTGGCCAGGCTTTCGCGCAGGCGCAGTTCCGCCGCGCGCAGGTCCGGCCGCCGCCCCAGCAGCTCGGCCGGCACGCCCGCGCGCACCTCCGGCAAGGGTATATCCGGCAGGACCTGCGGCTCGTCGCTCTCGGCCAGCGGCACGCCGCCGAGAATGACCGTCAGGGCAGAACGATCCTCGACAAGCTGCTGTTGCAGGCTGGCGAGATTGGCGGTCTGCGAATTGACCGACTGCTCGGCTTCCGCGACCTCCAGGCCCGACACCGCCCCGGCCTGGTGCTGGACATTGACGAGATCGAGCACCGTCTTCGCATAGTCGAGCGACGATCGCGCCGTATCGATCTGCTGGTGCGTGTAACCGATGTCCCAGTAAAGCTGGCAGACCGTGCCGATCAGGGCCAGTTGCGCCGCCTGGCGGTCCTCGCCGGTCGCCTGCGCTTCCCAGTTGGCGGCTTTTGTCGCATTGGCCAGTTGCCCCCACAGGTCGACCTCGTACGACACCGACAGGCTGGCGCGCCAGGTCTGGCTGCCCGAGCCCGACGTGGCGCCGACGCTGCCCGACAGCGACGGGAACTGGTCGAGCCGCGTCAGCCCGGCCTGATCGCGCGCCTGCTGCACGCGGATGGCGGCGGCGGCGAGGTCGTTGTTGCTGCTGAGCGCGCGCTGGACCAAGGCGTCGAGCGCGGGATCGCCGAAGGCTTCCCACCAGTTGCCGGCGGCGGGCGCGGCGTCGCTGGCCGCGCCGGCATGGGCGAAGGCGGGCGGCGTCGGCACCTGCGGCGTCGCATAGGGCGTGCTCAGGCAGCCGGTCAAGGCCAGGGCGGAACTCAGGATCAGAAACGTGCGCATCAATCCCTCGCAAGGGCGGCGACGGGGTCCAGCTTCGCGGCGTTGCGCGCGGGCAGGAAGCCGAAGACCACGCCGATCAGGGTGGAACAGAGGAACGCCGACAGGATGGATACCGGCGAGTAGATCAGGGTGAAGTCGGTCGAGAACAGGGCGAAGATGCCGCCGAAGGCCAGCGCCGTCACTATGCCGAGGATACCGCCCATCAGGCACACCAGCACCGCCTCGATCAGGAATTGCTGCATGATGTCGCGGGTGCGGGCGCCGACCGCCATGCGCACGCCGATTTCGGCGGTGCGCTCGGTCACCGACACCAGCATGATGTTCATCACGCCGATGCCGCCGACGACCAGCGAGATGACGGCGATGGCCGAGATCAGGATGGTCAGGGTCTGGGTGGTGGCGGTGATCGTCTGGCGGATCTGGTCGGTGTTGAGGATGAAGAAGTCCTCGACGCCGTGGCGGCTCTTGAGCAGGGCCTCGACGCCCGACTGCGCCGTCTGCGAGTCGGTATTGTCGGCGACGCGCACGGTGATGCTGCGCAGGTTGGTGGTGCCGAGCATGCGCGCATTGACCGCCGTATAGGGCAGGTAGATGTTGAGCGCGTCCGAATTGCCGCCGAAGCTTTGCCCGCCCGACGCCGAGGCGACGCCGACGATCTTGACCGGCACGGAGCCGAGGATCAGTACCTGACCCATCGGGTCGTCGCCGTTCGGGAAGAAGGTCTTGAGCGTATTCTGGTCGATGATGGCGTTCTGGGCGTAGCTCGCCACCGCGGCGGCGTCGAAGAAGGCGCCTTCCGCCATTTGCAGTCCGCGCACCCGCGCATACTGCGTGCCGACGCCGTTGATCGTGGCCGACGCCTCGACCGAACCGTAGCGCGCCGTGACGTTGGTCGTCACCGTCGGCGTCACGCTGTCGACATAGGAAAGCTTGGACAGGGCATTGGCGTCGGCCACCACCAGGGTCCGGACGGCCGCCGAGCGCCGGTCGCCGAAGCCCGATCCCGGCATGATCTGCAGCGTGTTGGTGCCGATCGAGGCGATCTGCTGCAGCACCTTCTGCCGCGAGCCTTCGCCCAGGGCGACGACGCAGACCACCGAGGCGATGCCGATGATGATGCCGAGCATGGTCAGGAAGGTGCGCAGGCGGTGCGCGTTCATGGCCAGCAGCGCCATGGCCAGCGCCTCCTGGAAGCTGTCGACCAGTTCGCCGACGCCGCTGGTCTTTTGCAGTTCGACCGGCGGCAAGGCCTGCTGCGCCACCTCGCCCAGCCCCTTGCCCAGGCGGTCGCGGATGATCTCGCCGTCGCGGATCTCGATGACGCGCTCGCAGTGCTCGGCGATGTTCATGTCGTGGGTGACGATGATGACCGTATGGCCGTCCTCGTGCAGGCCTTTCAGGATGCGCATCACCTCCTCGCCCGAAGCGGTGTCAAGCGCGCCGGTCGGCTCGTCGGCCAGCACGATCTCGCCGCCGTTCATCAGGGCGCGGGCGATGGAGACGCGCTGCTGCTGGCCGCCGGAAAGCTGGCCCGGCCGGTGGTCCATGCGCTCGTCGAGCCCCAGCCGCGACAGCAGGTCCGAGGCGCGGGCGCGGCGTGCGTCGCGGGCGACGCCGGCATAGATCGCCGGCACCTCGACATTGCCGCGCGCCGTCAGGTCGGTGAGCAGATGGTAGCGCTGGAAGATGAAGCCGAAATGCTCGCGGCGCAGTTCGGCCAGGTCATCGGGCGCGAGGTCGGACGTGGCGCGGCCGCCGACGCGGTAGACGCCCGACGTCGGCCGGTCGAGGCAGCCGAGGATGTTCATCAGGGTCGACTTGCCCGAGCCCGACTGGCCGACGATGGCCACCATCTCGCCGGGTTCGATGGTCAGGTCGAGGTCCTTGAGCACCACCAGGGTGCCTTCGCCGGCCGGAAACTCGCGGCGCAGCTTCTCGATTTGCAGGCGCGGAGGTGCTGTCATGGCGGGGGCGGTCATGGGATCAGCCTCCACCCCGGCCGCCGCCTCCCCGACCGCCGCCGGCGGCGCGCATGGCCCTGCGGTTGCCGCCGCCGCCAGTCAGCGGGTTGCCGCCGCCCGGCGGGCCGCCGAAGCTCTGGCTGGAGCCCGAAGCCGAGCGCTGGGCCACGACCACCTGGTCACCTGCCTTGAGGCCCGACACGATCTGGACATTGCTGCCGTCGTTGATGCCGATCTGGACGCTGCGCCGCTCCGGCTTGGCGCCGGGCTTGGGCACGACCATGACCGTATAGCCGTTGCGGCCCTTGCGCCCCAAGGCCGCCGACGGGATGACCAGCACATGCTGCGCCCCCTGCTCGACGATCGAGACATTGGCGGTCATCGACGGCCGGAGCGTGCCGTCGGGATTATCGACGTCGAACAGGCCGTTGTAATAGATCGCCGCCGCCGTCTGGTTGGTCGAGGTGCCTGTATCGGGCTGGTAAGCCGTATTGGCGGGTTCGATCGAGCGCAAGGTGGCGGTGAACTGGCGGTCGGGCGCGCCCAGGATGGTGAAATGGACCGGCATGCCCGGCTTGACGTTGATGACGTCGGCTTCGGAAATCTGCGCCTTGACCGTCATGCGGTCGAGTTCGCCGAGCACGACGATGGTCGGCGCCGACTGGTTGGAATTGACGGTCTGGCCCTGC
The DNA here is from genome assembly GCA_964474575.1 of uncultured Caulobacteraceae bacterium. Classification (GTDB taxonomy): domain Bacteria; phylum Pseudomonadota; class Alphaproteobacteria; order Caulobacterales; family Caulobacteraceae; genus Asticcacaulis. The sequence goes on along the minus strand of CAYYTA010000043.1, from coordinate 3,204 downwards.
TTGGTGACGATCGAGATGACGGTGCCGTCCATCGGCGCGACGATGCGGGTGTAGCCGAGGTTGACCTGAGCCGTATTGACCGCGACCGTGACCGAGGCGATCTGGGCGTTGACGGCGTCGATGGCGCTCTGGGCGGTCTTCAGCTGCGCCAGGGCGGCGTCGTAGTCGGCCTTCGATCCGGCGTCGGCAGCGTAGAGCGTCTGCTGGCGGGTGAAATTGGCCTGGGCCTGGGCGAGGTTGGCCTCGTCGGCGACCTTCTGCGCCCGGATGTTGTTGAGCTGGGCCTGCGAGGTTTGCAGATCGTTCTTCTGCTTGGCGGAATCGATCTCGGCGATCAGATCGCCCTGATGGACCTGGTCGCCGAGGTCAACGGCCAGCTTCGTCACCTGGCCGGATACCTGCGCGCCGACGCTGACCTCCTTGTAGGGCTCCAGCATGCCGGTCGCCAGCACGCTTTTCTCGACATCGCCATAGGCCACGGGCTGGGTAACGACGTCGGGCGCTTTCTTGTGATGGAAGACGAGGAACCAGATCAGAAGGATGATGACGATGGCGCCGGCCGCGATGGCGCCCCATCTGAGATAGCGTCGGGTATGGGCTTGCATCGATCCGCCGTTTGCGCGTGGTAATGTGCTGCCATCCCCGGCATGGCTGTCAGGCTATAGAGGCGGAACTGGGCGATAAAATTTCAATAGTGTTTCAGTGGAAGTCTTATTTCACCGGACGAAGGTCGCCACCGCGCCGGCCGGCCGGGTGCAGGCCAGCGACGTCCCGCCGGAGGCGACCGGGAAACTGGCTGCCGCCGGATTTTCGTTGAGCACGATCACGGCGATACAGGTGGTGCAGCCGCCCGAGTGCTGCCTGGCGCCGGCGACCTGGACGCCCAGGTTGCCGCGTCTGGATGCCGCCCATCTGTGCGGCGAGTTGTTTCCCGGCGCAAGGGCCTTGCGAAGGACAGCTTGTTACGGCGTCACCAAAGGACTAACCTGTGCGTCTCAAAGGGGGGAATCCATGACGGTCTATTTCGACACGCCCGCGCCGGCCGATCTTTATCCGGGAGATCACAAGTCTCATACGGAACGCGTTGTCACCGGGTTCGCCAACGGCGACTATCTCGTCATTACGTCGTACCACGACTATTTTACCGATACCGATGCCACCTATTCGCAGCGTTATGACGCTCACGGCGAGGCGATCGGCGGCCGTACCAACCTCGACAGCCAGCCCGACTATGGCGCCGTTTCGGTGACAACCTATGCGGACGGCAGCTACCTGCAGGCCTGGGACGCCGGTTACGTCATTCATGCGCAGACATTTGATGCGGCTGGCGTCGCCGTCGGGCAGGCGGTTCAGGTCAACCAGGCGGACGACATCGCTTTCGGTCCCAGGATTACGCTCCTGGCGAACGGCGGCTATGTCGTAAGCTGGGCCGCGCCTGATGGCGATGGTTCGACCTATGTCGATGTCCACGCCAGGGTCTACGACGTTTCCGGAACGCCGGTGACCGACGAATTTCTCGTCAACACAACAACGTTCCAGGAGCAGTTCTCGTCCCATGTCCTGGCGCTTCCCGGCGGCGGGTTCTCGGTGGTCTGGCAGAGCGACCAGAACGGCGACAACCTCGCCGGCACCCAGGACAGCGATGTCTACATGCGCACCTACGATGCGTCGGGTGTGGCGCAGACGGACGAAATAGAGATCAACGTCACGCGCGCCGACCAGCAGATTCTGGACGGTGCGGCGGTCCTGAGCGACGGCAATATCGCCGTTGTTTATAACTATGGCGCCAACAATACGTCCGACGCCGATGTCGGTATCGTGGTCGTTGACGCTTCCGGATCGCCGGTCGGCAGTGAATATCATCTCGCCAACGGGCGGCACGGCCAGGTGAGCCTGGCTTCGACCGGCGACGGCGGTTTTGTCGTCGTTTGGACTGCGGCGGACAACAGCGGAACCTATGCGCAACTGTTCAACCCCGACGGCACGACGCATGGCGTTCAAATGCGGATTGGAGACACGGCGGGCTTTACGGTCGACGGCGTCGCCGGCGGCGGATTTCTGGTTAACTTCAACGCCTATCCGTCGAACCAGGTGCATGCCTACCTTTTCACAAACGGCGGCGATGACCAGGCGCAACTCATTTACGGCGACGCCAACGACAATGTCATCGATGGCCAGGCCGGCAACGATGAAATTCATGGCGGCCCCGGCAATGATGTCCTGAACGGCGGCGCCGGCAGCGACATCCTTTATGATCTCGAAGGCAACGATCATTACAATGGCGGCGACGGCGATGATGTCATCACCGCCGGGCAGGCCGGCATTGTGGATGCCGGCGCCGGAAACGACATCGTTCATACCCATGCCTCGGGCGTGCACGCCAGCCTCGGTGACGGCGACGACCAGATCATCTTCGATTTTGCGGCCGGCCTTGTTCTTGACGGCGGCGCCGGCCAAGATACCTTCGCGCCGCAGACGAGCCCGGGAAGCGACGCCTGGGACATTGAGATCGAGAACTTCCAGGCTGGTCCCGCAGGTGATGTCCTGAGCCTGAAGACCATGCTCGCCAGCATGAATTTCTACGCCGGCAACCCGTTCCTCTATGGCGACCTGAATCTGGTCCAGTCCGGCGCCGATGTCCTGCTGCAAGAGGGCACGACGACGCTGATCACCCTGACCAATGTCGATCTCGGCGACCTGACTCGCGACAATTTCGACGGCTTTACCCTTCCCGGACGCACCTTCTTCGGCACCGACAATGGTGACGTGATGACGGGCACGACGGGTGACGACGATCTTTGGGGTGGCCTCGGGGACGATACTTACATCATCAACAATCCTGGCGACCGCATCCATGAAGCCTATACTGCGGGTGTTGACACCGCGCAGGCGTCCGTCAGCTACTCGATCGCCGATTTCGGTGACTATGCCGAAAACGTCACCCTGACCGGGGCAGCGGACATTGACGCGACCGGCAATGACCGGGACAATGTGCTGACGGGCAACAGCGGCAATAACCGCCTCGATGGCGGCGCGGGCGCGGATACCATGACCGGCGGCAAGGGCGACGACACCTATGTCATAGACAATGCCGGCGACAAGGTTATCGAGAATGCCGGCCAGGGCACGGACACCGTCGTCGCCTCGATCAATTACGTCCTTGGCGGCAATGTCGAAAACCTGACCCTGACCGGCACGGCCGCC
>CAYYTA010000042.1:0-30399 GCA_964474575.1 uncultured Caulobacteraceae bacterium | reverse complement strand
CGACCGTGTATTGACCGCCGTCGCCGAGCTGGGTGCCGTCATTCGTGGTTCCGTCCCAGGTGAACGTATGCTTGCCGGCCGAGGTCTCGCCCGAGCCGGTCCACACGGTGGCGCCGCTGGAATCCTTGATGGTGATCGAGACGCTGTCGTCCATGGTCTTGAGCGTACCGTTGTCGACGCTCGAGGAACTGGACGACGACGCACCACCCCCGCTGCTGAAGCCGCCACCTCCACCGCCGCCACCGCAGCCGGCGAGCGCAAGCAGGAGAAGGACGGAGGCGGAAGCGGTGGCGAGGATGGATCTGGACATGAGCGTATTCCCGGTAACTGGATAAAAAGAGGGCGTTGCCGCGCGTTCATGCGGCAACGCCCCCAGGGTCGTCGGAAGGAGCTTTACATCTTCCAGCGGAAGCCGATGGAGTAGGAGCGGCCGATCTCGACCGTGCCGAAATTGGTCACGTCTTCGTTGCCGTTGTTGCCGAAGTGGTAGTATTCCTGCTGCTTTTCATTGGTCAGGTTGACGCCGTCGATGTCGAACGACATGCGGTCGTTGATGCTGTAGGTCAGCTGGAAGTCCAGGCTCTTTTCCGGGCGGCGCCAGATGCCGATCGGGTTGGCGAAGAGGCGGGCCTCGTTGCGGTCGAAGAAAGCCTTGCGGTAGACGTAGGACAGGCGGCCGCCGATCGGACCACGGTCGTAGGCCAGCGTGGCGTTGTACGACAGGTTCGACACGCCGAAGAAGGGCGTCGATTCCTCGCCGGTGATGTTGCCCGCGGTGTCGGTGTCCGGGATGTTCTGCTTCGAATGCAGCGAGGTGACACTACCCTGGAAGCCGAAGCCGTTGAGGATGCCCGGCAGGTCCTTCGGGAAGTAGACCAGGCCGAGTTCAAGGCCGGAAAGCTTGCCGTCCGAGGCGTTGACCGGCTGGGTCACCACGAAGGTGCTGGTGTTCAGGCCGGTGTTGTTGATCGTCTGCTTGCGGACCAGCGGCACCACGAGACCATCGATGTCGCGGTTGAACAGCGTGGCGTAGAGCGCGCTGCTCTTGTTGAAGTACCATTCCGCCGTCAGGTCGAGGTTCTTGGAGTGGGTGGCGTTCAGGTCGGGATTGCCGCCGCTGCCCGAGCCGTAGCCGACACTGGTCAGGTCGCCGGTCAGGTTGAAGACCGGATTGAGGTCGGTGAAGTTCGGGCGGCGCAGGGTTTCGCCGTAGTTGAAGCGCAACACCACGTCGTCGCCGGCGTCGTAGCGCACGGTCAGGCTGGGAAGCAGCTTGCCGACGCTCTTGTGGGCGGTGCCCGAGGTCGCCGGATCGTAGGCGTAGGTGACGTTGTTCCAGCCGAAGAACTGCATGTCGGTATCGACATTTACGTAACGCACGCCAAAGTTGGTCTTCAGGTGATGGCCGCCCAGCATGCTGTCGGTGTCGGCCATGATATAGGCCGACGTCGTCTTCTCGTCGATGTGGAAGGTCTTGTGCAGGAACAGCTGATCGGTCGTGCGGAAGGCCGGATCGGCGGCATGGAACATGTCGCGCCACGTGTCGATATTGGAGCGGACCGTGTAGCCATTGACGTCCATCCACGAGCCAGGCACGTCGGCGACGCCGTCGAGGAAGTCCGAATTGGTGAAGTCGTAGCTCGAGTCGAAGGTGCCGAGATTACGGCCCAATCCTGCGTCATCGCTCTGGGTGCGGTTCGCTTCCTGCGCCGTACGGTCATCGTAACGGACGCCGAAGCTGATCCTGTTGACCGGGCCCCAGTCGGCTTCGTACTTGCCGTCGAGTGACGCCGTTGTGGCGTTGCCTTCGTTGCGGTTGGCATTGTCGTAGAACTGCGCCACGTTCCAGGTCGAGGCCTGGGTCAGCAGGCCGTCGTTGTCGAAGTGGAACGAGGGGATGCCGTTGCCGGTGTTGAAGTTGACGTCGATCTCGTTGGCCACGCGATCGATGCGGGTGGCGGTGAATTCCGAGTGGAAGGTCGAGGTCTGGTAGGATAGGTCGCCGACCAGGCTCAGCTTGTCGCCGATGTTCCACTTGCCGTTCAGGGCGTAAACATACGAGTCCGTGGTGTTGGTCTGCAGGTCGCCCGAATTAAAGCCGTACACGGCGCCGACCTTGCGCGTATGCATGATGTTAGTGCCGTCATAGGTGGTGATGGTCGACGCCGGATCCGGCCCCAGGTTGCCCCACCAGTCGACGAACGAGAACAGCAGCTGGTTGAAGGTCGTGTTGCGGTAACCGTCGTACATCGCCTCGAAGGTATAGATCGAGCTGTCATTCGGCTGCCACTGGAAAGCGAGGTTGGCGGCCGGACGGTCACGCTTGCCGATCAGGTCGCTCTGGAAAATGGCATCACGCGACAGCAGGTAAGGATACTGCGTAGAGCCGCCGAGGAACGCGTAGGTGGCGCCCGCCGCTTCGGACAGGCCTGAATTGGTGCCGGCCGGCCAGCCATCGAAGATGCGTTGCAGCGGCGTATAGCCGGGAAGGGGATTGTCGGCGGTGGCAAACGGCACCAAGGCGCCCGGCGTTACGCTTTCGCTGCGATAGTCGGTCTTGACGTCGCTGATATTGAGCAGGGCGCCGAATTCGCCGTTGCCGGTCGACCAGCGGTTGGAGAACAGGGCGCTGACCTGCGGGTTCCACTTCTTGGCGGGCTCGAGATAAGTCTCGCGGGCGGCGACCGAAACCTCGGCGCCCTTGAAGTCGAACGGACGCAGGGACGACACGTCGATCTGGCCGGCGATGCCGGTTTCGAGCTGGCTGGCATCGCGGGTCTTGTAGATGTCGATCTGGCGGACCAGGGTCGACGGAATGTCCTGCAACGCTTCCTGGCGGCCCGAGGCGGTGAAGATGTTGCGGCCGTTCCAGGTGGTCTCGATGTCCGGCAGGCCGCGGATCGAGATGGTGCCGACTTCACCTCCGGCACGGTCGGTGACCTGGACTCCGGTAACGCGCTGCAGCGCCTCGACAACATTGTTGTCCGGCAACTTGCCGATGTCTTCGGCGACGATCGATTCAACGACCTGGCCCGACTTGCGCTTGTTGGCGAGGCCCTTGGTCAGCGAGGCGCGGACGCCGTGCACGACGACCACGGTGCTGTCACTGTCGGAAGCGGTGTCCGTGGTGCTGGTTGCATCCTGCGCATGGGCGGAAACAGCGAAGCCGAGGGCAAGGGCGGAGGCTGCCGCGGTCAGCGACAGGCGGGTGAGAACGATGCGGCCGCGGCGCGGCGCTGACGAAAAGCCGGTCATATTGGATGGTCTCCCTGTTAGGTGTCGTCGGTTCTTGTTGGAGCGAACTCTGCCGCCGATATTGTCCGACAAAATATCTCTGTCAATAGAGTCGACACCCTGTAATGCGCTTTTGTCTGATTAATTATAGGAATGTCGCAAAATCACCACAACATCGCACAACACTATGAAAAATAATGGAGAAAATGCCGGATATGTTTTTTACGTATGAAAAAAATAATTTTGTGTCCTTTGAAACTATATAATTATCATATGAATTCAGCTACTTTCATTAAAATTTGTTTGACAAATATAAAACCCTCTCCGGTAGTATCGCGGAGAGGGTGAAGGCAAAAAACGAAGGGGTTTACGAGGGAGACAAGGCGAAAACGTTCCATGATTGCGGCTTCAGTTGCGCTGTGAAGTGGCCGTTTTCGATCTGGCCGGTGGCATTCGGTCTCGGTGAGATAGCGTCGGGGACAGCCTTGTTGTTGACCTTCTTGAGATCGGTGTCGTGCAACTCGGTACCGCGTGCGACCTTGAGATCGCCAAGCCCGCGCAGGTCGAGCGCGATGTCCATCGCTTCATCGGTCGAGCGATTGAGCGCGAACAGGCTGACCGCGCCGGTCGCCGGATTGAAGATGGCGGTCGCCAGCAGGTGCGGCACCTCGCCGTGCGCCTTGGTGGTGAAGGTGGTGGTGTCGACCTTGAGGCGCAGCACCTCTCCGTGGCCGAGACGGGTGCAGTCGGCGATGGGATGGAAGATGGTCTGACGCCAGGCGTCTCCGCCGGTTTCGGTGAAGATCGGGCCTATGACATTGACCAGTTGCGCCAGGCAGGCGGCCTTGACGCGGTCGGCGTTGTTCATCATCACGATCAGGGCGCCGCCGACGACCAGGGCGTCCTCGAAATTGTAGATTTCCTCGAGCAGGGGCGGGGCCTTGGGCCAGCCCGGCTTCTTCAGGTCTTCGGGGCGGTGCGCCTTGTACCAGACGTTCCATTCATCGAGTGACAGCATGATGCGTTTTTTTGAGCGGCGCCTGGCGGCGACGGCATCGGCCACAGCCGCGATTTCCTTGATGAAGTGGTCGAGATTGTCGATCTCGGCGAAGAATTCCTTGATGTCATCGCCGTCGTTGCGGAAATAGGCGTGCAGGCTGATGAAGTCGACCTGGTCGAAGCAGGTGTCGAGCACCTCGTATTCCCAGGCGGCGTAGGTCGGCATGGCGCGTTGCGACGAACCACAGGCGGCCAGTTCGATCGACGGATCGACCCACTTCATGACCTTGCCGGTTTCCTGGGCGATGCGGCCGTATTCCGTCGCGGTCTTGGCGCAGGTCTGCCACGGGCCGTCCATCTCGTTGCCGAGGCACCAGAACTTGATGTTGTGCGGCTCGGCATAGCCGTGCGCTTTTCTCAAGTCTGAGTAATAGGTGCCGCCTGGGTGGTTGCAGTATTCGAGGAAATGGCGCGCCTCGTCCGGCCCGCGCGTGCCGAGGTTGACGGCGAACATGGGCTCGACCTCCGCCTTGCGGCACCAGGTGATGAACTCATTAGTGCCGAACTGGTTGGTTTCGGTTGTGTGCCAGGCGAGGTCGAGCTTGACCGGACGCTGGTCCTTCGGGCCGACGCCATCCTCCCAGTCATAGCCCGACAGGAAATTGCCGCCGGGATAGCGCACGATAGTGACGCCCAGTTCCCGGGTCAGGGCTATGACGTCACCGCGAAAGCCGTGCTCGTCAGCCGTCGGGTGCCCGGGTTCATAGATGCCGCCATAGACGCAGCGGCCCATGTGCTCGACGAAGGTGCCGAAAACGCGGCGGTCGAGCGGTGCGATGACGAAATCGCGGTCGGCGATCAAGGTGGCTTTCAGGGTCATGGCGATGGCTTCAAAGGAGATGGAAGAGAAGATCGTTGATGCGGCGTTCGGCGTCCCGCAATGCCTGGCGCGTCGTCTTGTGGCCGGTATAGGCCGAAGCCATTTCGTCGCCGATGATGTCGGAAATGGCGAACTGGCGCTGAATCTCGTGCGGCAGGGTCTGGCCGTCAGTCGAGAGCGCGATGATGTCGCGGCGATGCGGCAGACTGAGATATTGTGCACTGTTTGCCACCCCCGTCTGGCTGGGCAGGTGGCCGGTGCGCGACCAGTCGTAGTCGTGGGCTTGCAGGAACTTCATCAGACGCAATACGGCCTGAGCTTGCGCCGGCGTGCGTTCCGGCCGGTGCGGCATGACCCAGGCATGGCCGTCGACATAGGCGGTCTGCGCCCCGCCGTACAACATGGGATAGGGCTTGACCGTGTAGGCACGATAGAGCGGCCGGCCGGGGGTTTCGGCCTCGCTGGAGAAGGTCCCGATAACCCAGGTGCCGTTCTGCAGCATGCCACCCTGGCCGTTAAGAAAGGCCGCCATAGCCGCCGGGTAGTCCTGGTCGTGGGTCATCAGGCCTTCGGCGTAAAGCTGGCGGAACAGGTCGACGACGCGGCGCGCTTCGGGCGTATCGAGCTTGATGTGCTTGGGATCGGTGAAAAAGACGGCGTGCTGGTCGAGCAGGTAGGTATAGAGGTTGCGCGTATAGGAGGCCTGCTCGTTGGCGGTGGCCTGGATGATGTAGGGCAGGCCTGTCCTCTGCTTGAACTGGCGGGCCTGGGCGATGAATTCCTCGGGCGAGTGTGGCAGGACGGGCTCGCCATCTTTCATCAGGCCGGCCCTGGCGAACAGGGCGGTGTTGATGTGCCAAAGCTGGGTCCAGTTGTCGAACGGCATGCCATAGACGTGGTCGCCAATGGTGACGCCCTGGCGCGCCGCCGTCGTGAAGTCGGCGGGGTTGATGCCCGCCTTGGCGAAATCGGCGTCGAGCGGGTCGATCAGGCCGCGCTTCTCGTAGTCCGGCATGGCCGACATGTGCATGACGGTGATGTCGGGCGGATCGCCGGCGGCATATTCGGCCGACAACTGATCGTACCCCGGCCAGGCGGCGATATTGACCTTCAGCGCGATATCCGGGTTTTCTTTCTGGAACTCATCGAGCAGGCCGGTCACCACCTCGCATTCGCCGTCGGGATTGCGCAGCGGCTTTTGTCCGACCGGCACATTGGCGCGGCATTCGCCGAAGATGCGCTGGACGGTGATGTGGGTCAGGTGGTCCTTTGGCGCGCAACCGGCCAAGACCAGCAGGGCGAGAAGAGCGGAGATCCTTTTCATCTTACCGCCGCTCCGGACACCGCGCGGACAATGTACTTCTGGAAGATGACGTAGACGATCAGGATCGGCACCGAGGCGAAAACGGCCTGGGTCATAAGGTAGCCGAGGCCCGAGGTCTGGGCGAAGTTGATCTGCGACGAGGCGAGGCCGACGGTCAGGGTGAACATCTCGGACCGCGTCGCTGAAATCAGCGGCCACCAGTAATCGTTCCAGGAACCTAGAAATGTAAAGATGCCGAGCGTTGCCTGGGCGGGGAGGGTGAGGGGTAGCAGGATCTTCCAGAAAATCCGGAAACGCGAGGCGTTGTCGAGCAGGGCGGCTTCATCGAGTTCCTTCGGGATGGCGCGGAAATACTGCGTCATCAGGAAGACGCCGAAGGGTGCTGCCAGGCCGGGCAGCACCAGACCTGGATAGGAGTTATGCAGGTGCAGGGCCGCGAACATCTGGTGGCGAGTGATGATCACTGCCTGCTCGGGAATGGCGAGGCCAAACAGCACGAACAGGAACAGCTTGTCGCGGCCGGGGAAATCGAGGCGGGCGAAACCGTAGCCGGCAAGCGACGACAGGATGAGCACGCCGATGGTGGTGCAGCCTGACACGATGACCGAGTTGAGCAGCCAGTGAAAAACCTGGCTGTTTTGGAAAATGGTCTGGTAGTTCTCGAGCGTATAAGGGCCGTGGAAGGCGTTGGCGGTCGAATGGAGCAGCTCGCTGTTCGATTTCAACGACAGCATGAGCGTCCAGACCAGCGGCGTCACCATGATCAGGCCAAGGACGATCAGGGTGATAAGGACGGCTGTCTCGCGCAAAGTTCTGGATTGGACCGGGCTCATGCCTTCTGTCCTTTCCGGGTCACGAAATACTGCACCACGGTGGCGAGCAGGATGATCGCGAACAGGATCTGCGAGGCGGCGGCGGCATAGCCGATATCCCAGCGGCGGAAGCCCACCTCGAAAATGAACAGCACGATCGGCCGCGAGGCGCCATTGGGCCCGCCCTGGGTGATCAGTTGCGGCTGACCGAAGAGCTGGAATTGCAGGACGACCTGAAGGATGGCGACCAGGACGACGATACGGCGCAGAGAGGGGAGGGTGATCGACCACAGGGTGCGCAGCCACGACGCATTATCGAGCGCGGCCGCTTCATAGATGTCCTTCGGCACCTGCTGCAAGGCGGCGAGATAAAGCATCATCGGTAGACCTAAGCACCACCAAACGGTGATGATCGCCATGGAAATCATGACGATGTTCGGATCGCTGAGGAACGGGATCGGCGCCGCGCCGAACATGGCGCGGACATTGGCGATGAAGCCGCCGTCGGGCATCAGGATCATGCGCCAGATCAGCGTGACGATGGTCACCGACAGCACGGATGATGAGAAGAACACGCCACGGAAAAAAGCGGCGACGTGCGTGCCGCGGTTGAGCAACAGGGCGATGAACAGCGGAATGACGGTCAGCGGCGGCACGGTCAGCAGCACGAACCAGAACGTATTGCCGACAGCCTGGAGGAATTGCCGGTCGCGCAGGATGCGGGCGAAATTCTCGAAGCCGACGAAGACCCGGCCGCCGAACAGATCGGCCTTGAACAGGCTCAATCCCATGCCCGAGACGAGCGGATAGATCAGCAAGGCAAGATAGACGCAGAGATACGGCGCGACGAACCATGCGCCGGACCAGTCCTTCTTGCGGACGGCAAGCGCGCTCATGCGCCGGCATCCGCATGGTACGCCTTGCCGTCGGCATCGAACAGCGGCGCATTGGTGGTGTCGAGCTTCAGATGAACCACGTCGCCTATGCGAACGCGGCTGACCCCGGCGTCCTCGGCGGTGACAGCCGTGCCGTCCTTCAGGCGGCCATAAACCAGGGTGCGTTCACCCAGCCGTTCGACCAGCTCGACCACCGCCTCGATATCGGCCGGCGCTTCGCTCACGCGCACGGCTTCCGGACGCAGGCCCAGTTCACCGGCGCCGCCGGTAAAGCCCGGCCGCATACCGGTCGTCAGGGTCACGCCGCCCAAGGTCACTTTTCCGCCGTCGACCTTGACAGGCAGAATGTTCATCGGCGGCGAGCCGACGAAGCGCGCCACGAAGCGATTGGCTGGACGGACGTAAATTTCCATCGGCGCGCCGACCTGCTGGACCCTGCGGTCCTTCATGACCACGATGCGGTCGGCCAGGGTCATGGCCTCGACCTGATCGTGGGTGACGAGGATCATGGTTGCTTTGAGCCGGCGGCGCAGTTGCGCCAGTTCCAGACGTGTACGCATGCGCAAGGCGGCGTCGAGGTTCGACAGTGGCTCATCGAACAGGAACAGGTCGGGATTCTTGACGATGGCGCGGCCGATGGCGACGCGTTGTTTCTGGCCGCCGGACAGTTCATCGGGCTTGCGGGCCAAAAAGGCGTCGAGTTCCAGGATACGGGCGGCGTCGGCGACGCGGCGGGCGATGTCGTCGCGCGCAATCCCGATATTGCGCAGGCCAAAACCCATATTGTCAGCCACGCTCATGTGCGGGTAGAGGGCGTAGTTCTGGAAGACCATGGCGACGCCGCGTTGACCGGGCTGAAGCTGGTCGATGCGGCGGTTGCCGATAAGGATTTCGCCGCTGTCGAGCTGCTCCAGTCCGGCGATAATGCGCAAAAGGGTGGTCTTGCCGCAGCCGGACGGGCCGAGAAAGGCGACGAACTCGTCGTCGGCGATGGATAGCGAAATATCGTCGAGCACCACAGTCTGGCCGAAAGCCTTGCTGACGTTCCTGATCTCGATGCCGCTCACGCCGGATCCCTTACTCTGTGCGCTTCTCCGGTCCGGTCATGCCATCTGCGCGGCATTTACTCAGACAAAAAGCGATGTAGCATCGAATTCCGGAGGCGACAAGCGCGAAATGTATGAGAATTAAGCGCGGCGTATGAAGGCCGTTATATATGTAACATCGAGGAAAAGCTTGTACGGCAAAAGGTTCAGGCGCCGCCAATAGCCGATGGAGTGGAAGGATGATAATCCGAACCACGCGGGCCATCGGCTACATGCCGTATTTTGTCTGAGTAAAATCGGCGGTGAAACGTGTTCTGCGCCTAAGATAGATTATGGGAAATCAGGAATGCGGGATGGCGATGGTGATGGCCTTGGCGATGTCCGGCAAGGCCATGGTGAGCGTGCCACTGCCTGTTTGACCCATGATCTTCTTGCCGGCGACTCTAACCGTCGCAGTCATGCCGTTCCAGCCGTGGATAACCAGCATATAGCCCGTCCACCACGGCTTGTAACCGCCGTCGCGCTTGCCAAAGCTGATCAGGAAATTCTTGCCGTCGTCACTGCAGGTGATCGTCTGACGCAGGTACTGGCCGCGCGTGTAGCCGTAGCTTAAGCCATCATCGAGATAGATCGCGCCGTGGCAATCAGCACCGGGATAGATGTGCAGTTCCAGCGCGCCGGACGGCGTTTCCGACGTGCTCTGCACCAGCGGCTGCTTGGGAATGATCGCGCCCGGACGTACGAATACCGGCAGGCGGTCGAGCTGCGGCGTTTCGGTCGTCCCGGCCTTGTCGAGGCGCGCGCCGGTCCAGTAGTCGTACCAGCCCTCTCCCGGCAGCGGTATGTCATAGGCGGCCGGCGACTCCCACGTCGCCGGCGGGGCGATCAGAAGGTTGTCGCCCAGCATGAACTGGTTGACCGCGCCGCCGAATTTCGGGAATTCCAGGAAGACCGGCCGCATGATCGGCAGGCCGTCGCGGCTATTCTCATCGGCCAGGGCATAGATATAGGGCATCAGCCGGTAGCGCTCCTCGATATAGCGGCGGCGGATGGCTTCCTGTTCGGGACCGTGGACCCAGACCTCCTGCGGCGGCCGGCCCTTGCCGTAGTGGTCGCGCATGATCGGATTGAAGGCGCCGACCTCAATCCAGCGCGTCAGCAGCTCGGGCGACGGCGCGTCGCCGGTGAAGCCGCCGATGTCGTCGCCGGCGTAGGCGAAGCCCGACAGGCCGAGATTGACCAGTTGCGAGATCGACAACGACAGGTGCGCCCAGGACGAGGTGTTGTCGCCGGTCCAGGTGGCGGCGTAGCGCTGGCCGCCGGAATAGGAGGCGCGCGTCAGCACGAACGGCCGCTGGTCGGGCGAAAGCTTCTTCAGGCCATCGTAAGTCGCACGCGAATTGAGCATGCCATAGACGTTGTGCATTTCGGCCTGGGTGGCCGTGCGCGGCGCGAAGCCCGGCTCGTCGATGCGGTGGACGACATTGAGCGGCATGGTCTTGGTCGGTGTGTCAAAGACTGCCGGCTCGTTCATGTCGTTCCAGAAGCCGGACACGCCGTCCTTGACGAAATCGGTGTACTGACTGCCCCACCAGGCGCGCGCATCCGGACGGCTGAAGTCGGGGAAGACGGCCGGACCGGGCCACACCGGCCCGACAAACACGCTGCCGTCCGGGTTCTTGAGGAAGGCGTCGGCGGCGATGCCGGTGTCGTAGGGCTTGTAACCTTGGTCAGGCGCGTCGGCGACGTGCAAATCGGTGATCAGGACCAGGTGCAGGTTCTGCGACTTCAGCTTGGCCGTCAGGGCAGCCATGTCCGGAAAGGCCTGGGTATTGACGGTGAACGGCCGGTTGCGATCCTGGTAGTCGATGTCGAGATAGAGCGCGTCGGACGGGATGTGGTCGGCGCGCAACCGGTCGGCGATGCCTTCAAGCTCCCCTGCGTTCATGTAGCTATAGTGCGATTGCTGGAAACCCAGCGCCCATTCCGGCGTCAGCGGCGCGGTACCGGTGAGGTAGGTATATTCCTGCACGACCGCCTTGGGGTCCGGGCCGGCCATGACATAATAGTCGACCGGGCCGCCTTCCGCCCCCATCTGCCAGACATCGCGTTCGCCCTGGCCGAAGTCGAAATGGCTGCGGAACGTATTGTCCATGAACAGGCCGAAGGCCTGGCCGCTTTCGTTGAGGCCGACGACGAACGGGATCGACTTGTAGATCGGGTCGCCATTGGTTCCGAAACCATAGGCATCGGTGTTCCACAGGGCGAAGCTTTCGCCGCGCCGATCCAACGGTCCCGTCTTGTCGCCCAAGCCGAAATAGTGCTCGTCGGTCGGCATGGCCTTGCGGATCAGGAAGCTCTTGCCGTCGAAGGTGACAGGCCGGGCGTCGGCGACGATCACGCGACCCTGGGTATCGCTGACCGTCACCGCCAGTGTGCTGTTGTCGACGGTGACGACGATGGCCGAGGTGCGCAGCGTGGTCGTCGTCCCCGTCGTGGCGACATCGAGCGGCACCGTACCGGCCCGAAGCTTCGGCGCGACCGCCCAAGAGGCGTCTTCCGGCAAGGCGCCCTGCCCTTCGCGAATGCGGACGATGTCGGCGCGCGGGGCCGAGATTTCCATCTTCACCCCGCCCTGTTCGATGATGTAGCGCGGCAGGGTTTCGGCGCCCGCCCTCCCCGCGGCCAGCACCAGAGCCATAGCGCAACCGATTGCGGCAAGCTTTGCCATTTCGTTCCTCATCCAGGCGATTATTGTCGTTGCCGCCGTATTCAACAAGGCTTCAGTTCGCCGTCAACATGAATACCTATTCAGCTTTTTGACGCCTCATATTTATCCAAAGCAGGAACGCTATTGGCACGCGGCTTAGCCGTTGAGCGTGAAAGTGGCCGGCGTCCCTCCAACGGATGACGGCGCCACCCAGACATCGAACTGGCCGGCCTCGGCTGTCCTTTTCAGGTTGGGGTGGACAAAGGCGAGATCGGAAGACGACAGGGTGAACTCGACCGTCGCGCTCTGGCCCGGTTCGAGGTCGAGGTGGCGGAAGCCTTTCAACGCCCGGACCGGCTGGGTCATGGTCGCGACCTTGTCGTGGATATAGAGCTGGGCCACTTCGTGCACCTTGCGGCGGCCGGTGTTGGTGATCGTGGCCGAAACCTTGATCGTGCCGGAGGACGACAGCGTGGCGGCCGACACGCCGGTCGCGGAATAGCTCACTGTCGAATAGGTCAGGCCGTGGCCGAAGGGATAGAGTGGATCGTTGGTGACCTCGCGGTAGCGCGTCTTGAAGTTCTTGTCGTCGGTGAGCTGCGGCCGACCGGTGTTGCGATGGTTGTAGTAGAACGGCTCTTGGCCCGAGGCCTGCGGGAAGGAGACCGGCAGGCGGCCCTGCGGCGAGAAATCACCGAAGACCACATCGGCGATGGAGTTGCCGGTTTCGGAGCCGAGGAACCAGGTCGCGAGGATGGCCGGCGCGTTCTTGACTGCCCCTTCCAGCGCCAGGGCGCGGCCGTGGCGCAGGATTACGACGACGGGCTTGCCGGTCGCAGCGACCGCTTCGGCCAGCGCCACTTGCGGCGCGGGTACGACGATTTCGGTGCGCGACTGGGCTTCACCCGACATGTTGGACGATTCACCGATCACCAGCACGACCACGTCGGCGGCCTTGGCGGCATTGACCGCCGCGTCGACGCCGCCGGCGATCGGCGCTTCGTAATCCGAGCCTTGCGTAACCGTCAGACTGTCGCCGAGCACGGCGCGGAAACCCGCCTCGACTGTGACGCAGGCATCGACATCGGGAAAGACCGACCACGGACCGGGCAGGTCCTTCTTGTCGGAGACCGAGGGGCCAATCAGCGCTACCTTGGCCGATTTCGACAACGGCAGCAGGTTATTGTCGTTCTTCAGCATGACGATCGATTTGCGTCCCGACTCGCGCGCCAGCGCCACCGTCTCCGGGCGGCGGATATCGGCATTTTCGCGAGCAAGGTCCATCGAGCGGTACGGATTGTCGAACAGGCCGAGCGCCTTCTTGACCGACAGCACGCGGCGCACGGCGGTGTCGACGGCGGCCATGGATACCTTGCCGGCGCGCACCAGGTCCGGCAGGTGCTTGTTGTACAGGCCAGACTGCATCGACATATCGCAGCCGGCGGTCAGCGCCTTGACGACCGCGTCCGGACCATCGGCGGCGAAACCATGCAGGATCAGTTCTTCTTCCGAGGTGTAATCGGACACGACCAGGCCCTTGAAGCCCCACTCGCCGCGCAGGATGTCGGTCAGCAGGTAGTGGTTGCCGGTCGACGGCACGCCGGCGATGTCGTTGAAGCTCGACATGGTCGACAGGGCGCCGGCGTCGAAGCAGGCCTTGAACGGCGGCAGGTGGACTTCGCGCAGCGTCGTCTCGGGGATGTCGGCCGTGTTGTATTCCATGCCGCCCTGAACGGCGCCATAGGCCGCGAAGTGCTTGGGACAGGCCAGCACGGTGTCCTCGGCCCTGAGGTCGGTGCCCTGGAAGCCCTTGACGCGGGCGGTGGCGATCTGGATGTCGAGATAGGTGTCCTCGCCGGCCGTCTCGGCGACGCGGCCCCAGCGCTGGTCGCGCGAAACGTCGACCATCGGCGCGAAGGTCCAGTGCAGGCCCTTGGCCGAGGCTTCGACCGCGGCGGCGCGCGACGACCGCATGGCCAGGTCCGGGTCCCACGACGAAGCCTCGCCCAGCGGGATCGGCATGATCGTCTTGAGGCCATGGATTACGTCGGCGGCGAAGATCAGCGGAATCTTGTGCGGCGACTTTTCGACGGCGATCTTCTGCATCTCGCGCGCGCCGGCGACGCCGATGCCGTTGAACAGGCCGGTGATGCGGCCATGGGCGATGTCGTCGTAGAGCTTGTCCTTGGTATTGGTCTGGTCCGAGGTCGGATTGATCGGCGGACCGTCGAAACGCGCCGGGTCGCCGTAGATCGACAACTGGCCGGCCTTTTCCTCGATCGTCATCCTGGCGATCAGGCCCTCGATGACGGGGTCGGCGGCGGGTTTGACCTTGACCTTGGCGAAGGCGGGCGCGGACACGGCGGCCATGGCCGCAAAGGCGGTGGCGCTTTTCAGCAGGAAGCGGCGGGAGGGATTGAAGACGGTCATGGTTTACTCCTGTAGCTCAACTTGTATGGGAAAGAAACCGGCGGCCATTCGCCCGTCGCGCGACGGCGCCATCACTGCAAATCTTGAATTGTTCGGCCGCCAGGCCGAATGACGGGTTGCGAACCATCAGATCGAGCCTGGAGGTCATCCCTTGACGCTCCCCGATAAGAGGCCGCGCACATAGTGACGTTGCAGGGCAAGAAACAGCAGGATGACCGGAGCTATGGTCACGGTCGCGCCGGCCATGACCATGCCCACGTCCTGGACGTGCTCCTGCGACAGGGAGGCGATGGCCAGCGGCAGGGTGTAGCGGCTGTCGTCCGACAGCACGATCAGCGGCCACAGGAAGTCGTTCCATGCGGTCAGGAAGGTGAAGACGCCGAGCGTCACCATGATCGGCGCCAGGTTGGGCAGGACGATGCGGCGGAAGACCTGCCATTCGCTGGCGCCGTCGACGCGCGCCGCCTGCAGCATTTCTTCGGGAATGCCGAGCGCATACTGCCGGACGAGGAAGATGCCGAACAGCGAGGCGACAAACGGCGCTACCACGCCGACATAGGAGTTGAGCAGGCCCAGCAGCTTGAGCTCGAAGAACAGCGGCAGCATGACCAGCTGGCCCGGAATGACCAGGGCCGCCAGCAAGCCCTGGAACAGCTTGTCGCGGCCTGCGAACCTGAGCTTGGCGAAGGCGTAGCCCGCCGTGACGTTGAAGGCGAGCGACAGAACGGCGGCCAGGGACGAGATGAGCAGGCTGTTGATGATGAAGCGTCCCATGTTCTGGCGGGCAAACAGGGCGGCGTAGTTGGACAGCGTCGGGTGATGCGGGATCAGCCGCGCCGGAAAGGCATTGGACTCGGCCTCCGGCATGAACGACATCGACACCATCCAGAACAGCGGAAAAGCTGCCAGCAGCGACGCAGCCGCAAGCAGGGCATTGACAAAGACGGTTTGCGACGGGATCCTCATGTCCCAAATCTTCATGTCATCGCCTCCTCGGTGCGCGTGCGCAGGAAGGAGATGCCCATCATGACGGCGAACAGGACAAAAGCCGTCGCGGAAGCCTGACCCAGCCGCCAGTATTTGAAGCCGTCCTGATACATCAGGTATAGCAAGGACTCGGTCGATTGCGCCGGTCCGCCCTGGGTCATGACGTAAGGCTCGGCGAACAGCTGGAAATAGCCGGCGACGGTCAGCAGCGCCACCATCCACAGGCTGGGCGCGACGCCGGGCAGCGTGACATGCACGAAGCGCGACCAGGCGCCGGCCCCATCGACGCGGGCGCTTTCGTAGAGATCGTCGGGAATCTTCTGCAACGCCACCAGCAGGATCAGCATGTTGTAGCCGAAGTTCTTCCACACGGCGAACAGGATGATCGCCGGCATGCTGAGATGCGGATCGCCCAGCCAGTCGAACGGCCGGAAACCGACGGCGATCAGCGCCTGGTTGACCCAGCCGTAACGATAGTCGAGCAGGTAGCGCCAGATGACCGCCGCCGCGACCAGCGTGGTGACGAACGGGGCGAACAGGGCTGTGCGGTAGAGCGGGCGCAGGCCGAGCTTCGGCACATTGAGCGCCATGGCCATGGCCAGCGACACCAGGATCGACAGTGGCGCGCCGACGAAAGCGAAGTAGCACGTATTGCCGAACGCCTTCCAGAAGCGCGGCGTGGTCAGCAGTTCGGCATAGTTGTCGACGCCGTTGAAGCGCAGGTTCGACAGGCTGGCCAGGGCGTATTTGTCGAAGTCGGTGAAGCTCATCACAAACGCGCCGAGCACCGGCACGAGAAAGAAGACGAACATGGCCAGCATGGCCGGCGCGACGAAGACGTGACCCGGTCGGACGGCGCGGAACACGGCGGAAAGCGTCATGCCGCCCTCCCCTTGTCGAGCATGAACCGGCGCTTGGCCAAGGCGGCCCAGCCATATTCGTCGAGCGCCTTCATCGCTGCGTCGAGGGTAACGATGCCGCGTACGACACGCTCCAGCGCCGCCACCATCTCGTTGGCGATCTGCTCCCACTCCGGCACCTGCGGCTCCGGCCGGGCCAGGGTCAGCTGGCGAAAGAAGGGCTGTGAACGCGCATCCTGCATCAGGCCAACGCTTGGCCAGACCGTCTGGTCTGACGGCAGGTCGCCGGTGGCGCGGTAGAAACTGGCCTGCTGGCGCTCGGCGCAGATATGCTCGATGAAGCGGAAAGCCTTGTCCTTGTTGCGCGACATGCGCGGGATGCACATCGAAGCGCCGCCGGCCGAGGACGCGCCCACGCCCCTGGGTCCCGGCAGCAGGGCCGTCGCCCAATTGCCTTGCATGTTGGCCGGCAAGCGGTGGGCGAACTCGCCGAGGTTCCACGGACCGGTGATGTAGAAGACATAGTCGCCGCGCGCGAAGGCCGAATAGAGGTCGGTGACTTCGGAATGGGTGACGCGGGCCGCGTAGCCCTTCTGGTAGAGCGAAGCCGCGAAGGCAAAAGCGGAGCGAATGCCGGCCGCCTGGAAATTGCCGCGCGTTCCGTCGTCAAGCAGGATTGGATCGTCCGACTGCAGACACAGCGCCACCAGCGGCTCGTATTCCGCAAAGGGCATGAGCAGGCTGTATTTGCCATCACGGTTCGGCCCCGACAGAGCGGCCAGTTGCCCGTCCCAATCGGCCCAGGTCGTGGCGACGTCATCGAACCCAGCCTGCTTCAGCAGATCGGTGCGATAGAACAGCAGCCGCGTGTCGACATACCACGGAATGCCGACCACGCGCTTTTCGATGGTCACCGTGCTGAGCGCGGCGGCAAACATGTGGCCAAGGTCGAGGCTGCTCATGCGCAACATGGCATCGAGCGGCTCCAGCGCCCCCAGAGCAGCAAACTCCGCCACCCAGGTATTGCCCAACGCCACGATGTCAGGCAGGTCGTCGGCGGCAAACGCCGTCAGCAGTTTTTCATGCGCTGCCGCCCATGGCAGGGCCTGGACGCGGACATCCTGGCCCATGAAACCCGACGCCATGCCGGACAAGGTCTCGCCCTCCACGCCCATCGCCCAGACGGTGAGCGGGCCTTCCTTGCGCGCGCAGGCGACGGGAGCGGCAGCCGCAAGGGCCGCCAGCGCCAGTCCAAACCTGCGTCTTGTTTGCTCGCTCACGGCTGAAGAAGCCTCCCCTTTTCTTGCGTTTCTTGGGGCGGCGAAACGTCGCCGGCGCCCAGTCGGACGCTTGAAAGCGGAGTCTGATCATCGGCGACCACCCACTTTCCGGAAGATGCGATGGGCGCGAAACCGGCCGCCTTGAACCCGCGCCGCACAATGGGACCGGTCAGGGAGCTGCGGCAGAAGGCATTCCAGACGAGACCCGAATGGTAGTTTTCGAGCATGGCCAGGATCGGGCCCTGGTCGATGCCAAGATATTCGTTGGCCACCCAGCCGGCTTTCGGCGTCATGTGGCCGACCCGGCTCGGCAGGTTCTCAGGGAAGGTCGGGTTGAAGGAGTCGAAGAAGCCATACTGGCCGTAGATGTCGGCGCCGTAGCGCTGGCGGAGGTTATGGATGAGCGGAAGGCAGATCTCCGGGGCGAAAGCCACTGACGACACGCCGGCCGTCGGGGCGATGGTGCCATCATCGAAGCTTTCACCATCAATGCCCGAACCGCGCGCGCCGTATTCGTGGAACTGGACCTCGCGGCCGTCGATGGTGGCCTTGACCTCCGCCGGCCCGCGACAGGCCGTCAGACCCCATATATCCGCGCCATAGTCTTTGAAATGACCGGGGTTGAGGATGGCGTAGTTGCGCTGGGACAGGGTCGCCTTGCGCGAATTGGTGAAATAGTCGCTGCCATGGCGGCGCATATAGTCATCGGCAACGCCGCGAAAATCGAACCAGGTGTGCGAATACTGGTGCCCGAACAGCGGCGAAAAGCCGAGATGCGTCTCGCCATAGATCGGGCCCCACGTCCGGTCGATGGTGTCCGCCCACGCCTGCCAATTGCCGGCGGGATGGGTCGGCGAGGCCAGGGCCAGCAGGTAGATCGCCAGGCTGCCTTCGTTGTAGCGGTCCCAGCTGCGATTGATCAGGCCACGCGCATCATGGTCGGGCAGGTTCGGCTCCGGGTGCCAGCCCATGCTGATGAGCCCCGGATCGCGCGCCATGAAGGTCCAGTCGACGCGCTCATAGATGTCGATGGCCGTCTTGCGGATCTCGGCCTCGATCGCGTCATCGCCGTCGAAATAACCCGCCGCCGTCAGGGCACCCGTCACGAACCAACAGGTGTCAACAGAGGACAATTCGACATCCTTGTAGCGCAGACCGGTATCCATATGCAGGAAGTGATAGAAGAAGCCCTTGTAGCCGATGACGCCTTCCTTTTCCTGTCCCTGCGGCAGGTTCCAGAAAGTGCGCAGGGTCGTTAGAGTGCGCTGAGCGGCGTCGGCGCGGCTGACATAGCCGCTTTTCGCCCCGATGCAGTAGGCCGTCAGGGCGAAACCCGTCGCCGCGATCGAGCAGAAATCGGGATTGGGCCAGTTGTCGGGCGCCAGGCCGTTCACTGGGTTGGTCGTTTCCCAGAAATAGTTGAATGTCCGTCGGTGCAGGTCCTGCAGAATCGCGTCGAAACCGGGCGCCGCCTTCGCTGAATGACGGCGGTGCCGCGCTCTTGCCTCCACCGCTTCGGCCGGAACAAGGCCCAGTGAAGCGAGTGCCAATATGAGATCGCGGCGCGAGGCGAGCGGTGGCGTGGTCGTCATCGGTACTCGGCTTTCAGCAAGGGCATGGTCCGTCGGGGTCATCCGCAGGACGACAAAGCATGAAACCGGCGCCGGAAAAAGCAACAGCCAAAAGGCGGACGTTATGGGACGCCCCTCACCTATCCACTGAACTTCCCTGCCCTGCACAGGTCGTGCTTTTGTTATAGTAAAAGGGTGTAAGCGTTTACATAAAAGCTGTCAAGCCGCGCCGTTTCCCCGATTTCAGGCAAAAAAAGGGGAAACCTGGCGGCTTCCCCCTTTCTCGCTGAATTCCGGGGTTCAGGTCCGGAAGGTCTAGAACTTGTACTTCAGGCCGACCTGGAAGGTCCGGGCCGGGCCCTGGGTCGAGTTTTCGAGCAGCGGCGCGCCGCCACCCCAGTTCGAGCCGGCGCCCCACGCCGAATAGGCGCGGTTGACGTGGTCGAACAGGTTGTAGACCTGGCCATCGAGGGTAATCACATTGCCATTGGGCAGGGTGAAGTCCTTGGCGATGCGCGCATCCAGCTCCTGATAGGCGAGGCCCTTCGGGAAGTAGACCCCGCCGAGGTTGACGATGGGGATGCCGGGGTTTTCCGCCGGGCCGGGGATACCGCCGATAACAGAACCGAACGGCGTGCCGGTGGCCAGGGTCAAGGTGGCCGAGATCGTCGTCTGCCACGGACCATCAACAATGCCGGTGCCGACGAAGCGGTACTTCGACACGCCGAGCGAGTGGTTCCAGCCGAAGGTGTTCTGATGCGGACCTTCAAAATACTCATCGGCGCCGAGTTCGGAACCGGTCGACTTCGAGTCGGCGATGGTCAGGGCGCCGGTGTAGCCGTAATGCGAAGCCTTGGTGTAGGGCTTGTCGACGGTGATGAAGATCGCGTTGTAGCGCGACTTGCCGTTGCTTTCACCGATGTTCAGCTTGCCGCTGAAGCCCGGCAACTGACCCTGGATCGGGAAGTTGTCTTCCGTCCACTGATCGCCCTTCGAGGTGAAGGTGCCATCGGGCAGGCGATTGCCGCGCACGTACTGGAAGACGTGGTACGACATGTTTTGCTGGTACGACACCGACCAGGTGGCGTCACCCACGCGCTTGCGGAAGCCGATGTCGAAATTGTCCGAATAGGGCACCTTCGTCTTGTTGTTGAGCAGCCACACCGAGCCTCCCGTGCCGTTGGCCAGCAGAACCTGGCGCAGGGCGTTCGGATCCTTGAGGGCAGACGTCCACTGAATGCGGCCGTTGTCTTCCTGACCCAACGGGGCCTTGACATCATCGCAGGTCGGCAAGCCGGCAGCGCCACAGAAGTTGGCGGTGACGATCCGTTCGGCCGTATCCTGAACGGTTTCGATCTGGCCGGACAGGAAAACGTCGCGGTCATAATAACGGCCCCAGCCGGCGAAGAACACCATGTCGCGATCGCCATTGACGTCGTAGGTGACGCCGAGGCGCGGCTGGAAGGCGCCGGTGAACGGCTTGCGGTTGTGACCGGTCGAGACGTAGTCATGATAGTCGATGCCGGCGGCCGTCCAGTTGGTATAGGCGGCCAGGGCGTCGACGATGGCGGTCGGCGTGACGAACTTGTTGTTCATCATGTTCGACTCGTAGTCCCAGCGCAGGCCGAGATTGTAGGTCAGGTGCTCATTGACCGTCCAGTCGTCCTGGATAAACAGGCCGACATTGTCGTTATTGGCGTGGAAGGTCGTCGGCGCCATGACATTGAGCGACGCACTGAACGGGATGCTTGAGCTCGGATCAGTCGAGGTGCCGGAATAGTCGATCGCCAAATAATTGTACGTGCCGTTGGTGTTGTTATTTTCGGCGCGCGACAGCGTCGTCTTGGCGTACTTGAAGCCCGCCTTGATCACATGGCTGCCGTGCCAGTCGAACGAGGTGAAGGTGATGTTGTCCTTCAGCGTATAGAGCTTCTGGCCGCTGTTTTGCGTGAAGTTCTGCGCGCCCATGTCGGCGACGTCGCCGCCGGTATTCAGGCTGGTCAAGCCGGTCATGGGGTCAACAGTAATCGCACCCGTGCCGTTATACAGCGACAACTGCGGTCCGTCGGTCAGGTCCGGCGTGCCGATCTGGCTGTCCTGGTACGCCAGGCTCATTTCGTTGAGGAAATTGGCGCCGCGATGGTTCCATTCCAGCAGGCCTTCGATTTCATTCGAACGCACGTTGCGGGCGCCCGAGCGAGTCCGCTGGCCGCCGTAGTCGATGTTGTTGTCTTCCTGGCGGCCGAAGCCGCTGAGGTTCAGCGTATCGGCGTCGTTGACATACCAGGTCAGCTTGCCGAACAGCAGGGTTTGCTTGAACGGCGCGGCGAAGCTGCCGTTTTCGGCGGTCTTGATCGCCGACGGAATGGTCGAGTCAGACAGGTTGACGGCGGTCGACGGGTTGGTCGTGTCGTTGACTTCGCCCGCGGCATAGAAATGCAGCACGTTCTTGATGATCGGACCGCCGATGTCGAAGCCGTATTGATAGCGTTTGTAGTCAGGCTTCGGATTGGTGCCGTTCGGATTGTTGGCGTTGCCCGGACGGTCGAAGTACGGACGGGCTTCCATGTCCTTGTTGGTATATTCGACGAAGGCGTCGCCGTGGTATTCGTCACCGCCCGTCTTGGTGACGGCCTGGATGATCGCCGAGCCGGCCTGCTCGAATTCCGCCTTGAAGTTCTGCGAGTCGACCTTGAATTCCTGCACAGCCAGCTGCGGGAACGGATTGCCGGGGGTGAAGGCCTGGCCGGCGACGCCGCCGTGGGCGGTCTGGTTCTTGTAGGACTGGCCGTCGATGAAGACGTTGACCTGGTCGGGGCCGACGCCGCCGGCCTGGAAGGTCTTGTTGCCGGTGGAAACGCTTACACCGGGGGCCAAGGCGGCGAAGTTCAGGAAGTTGCGGTCGTTCTGCGGCAGGTTTTCCATCTGCTTCTGCGACACCGAGGTGGCGATTTCAGCGGTATGGACGTCGCGGCGCGGACGGCCGACGACGGTCACCGTGGTGGTGGCGCCGGCGGCGTCGAGGTCGAGCGTGGTGGTCACGCCGACCGGAAGGCTGACGTCTTCCGAGGCGTTGCCGGCGGTGACGTGATAGGTCGACGGACGCAGGCCGACGATGACGTAGCTGCCGTCAGCGGCAACCGTGCCGTTGACGCTCTGGCCGGTGACCGTGTCGGTGGCGGTCACGGTCGTGCCGGCCGAAGCCGAGGCAACGTGGCCCTGCAGGGTGGCGGTGGCCTGGGCGAGGGCCGGCTGGGTCACGACCAGCGCGGCGGCAACCGCGACAGCCGAGACGCCGAGTGCCAGCCTCAGGCGCGAATTGGGATGTCTCATTCTCTTCCTCCAATGAAGTTTCTGGTATTTTTCGGGCCGGCGAACCAGCCCGCCGTCTCAAGTCTAGGTCTGTACGCTCCGGCGGGCGGAGCTCTCCCGGACGACCAGTTCGGGAGAAATGACAATGCTGCGTGTGTCGCCAGCGGTGTCGTCGAAATCGGCGACGAGCATTTCCAGGCCCTGCCGTCCCATTTCGTAGACGCCAACGCGCAGGGTTGACAGCGGGGGCGAGGTGAAGCGGACGATCGGAATATCGTCGAAGCCGACCATGGCGACGTCTTCGGGAACCTTGACGCCGGCCTCCTTCAGGGCCAGGAGCGCACCCACCGCCATCATGTCGTTGGCGGCGAAGATGCCGTCCGGCACCTGACCGGAATTGAGGAAGGCGCGCATGGCGGCGTAACCGGATTCCTCGGTGAAGTCGGCCTCATGAATGCGCGGCGCCTCGCCCGGGCGCAGTTCGCTCAAGGCAATTTCAAACCCGCGCTTGCGTTCCTGGGCTTCGTAGTTCTGCCACGGTCCGCTGATGTGCGCGATCTGGCGGCAGCCGATATCAACAAGGTGGCGCACCGCCAGGCGGCCGCCTTCATAATTGTCGACGGTAATCGAACTGTGGCGTGTGGCGCCGATACGCGAGGCGATGGTCACCAGCGGCAGGTTGAGCGGCAGCACCGCCGCCAGATCCTCTGATTCGACGAACGGCGACATGACCAGAAGGCCGTCGACGCGGCCGCTCATGGCGCGGACCGCCGCCACAGCCTCGTTGAGATCGCCGTGCGAGCCGGACACAAGCAGGTGCAGACCGCGCGCGCGGGCCGCGACATCGACGCCGCGGATGATTTCCGAAAAGAACTCGCCGTAAATGTCGGGAAGAAGCAGGCCAATGGTATTGGTCCGGCTCATGACCAGGCTGCGCGCGCCCCAATGCGGCACGTAACGCAGCTTTGACGCCGCTTCCAGCACGCGGGCGCGGACATCAGCGGTCACATTGTCGAGGCCGTTGATGGCGCGGGACGCCGAAGCGATGGACACGTCGGCGGCGCGCGCCACATCCATCAGAGTCGACCCCCTGCCCGATTGTCCCGACTGCTGCCCTGCGGCTTTTCGCGACACGCCTTCCTCCGGATTGCACGGGCTTCTTCTGAGGCAAACCCTTTCCCTGCCTCCGTAAGCGCTTACAAAATGCTTGTCAATGGCGGCGTAAACGCTTACACAAAGGTGTAGCGGCAATGTCACGCACCGCGCCAGAACCAGCGCCCGCAGGGGATTTTCAAGCCTAATGTCGACCGGATTTCCATCGGGATTCCTCTGGGGTTGCGCCACGGCGGCCTACCAGATCGAGGGTTCACCGCTGGCCGACGGCGCGGGGCCAGGCATCTGGCAGAGATTTGTCCACACGCCCGGCATGGTAGCCGGCGGGGATACCGGCGATGTTGCCTGCGACCATTACCGGCGCTGGAAAGACGACGTCGCCCTGATGAAGCGGCTGGGCATGCAGGCCTATCGTTTCAGCCTCGCCTGGTCACGCATCCTGCCCGAAGGCACGGGCCGGGTGAACAAGGCCGGACTCGACTTCTATTCCCGTCTTGTCGATGAACTTCTGAACAACGGCATCGAGCCCATTGCCACCCTTTTCCACTGGGACCTGCCGGCGGCCCTCGACGACCGCGGCGGCTGGCTCAACCGCGATTGCGCCGACTGGTTCGCCGACTACGCCCGGGTCGCCTATTCAATACTCGACGGCCGCGTCAAGCGCTGGGCGACGATCAATGAGCCCTGGGTCGTGGCGGACGGCGGTTATCTGCGCGGCACCATCGCGCCAGGCCATCGCAACAAATACGAGGCGCCGATCGCCGCGCATAACCTGATGCGGGCCCATGGCGCGGCGGTCAAGGCCTATCGCGAGGCTGGCCGCCATGAGATCGGCCTTGTGGTCAATATCGAGCCAAAATACGCCGCTTCGAATCAACCATGCGATGTCGCCGCCACGCGCCGCGCCGCGGCCTATATGAACGAGCAGTATCTCGACACGGCCCTGCTTGGGCGCTATCCGGCCGAAATGAAGGATATCTTCAACGGCGCCTGGCCGGACTGGCCGGAAGAGGACTTCGACCTGATCCGTCAACCGGTCGATTGGGTCGGAGTCAACTATTATACCCGTGCCGTGACCAGGCATGACGAAACCGCCTGGCCAGTCATGGCGACTGCGGTAAAGCAACGGTCAGCCACCTATACCGAGACCAACTGGGAGGTCTTCGAACAGGGCCTGACCGATGCACTGTTGTGGGTCAAGGCGCGCTATGGTGACCTGCCGCTCTATATCACCGAAAACGGCGCGGCCTTCTACGATCCGCCGGCGGCCGAAGACGGCCGCGTCCGCGATCCGCTGCGCGTCGACTACCTGCAAAAACATCTGCTGGCCGTGCGCAAGGCGATCGCCGCCGGCGTCGATGTGCGCGGCTACATGGTCTGGTCACTGATGGACAATCTTGAATGGTCGCTGGGATTCGCCAAGCGCTTCGGGATCGTCCATGTCGATTTCGACACCCTGGAACGGACACCCAAGGACAGCGCACATTATTACAGTCGTGTGATCGCTTCGCATGGTGGCGTCCTGGAAGAGGTTATCTGAGCCTCATGCCAAAAAGTGGCGCGAAATGTCGATCGCACTTTTTGGACCAACATGAGGCCGCAAACAAGTATTCGTCCCCTGGCGAATGACGGGGTTTCCTCCCCGGGCCGGACCCTGAGCCGTATCTCCCTATGGCGCAATCCCCGGCCAAGTTGACTGGCCCCGCCCTGCCCCAGGGCGGGGTCCCTTTTTTCAGGCGACGCCCGTCATGAACACGCGCCGCGCCAGGCAATGGCGCGCGATATAGTCGCCGTGGCCTGGCATGGTGGCGGCAATATCCGCATTCACCTCCTCGATGTCGTTGAGGTAGGTCTCGATCTGCGCATCCGGGATCATGTCGACCATGCGGTCGTATTGCGCCGGCAGGCCCTGGCCGAGAAGAACCTGTACCCAGCTTTCCTCGCCGAACAGCTCGGCGATGCCGCGCTTGAAGAACCGCGCCGACGTACGGAAGAGCTCGATCCGCGCCTGCAGCGACCCGGGCACCTCCATGGTCTTGACATAGCGCCAGTAGGGCGTGTCCTCGCGGTCGGAGACCTTGTAGTGGGCGACGACGAAGTCACGGCAGTCGTTATATTCGAACTCCGTCTGGCGATTGAATTCGGCGACGTCGGCGGTCTTGTAGCCACCACCCGGAAAGAGGGCGATCAGGCGCAGGATCGAGGTCTGGATCAGATGGATCGAGGTCGATTCCAGCGGCTCCAGGAAGCCCGAGGCCAGGCCAATGGCGACCACGTTCTTTTCCCAGCAGCGATGGCGGCGACCGGGCCGGAATTTGACCATGCGCGGATCGGCCAGCGGTTTGCCGTCGAGATTGGCGAGCAGGATCGACGCGGCCTCATCGTCGCTCATGTGGGCGCTGGAAAAGACGTGACCATTGCCGCAGCGATGCTGCAGCGGGATGCGCCACTGCCAGCCCGAGCCATGCGCGGTCGAGCGCGTATAGGGCGTAAGCACCGGCGCGTTCTCGCACGGCACCGCCCAGGCACGGTCGTTAAGCAGCCACGGGCTCCAGTCCTCGTAACCGACGCCCAGGGCGCCGCCGATCAGCAGGCCGCGCATGCCGGAGCAGTCGACGAACAGGTCGCCGCCGATCTCCTGTCCGCTTTCCATGACGACATGATCGACATAGCCGTCTTCGGGACGCAGGCGGCAAGTGACGATCTTGCCCTCGATGCGCCGGACGCCGCGCCCCTCGGCCTTCTTCCGCAGCCAGGCGGCATAGAGCGAGGCGTCGAAATGATAGGCGTAGTCGATGTCGGCCAGCGGCGAGCCCTGCTGGCGCGTGTCTGGCCGGGCAAACCTGTTGGCATGGCACATGACCGTATTGAGCGCGTAGGTGTCGAAGTGCTTCACCTTGCCCAGCGCGCGCATCTTGAGCCAGAATTGATGGGTATGCAGCCACAACAGGTCATGGCCGATCTTGCCGAAGCCGTGGATATAGCGCGCGCCCTGGCTGCCCCAGTTGACGAATTCGATGCCGAGCTTGAAGGTCCCTTGCGTGGCCCGCAGCATCTCGTTCTCGTCAATGTCCATCAGGCCATTGAACACCTTGATCGGCGGGATGGTCGCCTCGCCGACACCAACAATCCCGATCTCCTCGGACTCGATCAGCTGGATGGTATAACCCGTCAGCAGCTTGGACAGAATGGCGGCGGTCATCCAGCCGGCGGTGCCGCCGCCGACGATGGTGATGGTCCTGACAGGCTTGTCTATGTCCATGTTCGTTTCCTGCGCCGATGGCGGCATTGTTTTTTGTGGCATTCATAGCCCGAAAATGATAGCGCCGTAAACGCTTACATCGCGACGGCCGTCACAAGGGCCGCTCAGGGAGAATCGCTGCATGGCCGCCTGGGTCGAGGAAATCGGTCACGAGAAGAACCGCGTCCTGATCGTTGACGATTTCATGGACGAGCCGCACCTGCTGATCGAGCAGGCGTCGCGGATGGCCCCCTTCCCCGCCGAGGACGTCACCTATTATCCTGGTCTGCGCCGCTTGATCGTCCCCGCCGACGCCGATACCGAGCTTCACGTCAATGAAAGCCTGGAAGCGCTGGCGCCACTGATCGGCCAGGTCTTTGGCCTGAAATCGTTCATGCCGACCGAGGCCAGCTTCAGCCTGGTCACCAAGCGGCCGCAAGACCTCAGCCAGGCCCAGCGCCTGCCGCATTATGACAAGACCGATCCCAACTTCCTGGCGGTCCTGCACTATCTCAGTCCGAAGCCCCAGGGCGGCACCAGCTTCTACCGTCACCGCGCCACCGGTTTCGAGCGCATCGCTCCTGACCGTGAGGGCCAGTATGCCATGACCCGCGGCCGGGAGGTAGCGGCGTCCGGCGATATGCCGCCGCAATATTTCACTGGTTCCGACCGGCATTTCGACCGCACGGCCCGCTTCGAGGCCAAGTTCAACCGCCTGCTCGTCTATCGCGGCTCGCTGCTCCATTCCGGCGACATCCCGGCCGACTTCGGCTTTTCCTCCGACCCAACCGTCGGCCGCCTGACCTGCAATATTTTCCTACAGGGAGACTGACCATGAAGCGTCTTTTTGTTTCCGTCCTGGCGCTGGTTACCGCCGCCTCGGCCGCTCATGCGCAGCAGCACACCTACGCCAACCCGATCGACATCGATTACCGCTACAATTTCGAGCAGATCAACAACGGCATCTCCTACCGCACCGGCGCCGATCCGGCGGTCGTGCGCCATTCCGACGGCGCCTACTACCTTTTCGAGACCCTGGCCGACGGTTACTGGCGCTCGACCGATCTGATCCACTGGAACTTCATTACGCCGTCGCGCTGGCCGTTCAATTCGATCGTCGCCCCCGCGGTTATCTCGACCGACGGCAAGCTGATCATCATGCCGTCGGCCATGCGCCCACAGGCCATCCTGGAAAGCAGCGACCCGGCTTCGGGCCAGCTCGACTTCCTGACGCGCCTGACCCCGCCCCTGCCGAATGAGGCCTTCGAAGGCCAGGAGCCCAAAGCCGGCGAAACACCGTCGGGGCCGTGGGACCCAGGCCTGCTGCATGACGACGACGGCACGTGGTACGTCTATTGGGACTCATCCAATGTCTATCCGATCTATGTCACGCCTTTTGAGTTCAAGGACGGCAAGCAGGTTTATACCGGCGACTCCAAGCCGCTTTTCAAGCTCGATCCCGAGCATCACGGCTGGGAGCGTTTCGGCCAGGATCACTCGGGCGGCCTGCCCAACGGCACCCATATCGACCCCTTTATCGAAGGGGCGTGGATGACCAAGCACAACGGTAAATACTATCTGCAATACGGCGCGCCCGGCACCGAGTACAATGCCTATTCCAACGGCACCTATGTCGCCGACAGCCCGACCGGTCCGTTCATCTATGCCGACTACAACCCCGTCGCCTATAAGCCCGGCGGCTTTGTCGAGGGCGCCGGCCACGGCTCGACCTTCGAAGATGCCTACGGCAATTTGTGGAACACCGGCACGCCGTGGATCGGCTATAACTGGACGTTCGAGCGCCGCATCGACCTGTTGCCGGGCAAGTTCTACGACGACGGCCAGATGTCTTTCTCGTCACGCTTCGGCGATTTTCCGCACTATGTGCCTACCGGCAAGGTCGACGATCCGGACAGCCTGTTCACCGGCTGGATGCTGCTTTCGTACCGCAAATCCGTCGTCGCCTCCTCGACCCTGACGGCG
Organism: uncultured Caulobacteraceae bacterium; assembly: GCA_964474575.1. GTDB lineage: Bacteria > Pseudomonadota > Alphaproteobacteria > Caulobacterales > Caulobacteraceae > Asticcacaulis. The sequence continues at coordinate 1,721 of CAYYTA010000042.1, read as the reverse complement.
CCGGAGGGTCAGAACTTCGACACCAGGAACCTGACCGACGAGAACCCTCGCACCTTCTGGGTGGCGGCGCAGAACAAGGCCGGCGAGACCCTGACCATGGACCTGGGCCACGTCGATACGCTCCGCGCCGTCCAGGTCGATTTCGCGGACTACAAGTCGGGCGTCTTTGCCGACGGACCGGACATCTATACCGAGTTCCAGCTGGAATCGTCGCTCGACGGCCAGACGTGGTCCCCGCTGGCGAAGACCGAAGATGATCCGCGCCGCGACCGGCCCAATGCCTATTTCGAGCTGCCGGCTCCCGTCAAGGCGCGCTTTGTCCGCTACGTCCACGGTCACGTCGGCGCGGCCAACCTGGCCATTTCCGATATCCGCGTCTTCGGCTCGTCCGGCGGCAAGGATCCGGCGACGCCTTCAGGTTTTACAGCCGTACGCGATAGCGATACGCGCAATGCCCATGTCGCGTGGAAGCCGGTCAAGGGCGCGGTCGGCTACAACGTCCGCTGGGGCATCAAGCCCGACCGCCTGACCGAGACCTATCAGCTGTTTGCCGAGGACGATGACACCCAGTTCGGCGGCCGCCAACACGGCACGCAACTTGATATCCGCGCACTCAATATCGGCGTCGGCTATTACGTCGCGGTCGAAGCCTTCAACGAGAACGGCGTGTCGAAACTGAGCCAGATCGTCAGCCTGCCCTGACGACCTGACGGCCCTACCAGACGATATGGTTCTGGACGTCGCTCATCGCTGCATTGAGAACCGTGATGACGTTGCCGTCGCCAAGATCGATGACGGTGTCGGCGCCGGACTGGGTAATTATCGCCGTCGCCTGGGCATCATAGGCATGCAGGTTGATCGTATCGAGACTTGTCGTATCCACACCCGTGCCGAAGAAATCGGTGATCGTATCCGCACCGCTGCCGAGGTTGAAGACGAAGGTGTCCGGTCCGGTCCCGCCGATCAGGGTGTCATTGCCGGCGTCGCCGTCGAGCGTATCCGCGCCCGCGCCACCGTTCAGGACATTGGCGCCATCGTTGCCGATCATGACGTTCATGTCGGCATTGCCGGTGCCGTTGATGTCGTCGTGGCCGGTAAGGGTCAGGTTGTCGACATACTGAGCAAGCGTGAAGGTGACCGAGGACAGCACGAGGTCCGTGCCGCCATCGTTATGACCCGACAGGCTTTCCGACACCTTGTCCAGTACGCTGTCGACGATATAGGTATCATTGCCGAAGCCGCCGTACATCAGGTCGTTGCCGGCGCCGCCGTCGATGAGATTATTGCCGGTGTTGCCGACGATGATGTTGTCGAGCGCGTTGCCCGTCGCCGTCAGGTTTTGCGATGTCGTCAGGGATAGTTTTTCGATATTATCCGACAGGGTATAGCTGACCGACGACACGACCTTGTCATTGCCTTCGTTCAGGTTCTCGATGGCGACATCGCCGGTGTTGTCGACATAGTAGGTGTCGTCGCCCTGGCCGCCCAGCATGGTGTCGGCACCCGCCAGGCCATTGAGACCATTGTTGCCGCTGTTGCCGGTCAGGGTGTTATCCAGCAGATCGCCGGTGGCGTTGGTGTTGCCCGTGCCGGTCAGGGTCAGGTTCTCGACATAGCCATAGATATGGTAGGTGATCGAGGCCATGACCGTGTCGATGCCGCCGTCGTCGTGGACGCCGTCGAGGATCTCCGACACCCGGTCGCCGTCGTTGTCGACGATA
>CAYYTA010000041.1:0-26350 GCA_964474575.1 uncultured Caulobacteraceae bacterium | reverse complement strand
ACGCCATGAAGCTCAGCGCCTTCGACAGCGAGATCGATATCGACCCCGGCTATGGCGGCGGTTTGCGGTCGTTTACCCACAAAGGCGCCGATGTTTTTCGCCGCACCCCCGAAGGATCGGATGATATTCTCGATGCCGCCTTTTTCGCCCTGGTGCCGATCTGCAATCGCGTCGCCGACGGAACGTTTTCGTTTGGCGGCCACGATGTCCGGCTGACGCCCAACCTGCTCGACCTGCCGGATTTCTTTCACGGCCATGGCTGGCGCTCGGCCTGGAGGCTCCTCGATGCCGACGACGTCAGCGCCACCTTGCGCCTGACCCACGGCAAGGACGAATGGCCGTGGCCGTATGAAGCGCACCTGCGCTACGCCCTGTCGGACAAGGGCCTTCGCATTGATCTTGACGTGAAGAACCTGTCCGGCGACGCCATGCCGGCGGGATTGGGCTTCCATCCCTATTTTCCGCTGACGCCCAACCTGCGCCTGCAAACGGAGTACGACGGCTATTGGAGCCGCGATGCCGAAGGCCGCCCGGATCACTGGCATGCCGGCAATTTCCGCCGCGACTGGGGGAGCGGCGATACGCTGGCGGATAGCGAGACCGACCATACCTTTACCGGCTTCGGCGGCGAGGCATTGGTGCGCAACGGCGACCGGCCGCTTTATCGTCTGACGGCCTCGCCCGAGATGCGCGATATCCATGTCTATACGCCAGTCGGCGCCGATTTCTACTGCCTGGAACCGGTCAGCGACCGGCCCGATCCGTTCAACGAGCAGCCCTTGCGCATCCGCATCCTGGCGCCCGGCGAGACCGTGGCGGCCTGGATGATGATCGAGGTCGTCTGACTACTTCGCCACCTTGGCGGTGCCGTTCACTGTCAGGCTCGCCGATCCGCCCGGCGCGGTGCCCGGCTGGCCGCCACCGACCGCGATCGTGTAATCGCCCGGCAGCACGCTGCGATCACCGTTTGCATCGGCTTGCGACAGGTCGCGCGCATCCAGGGTCAGGGTCACGTCCTTGCTTTCGCCGGCCGCCAAATGCACGCGCTGGAAGCCCGACAGAGCGTATTTCGCCGACAAGTCGGTCTTCGGCTTGGTGACATAGACCTGCACCACCTCATCGCCGTCCCGCGCGCCGGTATTGCTGACCTTGACGCTGACCTTGACCGATGCACCGGCCTCCAGGTGAGACGCCGACAGCACCGGCTGGCCATAGGCGAAGCTGGTATAGGACAGCCCGGCGCCGAAGGGATAAAGCACAGGTCCATTGAAGTAGCGGTAGGTGCGATCTCTCATCGAATAGTCGGAGAAGTCCGGCAGTTGCGACACATCTTGATAGATTGTGTAGGGCAGGCGGCCGCCGGGATTGTTCTTGCCGGTCAGGGTGTTGGCGATGGCGTGGCCGCCTTCCTCGCCGGGATACCAGGCCTGCAGCACCGCATCGGCGTTCTGCTCCACCCACGGATCGGAAATCTCGCCGCCCGTCATATAGACCACCACCAGCGGCTTGCCCGTCGCCTTGACGGCCTCGAGCATCTTCTGCTGAGCGGCGGGCAGGACCAGGCTGGTGCGGTCACCGCCGAGGAAGCCCGGGTAATTGACCGCCATTTCCTCGCCCTCGAGATCGGGCGACAGGCCGACAAAGGCGACGACGACGTCGCTTTTCCGCGCCGCGGAGACGGCGCCATCGATCAGGGCCTGGTCCGGCGCGATCCAGTCGAGCGAGACGGCGCGGTCCTCGGTGGCGCGGACATAGTCGATGCGCACGGTGTGCGGCCTCGTGTCGTCGAAGGTGACCTGGAGCGGCCCCATCGGCGGCTGGGCGCACATGCCCGAGCCGCATTTCGGCGGCGCGCCGTTGGTGACGCCGGCCAGTTCCGGCGTGACGACCAGCTTGTCGTCGATCCACACCTTGACATCGGGCATCGGCTGGCCAGGGCGCGGCGTCGACATGCGGAAGCCGATGCCGTAGGTCCCGGCGACCGGCGGGACGATGACGCCGGTCCAGCGGATCGAGAAGCCCATGGGCGTAAGGCCGTCGGGCGCGGTATGGTAGAAGTCGAAATTGATGATGCGGTCGGTCCGCGTCGTGACCGGCTGGCCGTCGAAGGTGGTGTTGTTGAAGTACTCACCCTTGAGGCCGTTCTCGGCGCTGTCGGCCGCCGGATGCAGGAAGGTCTCCGGCACCGGCATGCGCATGTCGTCGATCAGCGGCGCGCCGGCGGCATAGATGACGTGGTCCGCGCCGAAGGCCTCACGCAGCGCGGTCAGCGGATAGGACGGATCGACCGGCGAACCGGTATAGTTGCCCTCCAGCGATTGCAGCAGGTCGGCATTGGGCCCGATGACGGCGATGGTCTCGCTGCCCTTGAGCGGCAGCAGCCCCTTGCCGTTATCGAGCAGGACCATCGATTCCTCGGCGGTCTTCAGCGCCAGGGCGCGGTGCTCCGGCGAGTTGATGTCCGACGCCGGAATGGCGTCGTATTTGCCGCCGTCGATCAGCCCCATGCGGATGCGCGCCGCCATCAGCCGCTCCAGCGAGACGTCGATCTCGCCCTCGGTGATCAGGCCGCGCTTCACCGCGTCGGGCAGAGCGTTGTAGCTCTGGCCGCAGTCGAGATCGGTGCCGGACTTGACCCCGGCCGCCGCCGCCGCGGCGTGGTCCATGAATGTCTTGTGGCCCGAGACCATGTCGTCGATAGCGTCGCAGTCCGACACAATGAAGCCCTTGAAGCCCCAGTCCTTGCGGACAAGCTGGCCCAGCAGCGGCGACCCGCACATGGGGAAGCCGTCGACGGCATTATAGGCGCACATCATCGAATAGGCCTTGCCGTCGACGATGGCGGTGCGGAAGGCCGGCGTATAGGTGTCGGCCAGGTCGTAGGGCGACACCGGCACGTTGAAGCCGTGGCGCAGCGGTTCCGGCCCGGAGTGGACGACGAAGTGCTTCGGCGTCGCCACGCCCTTGAAATAAAGCGAATTGTCACCCTGGATGCCATGAATGAAGGCGGCCGCCATATGGCCGGTCAGGTACGGGTCCTCGCCATAGGTTTCCTGGCCCCGGCCCCAGCGCGGATCGCGGAAGATATTGATGTTGGGTGACCAGTAGTTGACGCCGTAATAGCGGTCGGTGCCGGTCGGGTCACGGGCCAGGGCGGCGTTGTGGTTGGCGCGGCCCTCGTCGGCGATGGCGTCGCCGATATGGCCCATCAGGCTCGTATCCCATGTCGCCGCCAGGCCGATAGCCTGCGGATAGACGGTGGTGTGGCCGGCGCGGGCGACGCCGTGCAGCACCTCGTTCCACCAGCCGTAGCGCGGCAGGCCGAGGCGCGGAATGGCCGGCGCGTTGTCGAGCATCTGCGCCGCCTTTTCGTCGAGCGTCATGCGGGCGACGAGGTCCTTGGCCCTGGCTTCGGGCGAAAGCTTCGTATTCAGATAGGCGCACGGCTTGTCGGCGCAGGCCGGCGGGGTCGCAGCTAACGCCGGCAGGACCGAAACGGTGCTGAGAAGCAGGGCAAGGGTGAGAAAACGCGGCATCTTATCCTCCCATGGAGCATGTTTAGGAAAAGTGGTCGCCACTTTTCCGTTACGAACTGCGACCACTTAAACAGCCCTCTCCGGGACTTCAAGTTATCGCTAACATGGCTTGGCGGGCTTGTCCATCGCGCGAGGTCCGATCATTTCCGAAAATTGGTATGACCAATTAAAATCCTTATTTCTCCATATTGTATTCGTTTACAATTCGTGGTCTCTTCCCGCCACCAACGAAAAAACACAGGTGGAAACAACTATGCCAGGCGACACGCCTTCCCCCGGCCTCAGCCGCCGCGACGCCCTGGGCGCGCTAAGCCTCACCGCCCTGACGGCGATGTTCGGAACCTCGCTGTCGCCGGCCCTGGCGCGCGCCGCCACGGCGGGTGCGCAGCCCGGTTTCGCCGCCGTCAATCCGCCGTTTTCACCGGCGCAGGCGGCCTTCGTTGCGGCCTACAGCGACCGCTTCGTGCCGAAGACCGATACGCCGGGCGCGTTGGAGGCGGGTGTGCCCGGCTTCATCGCCATGATGGTCGGCGACTGGTTCAATGCTGACGAGCGCGGAGCCTTCCTCACCGGCGTCAACGCCGTCGACGCCTACAGCCAGACCTCGCACAAGAAACCGTTCGCCAAACTGAAACCGGCCGACCAGGATGCGGTGATCACCACCCTGATGAACGGCGGCATCCCCGCCGCCGGCGATTTCTTCGGTCAGTCGCGGCAACTGATCCTGAGTGGCTACTACACCTCTGAAATCGGCGAGACGGTCGAACGCGTCTACCTGCCGGTGCCGGGCGATTACGACGGGGCGTACGACTACGCCAAGGTCAATCGCGTGTTCAACGGTTAGGGGGAAGCCATGACCGATACTTACGATTTCGACGCCATCGTCATCGGCTCCGGCATTTCCGGCGGCTGGGCGGCCAAGGAACTGACCGAAAAGGGCCTGAAGGTCCTGATGCTCGACCGGGGACGGATGGTCGAACACGGCGACTACGCCACCGAGGGCAAGGGGCCGTGGGAGATGCCGTGGCGCGGCGGCGCCATGCCGCGCGAGCTGGTGGCCAGCGACTTCTTCATGTCGAAGTACGGCGGCGCCGACCAGGCCTCGCTCAACCACCATTTCAACAATGATCGCCTGAACCCGATCGATGTCGACGGCTCCAAGCCGGTGCGCTGGGTCAGGCCGGGCATTGTCGGCGGCAAGTCGATCCTGTGGGGCCGCGTGAGCCTGCGCTGGAACAAGTGGGACTTCGAGGCCAACAAGAAGGACGGCCACGGCAACGACTGGCCGATCCGCTACGACGATCTCGCGCCGTGGTACGACTATGTCGAATCGTGGGCGGGCATCGCGGGCCAGAACGAGGGCCTGGAAGAACTTCCCGACGGCAAGTTCCAGCCGCCGCATCCGATGAACGTGGCCGAGGTCTGGCTCAAGGGCAATCTCGAAACCAGGATGCCCGGGCGCAAGATGATCCACACGCGCTGCGCCAACATGACCGAGGACAAGCCGGAGCAGAACCGGCTGAAGTGCCATCACCGCAATCAGTGCGCGCGCGGCTGCTCGTTCGGCGCCTATTTCTCGACCCAGGCCTCGACCCTGCCGGCGGCGCGGGCGACCGGCAACCTGACCCTGATTTCGGACGCGGTGGTCACCGGCCTGAACTACGACGAAGCAACGAAGCGGGTGACCGGCGTCCGCGTCATCGACGCCAACACCAAGGTAGGCAAGGTCTATACCTCGCGCATCGTCTTCCTGTGCGCGTCGTGTTTCGCCTCGAACCAGATCCTGCTCAATTCGCGCGCCGAAGGCCGGGACGACAGCTTCGCCAACACCAGCGGCGTGCTCGGCCGCTATATGATGGACCACATCTTCCGCACCGGCGCCGGCGGCACCGTGCCGGGCTTTACCGACAAGATCGAATACGGCCGCCGGCCGAGCGGCATCTATATCCCGCGCTACCGCAACCTCGACCGCGACGGCGAGGAGAAGGTCAATTTCGTTCGCGGCTATGGCTTCCAGGGCGGGGCGGGGCGGGGACCGGCCGATCCGGGCGGTTTCGGCGCCGACATGAAGACTGGCATGCGCCAGTACGCACCATGGTATTTCGGCATGACGGCTTTCGGCGAATGCCTGCCGTATCGCGACAACAAGGTGACGTTGCACCCGAGCAAGGTCGACCGTTTCGGCGTGCCGCTGTTGACCTTCGATATCACCTTCCGCGACAACGAATATCACATGATGAGCGACGCGCAGGCCGAAGCCCGGCGCATGCTTGAGGCAGCCGGGGTGCAAAATATCAAGGTCTATGAGGACGAGCACGTGCCGGGAGACGCCATCCACGAAATGGGCGGGGCGCGCATGGGCAATGATCCGAACGAGTCGGTGCTCAACAGGTGGAGCCAGGCCCACGCGGCGCCGAACCTGTTCGTCACCGATGGTTCTCAGATGGCATCGACGAGCTGCGTCAACCCGTCGCTGACCTTCATGGCGCTGACGGCGCGGGCGGCGGACTATGCGGTGCAGCAGGTCAAGGCCGGCATGGTTTAACGCCGTCGCGTCATGGGGCGTGGGGTCCTTGGACCCACAAAAACCTTGAAATCTTTCCATTTATGGCCCCTCTGGGGCCGAAAATGGAAAGATATGAAGATGTCTGGGGCCCCGGGCCCCAGGCCCCGTTACTCGACGGTGTTCAAGCGCAGCCGGAACTGGAACCTTGCTCCGCCGAGCCGCGTCACATCCCCCGGCGCCGGCGGCAGCAGGTCGAGCGCGCCACCATGGCTCTGCACGATCTGCCGCGCCAGCGACAGTCCAACCCCCGTTCCGGTCGCCTTGGTCGAATAGAACGGCATGAACACCTGGTCGGCCTGGGCGTCAGGCACCCCAGGCCCGGAATCCTCGACCTCAAAAACCACGAACCCGCCGTCGCGCAGGGCGCGCACCCGCACGCGCGGATCGGGCTTCTCCAGCGCGGCCTGCGCGCCGTTGTTGAGCAGGTTGGCGACGCCCAGCCACATCTGTTCCTCGTCCATGCGGATATCGCCGTCGCCGCAGTCGCACACCGCCTCGAACGCTACCCCCTTGTCGCCCCATTGCGCGGCGAAGCTCTCACCCAGCACCTCCAGCCACAGCCGCAACCCCACCGGTCGCAGCACCGGCGGCGGCAGGCGCGTCAACGCGCGATAGGCATTGATGAAGGCGGTCAAACCCTCCGTCCGCGCCACCACCCGTTCCAGCGCCTTGGCGGCCTGCGCGCGCGACTCCGGCGTGTCGTCGGCCAGCAGGTCGAGCGCGCTCCGGCTCATCGACGCCACCGGCGTCAGGGCGTTCATCAGCTCGTGGTTCAGCACCTTGAGCAGGTCGCGCAGGGCGCTGGCCTCTGCCGCGCGGACATCGGCCGAAATGTCGGTCAGCACCGCCAGGTGCGACAGGCGCTCGTCTTCCAGCGTCTCGGCGAGGTGGACGGCGAAGGTCTGGCCTTTCCATTTTAGAAGATTCGGCCACTTGATCTGGCTGCCGAGCGTCGCAAGGCCCAGCGCATCGCTCCTTTCGCCAAGCAAGGCCCTCCGCGCCGCCACCGGCAGGGCGTAGGACACGTCGAACAGCTGCCGCGCGGCGCGGTTGACAGCGATCAGCTGGCCGTTATCGGGCTGTAGCAACAGCGGCGACGGCGCCTGGTCGAGCAGGACCTGCAACCGCCGCCGGCTCAGTTCGGCGGTGAAATGGGCGCCCGGCTGGTTGTTGCGGCGAAGCCAGTCGCGGCTGAACGAAAAGGCAAGCGTGGTCAAACCGGTCGCGGCCAGCAGGATCGCCCCCAGGCCCGACAGCAGGGCGCTGGCGTAAAGCCCGTGCGTCAGGGCCAGCCAGCCCAGCGCCCCCAGCACGAAGACGCCGATCTGGCCGAGGAGGGGTAACAGAACTCTTTTAAAGTCCATGCTTCTCCATCCGCCGGTAAAGCGCCGCGCGCGTCACGCCCAGGTCCTTGGCCGCCGCCGAAATGTTGAACTGGTGCCGCTCCAGCGCCTTGCGGATCAGCTCGCGCTCCGACCGTTCCAGGTTGAGGTCCTGCGGCGGCTGGGCCTGAGGCGCGATGCGCGGCGCCTCCAGCGCCGCCTTGATGCTGGCGATGAAGCGGCCGTTGTTCCATGGCTTGACGACGAAATCGAGCGCGCCCATGCGCATGGCCGAGATGGCGATCTGCATGCCGGAATGGCCCGTGACGATGACGACGGGCAGGGCGGGGGTGAGCGCCAGCCGCTCCCTGAGGAAGTTCAGGCCCGCTTCGCCCGAAGTGTCCCCCCGGCGGAAATTGAGGTCGAGCAGCAGGATGTCGATATCGCCCTTGTCGAGCGCGGCGCGCGCCTCGTCGGGCGTCTGCGCCTTGATCAGGTGCATGCCGTGGCGCATCAGCACCAGCTCCGCCGCACTGAGGATGTCGGCGTCGTCGTCAAGGAACAGCGCCGTCAGGCGGCGGGATTCGGGCGGGGCGTCGGACATGTTCGGAATCGGACAGTTTGCGCGGGATCAGTGCGTGCATTTTACACAAGAATCGGCAGAAAGTCAAATAAATTGAGATATTTATGTTGATCGCCGAAGCTGTGTTAGCTTCTTGTCATGCCCGACCATCCTCTCTCCCCCGGCGGCACCGACCGCATCATCGCCAGGCCCTGGTACCGCCGCCGTATCTTCCAGATCGCCGGCGCGGCGGCCGTCGCCGCCATCATCGCCATCGTCGTCCTGTCCCTGCCCGCCGCCAATACGGCGACGATCGACGCCAATGCGCTCGACTTAGGCGAAGTGACGCGCGGACCGTACCAGGACTACATCGCCCTGCGCGCCGCCGTCGTGCCGCTGGACGTGACCTACATCACCGCCGAGACCAACGGCCGCGTCCTGTCGGTCGCCGCCCAGGACGGCCAGATGGTCACGCCGGGCCAGGTGCTGGCGCAGTTCGGCAATCCCGACCTGACGCTGCAGGTCACCTCGCAGCAGGCCGACATTTCCGGCCGCCTCAGCGACACCAACAACCAGCTGATGTCGCTGCAGACCGCGCGCGAGGCCCGCGACCAGGAAATCGCCGACGTGTCCTACGCTCTGCACAAGGCGCAGCAGGAACTGGCCAAGCGCCAGTTGCTGCGCGACCAGGGCATACTCAACGACGCCAACGTCAAGCCCTATGCCGACGAGGTCGCCTACCAGCAGCAGCGCCTCGACGCCCTGACCGCCGCCCAGCCGCAGGAAACCCGGTTCTACGAAAGCCAGACCTCACAGATCAAGGCGTCGGCCGGCGACCTGCGCCGCAGCCTCGACGAGGTCCGCGCCGGGCTGAACGCGCTCAACCTGACCGCCCCGGCGGCCGGCCGGCTGACCGATTTCGACCTCAAGCCCGGCCAGGCGGTCAAGCAGGGCGACCCCATCGCCGAGGTCGATTCCGAAGGCACCTACAAGCTGAGCGCCCAGGTCGACGAATATTTCCTCGCCCGCCTGTCGCTCGGCCTGGCCGCCACCGCCAATGTCCACGGCAAGGATGTCGCCGTCCACATCAGCAAGATTTTCCCGCAGGTCACCGACGGCCGCGTCGTCGTCGAGCTCGAATTCGACCAGATGCCGGCCGACCTCAAGCGCGGCGAAAGCGTCGATGTCCGCCTGTCGCTCGGCGCGACCCAGCAAGCCACCCTGGTTCCGGCCGGAACCTGGCTCAACGACAGCAACGGCACCTCGATCTTCGTCCTCAACGACGACCACGCCGACCGTCGCCCGGTCACCATCGGCCGCCGCAATCCGGAATTCGCCGAAGTCCTCGGCGGCCTCAAGCCCGGCGACCGCGTCGTCATCGGCGGTACCTCGAATCTCCTCAAGGCGCAGCACCTGCGCATAACCAAGAGCACCTCCTCATGAGCCACCTCATCGAACTCCGGAACATCACCCGCCTCTATCGTTCGGACGAGGTCGAGACGACCGCCCTGCACGACATCTCGCTGCATATCAGGAAGGGTGAATTCGTCGCCATCATGGGACCGTCGGGCTGCGGCAAGTCGACCCTGCTCAACATCCTCGGCACCATCGACCGGCCGACCAAGGGCGCCTACCTGTTCGACGGTCATGACCTGGCGAAAATGCCGGAAAAGGCGCTGGCGCGCCACCGCGCCGCCCACCTCGGCTTCATCTTCCAGAGCTTCAACCTGGTCGACGACCTGACCATCTACGAGAACGTCGAGCTGGGCCTGCTCTATCGCAAGGGCCAAAAACCTAAAAACTTCCAGGGCTCGCGGCGCAAGGCGATCGAGGCGGCCATGGACCGCGTCGGCATCGCCCACCGCGCCCGCCATTTCCCGCATCAGCTGTCCGGCGGCCAGCAGCAGCGCGCCGCCATCGCCCGCGCCATTGTCGGCCAGCCCGACCTGATCCTGGCCGACGAACCGACCGGCAATCTCGACACCGAGAACGGCGCCCAGGTGATGCAGATCCTGAAAGGGCTGAACGCGTCGGGCGCGACCATTATCATGGTGACCCACTCGCAGTCGCACGCCGACCAAGCCACGCGTCAGGTCGATATCCTCGACGGCCAGCTGGTCGCTTCCGTGGCGCAGGTGCTTTAAGCCATGCTGGGTTCGGCTTTCACCACCTTTCTTCGCTCGTTTACCCGCCATCCGCTGTATGGCCTGCTCAACCTTCTAGGCCTGTCCATTGGCATCGCGGTCTTCATCGTCCTGAGCCTGCTTTATCATTTCGAGACCAGTTACGAGAGCTGGAGTCTGGAGAGGCCTTACATCTATGCCGTAGGCAACCGCCTTCGCGTGCCTGGAATACCCGACGACGTCAAAATGCAAACCATGGGCAGTCTTCTGGACGAGATCCAGTCTTCCTATCCGCAAATCGACGGGACCCGCGACTGGAGCACCAACATCGTCGTGCATCACGGCGCTGACCTTTCCGACGAGCATATGGAACTGGTCGATCCCAATTTCCTGACCTTTTTCCAGATGCCGATGCTGCGCGGGAATGCGGCCAATACCCTGGACGAACCGTCGCACATCGCCATCAGCGCCCGGACCGCCCGCAAGTATTTCGGCACGATCGACGTCATCGGCAGCACCATGGCGCTGGGCGAAAAGGGCGGTACCCGGACGTACACGGTAAGCGCCGTCATGGCCGACCTGCCGAAAAACACCGACCTGCGTTTCGACATGCTGCGCCGGTTAACGCCCCAGGACGAGGGCGTCTTTGGGGACGGTTGGCACACATGGGGCTTCACTATCGTGCAAACCTACCTGAAGTTCAAAACTCCGGCCGACGCAGCGGCCTTCAGCGCCCAGATTCCGGCCTTTACCGATCGTCAGGCGGGAACCCGCTTCGGCAGCGGCGTCATACCCCATAAGGCCATCGAACTATCGCTCATACCGCTGGCGGGGCTGCATTTGAACACGCCGAAGCTGAAGGCGGAGATCGTATCGCTGGGCCTTGTCGGGGTCCTGGCCTTGGGTTTGGCCTTGATCAACTATGTCAATCTGGCCACCGCCCGTGCGGGTATGCGGGCGCGTGAGGTGGCGGTACGCAAGACTCTCGGCGCTCCACCCGTTGTCCTGCGCATGCAATTCCTTATCGAAGCCGTCCTGACCTTGCTGCTGGCCTTCCTTGTGGCGCTATCGGCGGTCGAGTTGAGTCTGCCACTGGTTAATGCCGCCGGCGGCTTGTCGTTGGTGCTCGATTATCGCGCCGACGCTTCATGGATTCTGGGTCTCCTTGGCTGCGTCCTGGTGGCCGGCCTTCTGGCGGCGCTCTATCCCGCCTTTGTGTTGTCGGCCTTCAAGCCTGCGCTGGTGCTGGCGTCAAGCCAAACGCCGGGCGGAGGGCGCTTCAACGGCGGGTTGCGCACCGGCCTGGCCATCCTGCAATTTACCGCCGTCGTCGTGGCCTTCATCCTCATGGGCGGGTTCATGCTGCAGATACGCCATATCCAGACGGCCGATCTCGGTTTCCGGCGCGACCACATGATGATCGTCACCTCGTGCTTCGAGCCCAGCGTTACTCCGGAACAGCGGCGGGCCTTCGTCGCTGCCGCCGCCGAGATTCCAGCGGTCCGCTACTCCAGCTATGCCAGCAACATTCCTGGCCCGGGTTCAGGTCCGGGAGGCTTTTCAAAACTTACCCGGCCCGGCCAGAACGAGCTGTTGCCGGTCCTTAACGTCAACGTCTCGATTGTCGGCCCGAACTATTTCCAAATGATGGGTGCACGGCTGCTCGCCGGCCGCCTGTTTGATGCGCAACGCGCCGAGGACCAGAAGGGGGCGTCGCAGGACAATGGCGGGGCCGACATGGTATTCAACGTCATTCTAAGCCGCAGCACCGCAAAAGACCTTGGCTTTTCATCGCCTCAGGCGGCTATTGGTCGGACGGCCAGGTTGGGTGAAGCGCCGGTGCGCATCATCGGCGTCGTCGAAGAGATGCGCCTGTCCACTCCCAATGACCCGATACCGCCCGCGCTTTACCTGCTCGCAACCGAGGAGAACTATGAATTTCCCATGGTGCGCTATCAGGGCGTGAGCGAACCGGTCATGCGCCAGGCGCTGGCCAAGGTGTGGCGGCAAATCGCTCCGGGCGTGATCTTCGACGCTATCAGTGCGAACGACAACCTCGACACCTATTACAAACCCGAGCGCGACCGCAGCCATTTGTTCACGATCGGAACGGGCATGACAGCCCTGATCGGCTGCATGGGCCTCTACGGCATGGCTGCCTTCAGCGCCAGCCGGCGGGTGCGAGAAATCGGCATGAGAAAGGTCCTGGGGGCATCGCGCGAGCAGATGGTCCGGCTGCTGCTGTGGCAATTCCTGCGGCCGGTGGCACTTGCCAGTGTATTGGCCTGGCCGCTGGCCTGGTTCGCCCTGCAGCGCTGGCTCGAGCAGTTCGACGACGTCATCGCCATGCCACTCTGGGTGTTTCCGGTGGCTTCCGCCGTCGCTGTCCTCATTGCACTCATCACCGTCGGCGGCCTGGTCATGGCCAGCGCCGGCACCGAGCCGGGCAAGGCGCTGCGCCACGATTGATCTCCGTTACCGGAACGGTCTCCGCCGTCCGGTGCAAGGAGGGCCTCCCGCTGCGACTTCCCCGGGAGGCCCTTCCGGCCCTTCAGTGCGTCGGGACGTGCAGGAAGCTCGAATCGTTGGCCTGGGCGGCGCTCGACGCCCGCACCAGCTCGCGCCGCGCCTGGTTGGGGTCGAGCACCTGCTTGTCGGTCTTGTCGAGCACCTGGGTGATATAGGCATTGATTTCGCCGGGCAGTCCCCGCGCCACAGGCCCGTCGAAATAGCGGATCAGGTCGTCGCGCGCGGCGTCGCGGCTCAATATGCCCTGGATGTAAAATTCGATCACCCGGCCGATATTGATGTCGAGCGCCTGGTGGTCGCGGTCCTTTGTCATGGACATGGGTCTGGCTCCAAACCCCCAGCCGGGGTCAGTATAACGCCGATGCGTGGCTTTCGGGCGACAATTCGCCGTGAAGTGCCGGCCATTTTTTTATGGTCAGACCTATGGTTAATGCAAAATTATGAAATCGGCCCGTAGGCTCGCTCCCAAAAGTCGGCGTAACAAGACTTCAGAATAAACTCGTCACACTCTGGGAGATATACGGGATGTTCGGCAAGCTCGCACATACCCTGCGCGGAAAGATCGCGCTGGCGTTCGCTGTGCTTATGGTGCTGTCGGTGGCCACCGGCGCCTTTTCGATCATGAAGCTCAACGAGGTCGCGGCGATCAGCGCGCGCCTGTCGCAGGAAATTTCCGCCATTTCGACGCTCGGCGACCTGGGCCGGACAAGCCAGTCGCTCAGTGTCCTGTCCTTCCTGCAGCACTACGCCGCCACGCCCGAGGCGCGCGACCAGTACGCCGGCGAGGCCGAAAAGACGCGCAACGATTTCTCGCGCGCCTGGAGCGACTACAACACCATGGTGTCGGGCGACGAGGAAACCCGCCTGGCGACCAACCTGCGCAAGGCGTGGCAGCATTTTCTCGCCGTGCAGGAAGAGGTCACCGACCTTGACCGCGCCGGCCTGACCAGCGAAGGCGGCGACGTGCTGATGAACGACCTGTCGAAGGAGCGCGTCACTTTCTTCGCCGCCGTGCAGCAGGTCCAGGCCTATCGCGAGACCCAGGCCGCCCAGGCCACCGCCCTGGCCAAGAAAGTCAATGCCTCGGCGCGGATGTGGATCATGATCGCGCTGGGGTCGCTGGCCATCTTCTGCGTCCTGGTCGGCTGGATGATCACCGTCAGCATCTCGCGCCCGATCGGCCGCATGACGCAGGTCATGCTGCGCCTGGCGGCCCATGACACCGACATCACCGTGCCCGATGTCCACCGCAAGGACGAAATCGGCGGCATGGCCGGCGCGCTCAAGGTCTTCAAGGAGAAGCTGCTCGAAGGCGAGCAGTTGCGCAACGCCCAGGCGGCGCTGGAAGAGGACATGCACAGGAAGCGCAAGGTCGAGGTCGTGCAGCTGGCCGACGACTTCGAGAACGCCATCGGCGATATCGTCACCGCCGTATCGCGCGCGGCGTCCGAGCTTCAGGCCTCCGCCCAGACCCTGACCGGCGCGGCCGAACGGACCAGCGTCCAGTCGTCGGCCGTCGAGGCCGGCGCCCGCCAGGCCGCCGACAATGTGCGCAGCGTCGCCGCGGCCATCGAGGAACTGGCGGCGTCGGCGCGCGGCGTCGGCGAGGAGGTCGTGCGCTCGTCGGACATCGCCGGCCAGGCGGCGCAGCAGGCCATGCGCACCCGCACCAGCATGGACGCCCTGTCGGGTGACGCCGCCGAGGTCGAATCGGTCGTCGCCGTCATCACCGACATCGCCCAGAAGACCAACCTCCTGGCGCTCAACGCCACCATCGAGGCGGCCCGCGCCGGCGAGGCCGGCAAGGGCTTCGCCGTCGTCGCCTCCGAGGTCAAGGGCCTGGCCAACCAGACCGGCAAGTCGACCACGACCATCGGCGTGTCGATCTCCAAGATGCAGGCCTCGACCCAGCAGGCGGTCGGCGAGATCTCCGGCATCGAGAACACCATCGCCGAGGTCAACCAGATCGCCATCACCATCGCCGACGCGGTCAGCCAGCAGGAGCAGACCACCGCCGAGATCGCCCGCAACATCCACGAGGTGTCGCAGACGACGATCCAGGTGACCGACAACATCAACGGCGTCACCCAGGCGGCGCAGGAATCGAGCGCCGGCGCGGTCCAGGTGCTGTCGGCGGCGCGCGCGCTCAGCCGCCAGTCCGACATGCTCAAGGGCGAGGTCGAGAAGTTCCTCAACCGCGTGCGCGCCGCTTAAAAGGGGGAAACCATGAAAAAGGCAGCCCTGATCGCTCTCGCCGGCCTGCTGGCGGCGTCGCCGGCCCTGGCCAAGACGAAGATATTCTTCAGCATGAATCGCGACGACGACAAGTTCGTCAACATCCTGCACGACTCGATCATGGCTGCGGCGGCGGGCGACAGCGATGTCGACATCACCGTCGTCTATGCCGGCAACGACTCGGCCCGGCAGATCGACCAGGTCAAGGCCGGCCTGGCCCAAAAGCCCGACGTCGTCATCGCCCTGCCGGTCGACGAAGCCTCCTCGACCGCCATTGCCAATGCGGCGGCATCGGCCAGGACGCCGCTCGTCTATATCAACCGCCGGCCGTCGCTCGAACACTTCGACGCGCCGGTGGCCATCGTTTCATCAAACGACCTCGTCGCCGGCCGCCTGCAGATGCGCCTGGTCGCCGACAAGCTCGGCAATGCCGGCAATGTCGTCATCCTGCGCGGCGAAAACGGCCACCCGGCGGCCGTCGAACGCACCGAAGGCGTCAAGGAGATCCTGGCCCAGCGGCCGGGCATTCACCTGATCGAGGAAGAGACCGGCAACTGGCAGCGCGGCCAGGCCGAAAACCTGGTCGACGGCTGGCTCGATTCCGGCCAGCCGATCAATGCCATTGTCGCCAACAATGACGAAATGGCGCTGGGCGCCATCGCCTCGCTGCAGAAGCACCATATCCCGCCGGGCAAGATACTTGTGGCCGGCGTCGACGGTACGGCGGATGCCCTTGCCGCGATCAAGTCGGGCTACATGACCCTGTCGCTGCTGCAGAACGCGAAGGCGCAAGGGGCGCAGGCCCTCGCCGACGCCAAGAAGTTCTCCTCGAACCAGTACGCCCAGCTTTATGACTGGGTGCCGTACGAGCTGATCATCCCGTCCAACGTCCAGGACTACGCCGGACAGTAGGGTGGTTGAAGCACGACGAGATTGAGCGAACCTCTTTCCCACCTCTCCCCTTTCAAGGGGAGAGGATGCCGCGAAGCGGCAGGTGAGGGGTTCTCTGCCGGCAGTGGGATGACCCCTCATCCGGCCCTTCGGGCCACCTTCTCCCCTTAAAAGGGGAGAAGTGGGATTTCAACATGTAAGCCCTCAGCTAGCAGGCTGTTGAAAAAGTCTTTCGGGCTTGAAAATGGCCTCTTTTCCCCGGAAAAAGGGCCCGAAAACAGGTTAAATAGGTCGCTATTCGCCCCGTTTCCGGACCTTTACCGTGAAAAACAGCCTCATTTTCAACTTCCAAAATCCGTTCTCAACAACCTGCTAGAACGCCAGCACCGTCCTCACGACAATGTTCCGGCAAACAACCCGGTTGAGCCGTTCCCGTGCAAACGGCTATAATCAGGCGGTTGCAATTGTTACGAAATCGCCTATGTGACGGCCTGTGCCCCGGGAAACGCCGTGACCGCCTACGCCGACATCCTTTACGCCAGCGCCGACGCGCGCCTTGAGCTCTACGCCCGCGATTACGGCGGCGGCGGCATGCCCGTCCTGTGTCTGCACGGCCTGACGCGCAACAGCGCCGATTTCGCCGGCCTGGCCGACCACCTCAGCCCGCATTGCCGCGTCATCGTGCCCGATGTGCGCGGGCGCGGGCGCTCACAGTGGGACGACCAGCCCGCGAACTATATCCCGCCGGTCTATGTGCAGGATAGTTTCACCCTGATGAAGCATCTCGGCCTGACGCGGGCGGCGATCATCGGCACGTCGATGGGCGGGATCATGGCCATGATCATGGCGGCCCTGGCGCCCCAGATGGTGGCCGGCATGGTGCTCAACGACGTCGGCCCCGAACTCGATCCCGCTGGTCTGGCGCGCATCGCCGCCTATACCGGCAAGACCAGGCCGGTCGCCACCTGGGCCGAGGCCGCCCTTGCCGCGCGCGCCATCAACGACGTCGCCTTTCCGCACTATGGCGACGCCGACTGGATGGCCTTCGCCCGCCGCCTGTTCGTTGAACGAGACGGCGTGCCCGTGGCCGCCTACGATCCGGCCATCGCCACAGCCTTCACCCCGCCCAAGGACGCGCCGCCGCCGCCGCCGTTCGACATGTGGCCGATGTGGGACAAGATTTCCGATATTCCCGTACTGTCCGTTCGCGGCGAACTGTCCGACCTGCTCAGCCCCGATACCGTGGCCCAGATGGCGGCCCGTCATCCCGGCATGAGCGTTGTGACCGTGCCCGGCGTCGGCCACGCGCCGATGCTCGACGAACCGGTCGCCGTGGCGGCTATCGATACATTTCTGAAAAGCCTGAATTACTAACCTGGAAGGATCACGCATGAAACCCGTCATCGTCGGCTGGGGCCACACGCCGTTCGGCAAGCTGGAAGGCTCGCTCGAAGACCTGATCCACCAGGCCGCCCGCGAAGCGCTGCGAGACGCCGGCCTGACCGGGTCGGACATCGACGCCGTCTGGCTCGGCCATTTCAACTCGGGCATGGTGCCCGACGGCTTCGCGTCGTCGATGGTGCTGTCGGCCGACGAGGGCCTGCGCTTCAAGCCGGCGACGCGGTGCGAGAACGCCTGCGCCTCGGGCTCGGCGGCGCTCTACGCGGCGATGGACGCCATCGCGTCGGGCCGGGTCAACACCGCCCTGGTCGTCGGCGCCGAGAAGATGACCGCCGTCGACAACCCGACCGTGACCCGGGCGCTCGGCGGCGCGGCCTATCAGCGCGAGGAAGCCGGGCTTTCGTTCCCCGAAATCTTCGCCCAGTTCGCTCTGGCCTATGCGGCGAAGTACGGCGATCCGACCGAGGCCATGGCGCACATCGCCGCCAAGAACCATGCGGCGGCGGTCTACAATCCGCTGGCCCAACTGCGCAAGCCGCTGGAGCTCGACTTCTGCCTGCACGCCTCGGAGAAGAACCCGGTCATCGCAGCGCCGCTGAAAAAGACCGACTGCTCGCTGGTCTCCGATGGCGCCGCCGCCGTCGTCCTGGTGCGCGAGGATATGGCGAAGAACTTCAAGCGCGCCGTCGCCTTCCGCGCCCATCAGCAGGTCAGCGACTTCCTGCCGCTGTCGGCCAAGGACATGACAGCCTTCGAAGGCCCGCGCCGGGCGTTCCAGAAAGCCTATGCCGAAGCCGGTGTGTCGGTGAACGACATCTCGTTCGCCGAAGTCCACGATTGCTTCACCATCGCCGAGCTGCTGGCGGTCGAGGCCATGGGCCTGGCCGAACCGGGCAAGGGGAGGGAATTGGTCATCAACCAAGGCACCGGCCGTAACGGCAGGCTGCCCATCAACATGTCGGGCGGGCTGAAGGCCAAGGGCCACCCGGTCGGCGCGACCGGCGTCTCTATGCACGTCATCGCCGCCCGGCAGCTGACCGGCGAGGCGGGCGACATGCAGTTGCCTGATCCGAAGCTCGGCATGGCCTTCAATATGGGAGGCGGTGCGGTCGCCAACTATGTCTCGATCCTGGAGCGGATGGTCTGAAACCATGGCTGTCCTGCGCGCCGAGCGTTGCGACATCACGACCCTGGCTGTCGACGCCATCGTCAACGCCGCCAATTCATCCCTGCTGGGCGGAGGCGGGGTCGACGGCGCCATTCACCGCGCCGCCGGTCCCGAGCTCCTGCACGAATGCCGGCTGCTGGGCGGCTGCAAGACGGCGACGCCAAGCTGACCAAGGGTTATCGCCTGCCGGCGAAGTTCATCATCCATACGGTCGGACCGGTATGGAGCGGCGGGAGCCACGGCGAGACCGATCTGCTGGCGTCGTGCTACCGGCGTTCCCTCGATATTGCCCGCGAGCATGGCTTCGAAAGCCTGGCCTTTCCGGCCATCAGCACCGGGATCTACGGTTTCCCGATCGAGGCGGCCACAACCATTGCCGTCGCCACGATCCGCGCCCATGCGCCGTCGTACCTGAAGGAGGTTATCTTCTCCTGCTTCTCGCAACGCGACCTGTCGGTCTATGCGGCCGAACTGGCGGCCTGACTGGCCCGTGCCTGCCATTTGGCGGCGTCGACGCCCATGATGAGCAGCCACAGGGCCAGCGAACCTTCCCCAAGCAGGCACGGAACCAGAAGCAGGATCGACGACAGCTGCGGCGCGACGAAATCAAGCACGCCGTTGGTGAAGTAGCACAGGCCGGCAATGACCATCAGGGCGCCGATCAGGGCGGGCATGAAGCGCGAACGGATGATCAGCGTGCCCAGCGTCATGCCGAAGCCGCCGAAGAAGATGAGGGCGATGGTATAGCCGTGAGCGTGCAACCGCAGGAACAGGTATGACAGGGCCTGGAGTTGCGGTGTACCCAGGGCGGACAGGGCGCCGTTGTCCTTGAGAATCAGCAGCGGCGCAATGTCGAAAAGCAGGCTGACGGCCTGGATGGTGCTGCCGATCAGGCTGAAGAAAACCACCAGCAGGGCGCCGCCGCGATCGACGACCTTGAACAGGCCCCAGAACAGCGCCGCCAGAAAGACATTGCACAGCAAGGGCGCAAGATCGGCGACAAAGCCCAGCCGGTACAGCATTTCGTTGCCGGCGATATTGGCCGCCGTCGCCGCCGCGTCATTGTGGACGATCAGATGGTCGCGTACGAACGCCTCGGCGAAGGCGCCGCCGGCGATGACGGCGAGGTAAAGGAAGCCGGCCGTTCTGGCCATGGCGCGCGGTCCCATCAGCCGACCTCCTTCAGGATTTTCTCGACGGCCGCCAGCCTGTCCTCGATGGCGGCCAGGCGCGCGGCGCCGTCGGCCTGAGCGGCGGCAGCCTTCTCGGCCAGATCCTTGTAGGCGGCGTCGCTCTTGAGGCGGGCATGCGCCTGGTACGCGGCGGAGCCATATTTCAATACGAAGATCAGCACCACGGTGCCGACGATCAGCAACAGGGTTGTAAAATAAACGTCTTCTGACATTTCGCTTTCTCTCACTCCTCGGGTTTGGTCAGTGTGGCTGCGGCCTGAGCGATGGTCCGTGGCGTCAGGGGCAGGTCGAAGGGCGCGACCTCGATATAGTTGAGCGCCTTGCCGTCGGACGACAGTTCCAGTTGCGTCGTCACCAGGCCGGCATCCTCAAGCCTCTGCAGGTGCAGGTGGAGCAGGGGGCGGCTGATGCCGACATCGCGCGCCAGCTGGCTGATATAGTTGCGCCCGCCGGCCGTCAGGGCGGCGACGATGCGCAGCCGGTGCGGATTGGCGAGCGCGGACAGCATCAGCAGCAACTGGTCTCCGTCCGGCGGCACCGTTATCTCCAATTATCATATGTCAGAAAATCCTTACACATGATAGAAACGGATGTCAATATCCGGCTTGCCAAGCGCGCGGAAATTCCGATACTTCCATCTGGAACCATGGGAGAGCGCACAGATGCGACGTCAATTCCTCAAGGCCGGACTGGCGTTCGCGGTCACCGCGCTGGCCGGCTGCAACCGCCCGTCCCAGCCGGCGATCGGCGCCGATGACGACAAGCCCGCGCCACCGCCGCCCGCGCCGCCCGCGCCGCCGCCCCTGCCGGACGTGATCCACGTCACCCTGCATACCGAAAAGGGCGACATCGTCCTTGAACTGGCGGCGAAGAAGGCGCCGATCACCGTCGCCAACTTCCTGCACTATATCGAGGCGCACAAATATGACGGCGCGCACTTCTGGCGGGCGTCGAAGTCGGGTCCCACGGCGGGCTTCATCCAGACCAGTCCGGTCGGCGCGACCTTCCCGCCGATCCAGCATGAATCGACCGAGGTCACCGGCCTGTCGCACACCAACGGCGCGCTGTCGATGTCGCGCTACGACGTCGGCACGGCGACCGGCGACTTCATCATCGTCGCCGGCGACCTTTCCTATCTCGACGCCGGCCACGATCCGAAGGGCGACAACCAGGGCTATGCCGTCTTCGGCTACGTGACCCAGGGCATGGACGTGGTCCGCGCCATCCTGCATGGCAAGATCGACAAGCACACGCCCGAAGGCGGCTGGAAGGGCGAACAGCTGGCGGCGCCGGTCGAGATCACCACGGCGGTCAGGGACGACTGATGGCTTGGCAGGGGAGGCGCGGCATGGATCGCCGGATATTGCTGAAAGGCGGGCTGGCGGCGGGTCTCCTCATGGCCGGAGGCGCCCGCGCGGCAGTGCCGCCCGCGCCGCTGGTGCGCATCCGCGTCGATCCGCCCGAGGTCTTCCGCACCACCGTCTGTACCCGCCCGTTTCGCGAGGCCGGGCCGCGCATCGAGACCGAGACTGTCGGCCGCAAGACCGTCGTCCACAACTACGGCCACGGCGGCAGCGGCTGGTCGCTGTCGTGGGGCTCGGCGGCGGAAGCCGTCAGGCTGGCCATGCAGTCCTCGCCCAGGGACATCGCCGTCATCGGCGCCGGCGCGCTCGGCCTGACCGCCGCCATCACGGCGCAGCGGGCCGGGGCCAATGTCACCATCTATGCCCGCGAACGCTTCCCGTTCGTGCGCTCGGCGCGCGCCACCGGAAGCTGGACGCCCGACTCGCGCATCGCCAAGGCGGCGGCGGTCACGGCGGGATTTCCGGAATTCTGGGAGCGCATGGCGCGCACGGCGCTCGGCATGCACCAGTCCTACGTCAGCCTGCCCGGCAGCCCGGTCGAGTGGATGGACAACTACGTCATGCACGATCCGCCGCAACCGCCCGATCCCAATGCCGCGCCGGAGGTGGACCCAGGTTTTCTCTACCTCCAGGATCGCATCCGGGATGTCTTGCCGCGCTACAGCGACGTACCCAACGACATGCACCCGTTCGCCTCGGAGCATGTGCGCATGGGGCCGCAGATGACCTTCAACGTGGCCGACTACAGCCACCAGCTCGAACAGGACGTCTTCGCCGCCGGCGGGCATATCGTCTACGCCGACTTCGCCTCGCCGGCCGATTTCGCCAGGTTGAAGGAACACGTCGTCATCTGCTGCACCGGCTACGGCTCGCGGACGCTGTGGAAGGACGACAGCATCATCCCGGTGCGCGGCCAGATCGTGTGGCTGGTGCCGCAGGAGGGCGTCCACTACGGCGTGTCGCACGGCTCGCTGCTGGTGCTGGCGCGGCGCGACGGCATCGTGGTGCAGGAGACCGGCCCGAACGAGACCTTCGGCATGGGCATCGACGACGAGACGATCGACTATACCGCCCAACAGGCGGCGCTCGACAAGCTCAAGCTGATCTACCGCGCCTAGAGCAGGCTGCGTTTTGACAGACTCAAAACGCCTGCTCCAAGTTTTTGTTTTGTCGCGCAATTTATCCGAAAAGTGCCACGAAGTGTCTTCGCTCTTATGGGATAAATATGAGGCGCGACAAAGGCTTTGAGTGGAACTGACATGGACAGGCGCTGGCTATTGAAAGGCGGACGAACAACCCCGGAGCGGCACGTTCCGGGGTTTTTTCGTAACACCATTCGGCGAACGGCCGATATGGGGTTGACATCGCCGGCCCCAGGCGAAAAACTTGTTCAGGATCAACGGCCCGGAGTCCTTCGTTGCCACGTGACAGCGACGACGACCTTTCGCCGGCCCTGCCGATTGGCAGGAGCCCTGGTCTCACCGCATTGGGACTTCTGTGCGACAGCGGCCTGGCCCTGCGTACGATTGTCCGCGATCTGCCCGAACTCATACGGCGTGTTCTCGACGTCGACACGGTCGGCTTTTTCTGGTGCGGTCCGGATGGCGCCATGAGGGACGCCTACGTCGAAAAGCCATATTTCCTGTCGGCCGAAGTGTTGCTGTCCTGCCAGGACTATCAGCGCCAGAAGCCCGGCAATTGGCCGACCTTTACCGAAAACGTTCTCGCCGGGCCGGTGGCGGGATATCTCATCCCCTACCAGACTGACGCCTTCTATGCCTCGCGGCATTACGCCTTTACCTATGAACGCATAGGCGCCCGCCATATCCTGGACGCGGTCGTATGGTGCGAAGGAGCGCCGGTCGGTTGCTGGCTGTTCATGCGCTCGGCTGGAAAAGGTCCCTTTTCCGCCGAGGACATCGAGATGGCCCGGCTTATCGGCCAGCTTACCGCGCCCGCCTTGACCGGTAAAGCTATCCGTATGCCATCCACGCGCATGTTCGACGCAGGCCTCCTGGTTTATGGAGCGGATGACCGTCTGATATACCACAATCTTGCCGCCCATCAGAGCCTGTGGATGCTGGCGCGCGCGGGAGAACGTCCCATGGCGGCCGCCGAATCCGATTCGCTGGACGCGCTGGCGGCGGCCTACTGCGCCGACATGCTCGACGAGGCCCGGCAAACCGGCAATTGCCAAAGGCCGGCGTCCAACCGATGGGGCGATTTTGCCGTTTCGGCGCATCTGGGTGAGGCGGGGGCCGTGGCTTTCACCTTTCAGCAGCGTCGTCCCCTGGCGGCGCATCTGGCCCACAGCCTTCTCGAAGCCGAGGTGCCGCCGCGGCGGATGACGGTGGCCTGGCATGCGTTGAACGGCCTGTCGCGCAAGGAAAATGCCCGGCGTTCCGGCCTTGGCCTGGATACCGTCGGGGAATATATGAAGGCCCTGTTCGCGCAGTTCGACGTTGCGTCGGTCACCGAATTGCAGGCGCGATTTTCAGCCTGACCATCCCCCTTTTCCGGGGGATTTGTCCCCAGGGGAATTCATTTTAGTCTGGCCGTCCGGGTTTGGGAGGTCAAGACAGATGAAAATGTTCAAATATATTTCCGCGGCCGCGATTGTCGCCGGGGCAGGTCTGGCGTGTGGGTCCGTGCATGCGGATTCCATCGTCTACGAAAGCGACGACGGCATCTGGACAGCAATCCGGACCACGCAGGGATGCTGGGCGATCGTCGGTCATAATACAGGCGGTTTCGATCTTGGTAGAGACGGCACGGCAACGTGGTCGGGGACGTGTGGGGCCAATGGTTTCACGGAAGGCTCCGGCCTTCTTGTCTACGAAACCGTCGTCGGCGGAGGCGATTGGGGGCCTTACAACTTTCGTATGGACTTCACCATGAACTATGCCGACGGCGTGCCGCAGGGCGACAGCCAGTTAGCGGTCTACAGCAATGAAGACGACTATAATGACGCCACGCCGGCAGGGGCCATGGTACTGGCGGACGAGGGCGACGCGCGCAATCCGATGCCTTATGCCTACGATAACGGCTGTCCCACCTATATCGACGGAGATTCCGGCGCGCATCAGCCAGCCAACGACGATTGCGTCCCCGGATCGGCGGCGGCCTTCCGCGACCACATCGCCGCGACCTATTTGTCCGGTACCTCCCAGACAGCGGAAGAAGCGGGAATCAAACAGGATCGTCGCGGGCCGCCGCCCCAGATACCGGTAACGACGGTGCTCAATCTTCCCTTCGGCTTGTCATCCTGCGTTACGATGAAATCCGGTGGAACGCGCTGGTTCGACGAGAACAACCTCGATGATCCCACGGTCGTCACGAAGGTGTCGCTGGTCAACAGTTGCAGCCAGGATCTGCTGGTGCAGTCGGCCTACGCCTTCGGCGGCTCCGAAGGCTGGCAGAAGGTGGAATGGACCGGCGAGCCGACCCTGTTCACGACAGGCTCGATCCGCTGGTGGCCGGAAGGCATCAAGCGTCCAGACTTCCCATTTTCGGCGACGGATCGTTTCGTCGCGGACCCGATCGGTCCCGGGGAAGCCGACGTGGAGATCAGCCAGACCTGGGGACCGTCGAAGGAATATGAACCGATCAATCTCAAGGTCGGCTATTGTCCCCGTGTGGTCACCGTGGACGGGGAACAACGCATCAACGTCTTTTTCTCGGAAGTGGCGCTTCAAGGCGTCAGCCGTTTCGCCTGTGTCCCCTTGCCGCACGGATATTGATCTAACAGGCTGTTGAAAAAGGATTTTGGAAGTCGAAAATGAGGATATTTTTCCCGGGAAAGTCGGGAAAATCCGGCTCATAGCGACCTATTCGCCTGATTTTCCCAGCTTTAAGCGGGGAAAATAGACCATTTTTCGAGCCCGAAAGACTTTTTCAACAGCCTGCCAGACCGCAGGATTTTCGGATGAATCCTTGCAGCCTTTTCCTTCCCCGTTTACGGGGAAGGTGGCATTTGCGCAGCAAATGACGGAAGGGGGATAACCCACGGTCCGCCTTCTCTGTCGTCACCGTTTCGCGCCAATACCTGACAAAAATCTTGACTAAGACTCATCATGACCGACCGCCTCTTTTCCTACGGCACCCTGCAGCTCGACAGCGTGCAGATGACGAGTTTCGGCCGCCTGTTGCACGGCCACGCCGACGCCATGCCGGGCTGGCACATGGAGATGATCGAGATCACCGACCCCGATGTGCTCAAGGCCAGCGGCGAGCATTTCCATCCGATCGTCCGGCCGGGTGAGCCGCATGACGAAGTGGCCGGAAAGGTGTTCGAGATCACGGCGGACGAACTGGCCGCGGCCGACCGCTACGAGGTCGCGGACTATAAACGCGTGGCGGTGACGCTGAAGTCGGGCGTGACCGCCTGGGTCTATGTGAAGGCGGAGTGATGCAGGAGCAAGAACGACTGGCCGCTTTGACGGCCGCCGAGGACCGCGCCCTGGCCCTGCTCGCCGAGATCGAGCGGCGCGGCCTCATCGCCGCCGGCCGCACTGAAAAGGCGGTCGAGCGCGACATCTACGCCCTGGCCGCCGGCGACTTCGGCGTATCGACCCACTGGCACAAGCGCATCGTCCGCGCCGGGACCAATACGCTGGCGACCTATTCCGACAATCCGCCCGACCTGACCATCGGCGCCGACGACGTGGTTTTCCTCGATCTCGGGCCGGTGTTCGAGCAGTGGGAGGCCGATGTCGGCCAGACCTATGCCCTGAGCAATGATCCGCTGAAACACGCCCTGTGCCGCGACCTGGGCGTCATATTCGACGTGGTGCGGGCGCATTTCGACGCCCACGACGACATCACCGGCGCCGAGCTCTACGCCTTCGCCGTCGCCGAATCCGAACGGCGCGGCTGGCGCTTCGGCGGTGATATCGCCGGCCATACGGTCGCCGAATTCCCGCATGCCCATATCCCCGGCGTCAAGCGGCACAACCACATCCGGCCGGAAAATCCGACGCGGATGCGCGACCCGGACGGCAACGGCAACGCGCGCCACTGGATTCTTGAAATCCACCTGGTCGCGCGAGACGGCAGCTTTGGCGGCTTCTACGAACGGCTTCTGCATCGCAGCGGGCGTTAGGGTGCAATTCCCGCCCCTCTCTCCGCGTCTGCGGGGAGAGGGGAAGAACAGCATGCCTCGCATTTTCCATATGCAACGGCCGTGCGCCGGCGGCGGGAGGTGCAAGAGGAGCTTGGCCGGGCTATGTTCCGCCGGGTGGGCGGACGGGGCGATCGCGGCCGCCTGTGTCCGCTGGCGTTTCGGCGCGTTCGATCTCGGACATGCCCAGGCCCAGGGCGCGGCGGGCGGCGCGGATATCGTCGGTATAGTCGACGTACCTGACCATGGTACCAGTGGAGGCCGGTTCTTGCGAACTCTCCAGGGAATTGGAGATGGCGTTGGCCAGGGCGGCGATGGCCGTTGTCGTCGGCGCGGCCCTG
>CAYYTA010000040.1:0-36159 GCA_964474575.1 uncultured Caulobacteraceae bacterium | reverse complement strand
CACGCCGGCGACGAAGATGATTTATATCGAAAGCCCGGGCTCGCTGACCTTCGACATCCAGGACCTGCCCGGCCTGGCGAAGGCGGCGAAGGCCAGGGGCATACTGACCCTGTGCGACAATACCTACGGGGCGGGCGTGCTGTTCAAGCCGCTGGCGCACGGCATCGACCTTTCCATGCAGGCGCTGAGCAAATATGTCGGCGGCCATAGCGACATACTGATGGGCAGTTTGAGCGTCTCCGACCCGAAGCTGGCCGTGAAAATCCATGCCGCGATCAAGGCGTGGGGTTTCTTTACCTCGGCCGACGAAAGCTACCTGGCGGCGCGCGGCATCCGCAGCCTGCACCTGAGGCTGGCGCAATCGAACGCCAACGGGCTGAAGGTGGCGCGCTGGCTGGAAAGCCGCTCTGAGGTGGCGATCATGGTCCACCCCGGCCTGGCCTCGCATCCTGGCCACGCTCAGTTCGCCAGGGACTTTACCGCGTCGAACGGCCTGTTCATGGTCATTTTCAAGGGCGGGGATGAGACCAAGTCCCAGGCCTTCCTCAACCGGCTGAAGCTGTTCGGCAAGGGTTTTTCGTGGGGCGGCTATGAGAGCCTGGCCGTCTATTGCGAACCACAGATCAGGGCGCGGACACGGCTGTCGGATGAGCCTGATCCGTACCTGTCGGGCTCGGCGATCCGCTTCTATGTCGGGCTGGAAGACGCCGACGACCTGATCGCGGACATCGAACAGGCATTGACGGTTTTCGCCTGACGGTCAGGGACAGGCGTTTGATCCAGCATCATAAAATGCCAGATCAGCGGCATCAGGCAGCAGCTTTTTGCTGATATAGCCGTATTTGCCGTCGTTTGTACGTACCTGCAACCAGTCGCGATCCGTAGTGGTTTCGCCTACGGCCGTTATGCTGTCGCCATAGTGGAGAACAGTCACGTTGGCGTGGCTTGACGGAGTCAGCCGTACGCGGGCACCTTGGCCCCGGAAAAAAAGCTGGGTCTCCGTTTGAATAAGCCGTACCGGCCGGCCCTCGATGCAGGTGGCCGCAACGGCGTCCGGAACGGTGACACTGTATATATAGTCTGCAACCGGATCAGCCGCGCGGTGCACGGAGGGGCGAATGCCGGCGGCAACCAGAATTCCAAGCAGAAGCGCACTACAGATGCGCGCCAGCCGCTGGCTTGAAATCTGCTGCAAGGCATCTTCGGTCCAGTAAATAAACTGTGGCGGCCAGAGCTTCGCCCGCCGATACAGTCGAACAATCCAGTAACTTCCAAACATGACCGCCTTGGCGATGTAAGGCACGGCAAGATAAAAAATGCCGAAAAGAGCGAGGACTGCCAGTATCAGAAAGACAGGGTAGACCGCTGGCCGAAGGATATGAGCAAGAAACGTGGGCACGTTGACAAACTCCGCTTCATTCGTTCGACTTTTTTTCTGCAATTTCCATCGAAGCGTCGGCAACCGTGAGATTTGCGCCTAGTAAACCGATGTCTTCCTCCTTTTGCATCAGGACTTTCCGGAGAAATTCTTCTTTGACTTCCTTGGGGATGTGGTGCGCTTCGATCTGGCCTCCCGCAAGCAATTCGCGGAAGAGTTCCATGCGGTCGCTGTGCTGACCCTGCTTCATCTTGGCGAGATTGTCGACGATATCCGCCAGCGCTTTCGGATTGTCGATCATGAGCTGGGCAAACATGTTCTGCAGTCCGCCATTCATAATCGCGAAATTCTCTTCGCGTTTGGCCTTGTCCACTTCCTGGGAATTCTTGACCTTTTGCAGAGCAATCTTCTGCTCGGACTGTAAGCTTTTTTGCTGGAAATCCTCCAGTTCGACCTGCTTGAGCAAGGTTCGAGCTTCGCTTGTCAGGTTGACATTCACGATGATCGACAGGATTTCGATGCCGCGCTCAGCCTGGGAATTATAGGCCATGCAAAATGACTGAGCGGCGGCGACGGCGCTTTCATTCCCCTGATTGACGTTGAGGCCGTCCGCTTGTCGGGTCGCCAACTGCAGTTTCGCGAGCAAGTCAGGCCAAATGGCGTTGCGTCCGTCCTTGACTCCGCGCGATATAATGCTGGTCACGTTGGATTCACGAACTTGGTAGCGGACGGTGACTGTGGCATCGAAATCGATCGTCGCCTTGCTCGATGGCAGCTTGGTGGCTTCGTCGAATGTCTTCGCAGACAGGTCGACCTCGACAAAACTTTTGTAGCCGCCAAACCACCGTTCGCTGATGGTTGGCCCCCGGCCGTTGCGAAAGACAATGGGATCACCCGATCCCAGGGCCACTACGACGGCGCCCGGACGCAGGTCCGGCATCTTGTCAACAGGGTCGCGGTAAAGAATCTGGTCGGTCATGTAAGGCTCCCCTCGGAAAAGATATCTATGCTGTGAGCGAAGGCCCATCGATCGGCATAGCCGCCAAGTCGAGCCCGGTCATCTTCGTCACCCTGCTGGGACATTTCAGTAATGAAGCGCCGAAAGGCTTTTGCACTTTCGGTCGTGCCAAGTTTCTTGACGCGGGCTGCGAGGGCATCAAGCACGGCACGCACCGCCGGCCGCAAGACGGGTTTCCGCAGCCCCTGATTCAGCACCTTGAAGATCCGTGTACGGGTTTCTTCCGTTTCATTGTCGCGCAGGACCATGGGCACAGCCTGACTCTGGCGACGATTCTGCTCAAAAATCTCACCGCCGATCGCATGGGCGATCAACAGCGGCGTATAATATCCTAATGTGTCGGCGTCTTCGTTCAGCCACTCTGCCAACGCTTCCGCCAGGGCAGCGGTTATCTGCTCGTCGCGATAGTCGTCGGGAAAGAATGACGCCTGCTGCCAGAAAAGATCGGCCGTGGCCTGGATCGCTCCCCACGTTTCGAAATTGTCGTCGCGAAGAATGCGGCTGACAATCAACAACGCGTCTTTCGGGCGCGTCAGCCCCCATACCGAATTGCACAGCATGACCGCGCCACCTCTCTCTCGGTCGCTGCCTTCATTTCCGGTCCACATCTTCAGGAACTCCATGGCCTTGTCGTTGGCCACAGCATGGCTTTCGGCGGCTGTTCGCAAGGCGTGGCCCGCAGCAAAGCCTGTTCCTTCTGAAAGCGCCCACCCCTGAATCTGTGTCAGCGTCCAGGCCAGGTCGAATTCCGCGCAAGCTCCGACGCCGATGCCGCCAAAGGCGGCAAGTGTAGCGGTGCCGCTGCGCGCGAGGTCGTCAAGCCAGCGGCACACTATCAGCCGCATATCGCCGAGTTCCTTCCAGACGAACCGACGTACCGCCGGAGCCCGTTCGGGATCGTCGAAGCCGATACGTTCGACAGAAAAAGGCGCATTTGTTTCGTCGGCTAGAATTTTTGCGCCAATGCGGCGCAGGCGGACCGTGCGCGAGGATGCGAACGGTCCCGGTATTGGCGCGGTTTCCGACTTTACTGCCGTTTCCGGTTTTATGATCAGTTCGGCCAGTCTGCCGGCCGCATCGAGAACGCAATCATAAGGCGCACCGTCCAGAAAACCAGCCGCCGCGAAGAAAGCACCGTCGCGCGGATCGGTCAGGGAAGCGAAAATCTCTTCAACGGTCAGGGCTTCAGTTGCGGAAATCGCATCATCTTGAGGCGCTGCACTGCCGCGGCCAATATTGATGGCGGCATGGTCGCCGACGCTGCCGGCCTGGCCGTTGATTGTATTACCGTTGAAAGTATTGTTGTTTTCCGTATTGTAATAAGTGTTATTTATTGTTGTGCTGGGTCTGGAAATTCTGGAATCCAAAGAATCCAGACGTTCATGAAGGCGTCCTATCTCTTCCGTCATGGAAGCCCGCCGGGTTTGTGGCCTGGCTTTCGCCTTGCCACTCACACCGGCCACATCCTTGCCGTCTCCGTTTTCCGGACTAGCGACAGTTTCGTTCATTGGCCGCTCTTCGGCACGATGATGGTCACATTGCCTGCTACGTTACCGGCGATGCCGTTAATGGTATTGCCGGCATAGATGGTGGTGTTCTCGACGCGCCGGACCGTAGGAACAACATGATCGACTGGCGGGGATGCATTGTCCGTCGGGGCTTGGCGCCCGGGCCGGGTATCGCCGCTCCGCGATGCGTTGATGGCTGTATGGATGCTGTCCATCAGCATCGCCCAGCACCGGTCATCTCCCGCCTTGATCCACGGACGCATGTCGATATGCTGGCGACGCCCGATAAGCGCGCGGAAGGTCAGGGGTAATATGCACGCGTCGATGAAACAGGGAATGGTCCTGTCCTTGGCCGTCTCCACTTCGGCGGCCACCCAGTCCGACTCGATCGAGTTTTCGGAGATGAGCGCGACGAGGCACTTGGTTTCATCAAGCGCTCTCTGCAACTGCGAGGGATAGTGCATGCCACCGAGTAGGCGCGACTTGTCCAACCAGACATCCAAACAATTGGCGGCCAGTCTTCGTTCCATGGCTTCGGCAGCCTGGATATCCTTGTGACAATAGGAAATGAACACATCCGGCAAGATGTACGTCCCGCCCTTTGGCGATTGAATTCAAGAAAGACAATAAAGTGATGGAACTGGAACCGACTTTCGGTACGCCTGCATGTTTTGGTAACACGTTGTTTACCTTGTCGCAACCGAGGCGTTAGCGGTCTGGCGAATTCGTTCCGGTTCTGGCCAAAGGGCGTGGCCCAACAGCTTTCTAGAGCCGCCGGCTAAGCGAGATCGACAGGCTGGGGTGGTCGCGGCCCCACGAGGCGAAGGCATGCCAGGTGTTGACGCTGGTCGAGACGCCGATCTTGCCGGTCAATTGGTAATAGAGGCCGATATTGGTGTTGGTATAGTCGACGCTGCCCCAGTTGCGGCGATGCGAGACGCTGATCCAGCCCGACAGCTTCGGCGCCAGGCCGCGGCTTAGGGACGCGCTGTAGCCGTAGGAACGCCGCGTCGTCGCATAGTCCTCGCCGGTATAGTCGGCGCCCAGCGAACAGTTGACGCCGAAAAACGGATGCGAGGCGCTGACCTGCCACAGGACGCCGCTGTCGTTATAGCCGGGCTTTGTGCCGGGATAGACCTTGTACGTCACCTCATAGCGCAGGCTGACCGGTTTCAGGCGTTGCTCATAGCCGAGGTAGAATTTGTCCTCGCTGTCGGTGCCGAGGCTCGAACGCGCCGTCCGAGCCTCAGCGCCGAAGAAGGTCGCGCCTTCATGGCCAGACAGGTTGAAACCAAACTGCGGCTTCTGGATGACTTCGCTATTAAGCACGCTCGAGGTCGAGGCGCTGAGCGACGCCGACCAATGGATGGCCTGGGATTTGTCGGCGGCGTGGGCCGCCATCGGCGAGAGCGCCGCGATGATAACGATTACAACCTTACGCATACAGCCCCCGCATGTTGCGGCGGCTATAACCCGAACGTCGTACATTTTCCAGCGAAGCTTTGTAACGCTTCGGTGAATTCTGTCCTCAACCGCGCCACCAGATCGGCGACAGGCGGGATGTCGTGGATCGAGCCGACACCCTGGCCCGCCGACCAAATGGTCTTCCACGCCTTGGCCTCGGGGCTGAGTTCGTGGGCCATGTCGATCTTGTGCTTCGGGTCCCTGGCGGCGGCCGGATCGAGGCCGTTGTTGATGAGAGACGGTGTCAGGAAGTTGGCGTTGATGCCCGAAATGGCGTCGGTATAGGTGATGTCCCTGGCGGTCGTCTCGGTCAGCATGTGCTTGTAATCGTCGCTCGCGGCGGCTTCCTGCGTGGCGATGAAACGCGTGCCCATATAGGCCAGGTCGGCCCCGGCCATCAGCGCCGCCGCCACGTCGCCGCCGGTCGAGATCGCGCCCGACAGCAATATGGTGCCGCCGAAGAACTGGCGGATTTCGTTGATCAGGGCGAAGGGATGCTGGTTGCCGGCATGGCCGCCGGCGCCGGCCGAGACCAGGATCAGGCCGTCGACGCCGGCTTCCATCGCCTTCCTGGCATGGCGCGAATTGATGACATCGTGGAAGACGACCCCGCCGTAGCCACGAACCGCGTCGACCACGTCCTTGACCGCGCCCAGGCTGGTGATCACCAAAGGCACCTTGTGGTCGACCGTGACCTGGATATCGTCCGTCAGGCGCGTATTGGTCGGGTGGACGATCAGGTTGACGCCGTAGGCCGCGTCATCGGGGCCCAGGCCCGCCTTGATCGCGTCCAGCCATTTCCCATAGCCCTCGGTCGTGCGTTCATTCAGCGCCGGAAAGGCGCCGATCATGCCGGCCTTGCAGGTGGCGATGACCAGCTCCGGCCCGGACACCAGGAACATCGGCGCGGCTATGGCGGGGAAGCGGAGATTGCGGGCGAGGGACGGTGGGATCATGCGGCGTTTCCTTTTGCCGCCACAGAAACAGAGATTGACGTGAACGTAAAGTTGAAATGCGAATGCGCGACATCTTCCCTCCCCGTTCACGGGGAGGGGGGGCCGCGAAGCGGTGGGAGGGGGAAAGGCCAAAGGTTCCCTTTTCCGTCATTTGCTCCGCAAATGCCACCTTCCCCGTAAACGGGGAAGGAAGGCTTGTTTCATGCGGCGCAGAGTATAAATAGACGCCATGACCCATTATACCGACAAGCTGACCCAACTCGGCGGCCATGTCCGCCAGCCGCAGACACCTGAAGAGGCGGTGCTCGAGCGCGTGCCCAACCCGCACAGCGACGTCGATTACGTCGCGCGCTTCACTGTGCCGGAATTCACCTCGCTATGCCCGGTGACGGGCCAGCCGGACTTCGCCCACCTGGTCATCGACTATGTGCCGGGAGAATGGCTGGTCGAGTCGAAATCGCTGAAGCTGTTCATGACCGCCTTCCGCAATCACGGCGCGTTCCATGAAGACTGTACGGTCTATATCGCCAAGCGGCTGCGCGACCTGCTGGAGCCGCGCTGGCTGAGGATCGGCGGTTTCTGGTATCCGCGCGGCGGCATACCGATCGACGTCTTCTGGCAGACCGCCGCGCCGCCGGCCCATGTGCTGGTCCCCGACTTCGGCGTCCCGCCCTATCGCGGCCGGGGGTAGATCATGCAGCGGCTGTGGGGGAAGCTCTGGTTTCGCATCGTGGCGGCGATTGCCGCGACACCGGTCATCATGACAGGTGGAACGATCGTGGCGAGAATGGCCTATGTTACCCGTACCCATGGTGGAGCGGGTGCTTTTGATCCAGAATTGATTTTTCCTGTTCCCCACGATTTGGCCATTATCATTCCCATTGGGTACGCAATGGCGGCGCTGGCGATGATCGTAGCGGAAATGGCCAACCGGCGACACACCCGCCCGATACCGCCTCTGATTTGCGTATTGCTGCTGTTTGTCGCGGGCGCAGGCTTTGTGTGGCTGACGATGACAATGATCGAGATAGCTTACAGGCTCGTCATTTTGACGATTCCAGTTTTTGTCGTCCTTCTCATTTGCTGCGCCGTCGCGTCCCTGGCGGCAAGCCTGGCGTTGCTGTCGCCGCTGATCCTGCGTTGGCACAAGGAGAGCCGCAGCGCCGGCGACATGGCCGGGATGTTCTGAGCGCGGTTAAAACAAGCCCGACAGTTGCGCGAAAAGTTGCGGCAAGGCCGTGCGCGTCGTCTCCCAGACAAGATCGAGATCGATGTCGAAATAGCCGTGCGCCATGCGGTTGCGCATGCCGCGCATGGCGCGCCACGGAATCCCGGAATGGCGGTCCGTATATTCCGGAAAATCATCCATCAGGCGAGTTGCGGCCTCTCCGATGATGATCAGGTTCATGATGACCGCCTGTTGCGTCCGCTTGTCGGCGAAGAAGGCATCACGATCCATATTCGCCAGGTAACTGGCGACTTGCTCTGTGGCTTCACGCATATGACGCAGATAATCGCCGCACCGGTCGTCAGTCATACCGGACGAGCCTCGTTCAAAACCCTGTCGCGTACATGCACAGGCAAATCGCGGGGCGTCAAAACATCGACGGACACGCCCAGCCGCCTTTCCAGTTCCGCCTGAAGGCCGCCAAGGTCGAACAGGGTCGCGCCGGGCAAAGGATCAACCAGCAGGTCGAGGTCGCTACCGTCTCGATCCTCGCCACGCACGACCGAGCCGAAGACACGAGGGTTCGAGGCCTTGAACCGATGGGTCAGGTCGCGAATGGTCCCTTTGTGGGCAGCAAGGGCAAGCGAAGGTTTCATCGATCGATAAACTAATGCAAATCGGATATGCGGAACAGTCCTAACCCTGCCACCAGCTTATCCGTGCGTCCACGTCCGGGCGGTCGCGTTCCAGCGGTGGTTCGGTTAAGGATCCGAGATAAATGAAGCCGGCGACGTTTTCGTCGTCACTCAGGCCGAGCAGCTTTTTCGCAGCGTCGTCATAGGCGTACCAGTCGGTGATCCAGTTCGCGCCATAACCCATGGCGCCGGCCGCGATCAGCAGGTTCTGGCACACGGCGGCGGCGGACAATTGCTGCTCCCACAACGGGATATTGGCCCCGGCTACCGGGCTCGATACGACCATCAGCGCTTCGGGCGGATTGTTCAGCTTGGCCAGGGCGGCCGTCGCCTTGGCCGGCACGGCTTGCGCCTGGGCAAGGCCGGTCAACTTTTCGACCAGCTTCGCCTTGGCCGCGGGCGTGAAGCGGACGATGCGCCACGGACCGATCTTGCCGTGGTCGGGGACGCGCAGGCCGATGCGGATCAGGGCGGCGATCTCGTCTTCCGATGGTCCCGGCGCGATCAGCAGCGGCGCGGACGCGCTCCGGCGGTTCCACAGGAAGCTCAGCACCTCCGGCGACGGCGTCTGCGGCAGGGGCTGGCCGAATTCGTGCGGGGTAAACTTGGGGAGAGGCATGAAGAATCCTTGGCGCATTTGCGCCCCAAGAATGGCGAACGCCCCC
This sequence comes from uncultured Caulobacteraceae bacterium, assembly GCA_964474575.1. Classification (GTDB taxonomy): domain Bacteria; phylum Pseudomonadota; class Alphaproteobacteria; order Caulobacterales; family Caulobacteraceae; genus Asticcacaulis. Next base: position 27,307 of record CAYYTA010000040.1, on the reverse strand, counting down.
CTTCCACACAAGTGCAGACGTATAATAAAAGCGAGCAAAGCCATTGGAAACGCCATGACCGACCGACCCGAACCGCCACCGTGGGATGACGCCGCTCCCCGCCCAGACTGGCGCTCCCTGCGCCACGAGGTGGTGTTCGAGAACCCGTGGGTGCGCATCGAAAGCCACGACACCATCGCACCGACCGGCCGGCCGGCGCATTACGGCCTTGTCCGCTTTCACAATCATGCGGTCGGCGTCATTCCGCTGCACGACGACGGCACGGTGACCCTTGTCGGCCAGCAGCGCTTTCCGCTCGGCCGCTACAGCTGGGAAATCCCCGAAGGCGGCGTCCCCGCGCCGGAGGACCCGCTCGACGGCGCGAAGCGCGAACTGCGCGAGGAAACCGGCCTCGTAGCGACAGAATGGCGCGACATCCTGCGGCTGGACCTGTCCAACTCGGTGACCGACGAGACGGCGACGCTATACCTGGCCACCGGGCTCAGCCAGGCCGACGATGCGCCCGACGGCACCGAACGGCTGGAACGGGCGCGGGTTCCCTTTTCGCACCTGCTAAAAGCTGTTATCCTCGGCCAGGTTCGCGATAGTTTAACCGTTGCGGGCGTACTCAGGCTTCACCATATGTGCACCAGCGGCGAACTGGCGCCGGATGTTTGCGAAGCGGTGACAAAGGCATAGGATATGGCTCAGGTTTTCGAGGTCATCACGCCGGACGACAAGCCGATCTGGCTCAACCTGCGCCAGGAAGCGGCCGACACCTTGCAGGCCGAACCCGGCCTGGCCTCGCTCCTGCACTCGACGATATTGTCGCACGACGACATGGCTTCGGCCCTGTCGTACCACATCGGGCGCAAGCTGGCCGACGACACCTTGCGCGGAATGACCATTCGCGAATTCTGCCAGAAGGCCTACGTCTCCGATCCGTCGCTGATCGAGGCCGCCCAGGCCGACTTGCAGGCGGTCTATGAGCGCGACCCGGCCGCCAAGGGCTATCTTCAGGCCTTCATGTTTTTCAAGGGCTTCCTGTCCCTGCAAATCTACCGTGTGGCGCACCGCCTTTGGCAGGACGGCCGCACCACGCTCGCCCACTTCCTGCAAAGCCGGGTGTCGGAACTGTTCCAGATCGACATTAATCCGGCGGCCCGGATCGGCAAGGGCGTGTTCCTCGACCACGGCACCGGCATCGTCATCGGCGAGACGGCGGTGGTCGGCGACGACTGCTCGATCCTGCAAGGCGTGACCCTGGGCGGGACCGGGGCCGATCGCGGCGACCGCCACCCCAAGATCGGCAAGGGCGTGCTGCTGGGGGCCGGGGCCAATGTGCTCGGCAACATCGTCATCGGCGATTACGCCAAGATCGCCTCGGGCTCCGTGGTGCTGAAGCCGGTGCCGGCGCACTGCACGGCGGCCGGCGTGCCGGCGCGCCTGGTCAATTGCAAGACCTGCGAGGATCCGGCCCGGCAGATGGATCATACCATGCCGGACATTGATCTCGACTACTCCATCTGACGCCAAACCGCGCTAACGGTCTGAAACCTGTCATCTGTCTGCGATACGGTCCTCACGTACTCAAGTACGCTGCGGTCCGTTTCTCGATAGCTACCGGTTTTCGCCACGTCATGACGACTCGGCGGCCTCGTGTTGTGGAAAATCGTTCTTACCGTTTGCCTCGCCGCGCCTTGGCCTGTAAGGGGACACGCAAAGTTTATCCCCTCCGCCCCGCAAGTGTGCTTACATATGTAACCACAAGGGGCGCGAGTTGAAAGACCCCCGAAACGCCAGGAACTCGTGAGGCCAGAATGAACCCGCCTGAAATCGCCAAGGTGCAGGACTATCTCGTCAAGACCTTCAAGACCAAGGGGCTTGAGGTCAAGGCGCGCAAGCAGAAGGACTCGGCCGAGGTGTTCGTCGACGGCGAATTCGTCGGCGTCGTCTATGTCGATGAGGACGAGGAAGGTTCGTACATGTTCGAAATGGCCATCCTCAAGGAAGACCTTTAATAGATATCCGCCTGTTTCTTTCCTCGGCGGCGCGGCTCGACGTCGGGCGGCGGCTTGGGCGCGCCGCGGCGTTCGTAATCGGCGTCCCGCTCGGCGGCGGCTTGTGAACGCCGCGCCTTGTGGCGGACCAGTTCGTCGCCGAGCGCAGTGACCACTTCAGCGAACATCGACAGGAATTGCGGGAAGCGCGCCGCCAGGAAGCCGCCGGCGACGGCGACGGCTGTGGCCAGGAACGGCGAATGCGGCGACATGGCTTCGACCATGCGCGAGATGCTGCCGACGCTGGAATTGGCGAAGGCGGCTTCGTAGGCCATCTGCTGCTTGCTCTTGCCCTTGCGCCGGAAAACCTGGAAGAACAGGAAAATGACCATGGGCACGAACAGGATGCCGCCGAGCGCCACCGGCCCCCACACGGGCCCCAGCTTCAGTGTCAGGAAGGCGTAGACGCCGATGGTCAGCCAGATGATGCCCAAGATGGTGCAGGCCAGGATGAGCACCAGGCCGATCAGGGAGGCGCGAAGGGAATCGAAGCGTTGATGAAGGTCGAACATGAGGGGCGGTTTCCGTCGTCTTTGTGCGCATAAGACCGTGCCGCAAATAAAGGCACAATATGATTAAGGCTCTCTTTGTCCGGCCGCCGCATCGTGCTAGCGAGGCGGCATGATCTTCCTCAAGGGACTTTGGCACGGGCTGAAAGTGGTGGCGACCGCCGGTTACTGGCTGCTCAGCCTTTACTTCGTCTGGGCGGCGCTGATCCTGCTGGGCCACGACTGGCGGCCGGCGGCCGCCTTGCTGGCCATGGTCGCGGGTCTGTTTGCCGCACGCATCGGTTTAGGCCGCGCCGTCAGGTCGCCGGGCGCGGCCTATGTCGCCGCCTTCGCCATCTACATGGCGGTGTTCGTGTTCATGTACCTGATCGCCCCCGTGTCGCGGACGGCCGGTTAAGCCGTCTCGCTCAGCGCCTCGCGCAGGGTTTCGACGATCCGGCCGACCTGCTCCTTTTCGATGATCAACGGCGGCGACAGGGCGATGATGTCGCCGGTCACCCGGATCATCAGCCCCTTGTCGAAGCAGCGGTCGAACACCTCCAGCGCCCGCGCCGTGGCCGCGCCCGGGCGCGGCTCCAGCTCGATGCCGCCAATCAGGCCGATGTTGCGGATGTCGATGACGTGTTTCGCATCATTGAGGGAATGGACCGCCTCCTGCCAGTACGGCGCCATGTCGGCGGCGCGCCGGAACAGGCCTTCCTCGCGATAGACCTCCAGCGTCGCCAGGCCGGCGGCGCAGGCGAGCGGATGGCCGGTATAGGTATAGCCGTGGAACAGCTCGATCGGCGTGTCCGAATGTTGCATGAAGGTGTCGTAGATGCGGTTGGATGCCGCGACCGCGCCCATCGGCACGGCGGCGTTGGTGATGCCCTTGGCCATGCACATGATGTCGGGCCGCACGCCGAAATAATCGGCCCCGAAGGCGGCGCCCAGCCGGCCGAAGCCGGTAATGACCTCATCGAAGATCAGCAGGATATCGTGCTTGTCGCAGATGTCGCGCAGCCGTTCGAGATAGCCCTTGGGCGGGACCAGAACGCCGGTCGAGCCCGCAACCGGCTCGACAATGACGGCGGCGATGGTCGAGGCGTCGTGCAGGGCGACGATGCGCTCGAGATTATCCGCCAGCTCCGCGCCGTTCTCCGGCTGGCCCGTGCTGAACAGGTTGCCGGGAACGCCGTGGGTGTGCGGCAGGTGGTCGACTCCTGCCAGGCCGCCGCCGAAATACATGCGGTTCCTGACCATGCCGCCGACGGAAATGCCGCCGAAGCCGACGCCGTGATAGGCGCGCTCACGCCCGATCAGCCGCGTCTTCGTGCCCTGGCCGCGCACGCGCTGATAGGCGAGGGCGATCTTCAGCGCCGTGTCGGCCGATTCGGAGCCGGAATTGGTGTAGAATACGCGTTCGAGGTCGTAGGGCAGGATGCGGCTTAGCGCATGGGCAAATTCGAAGGCTAAGGGATGGGCCAGGTTGAAGGTCGGGGCGAAGTCCATCTCCGCCGCCTGCTTTTGAATGGCCGCCACGATCTTCTCGCGGCCGTGGCCGGCATTGACGCACCACAGGCCGGACGTGCCGTCGAGGATTTCGCGCCCGTCTTGCGTCGTGTAGAACATGCCCTTCGCGCCGGCCAGCAGTTTCGGCTTTGCCTTGAAGGCGCGGTTGCTGGTAAAAGGCATCCAGAAGTTATCGAGGACGGGCAAGGTCATGATCGGGCTCGCGAATCGGCAATTTCGGCCAGGCTGCATAAGATAGCCGGCAGCCGCGAGTGTGATCACACGGACGGCAACTCGACAAGGGCCAAATGGGACTTCGCTGCGAAGTCCGTTGGGGTAAGAAAGACAATGGCGGTTATCACGCTGGAAACATCCCTGGGCGGAGAAGGTCCAAGCGACCTGAAAGTTCACGATCAGGTTTACGAACGCCTCAGCGAAGCGCTGATCCAGGGGCAGATTCCGCCGCTGCGGCCGGTATCCTTGCGCGGCCTCGCCCAGATGCTGGGCGTGTCGCCCATGCCGGTGCGCGAGGCGGTGCGGCGGCTGATCGCCGAAAAGGCGCTGGAATTGCAGGCGTCGAACAAGCGGCTGCGCGTGCCGGAACTGAGCGAGGGGCGGATGACGCAGCTTCTCAAGGCGCGGCAGTGGGTCGAACCGGAACTGGCCTGCCTGGCTGCGTCCCACATGACGCGCGACGTCATCAAGCGCCTGAAGGAGGACGACGCCAAGCTGATGCAGGCCCTGGCCAAGGGCGACGTCTCCGGCTACATGCAGGCCAACCAGGACTTCCACTTCTCGATCTATGCCCGCGCCGACGCCGACCTGTTCTACGACATGGCGCGGACGCTGTGGCTTCAGGTCGGGCCGTTCATGCGCGTGGTGTTCGGCCGGCTGGGGACGGTGCACCTGCCCAAGGATCACCACCAGGACATGATCAAGGCGTTCGAGGCCGGCGATGCCGAGGCGGCCCGTGCGTGCATGGCGGCCGACATCGGCGAGGGCATGGACCTGATGCTGCAGGCCATCCGCGACCACGAGGTCGAGACACCGCCCCGCCGCAAGCGGGTGAAGTAGGAGGAAAGGTTGGATTGGAAGTCAATTGCTAAGAGTGTTTATGCTCGAATTGCCTTAGGCCTAACTGCTATGGCGTCCCTTTTGGCTGCCAGCAATCCAGATTTTTCCGGGAAGTTTGATATAACGAAAGCATCATCGCTCTTTTTGACAATTCTTGCGTGGCTGGCGGCAGAAATTTTTACAGACTACGCCAACGCACCTAAAAATAAGGAACATGACGAGGCTTTATATGCAAAATTCCTTGAATTGTTTTCTCCAGGTGTTGTCGAGTTTTTGGAGCTTCATGATTTTGGAGGAAGTTATCGACCAGAACGTCTGAAATCAGTTCACTCGTTTGTTCGTGAGTGGAGAGTTCCAAATTTTCAATTTCAAAACACCGCCTTAAACGCAGCGTTTAAAAAATGTTACTCTTCTGCCGTAGAGTTTTCCGAATATGCGGCTTGGCACACTGGGCCTCACCATTCCAATGCTATGTTGCAAACTGCCGCAGTTTATAACTCTAATACAGGAGAATTGACGGAAGAATCTATTGAAGAAATTAAAAACTTAAATGATCTCAGCACCAAACTTCATAAAACAATTGTTGAATTACAACAAGCGGCTCACAAAGCGGGATTAAGTGCCTTTACCTAGGGCGTCGAGCCCTTGACTTGGCCTCGGGCGGCGGTGTCTAATTGTGATCACAAACGCCGGACATGTACCATGCCTCTCTCCACGCCACACATCCCCGCCGAACATCTGGACGGCGTCGTCGCCTGCATGGAATCGCTGTGGAAACCGTCCCAGGCCCTGATCGAAGGCCAGGAGCGGCACTCTTTGTCCGGCCGCACCTTCGACAACTACAGCCCGCGTGACGGCACGCTGATCAACAGGATCGCCGCCTGCGACGCGCGCGATGTCGACGCCGCAGTTGTCTCGGCCAGGGCCGCCTTCGAGGACAAGCGCTGGCGCGGCATGGCCCCCAGGGCGCGCAAGAAAATCCTCCATCACCTCGCCGACCTGATGACCGAGCACGCCGAGAACCTGGCCCTGCTGGAGAGCCTCGATACTGGCAAGCCGATCCGCGATGCCCGCGGTTTCGACATTCCCGCCTCGATCAACACGGTGCGCTATTATGCCGAGGCGCTCGACAAGATCTACGGCGAGGTCGCGGCCACACCGCAGGACCGGCTGTCCTACGTCATCCATGAGCCGCTCGGCGTGATCGGCGCCATCGTGCCGTGGAATTTCCCGCTGCACATGGCGATGTGGAAGGTCGCGCCGGCGCTCGCCATGGGCAACTCCATCGTCCTGAAGCCCGCCGAAAACTCCTCGATGACCGCGCTTTATACGGCGCAGCTGGCGCTGGAAGCCGGTTTGCCCGACGGCGCGTGGAACGTCGTCACCGGCCTCGGCCACGAAGCCGGCGACGCCCTGGCGCGGCACATGGACGTCGACATGATCGCCTTCACCGGCTCGGGCTCGGTCGGGCGGCAGCTGATGAAGGCGTCGGCCGAAAGCAACCTCAAGCGGGTATCGCTGGAACTGGGCGGCAAGAGCCCGCAGGTCGTCTTCGCCGACTGCGACGACCTCGACGGCGCGGCGGCCAATGCCGCCTGGGGCGTGTTCTACAACCAGGGCCAGGTGTGCACCGCCGGCTCCCGCCTGCTGGTGGAGAGCAGCATCAAGGACGATTTCGTCACCCGCGTCGCCGCCGTCGCCAGAACGATCAAGGTCGGCGACCCCTTCGACCCCGAAACCCGCTTCGGCGCCATGATCAGCCAGCGCCAGATGAACACCGCGCTCGACTACATCGAGAAGGGCCAGGCCGAGGGCGGGCGGCTGGTCATCGGCGGCAACCGCGTGCGCGCCGAAAGCGGTGGCTGGTATGTCGAGCCGTCGCTGCTCGATAACATCACGCCGGCCAATGTGCTGGCCCAGGAGGAGGTGTTCGGTCCCGTCCTGTCGGTCATGACGTTCGAAGGCGAAGACGAAGCGTGGAAAATCGCCAACGACACGGTCTACGGGCTGGCGGCGGGGCTGTGGACCGCCAATATATCGAAGGCCATGCGCGGTATTGCGGCGCTAAAGGCCGGGCTTGTCTGGGTCAACGGCTGGGACGCCTGCGATATCACCTCGCCGTTCGGTGGGGTCAAGCAGTCGGGCTTCGGCCGCGACCGTTCGCTGCACGCGCTCCACAAGTACGCCGACCTCAAGGCGGTTTCCATTTCGTTTTAGTTTTTCGCATTTTTTTTCAAAATGCAGGCAAGGCGTAAGCTCATGCAACTCACCGACAAACACCGCGCCCTGCTGGGTGATCTGATCTCGTCAGTACCGGCGCCGGACCGTTTCCCTGTCCTCAATCCGGCGACCGGCCAGCCGCTGTGCTATGTGAAGGCGCAAGGGGCGGCCGAAACCACCGAGGCCATCGCCGCGGCCGATGCCGCCTTCGCCAAATGGTCGGGCATGACCGCCAAGGCGCGCTGCCAGATTTTGCGCAAATGGAACGACCTCGTCCTTGAGCACGCAGAAGACATGGCGATGCTGGTGACGCTGGAGCAGGGCCGGCCGATCCGGGAAACGCGCGGCGAAGTTGCCTATGGCGCCTCGTTCCTCGAATGGTTCTCGGAGGAGGGCAAGCGCGCCTATGGCCGCACCATCCCGGCCACCGCGCCCGGCAAGCACCTGCAGGTCATCAAGCAGCCCGTCGGCGTCTGCGTCGCCATCACGCCGTGGAACTTCCCGATTTCGATGATCACGCGGAAAGTGGCGCCGGCCCTCGCCGCCGGCTGCACCGTGGTCATCAAGCCGTCGGAAGAAACGCCGCTGTCGGCCCTGGTCCTTTACCAACTGGCGGGCAAAGCCGGCCTGCCCGACGGCGTGATGACCATCATCACCTCCTTGAAGGCCAAGGAGGTCGGCGAGGCCATGACCTCCGATCCGCGCGTCAAGAAACTGTCGTTCACCGGCTCGACCCCGGTCGGCAAACTGCTCTACGCCGCCTGCGCCCCGACCATGAAGAAGGTCAGCATGGAACTGGGCGGCAAAGCGCCGTTCATCGTCTTCGACGACGCCGACATCGACGCCGCGGTCGAAGGGGCGATCGCCTCGAAATATCGCAATTCCGGCCAGACCTGCGTCTGCGCCAACCGCCTGCTGGTCCAGGACGGCATCTATGACCGCTTTGCCGCCGCCCTGGTCGCCAAGGTCAAGGCGATGAAGCTCGAACCCGGCTGGCAGGAAGACTCCGGCCTTGGTCCGCTGATCAATCAGAAGGCCATCGACAAGGTGACCTCGCTGGTCGATGACGCGGTCAAACACGGCGCACACATCGAAACCGGCGGCCGTGTCGATGGCCAAGGGCCTCTGTTCTACCAAGGCACCGTCCTCACCGGCGTTACCGAAGACATGGAGATTTTCGATACCGATATCTTCGGCCCTGTCGCGCCGCTGTTCCGCTTCAAGGACGAGGCCGAAGCGATCCGCATGGCCAACGACACGCCGTTCGGCCTGGCGGCCTACGCCTATACCCGCGATATCGGCCGGGCGATGCGCGTCGCCGCCCACCTGCAGTATGGCATGATCGGCATGAACGACGGCCTGATCTCGACCGAGGTCACGCCGTTCGGCGGCATCAAGGAATCCGGCATCGGCCGCGAAGGCGCCATGGAAGGCCTAGAGGAATATCTCAGCGTCAAGTACATCTCCTACGGCGGCCTGGGGGACATTTGATTTTCTACCGGCAAGAGGCCCCCTCCGTCGCCGACAAGCGGCGACACCTCCCCCGCTTCGCAGGGGAGGAGATTGGCCTTTTCTTCTCCTCCCCTGCGGAGCGGGGGAGGGGGACCGCGAAGCGGTGGAGGGGGCGTCCTTGACCGGCCTTTCCGACTTCATTTCCCAACAACGCGAAATATTTACGGTCGCCCACTCACAATCGCAGGCCTTATCGCAAAAGGCGTCGGCATGGTGCGGCGGCGTGCCCATGCACTGGATGAACGACTGGGCGACGCCATTTCCAATTTATGTGAAATTCGCCCATCAGGCGAAACTGACGGACGTCGAGGACCATGAGTATGACGATTTCTGCCTCGGCGACACGCCGTCGATGTTCGGACACGCCCGCCCGGAACTCCAGGCCGCCATAGCCGGACAGGCCGGGGAGGGCGTCGGCTTCATGCTGCCGTCGCTGCTCGCCAACGAGGTCGGAGTATTGTTGCAGGATCGCTTCGGCATGGCGCAATGGCAGGTGGCGACCACGGCCTCGGACGCCAATCGCGCCGTCATCCGCTGGGCGCGAGCCATCACCAACCGCAGGAAAATCCTCGTCTTCGACGGCTGCTACCACGGCATGGTCGACGACTGTTTCGTCGCGCTCCACGACGGCCGGCCGGCTAACAAAAAGGGCCTGATCGGCCAGGTCCATGACCAGACCGAAACCACCGCCGTCATTCCGTTCAACGACCTTGCTGCCCTGGAAGAGGCTCTGGCCAAGGGCGATATCGCCGCCGTCCTGGCCGAACCCGTCATGACCAATTGCGGGATGATTCAACCGATTGATGGCTTCCATGCTGCCTTGCGCGATCTCACGCGCCGCCACGATACACTGTTGATCATGGACGAAACCCACACGGTCAGCAGCGGCCCGGGCGGCTATTGCGGCATGCACGGCCTGGAACCCGACCTGTTCGTGGTCGGCAAGGCCATAGCCGGTGGCATCCCGGCCGCCGTGTGGGGTGTCACCGCCGAGGTTGCCGCCCGCATGGACGCAGCGCAAGAGGCCATCGGTCCCGGCCAGTCGGGCATCGGCACCACGCTCAGCGGCAACGCCCTGGTCATGCGCGCCATCCATACCGTCCTGACGCAGATCGCCACGCCCGATGCCTATGATCATATGCTGAAAGGCGCGGATCGCCTCGTGGCGGGCTTGCGCGCCATGATCGCCCGCCGCAGCCTGCCGTGGTGCGTGGTTAATGTCGGCGCCCGCGCCGAACTGGTGTTCGCACCCGAACCGCCGCGCGACGCGGAAGCCATGCGCCGGGTGCTCGACCACGACAGGCTGGAGGCCTTCCACCTTTACCTGATCAATCAGCGCGTGCTGATCGCGCCGTTCCACAATATGATGCTGATCTCGCCCCGGACCGAAGACGACGCTATTGACCGACTCGTCGCGGCGGTGGACAGGTTTGCGGAAATCTTCTCCTCCCCTGCGTAGCGGCAACGCCGTTGTGGGGGAAGGGGACCACGAAGTGGTGGAGGGGGCGTCCCCGCCGCCGGTTGCCCATCCGTCGCGGACAAACCGCGACACCTCCCCCGCTCGCGCAGGGGAGGAGAAAGATAAAGACATGACCCTGCCTGCGCATCCGCTAGTCGCCCGCCGTGAGGAGGCCGAGGCCTTCCTCGACGCTCATCCGCACATCCAGTATTTCGAGGTCTTCTTCACCTCGATGGCGGGTGTGCCGCGCGGCAAACGCCTGCGCCGCCATGAATTGCTGCCGATCTACGACTACGGCCGCTTCCTGCCGGGCTCGATCCTGGTGGTCGACACCCTGGGCGCGGATTGCGAGGACACGGGCCTGGTCTGGGAAGACGGCGACGCCGACCGCATCGCCCGGCCGGTGCCGGGAACGCTGGTGCCCGCGCCGTGGCTGGGCGACGATGTCGGCCAGGTCATGCTGTCGCTCTATGAACTGGACGGCACGCCCAACGACCTCGATCCGCGCCATGTGCTGCAACGCGTGTTGGACCGGTATGCCGCGGACGGTCTGACGCCGGTGGTAGCCTGCGAACTGGAATACTATCTCGTCGATATCGAACGCGGCCATGACGGCCAGCTGATGCCCGCCACCGCCTTCAACACCTCGGAAAATCCGCGCGGCATCCAGGTTTACGGCCTGCCCGAAATCGAGGCCCACGGCGCGTTTTTCCGCCAGCTGTGGGAAACGGCCGACGCGCAGGGCATACCGCTGGAAGGCGCCATTTCCGAATTCGCCCCGGGCCAGGTCGAACTGACCCTGAAGCACAAGCCCGACGCCCTGCGCGCCGCCGACGACGCCGTCATCTACAAGCGCGCCGCCAAGGGCGTGGCGCTGTCGCTCGGCATCGAGGCGACCTTCATGGCCAAGCCGTGGGCCGACCGTGCCGGTTCGGGCTTCCACGTCCATGTGTCGGTGGCCGATGGAGACGGCAACAACCTGTGCGCCGCCGACGATCCGCAGGGGTCGCCGTTGCTTAAAGCCATGATCGGCGGCATGAAGGACCATCTCGCCGACTGCATGGGCATACTGGCGCCCGGCGGCAATTCCTACAAGCGGTTCAAGGCCAATTCCTATGCGCCGGTCGGCCTGACCTGGGGCGTCAACAACCGCACCGTAAGCCTTCGCGTCACCGCGGGCCCGGCCCATACCCGCCACGTCGAGCACCGCGTCGCCGGAGCCGACGGCAATCCGTACCTGGTGCTGGCGGCGGTGCTGGCCTGCGCCCACCACGGCATCGCGCACAAGACCGATCCCGGTCCGGCGGTGATCGGCAACGGCTATGCCGTGGCGGCGGAATCGGGCGCGACGCTTCCGACCAACTGGTACGCGGCGGTCGACTATCTCGACAAGTCCGCCACCCTGCGCGACTATCTCGGTGAGCGCTTCGTCGACATGTACGTCAAGGTCAAGCGCACCGAACAGGCGCGTTTCTTCGAGGAAGTGACCGAACTCGACTACGACTGGTACCTGCGCAACGCCTGACCGTTGGCACGGCCCCGCTTTGTGGTACGATGCGTCAAGCATAGGGGGAGGGGACATCATGACGATGCGAAATCGGCGTTCAATCCTGGCTGCCATGGGCGCGGCCGCCATAGGCGTCAGCTTCGGCGGTGAAGCCGGGGCGGCGCGGGGCAAGACGCTGAATTTCTACGACTGGGACACCTATATCGGCGACACCACGCTCGACGATTTCCACAAGGCGACCGGCGTCACGGTCAACATGCAGCTGTTCGCCAGCAACGACGAACTCTATTCTCGGCTGAAGGCCAAGCCGGGCCTGTTCGACGTTGTCGTGCCGTCGGATGCCTGGGTGCCGCGCCTGGTTGATGCCGGCATGCTGAGGCGGCTTGATCACAGCCGCCTGCCGAACCTGCGCAACGTCGTCCCCGAACTCCTCGATCCGCCTTATGATCCCGGCTGCCGCTATTCCGTGCCCTATACGTGCCTGGTCATAGGCATCGGCTATCACAAGTCGAAGATGAGGGACGGCATGGTGCCGGATTCGTGGAAATGGGTGTTCGATTCCGATGCCTACAGCGGCCGCATCGCCCTGATGGCCTCGGCCGAGGAGACGATGCGCCTCGGCGCCAAATATCTCGGCCACAGCCTGAATGGCTTGAAGCAGGCCGATGTCGACGCCGTTGTCGACATGCTGATCCGCCAAAAGCCGCATGTCATCTTTCACAATGACGAAGGCGACCTGCGGCTGCTCAAAGGCGATGTCGATCTTGTCGTCGAATATAACGGCGACATCGCCCAGGTTGCCCTGCAGGATGACGACATCGCCTTCGTCATTCCGCGCGAAGGCAGCCAGCGCATGGCCGATACCTGGGCGATTCCCGCCGGCGCGCCCCATGTTGACAACGCCTATGCCTTCCTGAATTTCATGCTGGACGGGCAGGCCGGGGCGGAAATCGCCAGGACGCTGCAATATCCGACGCCCAATGCCGCCGCGCGCGCGCTCCTTAAAGCCGGCTATCGCGACAGTCCCATCCTCTTCCCGCCCGCCGCCCAAATGGCCACATGCGAGTACCAGCGATGGGAAGGCATTGACCACGCCATGATGGTTGATGCCGCCATGCAACGCGTCCGCAACGCATAAGATTGTGCGGAAATGTGCTGTCTGCGTCATCTGTGATCACATTTCCGTTGACAGTTGCCCAAAGCCGTATTCATCCTCGAATTCCGGGGCGCGTTCACCTCAATTCGAACAGGAGACAGGCTTATGAGTTACCGTAAAACCTCGCGGCGTTCGCTGCTTGCGGCGCTCGGCGCCGGCGCCATCGGCATCAGCTTCGGCCTCGACGGCTGCTCGAAGCCGGGTGCGGCGGGCGGCAGTTCCTCTTCGGCCGGGGCCGAGGAATCCAAGCTGAACTTCTACAACTGGGACGAATATATCGGCGACACGACGCTCGACGACTTCAAGGCCGCGACCGGCGTCGCCGTCAACATGACGCTGTTCGCTTCCAACGACGAGCTGTTCGCCAAGCTGAAGGCCGGCAATCCGGGCTACGACGTCATCGTGCCGACCAACGACTACGTGCCGCGCATGATCGAAGCCAACATGCTGATGCCGCTCGACCACAGCAAGATTCCGAACTTCAAGAACGTCAATCCCGACTTCCAGAACCCGGTCTACGACCCGGGCCGCAAGTACTCCATGCCCTATACCTGGCTGGTCATCGGCCTCGGTTACCGCAAGTCGAAGATGAAGGGAATCACGCCGGACTCGTGGAAGTACGTCTTCGATTCCGACATGTTCAAGAAGCGCATCACCGTGCTCGGCGACTCGGCCGACCTGATCCGCCTGGCCGCAAAGTATCTCGGCTACAGCCTCAACAACATCCCCGACGACGGCCTGGCCAGGATCGAGGCCCTGCTGACCAAGCAGGCCAAGGCCGGCAACATCCTGAAGTTCGCCGGCGACGAAGGCGACCAGATGCTGGCCGACAAGGAAGCCGACCTGGTGGTCGAATACAATGGCGACATTGCCCAGCGCATGAAGGACGACAGCGACATCAGCTTCGTCATCCCCAAGGAGGGCAGCGAGCTGTCCTCGGACACCCTGGCCATCCCGACCGGCGCGCCGCGGCCGGACAACGCGCACAAGTTCATCAACTTCATCCTCGACGGCAAGACCGGCGCCGGCATCGCGACCAGCATCCTCTACGCCACGCCCAACGACGCGGCGCGCGCCCTGATGCCGGATGATTACAAGAACAACCCTATCATCTTCCCGTCGGCGGCCGAACTGGCCAAGTGCGAGTACGCCCAGTTCCCAGGCATCGACAAGGCGCAGAAGTTCGAGGAAATCGCCACCCGCATCAAGGCGGCGGCCTCGGGCGGCTAAGAGGCGGCGAGTTCTGTTGCCGCGAAGTATTTCCAAAGCACCTCTTGGTGCTTTGGCAAGGGCGCCAAATTTGAGTCTCGTGGCCGCCGCGCACTTGTGCGCGAGCCATGCGGCGTTTGAGCTGAAGGAGTCCTGATGGAGCAGAGCTGGCGCCAGGCCAAGGCCATATTCGCCACCATGCTGAGCGCGCCGCTGGTCTGGCTGGTGCTGTTCTTCATCGTGCCGATGGCGGCGGTGTGGCTCTACAGCTTCGGCGAAAACCGCGGCGCGGTCGATATCGCCTTCACAGGCACATGGTCGCAATACGCCCACGCCTTCACGCCGCTGTATCTCGGCATTTTCTGGAAATCGATCTGGATTTCGGTCCTGACCACCTTCATCTGCCTGGTGGTCGCCTTTCCGGTAGCCATGGCCATCACCTTCGCGCCGGAAAAAACCAAGGCATGGCTGCTGCTGCTGATCATGCTGCCGTTCTGGACCAACCTCTTGATCCGGACCTATTCTCTGATCGCCATGCTTCGGCACGAAGGCTACGTCAACACCCTGCTCGGCTGGGGCTGGGGCGGGCTGAACCATGTCGCCACCGCCATGGGTCATCCGCTCGGCGACTTCCAGCCGCTCGACCTGCTGTACAACAATTTCGCCGTCGTCCTGGGTCTGGTCTTCGTCAACCTTCCGTTCATGGTGCTGCCGCTCTACTCGACGCTGGATCGCCTTGACCGGTCGCTGCTCGAAGCCTCGATGGACCTGGGGGCCGGGCACCTGCGCACGGTGTGGAACGTCATGGTGCCGCTGGCCGGGCCGGGGATCGCGTCCGGCATCCTAATCACCTTCATCCCGGCGCTTGGCTCGTACCTGACGCCCGACATGCTGGGCGGGCCCGACTCGCAGATGATCGCCAATATCATCGAAAGCCAGTTCAAGGGCGCCAACAACTGGCCGTTCGGGGCGGCTCTCAGCTTTATCCTGGTCTACATGACCTTTATCGGCGTCGCCATCCAGGGCGTGCTCGAAGGCCGCGCCCGGCGGAGGATCGCATGAGCCAGGCCGTCGTCCACAAACGCATGCCGCCGGGGCCATTGGAATACCTGCGGCGCTGGCCGATCCAGCTGACCTTGGTGGCCGTGGCCCTGTTCCTCTATGTGCCGCTGATCAGCATGATCGTGTTCAGCTTCAACGACACAAAATCGAACCTGGTCTTCCACGCCTTCTCGCTAAAATATTACCACAAGGCCTTCACTGACGACAGCCTGATCACGGCGCTCGGCAATTCGCTGACCATCGCCGCCTGCTCGACCGTGCTCAGCGTCATCGTCGGCGCCATGGGGGCAGTGGCCTTGTGGCGGTTCAGATTCCCCGGCAAGACGCTGTTCGACGGCGCGCTGTCGATTCCCATCGTCGTGCCGGAAATCTGCATGGGCGTGGCCATGCTGGTCTTCTTCACCCGCATCCTGCCGTGGCCACAGGGCCTGCCGTGGCCGTTCGACCTTGGCTCGATCATCATCAGCCACGTCTCGTTCTCCTTCCCGTTCGTCACCGTGATCGTCCGCTCGCGCCTGGCCTCCTTCAACCGCGAATTGGAAGAGGCGGCCAAGGACCTGGGGGCCAGCGAGTTCCGCGCCCTGATGGACGTGGTGGTGCCGCACATGCAGCCGTCGCTGATCGCCGGGGCGCTGCTGGCCTTTACGCTCAGCCTCGACGACTTCGTCATCACCTTCTTCACCGCCGGCCCCGACACCCTGACCTTCCCGGTCAAGGTCTATTCGATGGTCCGCTTCTCGGTGACGCCCGAAGTCAACGCCGCCTCGACCATACTGATCGTCGTCACCGTGCTGGCCACCTTCCTGGCCCTGCGCTTCCAGGGTTCGTCCGCCCTGACCGCCGGCCACGGCGGCGCCCCCGACCACACCTGAGAACGCACATGGCAGATCCCAAGCCCATCATCCAGTTCGAGAACATCACCAAGCGCTTCGGCAAGGTGGCCGCGGTCGACAACGTCTCGCTGACCATCAACGAGGGCGAGTTCTTCTCGCTGCTGGGGCCGTCGGGCTGCGGCAAGACCACGCTGCTGCGCATGCTGGCCGGCTTCGAGATGCCGACCGAGGGCCGCATCCTGATCGACGGCCAGGACGTGTCGACCACGCCGCCCAACAAGCGGCCGGTCAACATGGTGTTCCAGTCCTACGCCGTCTTCCCGCACATGACCGTGCTCGACAACGTCGCCTACGGGCTGAAGATGGACGGCGTGCCGGGAGCGGAGCAGAAGCAACGCGCCGAAGAGGCGCTCAACCTGGTGCAACTGGCCGGCTATGGCGCGCGCAAGCCGGACCAGTTGTCGGGCGGGCAGAGGCAGCGGGTGGCATTGGCGAGAGCGTTGGTCAAGAAGCCGCGCGTGCTGCTGCTCGACGAGCCGCTGTCGGCGCTGGACGCCAAGCTGCGCGATCAGATGCGCACCGAACTGGCGCTGCTGCAGGAAAAGGTCGGCATCACCTTCATCATGGTCACCCACGACCAGGACGAAGCCCTGGCCATGGCGACGCGCTGCGCCGTCATGAACAAGGGTCTGCTGCAGCAGGTGGCGACGCCGTCGGACCTCTATGAGTTTCCCAATTCGCGCTTCGTCGCCGACTTCATCGGCCGGGTGAACATGTTCGAAGGCACGCTCGACGTCGACGAACCCGACCACGCCATCATCAAGACGGCCGAGGTCGGGCCGATCTATCTCGACCACGGCGTTACCGGCGCCGCCGGCGCCACAGTATGGGCCGCCGTCCGCCCGGAAAAGATCGAGATGCACAAGTTCTCGGACACGCCGCCGAAGGTTGACGATGCGCCTGCCGGCTACAACGTCGTGGCGGGCGTCATCAGGCACATGGTCTATCTCGGCAGCGAGACCAATTACGACGTCGAGCTTGCCGGCGGGAAAATGATCGAGATCGTCCGACCCAACCTGACGCGGTGGGATCAGGAGGATTTCGAACACGGTGAAAAGGTGTGGCTGTCGTTCCACGCCTGCTCGCCGGCGGTGTTGCTATCGTAAAAAAGTCCTTCGCTTCGCTCAGTGTACTTTTCTACGTATCGGTATCGACAAATTCAGGCTAGGGCCTAGGCGGCTCCAGACGGCCCGTCGCCTGAATTAGACTTTTTAAGTTAGGTGCAAGCCATGGGCTTGTACAAAGAAAAAAGCGAAAAATTTTCGAAGGGCCGCCCCTGGAAAATTTTTCACCGCATTGTCGCCGCGGAAAAGTACACCGAGGCGAAGCCGAGGGACTTTTTCGCGAGATGATCAAACCCGTCGTCGGCATCATGGCCTGCAATCGCACCGTGGGCTCCAAAGACGGGGGAGAGAACGCCCACGCCGTCATGGAGCGCTATACCCGCGCCGCCGTGACCTACGGCGATTGCTGCGCCCTGCTGATCCCGCCAATGGATGAGAGCTTTTCCGCCGCCGCCCTGACGCATCGCCTCGATGGCCTGATGCTGACCGGATCGCCGTCCAACGTCCAACCTGGCTTGTACGGCGAAGCCACCGGAGGCGAGGGGCCGTTCGACGCCGGCCGCGACCACGTCTCGATGGCCATGATCGAGTGCATGATCACTTCGGGCAAGCCGGTGTTCGGCATTTGCCGCGGCTTTCAGGAGATCAACGTCGTCTTCGGCGGCACGCTCCGGCGCGATGTCGGCTATGGTTCGCGCGACGGCAACCGCCTCGGCCACCATGCCGCCGACGATGTCGCCTTCGACGCCATGTTCGAGCATTACCATTCCGTCGATCTGGCCCGGGGCGGGGTGCTGAGCGGCGTCTACGGCCGTGATCACTTGCGCGTCAATTCGGTGCATTACCAGGGCGTCGACCGGCTGGGCGAGGGCCTCAGCGTCGAGGCGACCGCGCCGGACGGGCTGATCGAGGCGTTCAGCGCCAATGTCAGCGGGGCTCAGGTCCTGGCGGTGCAGTGGCACCCGGAATGGCAGCCGGAAAAACATGCCGACAGCCAGGTCTTCTTCCGCCTGATGGGGCGGGCCCTGCGCGGGCAACCGATCGCGGCGGCACCGATGGAACACGCAAAATTGTGATCACAATATTTGACTTTTACGCGCCGGGCGGCCAGATTGTCGCGCTCGAAACCATCAGCCCGCAAGCGTCATGACCGTTCAGAAACCCATCCGCAATTACGACAATGCCGAGCTTCGCCGGCTCGACATGGCCCACCACCTGCCGCCGCAGAGCGACTACAGGCTGCAGCACGAGCTGGGCGGGTCGCGCATCATCACCCGGGCCGACGGCTGCACCATTACCGATGCGGAAGGGCGGTCGCTGCTGGACGGCATGGCCGGGCTGTGGTGCGTCAATATCGGCTACGGGCGCGACGAACTGGCGCGCGTCGCTTACGAGCAGATGCTGGAGCTGCCGTATTACAACAGCTTCTTCAAGACGACGACGCCGCCGACCGTGCGCCTGGCGGCCAAGGTTGCCGAGAAGATGCAGTTGGGCAACCCCGACCTGACCCACGTCTTCTTCAACGCATCGGGTTCGGAAGCCAATGATACGATCTTCCGTCTGGTGCGCTATTACTGGGACCTTAGGGCTGAGCCGCAGCGCAAGGTCTTCATCTCGCGCAAGAATGCCTACCACGGTTCGACCGTGGCGGGCGCCAGCCTGGGTGGCATGACCTTCATGCACCAGCAGGGCGACCTGCCGATCCCCGGCATTGAACACGTCGCGCAACCCTATCGCTTTGGCGAAGCCTTTGGCGAGGACGAGGAAACCTTCTCGGCGCGGATGGCGGCGGCGGTCGAGGAGCGCATCCTCGGCATCGGCGCCGACAAGGTCGCGGCCTTCATCGGGGAACCGGTGCAGGGGGCGGGCGGTGTGATCATTCCGCCGAAATCCTATTGGCCACGCGTCGAGGCCATCTGCCGCAAATACGGCATCCTGTTGATCTGCGACGAGGTCATCTGCGGTTTCGGCCGCCTCGGCGAATGGTTCGGGCACCAGTATTACGGCATCAAGCCCGACCTGATCGCCATGGCCAAGGGCATGTCGTCCGGCTACCTGCCGATCTCGGCGGTCGGCGTGTCCAGGAAGATCGTCGATGTCCTGCTCGAAAAAGGCGGCGACTTCGTCCACGGCTACACCTATTCCGGCCACCCGACCTGCGCCGCCGTGGCCCTGGCCAATATCGAGATCATGGATAACGAACATCTGGTCGAACGCACGCGCGAGGTGACCGGGCCGTATCTGGCCGCCGCCTTGAAGCGTCTGGATGACCATCCGCTGGTCGGGGAGGCGCGCAGCCTCGGGTTGATCGGAGCGGTGGAAATCGTTGCCGAAAAAGGGACTAACAAACGTTTTACAGGCAGGGAAGGCGCGGCAGGGCCGGTGGTGCGTGACCTGTGTATCAAGAACGGCCTGATGGTGCGGGCGATTCGCGACACCATCGTCATGTGCCCGCCACTGATCATCACCCAGGCCGAGATCGACCGGCTGGTCGATATCCTGGCGAAATCGCTGAGCGAAGCCGAGTCAGCTTTACGTGCGTTATAACCTTGATTCCCGTTGAGCGTGCCGCCATAATCGCGGCATGAAAACCGACATCAGCTGGAATTTCCTCGGCCTGTGCGCCGCTTGTCTGCTGGCCGCCGCCGGCCTGCTGATGGTGCCGCAACTTGCGCCGATCGAGACCTTTCTGTTCGTCCTGCTGGGCTGGCTGGTCAGCCTGTGCCTCCACGAATACGCCCATGCCGCCTTCGCCTATGCCTTCGGCGACCATTCGATCGAGGAGCGACGCTATCTCAGCCTCGATCCAATCCTTTACTTCCGCGGCAGCAGCCTGATCCTGCCGCTGGTCGCCCTTATCAGTGGCGGCATCGCCCTGCCGGGCGGGGCGGTGCTGATCCGCACCGACCTGATCCGCAAGCGGTGGCAGCAGTCGGTGGTAGCGCTGGCCGGCCGGTGACGACGCTGTTGTGCGGAATCGTCGCCTACCTGCTGGCTCAAGTCATCGGCGACGGTGAAGGCATGGCCATGCTGCATGATGCCCTGATCCTGCTGGTCTTTTTCGAACTCATGGCCTTCGTGTTCAATATCCTGCCGGTGCCGGGGCTGGACGGATTCGCGGCGCTGAAGCCGTGGCTGCCGGCGCGCCTGACGCGGTCGGTGTCGCCCAAGGTCGGCGGCATCGTGACCCTGGCCATGCTGGCCATCGTGTTCTTCTGGGGTTATCGCATCATCCTGCCGGTCATGGGCCTTATCGCCGGCCTGACCGGCATGGATCTGAGCGCGGTGTGGCGGGCCTTCCAGCGCTTCCATTTCTGGCCCGGCGCCTAGCAGGCTGTTGAAAAAGTCTTTCGGGCTTGAAAATGGCCTCTTTTCCCCGGAAAAAGGGCCCGAAAACAGGTTAAATAGGCCGCTATTCGCCCCGTTTCCGGACCTTTCCCGTGAAAAACAGCCTCATTTTCAACTTCCAAAATCCTTTCTCAACAACCTGCTAGAGCCTGTCTCGCAGGGCATAGTAGCTGAGGCCCGCCACCAGGGCCGGCCAGCGCAGCATCCGTCCACCAAAAAAGACAGGGGTCGGCAATTGCGCCAGCAATTCGATGTCGCGTTCGTCGCCAAGGACGGCTTTCGCCAGCAGCCTGCCGAACCAGGGCGCCAGCACCACGCCCTGGCCGCTGTAGCCGGCGCTGACGAAGGTCCGGCGGTCGAGACGGCGGACAAAAGGCGCGCGGCTGAGCGTGATGGCGAGCGTCCCGCCCCAGGCATGGCTGATTTTCGCATGCTCAAGCCGGGGGTAGATTTTGAGCATGTTGCGGCGGACGAAGGCCTTGATATCCTTGGGAAACCACGGGGCATAGTTTTCACCGCCGCCGAACAGCAGGCGGTTATCCGGCGTCTTGCGCCAATAGTTGACAACGAAACGCGAGTCGGCGGCGGCATGGTCGTGCGGCAGGATCGCCGGATCGTCGAGCGGCTCCGTGGTCAGGATGAAATTGTTGATCGGCATGACCCGGCTATCGACGCGGTCGTCGAGGCCGGTGCCGTAACCGTTGGCGCAGATCAGCAGGGTGTGGCAGGCCAGTTCCGCGCCGTTGTCGAGTTCGAGGCGCGGGCCGTCCCTCCATGAGCCGATATGGCGGACACGGCTGTTTTCATAAAGCTTCGCGCCGTGGCTTTCAGCGGCCTGCGCCATGCCAAGCGCCAGCTTGAGCGGATGCAGATGGCCGCCGCCGGCGTCGAACGAACCGCCGTGATAGACGCCGGTGCCGAGCTCGGCGGCAACCTCGGCCCTGTCCATCATGCGATAGCCGTCGTAACCGTAGCGGCTGGCGACGAAGTCGGCGTGGGCGCGATCCTCGGCCGCAAAATGGGGACGGTGCCAGGCATGGATCAGGCCGGGTCGGTAATCGCAGTCGATGCCGCCCGCGATCAGATCATGCAGGTTGCGTTTGGCGTCTTCGGACATGTCCCAGAGCTGGCGGGCGGCGTCGGCGCCGAGCAGGGCTTCCAGGGTTTCGGGATCCTGGCGCTGGCCGGTATGGACCTGGCCGCCGTTGCGGCCCGACGCGCCGGAGCCGATCTGCGCGCCTTCGACCAGGGCCACGGACACGCCTCGCCGCGCCAGTTCCAGCGCCGCGCCGAGGCCGGTGAAGCCGCCGCCGATGATGGCGACATCGGCGTGCATCCGGCCTTCAAGGGCAGGACGCGGCATCTGCGGCGCGGTGGCGGCGTACCAGCTATCCGGATGGCCGGTGTTCTTCATCAAGCAACTCAAAAAGCGAAAATTCCCGACGGGCCGTCCCTAGGGAATTTTCTCCGCATTGGAAGGGGGTACATGGGGGAAACCCGTTTCCCCCATGAGGGCTATACGTTGAGCAGCAGGAACTCGCGTTCCCACGGGCTGATCGTCTGCATGAAGGTCTCGTACTCGAACAGCTTGACGCGGGTGTAGGCGGTGCAGAACTGCGGGCCGAGCAGATCGATGATCGGCTGGGCGCGCTCCATCTTGATGATCGCCTGGACCAGCGAATAGGGCAGGTCGCCCTGCGGCAGGGTCGAGGCGTCGTTCTCGACCGGATCGGACGGCTTCAGATTGTCGATCATGCCGAGATAGCCCGAGGCCAGAACCGCGGCAATGGCCAGGTACGGATTGGCGTCGGAGGACGGAATGCGGTTTTCCAGCCGCCGGTTTTCCGGATCGGCCGGCGGCACGCGCAGGCCCGCCGTGCGATTGTCGTAGCCCCACTGGGTATTGACCGGCGCGCCCGAGCCGCGCGACAACCGGCGATAGGAATTGACGTAGGGCGCCAGCAGGGCGGTGATGGCCGGCATGTACTTCTGCTGGCCGGCGATGAAGGCGAAAAAGGCTGGAGTCGGCTCGCCGGTCTTCGGGTCGGAGAACAGGTTGCGGCCGGTTTTTGCGTCGACGATCGACTGGTGGATGTGCATGGCCGAGCCGGGCTCATTGGCCATGGGCTTGGCCATGAACGTGGCGTAGATGTCGTGCTCCAGCGCCGTTTCCTTGATGGTGCGCTTGAACATCAGCACCTGGTCGGCCAGTTCGAGCGGATCGCCGTGGCGCAGGTTGATCTCCATCTGGGCCACGCCGGATTCGTGGATCAGGGTGTCGATTTCCAGGCCCTGACTCTCGCAATATTCGTACATGTCCTCGAACAGGGCGTCGAACTCATTGACCGCCGAGATCGAATAGCCCTGGCGGCCGGTTTCGGGCCGGCCCGAACGGCCGATCGGCGGTTTCAACGGATAGTCGGGGTCGATGTTCTTTTCGACGAGGTAGAATTCCAGTTCCGGTGCGATGACCGGCTTCCAGCCCTTGGCTTCATAGAAGCCGAGGACGCGGCGCAGGACCTGGCGCGGGCTTTCCTCGACCGGGCGGCCGTCGGGATGACAGGCGTCGTGGATGACCTGGGCGGTCGGATCGTGGGCCCACGGCACGGCGGCGAGGGTGCGAAAATCGGGACGCAGGAAGATGTCGGTGTCGGATTGCACCGTGCCGACGACGCCTTCGAGGTCGGGATAGTCGCCGGTGATGGTCTGGTAGAATACGGCCAGCGGCAGGTTCATGTAGGGTGAATTGAGGAACTTCTTGGCCGGCATGATCTTGCCGCGCGCCACCCCGGCGAGGTCGGGGATGAGGCACTCGATTTCCTCGATGCCCTGGCTGCCCAGCCATTCGCGGGCGTCGTCGAGATTGTCGACGCCGCGCTTGGAGAAGCTTTTCTTGTGGCGCTTGGCCTTGGATTTCATATAGCTGTCGTGCGACATGGTCGTGCCTTCCGCCGATTCAGGGAAACACGAGAATCGGCACCGGGGATTAAGCTTTGGAGATCATGACACAGCCTGAGCATTTGTAAAAAATGCGACATTCTTGACGCCTCATGTGGATCCAAAACGTGCCTAGGAATGTTTCCGGCACTTTTTGGCATGAGGCCCAAAGGTCACCGGTGGGACCGGCAGGGAGTCGTGAGCATTTGTGATCACAATATGACATAGGCGGCAGACGAAGACAACCCATGGCCGATATCATCTCCATTCCTGACGCCCACGACGACCGTCTGAGGCTTTATCGCGATGTGAAGGATCGCGACCTGACCGGACGCGAAGGCCTGTTCATGGCCGAAGGGAAGGTGGTGTTGGAACGGCTGTTTCGATCAAAGACATGCCGTACAATAAGCGTTCTAACGACGCCGGAGCGATTGAAAAACTTAAATATTTCTGCGCTGGCCGATGACTTGCCGGTTTATGTCGTCACGCAGGCGACTATGGATGGTGTCGCCGGCTTTCCCATTCACCGCGGTTACCTGGCGTTGGGAGGCTATGCACCACCGCAGGATTTGACCGGCGTTTTGACGAACGGAAAGCGCCTGCGTGTGCTGGCGCTGTCGGCGATCGCCAATACCGACAACATGGGCGGACTGATGCGCAATGCCGCCGCCTTCGGCGTCGACGCCGTCCTGCTGGATGACGACTGTTGCGATCCGCTGTACCGCAAGGCGATCCGTGTCAGCGTCGGCGGCGTGTTCGAGGTTCCGCACTTTCGCGTGACCGACCTGGTCGGGGCGCTGCGGACATACGGGCTGGCAGCCTATGCCCTTTCGCCGTCGGGGAGGATTGATCTCGACGCAGTCCGGCCCGAAGAGCGCTCGGCCTTTCTCTTCGGCGCCGAAGGGCCGGGACTGGCGCCCGAGGTCATGGATGCCTGCGCCACCGTGCGCATCGACATGAGTGGCGGCTTCGACAGCCTCAATGTGGCGACGACCAGCGGCATCGTCCTTTATCACATGTGCCGATGACGCGGTCAGCCCAGACAGGCCGTCACGGCGGCGCGGGCGGATTCACCAAGGTCGGCGCGCTTCAACGCCAGGGCGACATTGGCGCGCAAGAGCCCGATCTTGTCGCCGCAGTCGTATGTGACTCCGTCATATTCCAGCGCGTGGAAAGGCTGAGTGTCCTGCAGGCGGCGCATGGCGTCGGTGAGCTGGATTTCGCCGCCGGCGCCAGGCGTCTGGGTTTCGAGCAGCTCGAAGATTTCCGGCTGCAGTATATAGCGGCCCGACACGATCAGGTTCGACGGCGCGGTGCCTTGCGGCGGCTTCTCGACCATGCCCGACATGCGGTTGAGGCGGCCTTCGTGGCGTTCCAGCGCCACGACGCCGTACTGGTGGGTCTGGTCGTGCGGCACGGGTTCCACGACGATGATGTTGCCGCCGACGCCGTCATAGGCATCGATCGCCTGCTTGAGGGCAGCGACCTCGGCGTCCATGACCATGTCGGGCAGGATGACGGCGAAAGGCTCGTTGCCGATGATGTCGCGGGCGCAGTTGACGGCGTGGCCGAGGCCGAGCGGCTGCATCTGGCGCACGAAACTCATCTCGCCGGCGCGTGGCAGGTCGTTCAGCAGGTCGTCGAGGAGGGCGGTCTTCTTCTTGGCGGCCAGTTGGGCTTCGAGCTCCACATGGTGGTCGAAATAGTCCTCGATCGCCGCCTTGCCGCGGCCGGTGACGAAGACGATGTGCTCGATGCCTGCTTCGCGCGCTTCGGCGACGATATAGCTGAGGATCGGGCGGTCGACGACG
This sequence comes from uncultured Caulobacteraceae bacterium, assembly GCA_964474575.1. GTDB lineage: Bacteria > Pseudomonadota > Alphaproteobacteria > Caulobacterales > Caulobacteraceae > Asticcacaulis. Next base: position 2,016 of record CAYYTA010000040.1, on the reverse strand, counting down.
TTGAGCAGTTCCTTGGGCACGACCTTGGTGCCGGGCAGAACGCGGGTGCCGAGACCGGCAACGGGAATGACCGCCTTGCGGACGCGCTTGTGCAACAAAGGAACCTCCGGACGAGCCTGGACAGGCAGGTTTAGAGGGCGGCGGGGCTGGCGGCAACCTCCTGCGGCAAAAATAAACCCCGGTCCGAGGCGGGACCGGGGCAGTAACCAATGGAGGACTATAGACCGCGCGGCGAGGACGGTGACGGCATCCCGAACAGCGCGCGGATAAACAGATATCTTCTCATCCGCCGGCATTGGGAGACACAGGCGAATACGCAGACAATAGCCTCGGTTCGCGATTAATGCAAATCAAAATATTTATTGGGCGGCAAGGCATTTCGGCTTGCCAAGCGAATAATTGTATTATTATTTCACGCATAAAAGCCAAGCAGGGAGTTCAGCATGACACATATGATTTTCCGCGCCTCGCGTTTATGCCTGGTCGTGCTCGCCACGGTCCTGGGGCTTGTGACGGTCGCGCACGCCGAGGACAAGAACGCCATTGACCTGGCCAAGCCGGTGCTGGCGGCGACGCCGCCGATGGGCTGGAATTCTTGGAACCATTTCAACTGCGGCATCGATGAGGGCAAGATCCGCGCCCAGGCCGACGCCATGGTCTCGTCGGGCATGAAGGCCGCAGGGTACCAATACATCGTCATCGACGACTGCTGGCAGGTCAGCCGCGACGCCCAGGGCGTGATCGTCGCCGATCCCGTCAAGTTTCCGTCCGGCATCAAGGCGCTGGCCGACTACATCCATTCCAAGGGGCTGAAGTTCGGCATCTATTCCGACGCGGGGCTGAAGACGTGCGGCGGCCGGCCGGGCAGCATGGGCCATGAGTTCCAGGACGCGGCGACCTATGCGCAATGGGGTGTGGATTATCTCAAGTACGACTGGTGCAATACCGGCACGGCGGATGCCCAGGCGGCCTATGCGCTGATGGCGAGGGCGCTGCGAGAGGCGGGGCAGGCGTACCACCACGACATCCTGTTCTCGATGTGCGAGTGGGGCACGGCCAGGCCGTGGCTTTGGGCGGCCGATGTCGGTCACATGTGGCGCACGACCGGCGACATCAGCGACGCCTGGGTCAAGAACGACGTCTCGAAGCCGTGGGAGCACGGGGTGATGGATATCGTCGACATGAATGTCGGTCTGGACAGTTTCGCCGGGCCGAACCACTGGAACGACCCGGACATGCTCGAGGTCGGCAATGGCGGCATGACGGGCGATGAATACCGGGCGCACTTTTCGCTGTGGGCGATGCTGGCGGCGCCGCTGATCTCGGGCAACGACCTGTCGACCATGAGCAAGGATACGGCCGATATCCTGACCAATGGCGATGTCATCGCCATCGACCAGGATGCGCTCGGCGTCGAGGGCAGGCGGGTTGTCAAGGACGGCGACTTCGAGGTGTGGGTGCGGCCGCTGGCGGGCGGCGACCGGGCGGTGATCCTGCTCAACCGCTCGACCACGGCGCATGCGATGAGCGTCGACTGGTCGACGCTGGGCATGGCGGCGGGTGAGAAGGCCGACGTGAAGGATCTATGGTCGAAAGCCGTCAGCAAGGCCGTCAAGGGCAGCTATTCGGCGACGGTGCCGGGTCACGCCGTGGTCATGGTGCGGGTGACGCCGAAGGCCTGAAGGTTTATCCGCAGCGAGGAAGAGGAGGCGTGATCGGGGCCAGGTGATAATTATCCCCGGTTTTGGCGGGGATTATTGGCTCAGCCTGGCGGCTGGGGCGTCTTCGGTAAGGTTTCACCACGAAAAACACGAAATGTCTGCGTTTGCTGGATGCTGTCGCGCGAACGTGTTTGAATATGGACGCGCTTCGCGCGTCGATCACCGTCGTGGCCGTGGGCCCGGTCCGTCGTGCTGAAAATGAAGTTCGTGTTTTTCGTGGTTAAGCCTTTTGTCTTCACGGCGGCGGTTTTCTGACGATCCACCAGGGGAGGCAGGACGGGCTTGGCTTTTCATT
>CAYYTA010000039.1:0-85455 GCA_964474575.1 uncultured Caulobacteraceae bacterium | reverse complement strand
GGTTTTCAAGGGCGGGGATAAGTTGGCTGAAGAAAGCAGGAAACCCCACCACCACCGCGCGTCTTCAGAGCTGTGGTGGAGGGGTTTCTTGCTCACTTACAGCGGGGATAAGTCGTTAATCCTGAATATTTTGTAATGTTGCGCCGTGGGTAAAGTGCGTTAGTTTCGTCTGAGATTGTCAGCTTGTCTGGCCGCGCCTGGGTTTGGGGGGCGGGCCGTAAGCGCTTATCCGGAGACGCCAGCACCCATGTCCCGTCCGTTCCTCAAGACCCTGACCGTCGCCACGGCGATCGGCTTGATCGCCGCCACCTGCCCTTCCTTCGTCCAGGCGCAAATGACCGCAACCACCGTCGCCAAGCCGGTCGACTCCAATCCCAACACTGCCCCTGCCGGCAGCCCCGATCCGCGCGATTATCTCAGCGATATCAACGGCGGCCGGGCCATGGCCTGGGTCAATGCGCACAACCAGTCGACGCTCGACCGGCTGTCGAAGGACCCGCGTTTCGCCCAGTTCCAGGACGACATGCTGACCATATTGCAAGCCACCGACCGCATCCCGGCGCCGGCCTTCGCGCACAACGGCATGGTCGATAATTTCTGGCAGGACGCCGACCATGTTCAGGGCATCTGGCGGCGCACCACCTGGGCCAGATACAAGGCCGGCAAGCCCGACTGGGATGTCATCCTCGATGTCGACGCCCTGTCGAAGGCGGAGGGCAAGAACTGGGTCTACAAGGGCTCGGACTGCCTGCCGCCGGATTATAATACCTGCCTTCTGGTCCTGTCCGACGGCGGCCTCGACGCCGAAGTCATCCGCGAATTCGACGTCAGGACCAAGTCGTTCGTCAAGGGCGGATTCGACCTGCCGGCGGGCAAGCAGAATGCCTCGTGGGTCGACAAAGACACCATCTACGTCACGCGCGAGTGGGAGCCGGGCCAGGTCACGGCGTCGGGCTATGCCTATGTCACCAAGAAGCTGAAGCGCGGGCAGCCGCTCGATGAGGCCGTCGAAGTCTTCCGCGGCGATCCCGCCGACGTGTCGGCCGGGCGCGGGACCTTGCGCGACATCGACGGCAATTATGTCATGGACACCAGCTATCGCGGCATCGACTTCTTCCATACCGAGCGCGGCTTCTATGTCGACGGCCAGGCGGTCACCCTGCCGCTGCCGCAGTCGTCGGACTTCAACGCCTATGCCGCGGGCCAGGCGGTGTTCTCGCTGAAGGAAGACTGGACGTCGGCCAAGGGGACCGTGTTCCACAATGGCGCGGTCATAGCCTTCGACCTCAAGGCGGCGCTCAGGGATCCGGCCCATGTCGAGCCCGTCCTTCTGTTCATGCCTGACGACCACCAGTCGGTCGAAGGCGTCTCGCAGACCAGGAACCGGATCGTGCTGTCGATCCTGTCGAACGTCACCGGCGAGGTCCGGAGCTTTGCCTATAACGGCAAGGGCGGCTGGTCGTCGAAGACGCTCGACCTGCCGCAGAACTCGACCCTGACGGTCGATTCGACCGACGACCAGAGCGACCACATGTTCGTCTGGTCCGAGGGCTTCCTGCAGCCGTCGACGCTCTACCGTGTCGACGCGGCCTCGGGCGCAGTCGAGAAGATTCGCTCGAACCCGGAACGCTTCGACGCCTCCGGTTTGCAGGTGCAGCAGTTCTGGGCGACATCGAAGGACGGCACCAGGATTCCGTACTTCCTTGTGGCCAAGAAGGACATTCCGCTCGACGGCTCGACGCCGACCATCGAATACGCCTATGGCGGTTTTGAAATCTCCATGCTGCCGTCCTATTCGGCCAGCCTCGGCAAGCTGTGGCTGGAAAAGGGCGGCGCCTATGTGCTGGCCAATATCCGCGGCGGCGGCGAGTTCGGGCCGAAGTGGCACGACGCCGGCCTCAAGACCAGGCGCCAGAACATCTATGACGACTTCCAGGCCGTGGCCGAGGACATCATCGCGCGCAAGATCACCTCGCCGCGCCGGCTGGGCATCATGGGCGGCTCGAACGGCGGCCTGCTGATGGGCGTGCAGCTGACCGAGCGTCCCGACCTGTGGAACGCGGTCAATGTCCAGGTGCCGCTGCTCGACATGATCAACTACACCCACATGTCGGCCGGCGCATCGTGGCAGGGCGAATACGGCAATCCCGACGACCCGGTCGAAGGCGCCTTCCTGCGCTCGATCTCGCCCTATCACAACGTCAAGGCGGGCGTCGCCTACCCCGAGCCGCTGTTCGAGACCTCGACCAAGGACGACCGCGTCGGGCCGGTGCACGCGCGCAAGATGGCGGCGCTGTTCGAGGACATGGGCCTGCCGTTCTACTACTATGAGAACACCGAGGGCGGTCACGCCGCCGCCGCCAATCTCAAGGAACGCGCCCGCCGCTATGCGATCGAGTACACCTACATGGCCGAAAAATTGATGGATTAAGCGGCGGGGCGGTCGCCGTCCTCGGCGTCGTGGTGCCTCGGCCCGTCGTCGAAGGCGCTGGACAGGCTGGCCTCGAAATCGACCAGGATGTCGGCGAACTCGATCGCCTCAAGCGCGCGGCGGCTGTCGAGCGCCCGCCCCATGCGGAAGCGCCAGAACGACACCATGTGGTTCAGCACGCCGATCTTCTCGCCCAGTTCGAGGAACAGGGGCGCGCCATGCAGCAGGAAATGGCGGAAAGGTTCGGGATTGCGGTCGCGGGCCAGGGCGGCATAGACGTCGTCATAGGACTCCAGCGTCCGGCCGATGTCCTGCAGCGTCTTGACGGCGGCCCGGGCGATGCGCGGCCGCGCCCGGCGCAGGTAGTTGGCCAGCAGGGTGTCGTGGGTGACGTTGGCGCGGTAGCCCGACAGGCCCGACAGCAGCTCACGCAGCCCGCCCTGCAACTCGACGAAGCACCATTTGTAATAGAGGAAGCCGCGCCAGCACATGACGCCTTCGTGGAAGGCCGACGGCGTCATGCCCAGCGCATCGCGCAGCGGCAGCAGTTCCTGGTCGAGGCGGTCGGAGAGGATTTTCTCGCCCAGCCGTTCGGCGACGCCGCGGCGCGTCTCGCCGAGCGCAGCGGCGACCAGGTCGTGGACCAGGCCGGCGGTATAGGACGCCATGGCGTCAAGGTCGGCGCGGGCGATCTGGAAATAGAGCCCGGCCGGGCGGACGTCGATGCGCAGCAGGTGCTCGCGCACCAGGAACGGGTCGAGCGAGGGCAGGCCGTCGAGGATGCGCAGGATTCGGGCGTCGCGGTTGCGGCCCAGGTCGTCGATGCCGAGATAGCTGTGCATCAGGGTGTCGTAGCCGCGCTGGCCGACGAAGATCGAACGGCCGCCGAGCCTGAGGTCGTAGGGATCGTAGGGCAGGATGATCTTGGTGACGTTCTGGCGGCCGTAGCCGAACAGATGGCGTTCATCGACGCGCAGGACGTGCTTGAGGATGATGGCGCGGTTGAGGCCGGAATTCTCGAACAGGGGATGTTCGGCATGGGCCTCGATCTCGCGCGATTCGACGTAGAGTTTGGCGAGGTGCATCACCCGGTTCGACTGCGCCGACCGGTTCAGGTGTTCCAGGTTCCTGATCTCGCGGGCGGTGGTGAAATGGCTTTCGCCGACCGAGCCCGAAACGCGCAACTCCGCCATGCGGACCCCATGAAGTCGAGTACTTATTCTTCGCCGTTGTAGCGGGCGACGACGGTCAGCGAATCCTCGAAGTCCATCAGGATGTCGCAGTATTCGGTCGGCGTCAGGCGCTGGCTCATCATCGACTGGCCCATGCGGTAGGACCAGAACGAGCCGATGTGGCTGAGAATGCCGAGGTTCTCGCCGAGTTCGAAGAACAGGCCCGGTCCATCGATGAGAAAGCGGCGGAACGGCCCCGGATTGCCGCCTTCGGTAAGCGCGTGATAGGCCTGGTCGTAGACATTGAGGTTGCGGCCGACATTGGAGATGGCCGCCACGATCTTGCGCGCCAGGCGCGGGCGGGCCTCGCGCAGGTATTCGCGCATGGCCTCGTCGGCCGAGCCGATCGGCTGATAGGTCGCGAGGCCTTCGAGCACCTTGCGCATCTCGTCCTGCAGCTCGATGTGGCGCCACTTGAAGTACAGGAAGCCGCGCCACGAGAAGATGCCGTCGGAGAACTCCTCGTCGGTCATGCGCAGCGTCGTCTTGAGCGGCCACAGCTCCTTGTCGAGTTCGTTGGCCAGGATCTTGCCGGCCAGCTTGACGCCGCCGCCGATGACGTCGCTGCCGAATGCGGTGGTCACAAGGCGCTCGATCTCGGCGTTGGTGAAGCCGATCATGCGCTGGACATCGAAGGGCGAAATCTTGAGATAACAGGCGCCGGGGCGGTAGCCGTTGCGCGACAGGTGCTCGCGCACCAGGAAGGGATCGAGCGACGGCAGGCCATCGAGCAGGCGCAGAATTTCGACATCGCTGCTGGTAGAGGTGTCGTCAGCGTTGAAATAGGCGCGGCAGAAGCGGTCGAATCCCATCTGGTTGACGAAGATCGAGCGGCCGCCAAGCTTCAGGTCGAGCGGATCGAACGGCAGGATGATCTTGGTCGCCGTGCGCCGGTTGTGCGAGAACAGGTCGCGTTCGTTGGCGCGCAGGGTGTGCTTGACCAGGATCGCCTTGTTCATCTGCGAGTCGCGGAAGAAGGGCCGCAACTGGTAGTCCTTGTCGCGCGACGAGGTCAGGTAGATCTGCGACAGGTTGAGGACGCGGCTGGTCGAAGCCGTCTCGCCGAGATTGGCCAGGTTGCGGACGTCGCGGTTGGTGCTCGACTGCACGCCGGACGACTTGCTGTCGAGCATGGCGAAGGCGTTCATGACAAGATCCCGTCGCGGTCACAAAGACGAATGAGGGCATCCAGATGCTGATCCAGCACGCCTGTCTCGCCCTCCATGGCGCAGGATCGCACATAGTCGTTTAAAGAGTGTATAGTTACCGCGATAAAACCGCAGGCGGCGCCGGCCGCGCTGACCTGGGCGCTCAGGGCGTCAAGGGCGGTGGGGTCGACATGGCCGCCGGCCTGGACGCGGGCGCGCAGGGCGACAAGCTCGCCGCGCACCGCCCGCATCAGGTCGCCGGTATCGCGTTGCAGCAGGCCGGGAAAGTGCGACGCCGTCTTGCGCCGGCGTTGCGGCGGCGACGTCATGTTCGGCTCCGCCGTGACGGATGGAGGCGGGACCGGCGCTTTCCGGGTCATGGCGCGGTTCAGCGCCCGCAGCAGCGAGCCGGTCGAGAATGGCTTGACGACGAAGTCGCTGACGCCGGCGTCGCGGGCGGCGGCGACATCGCCGGCCTGCTGGCGGCCGGTGATCATGACGACCGGCAGGTCCGGCTCGGCGAAGGGCGGATCGCCGGCGGCGGCGTCCGGTGGCGCTTCCGAAGCGCGGATAAGTCGGACAAGGTCGAGGCCCGACATGCCGGGCAGGTTCCAGTCGAGCAGCAGGAGGTCGGGCTTCGCCTGGCGCATATGGCCGATGGCGGCCTCGGCGCTGTGGGCGACGGCGATGCCGGAAAAGCCCGCGCCACGCAGGAGTTCGACCACGATGCGGCAGGCGCCGGCATTGTCCTCGACCACCAGCAGGTCGAGGTCGGCGCCGGTCATCTTGCGCGGTCTGGAGTCGGGCCTGGTGTGCGGCATGGGCTCCCAAGGGGAAGGGTCGTGCGTGCCCGAAGAGACTAGCGCCAAGCCCTTAATCAAATGGCGGCAGGGCATGGTTAGCTGATCGTGAAAAATTCCTCCGGCTTTCGCCTCAGTGTATTTTTCACGTTGAAGACATTGAAAAACTGTCTGCTTGGGACGGCCCGGCGCGACAGTTTTGCATGTTTTCCTTTTGCGCGGTTTTACGGGCCTTCGGCCCTGAACCATACAAAAGGCTGAGACACGTTTTTGGCTCTCTGCCAAAATGTGTCAGCCAATAAGCAAATCCAAAGGGTGCAGAACCGCTTCAAGCCCGGGCGGCCCTTAAATCACCCTTAACCGGCAAGGCGTATGACCATGCCATGCAAAGCCGCCGCGCCCTTCTGTCCGCCCTCGCCCTGACCGCCCTTGCCGGCGTCGCGCCGGGCATGGCTTTCGCCGGCGACGACAAGAAAAAGGGCGGCGGCGCCAACTATACGCAGTTTCAGACGATCACCGTCTTCACCCAGGTCAACGCCGTGCGCCATGGCACGATGAGCGTCGAGGTCGGGCTCTATGCCGACGATCCGAAGATGACGGCGCAGATCGCGCTTTACCAGCCGCGTTTGCAGGACGCCTATGTCACGCGGCTGCAGGCCTACGCCGCCAACATCAATTCGCGCTCGCTGGTCGACACCGACTACGTCGCGGCCCAGCTCCAGGCGGCGACCAACCAGGTCCTGGGCAAGCCCGGCGCACGCGTGCTGCTGGGCTCGATCATGGTCAATTAGGCCGTCACCAGCTCGCTGGTGGCGTTGTCGAGCGTATAGTCGGCGGCGACGCGGATGTCGCGCAGGTGACGGACCTGGCGGATCGATTCCTCGTACAGCGGATGGGCCTTGTAGGCGCGGAATTCGGCCAGGTTGTCGAACTCGGCATAGACGATGACGTCGATGTCATTGGCCAGCTGGTCGATCTTTTCGTTATAGGCGACTTCCAGCTTCGCCGCGTGCGGAATCTGGGTCAGCACCGACAGGCCGCGATAGATGGTGTCGCGATCCTCCGCCTTCTTGCAGCTGAACATGACGATGTGGCGGATCATGGGAAGGCAACTCTCATCGCAATTGAAACGAGTGCGCCTTCCTTAGAGGCTCAAGCCTTGGCGTCAAGGGTCGATTTTGCCGCAGCCCGCCAGCCGTTCAGCGCTGCCTGGTAAAACGCCTCGGCCCCGGCTTTGTCCGCGAACGCCGAAACGGGCACGAACAGCGCGCCGCGCATGCCGATCCACAGCAGGAGGAGCCCGAAGCGACGCTCGACCTTGTGGACGGCGCCCCATCCGACCGTGACATCATGATCCGCGCCCCAACCGCGCACGGTTTCGCGGTTGAGGCTGACATAGCGGTCGACGCCACGGGTTGTCTTTTTTGTCCTCAGCCATGAATACAGCAACATGGCGAAGGGCAGGATCAGGATGAAGGCGATCGCGACCACCACGGATGAGGTCAGCACACTCCAGTCGCCGGCGGCCAGCCGGTCGCGATGAAACCAGGCGGGCAGGCCTACAAAGCTCACGGCAAGGATGAGCAGGGTGGGTCCCCGCAGTATCGCGCGCGCCACGAGAAGCAGGAAGTAGGGGCTGTAGACGCCGAAGGTCAGCCGGAATGGAGGCGACACGATGTCGCCGGCGGCGGGTTCCGGCCTGGCTTCGGCTTCGACGGGGCCATAGAACTGGCCCACCGTCTTGTCGCCGGCGTTCCTGATGTGCTGCCGGGCCGCGGCGACGAAGGCGTGGCGGGCGGCATCGTCGTCGAAGGCGGATACCGGCACGACATGATAGAGGCCGGCCCTGAGCCGGAGGAGGATTTTGTCCTTCGTCTCGACGACGCCGTTGAAATTGCCCCAGGCCTGGTGGGTGCTGAAGGCTTCGCCCTCGAGACTGAACTGCTGGTCGGTCAGGGTGGCGACGCGCGATCCCTGCAGGGTCTTGTTGGCGCGGGTGCCGGCCCAGGTCCGCCACAGGCCGAAGCCGGGAATAACCACGGCCCACATCAAAACTATGCAGGAAACGCTTATGACCGCGTCGAGAATCCGGCCCTCGCGCGTCATGATCCAGGCCAGCACCGCCGCCGGCCCGAGGACGACGGGCAGCAGGGTCGCGGCGGACGGCCAGGTGATGAAAAGGCGCAGATAGGCGCCGGTATAGACCATGAGATAGTCGCGCATGGTCAGGGTGAACGGCCGGGAACGGATGACAGTGTCGGACATGGATTTCCCTGATTTGCGGGTCATCCTAACCACGGGCGGCGGGCGGTCAATCCCCGGTGGCGCACTGGCCGCAAGTGGCGGCATTGAGATGCAGCAGGCGGTGGCCGAGATAGTTCATCAGATGCGCTGCGGCGATCATCAGCGCGCCGGTCACCGTCACCACCGTGTCCAGGTCGGCAAAGGCCGGCACAAAGGCGGCCAGGGCCAGCAGGATCAGGCCGCCGGCGATGGGCAGCGACACCTGCCACTTTTTCCAGGCGTTCGACGTGGCGACCGCCAGGACGCTCAGGGGCGCCGCGACAACGAAAATGAGCGGATGGACCCAGCTGTTGTCGGTAAAGACACTCAGGAACGGCACAAGGGCCGCCAGCACCGGCAGGGCCAGGCAATGGACGACGCACAGGCCCGACAGGCCCATCGAAGCGATATCCAGCCATTTCAATTTGGGCGGCGCCATGTCAGATTTCGTCCAGCGGGGGAACCGGACTCGGAAATATGTTATACCATAACTTTTTGCAAGCCCGAAGCCGGGCCGCCGGGTTAAAATATTTCGTGAAGCCAGGAGCGACGGCATGATCACATTCGCCGAGATCACGGTGCGGGCGGCCGAACGCAAGGGCGGAGCCGAGGCCATGGAAGCCTTGCTGATAAGGCCCCTGCCGCTGGAGCAGCTGGCGGCCATCCCTGAGGATCGCTGGCTGTCGGAAATGACCCGGGCGATCTTCCAGTCGGGATTTTCGTGGCAGCTGATCGACAGGCGCTGGCCACTGTTCGAGGCGGCGTTCGAGGGGTTCAGCGTCACGCGCTGGCTGTTCATGTCGGATGACGACCTCGACCACCTGCTGAAGACGCCGGGCCTTGTCGCCAATGCACATAAGCTGAAATCGGTGGCCGGCAACGCCAGGTTCCTGTCGGATATCGCGAAAGAGGCCGGTTCGGCGGGGCAGTGGTTCGCTGGCTGGCCGGCGGAACGCTACATGGAGCTGTGCCGGGTGTTGAAGGAGCGCGGGTCGCGGCTGGGCGGCAAGACCGGGCAATATGTCATGCGGCGGATGGGCAAGGACGCGCTGATCCTGTCGTCGGCGGTGATCAAGGCGCTGAACGAGGCCGGCGTGGTGACGGGTGAGCCCTCGTCGAAAAAGGACTTCGCGGCGATCCAGGCGGCGATCGATGCCTGGCGCGCGGAAAGCGGGCGCGGCCTCAGCCAGATCAGCCAGATTCTGGCGTGGTCGCTGCCGTGAGGGAAAGCAGGACCCCTCCACCATTTGCCACGAAGGATGGCAAATGGTGGAGGGGTCCTGCTTTCCCGCTTGCTGTTTTAATAAATCAAATTTAGTTATTCCGAAAAAGGGACGAAACCATGGATGCGAAAGCGCGCCTGGCCGGGTTGCGGGCGGATTACGAGGCGCTGGTCACGCGGGCCAATGCGCCGGCCGAGGGCGGCAACGGCATTTACCAGCGCTGGCAAAACCCGGTGATCACAGCGCAGCATGCCCCGCTCGACTGGCGTTACGACCTCGATCCGGCGACCAATCCGTTCATGATGGAGCGCCTGGGCGTCAACGCCACGTTCAATGCCGGGGCCATCAAGTGGCAGGGCCGCTATCTCGTCGTGGTGCGCATGGAAGGCGACGACCGCAAGTCGTTCTTCGCCATCGCCGACAGCGACAATGGCGTCGACAATTTCCGCTTCTGGGACAAGCCGGTGGTGCTGCCGCAGACAGATGAGCCCGACACCAATGTTTACGACATGCGCCTGACCGCGCACGAAGACGGCTGGGTCTACGGCCTGTTCTGCACCGAGCGCAAGGACATGAGCCTGCCGCACGACCTGTCGGCGGCGACGGCGCAATGCGGCATCGCGCGGACCAAGGACCTGATAAATTGGGAACGCCTGCCGGACCTCAGGACCCGTTCCGGCCAGCAGCGCAATGTCGTGCTGCATCCGGAATTTGTCGACGGCCAGTACGGCCTCTATACCCGGCCGCAAGACGGTTTCATCAGCGTCGGTTCGGGTGGCGGCATCGGCTGGGGGCTGACGCGCGACATGGCCGACGCCGTGGTCGACAGCGAGGTCATCGTCGACAACAAGGCCTACCATACCATCAAGGAAGTCAAGAACGGCCAGGGCCCGGCGCCGATCAGGACGGCCGACGGGTGGCTGCATCTGGCGCACGGCGTGCGCAATACGGCGGCCGGGCTGCGCTATGTCCTCTACATGTTCATGACGGACCTCGCCAGGCCGTGGGTGGTGACCCACGCGCCGGGCGGTCATTTCATCGCGCCCCAGGCTGACGAACGTGTCGGCGACGTGTCGAACGTGGCGTTTTCCAATGGCTGGATCGAGGACGGCGGCCCGGTGTTCATCTACTACGCTTCTTCGGATACGCGCCTGCATGTGGCGACCTCGAGCGTGGCGCAGCTGGTCGACTATTGCCGCAACACGCCACCCGATCCGCTGACCTCGGCGGCCTGTGTGCAGCAGCGCATAGACCTCATTGAACGCAACAGGGCGTTTTTGGAATCCAGCCGGTGAATTTTGTTGACGAGGTGCGGGCCGAGGGCGAGGCGATCCGCCGCTGGTGGGTCGAATGTCTGCCCGACGGCGCGGACGGGTTCCACGGCGAGATCGATTCGGACGGGCGCGCCGTGCCCGAGGCGGATCGCAGCATCATCCTCTATACGCGCCTCTTGTGGTATTTCAGCGCGGCCGGCGAGCGCGGTCTGGCGCGACGGGCGGCGGACTATATCCGCCGGCATTTCATCGCGCCGGGCGGCGGCGTGGTGTGGATGCTGGATGCCCGCGGCAATGTGGTCGACGGCAAGCTGCAGGGTTATGCCCAGGCTTTTGCCGTCTATGCCTTTGCGGAATATCACGCCCTGACGGGCTATGCGGAAGCGCTGGCCCTGGCGCGCGACCTGCAAGGCCTGATCGAGACGCGGTTCTGGGAGCCCGGACACGGCGGCTACGTCGAAGCCATAGGCGGGGATCAGCGCCTGTCCGACAAGGACCTCGACGCGCCCAAGACGATGAACACGCACCTGCATGTCCTGGAGGCCTATACCCGCCTGCACCAGGTCGCGCCGGACGCCGCCACGCGCGCGGCACTTGAAAGGGCGCTCATCATTTTTCTGGAGCACTTTGCCACCGGGCCGCATCTCAAGCTGTTCTTCGACATGGACTGGAGCGACAGGACGCAATCCGTCTCCTTCGGCCATGACATCGAGGCAAGCTGGCTGCTGTGGGAAGCGGCCGGGGCGCTGGGCGACGCGGACCTGATCGCTCGCGCGCGGCCGCCGGTTCTGGCCCTGGCGCGGTCGACGCTGGAGGAAGGCGTCAATGCGCGCGGCGGGCTGGGCTATGAGCGCGGCTTCGACGGGCATATCGACGAGGACGGCGAATGGTGGGGCCAGGCCGAGGGCATGGTCGGTTTCGTCAATGCCTGGCAGATGACCGGCGAGGCTGGGTTTCTCGACGCGGCCGAGCGGCTGTGGGCGCATATCAAGGCCGAGTATCGCGACTGTGACAGCGAATGGACATGGTACGCCAGGAACGCCGACCGGCCGCCGGTCTACACGGCCGGGCCGTGGAAATGTCCGTACCATAACGGCCGCGCCATGTTAGAGTTGGAGAGAAGGCTCCGGGTCTGACGATTACTTTTCCCTCCCCGTTTACGGGGAGGGGGGACCGCGAAGCGGTGGGAGGGGGAAACTGGCGGTGGTCTTCCCCCTTCCGTCATCTCGCAAGAGCTCGATGCCACCTTCCCCGTAAACGGGGAAGGAAAATAAGAACAAAACCCGCAAGGGAGGGGAAGAGACATGTCACTATCCGCACTCGATCTGGCGATCGTGGCCGGTTATATCGTACTCACGCTTGGACTCGGTTTCTGGGTGTCGAAGCTGTCGTCGGGTTCGATGGCAAACTACTTTTTGGCCGGCAACAAGCTGCCGTGGTACGTGCTCGGACTTTCCAATGCATCGGGCATGTTCGACGTTTCCGGCACCATGTGGATGGTCGGCCTGCTGGTCGTCTATGGCATGAAGTCGGTGTTCATCCCGTGGCTGTGGCCGGTGTTCAACCAGATCTTCCTGATGGCCTTCCTGGCCGTGTGGCTGCGGCGCTCCGGGAGGCTTACCGGCGCCGAATGGATCACCTTCCGCTTCGGCGACGGTTTGGGCGCTCGGGCGTCGCACCTGATCAATGTCATCTTCGCCTTGATCAACGTCGTCGGCATGCTGGCCTACGGCTATTTCGGCATCGGCAAGCTGGCGGCCGAGTTCATCCCGTGGCGCCTGTCGTCCGATCCGGTGCTCAACGCCAGGCTCTACGGCGTGATCGTGGTGGCCCTGACCACCGTCTATTCGGTCAAGGGCGGCATGTATTCGGTGGTGATGACCGAGGTGCTGCAGTTCTTCATCAAGCTTGTGGTCTGCATCGCCATCGGCTGGATCGCCTTTACCCTGGTCACGCCCGAGCAGATCAAGGCCGCCGTGCCGCACGGCTGGAACGAGCTGCTGTTCGGCAAGGAGCTCGGCCTCGACTGGCAGGGCGTCGCCGCCCACGCCTCACCCGACAACCGGGTCATCGGCGAGTCGGCGGCGGCCACCATCAAGGCCGAGGGCCACGGCGAATTCGCCACCTTCATGCTGCTCATGACCTTCCAGGGCGTGCTCAAGGCCCTGGCCGGGCCGGCGCCGAACTACGACATGCAACGCCTGCTGTCGGCGCGGTCGCCGACCGAGGCCGCCAAGATCTCGGGCTTCGTCAACATCGTGCTGCTGTTCCCGCGCTACCTGATGATCGCCGGCATGGCCGTGCTGGCCGTGGTCTTCATCGGACCGGCGTGGACGCACCTGAAGGTGGCGTTCGAGGCGGCCAATCCCGGCAAGCCGTTCACCGGCGACTTCGACGCCATCCTGCCGTGGGTCATCCACAACTACATGCCGCCGGGCCTGCTCGGCCTGGCGCTGGCCGGCATGCTGGCGGCGTTCATGGCGACCTATTCGGCCTCGCTCAATGCCGCGCCGGCCTATGTCGTCAACGACCTCTACAAGAAGTACGTCAATCCCGACGCGCCCGAGAAGACCTATGTCCGGCTGAGCTATGTCGTGTCGGCGGTGTTCGCGGTCGCGGCATTGGCGGTGGGGTGGCGGCTGACCTCGATCAACGACGCCATCGGCTGGATCGCGGCGGGCCTCGGCGGCGGCTATACGGTCGCCAATGTCGTCAAGTGGTTCTGGTGGCGGCTCAACGGCGCGGGCTATGCCGCCAGCATGGCGCTGGGGGTGGGCGCGGCGCTCTACATGGCCCTGCCGGCGTCGATCACCGGCGTCACGCTCGACCCTCTGGTTGCCTTCCCGTGGCTGTTCGCCGCCTGCCTCATCGTGGCGGTGCTGGGCTCGTACCTGACCCCGGCGACCGACATGGAGACGCTCAAGGCGTTCTACAGGAAGACGCGGCCGTGGGGGCTGTGGGGGCCGGTACTGACGGCGCTGCGCGAGGATGAACCGGATGCGAAAGCCAATCGCGACGTCTGGATCGACATATTCAATGTCATCGTCGGCACGACGTGGCAGACGGTTCTGACCGCCGCCGCCATCTTCCTCATCATCCACGAGCAGCAGAAATTCCTGATCTGCGCCGGCATCGGCGTGGCCTGCATGGTGGTGATGAAGTTCTCGTGGTGGGACCGCCTGCGAGACGAGCCGGCCTAAGGTTTAAGATGGACCGCCAGATCCGGCACGGCTGTCGCCAGATCCCTGGCCACCATGCCGCTGAACAGCTCGGCGCCTCTCGGGCCGAGATGGGTATAGTCGAAGACCGGCGGTTTTTCCTGCCCCGGCGCGACCACGACCTCGGTCTTGGGCGCTTCGACCGAAGTGCCCGAAGCCGCCGTGTCGAGCACGGCCTGCGGCGGCGCGGTTTCGGCCAGGGTGTTGGCCGCGACCGGCCCCATCGCCTCCAGCGCCGCCGTGGAATCGGCGTAGAGATCGATCAGCGGCGTCCGCGTATCGGCCGCCACCCGGCGCGTCGCCTCGGCCCACGGCGCAAGGTCGCCGCGCAGGTGGAAACCGGTGAATTGCCGCCGCGACAGCGGCGTGATCAGCACCGGAATCGCGCCGTGCGCCCGCGCCTCGGCGACATAGCGCGCCATGTTGGCCGGGAATTCGGTGGCCAGGTCGGTCGAGCGGCCCGGCTTGCCCGGCTGGTCGTTGTGGCCGAACTGGATCAGCACATAGGTGGCGCTGAACCCGGCCCGGTCGTCGAGCTGCGCCGTCACCTGGTCCCACAGGCCGTCGCCGCGATAGCTCATGGAACTGCGCCCGCCGCGCGCCGCGTTGACGCAGGTGACGTCGGCGTTAAAACGCGCGCACAGGGCGTCGCCATAGCCGCTGCCGTGAGCCTGGGTCGAATCGCCGACCAGGATGACGCGGATGGCCGGCATGGCCATGGCGGGCACGGCTATGAACAGGGCGACGGAGGCCATGAGGGCGCGGATCATGACGCCTGATATCACAATAAGACACCGGTGTCATCAGCCTGCGGCTTGACCATAACCGTAACCGTCCTACATACGGATAAAGGCGTTCCATCATGCAGATCGATATCTGGTCCGACATCGTTTGTCCCTTCTGCTATATCGGCAAGGCCAATCTCGACGCCGCGCTCGGGCAGGCGGGTGTGGCGGCGGACATCCATCACAAGGCCTTCCGTCTCCAGCCCGGCCAGCCGCCGATGCTTGTCGACGACATGCTGGCACGGAAATACGGCCTGACCGGCGCGGCGGCGGCGGCCCAGCAGATGCGCATCACCGACATGGCGGCACAGGCGGGGCTTGATTTCCGCCTCGGCGGCACGCGCATCGGCGACACGCTCGACGGCCACCGGCTGATCAAGTTCGCGGCAACGCAGGGGCTTGAAGCCGCCATGCTCGAAAGGCTCTATCGCGCCTATTTCACCGAACATAGCGACGTGCTGGATCGCGACAGCCTGATCGACCTCGGCGAGGAGATCGGCCTCGACCGCGCCGCCATCTCGGATATGCTGGCGTCCGACGTCTTCGCGGCGGAGGTCGACACCGACCAGCGCTTCGCGGCGAGCCTCAATGTTCAGGGCGTGCCGTTCTTCGTCATCGACCGCAAGTACGCCGTGTCGGGCGCCCAGCCGGTGGCGGCCTTCCTGCAGGCGATCCAGGCCGCCGGGCCGGCTGCCAAGGACGGCGACGCCTGCGCCGTCCTTGGCTGCGACTAGACCCACCTTCTCCCCTTGAAAGGGGAGACGTGATAATGGTCAAAGGCGACGTCCTGATTTAAGCTCGTGTCATGTCCGATCCCTTCGAAGCCGCCGTCGAGGCCGTCATTGCCGGCGATGAAACCGGGCTGAAGGCGCTGCTGGCGGCGCATCCCGGCCTTGCCCGCACCCATTCCCGGCGCGAACATCACGGTACGCTGCTGCACTATGTCGCCGCCAACGGCGTCGAGGGCGAGCGCCAGCAGACTCCGGCCAACGCCGTCGCCATCGCCCGTCTGCTTCTGGACGCCGGGGCCGATCCCAACGCCGCCGCCTTCGCCTATGGGGCGGAATGCGCGGCCCTTGGCCTGCTGGTCTCCAGCCTCCATCCGCACAAGGCTGGACTGCAGGGTGAGCTGGCCGAACTGCTCATCGACTACGGCGCGGAGATGAAGGGCGAGAAGAACGAATCGGCGGCCGTTACGGCGCTGGCTTTCAGTTACGGCGACACCGCCGAAGTCCTGGTCCGGCGCGGCGCGGGCGTCAATCTGCAGGTCGCCGCCGGCTTAGGCCGGCTTGACGATTTCGACCGCCTGCTGCCCTCCGCCACGCCCGAGGCGCGCCACGAAGCCCTGGTCCTGGCCGCCGTGCACGGCCGGACCGCCATCCTGCAACGGCTGCTCGACGCCGGCGAAGACCCGAACCGTTTCAACCCGAAGCGTTTCCACGGTCATTCGACGCCCCTGCACCAGGCGGCTCTCGCCGGTCACCTCGACGCCGTCCGGCTGCTGGTCGAGCATGGCGCGCGCACGGATATCCGCGACACGATGTGGGACGGTACGGCGCTTGGCTGGGCGGAACACGGTGGCCGGGCTGCCGTGGCCGACTATTTGCGCCAGATCGCGCCACAAAGCTGACAAAAAGACCTCGGAGCGATTGGCGCGGACGGGGCAGGCCCCTATATAGGGGCCTTCTCACGCACAGTTGATCGCGAGTCCCGATGTCCGCCAGTCCCGCGCCCCTCCCCCCGAAGCCGCTACCTAAGCCGAATTCCAAGTTCACCGAGACCCTCGCCTTCCTCACCCCCTATCTCTGGCCCAAGGATCGCCTCGACCTGAAGTTCCAGGTCGTGTGGGCGGTGGTGGCCATGGTCCTCGGCAAGATCGTCACCGTCCTGACGCCCCTGCTGATGAAGTGGGCGACCAACGCCTTCGCCGCCCAGGTTCCGGCCCTGCAGCACGCCACGTGGATGACGGTGCTGGTCTCGCTGCCGATCATCCTGATCGCCGCCTATGGGATTTCGCGGATTCTGGCGCAGATCCTCAACAATGTCCGCGACGCCCTGACCGCCGCGGTCGGGCAGCACGCGGTGCGCGGTCTGGCCAACCGCGCCTTCGTCCACCTGCATAACCTGTCGCTCAGGTTCCACCTGCAGCGGCGCACCGGCGGGCTGTCGCGCGTCATCGAACGCGGCAAGTCGGGCATCGAGACCATCATCCGCCTGACCATGATGGTCGGCATACCGACCGTCATCGAGTTCGTTCTCACCGGCGGCATCATCACCCAGCAGTTCAGCCTCATGTACCTTGCCATCGTCGTGGTGACGGTGGTGGTCTATGTCTGGTTCTCGATCGTGGCGTCGAACTGGCGCATCGCCATCCGCAAGGACATGAACGACGCCGATTCCGACGCCATGTCGAAGGCGGTCGACAGCCTGCTCAACTTCGAGACCGTCAAGTACTTCGGCAACGAGCAGCTCGAATCCGACCGCTACTACCGCGCCACCGGCAAGTACGAGGTCGCGGCCATCAAGACCTACATGTCGCTGGCCTGGCTCAATATCGGCCAGGCGCTGATCTTCGGCGCCGGCTTTTGCATCGTGCTGGCCATTTCCGGCTGGGAGGTCGTCCACCGCACCAAGACCTTCGGCGACCTGATGATGATCAACATCTACATGTTGCAGCTCAGCATTCCGCTCAACTTCATCGGCACGCTCTATCGCGAAATCAGCGTCGGCCTGATCGACATGGACGCCATGTTCAAGCTGCTCGACGAACCGCAGGAGGTCAACGACGCCGCCGACGCCTACGAGCTTTCCGTTCCGAACGGCAAGGTCACCTTCAAGGATGTCCACTTCGCCTACGATCCCGACCGCCAGATCCTGAAGGGCGTGTCGTTCGAGGTTCCGGCCGGCAAGACGGTGGCCATCGTCGGACCGTCGGGCGCCGGCAAGTCGACGATTTCGCGCCTGCTCTACCGCTTCTACGACATCCAGCAGGGCGCCATCGAGATCGACGGCCAGGACATCCGCAAGGTCACCCAGGCATCGCTTCGCCGCGCCATCGGCATGGTGCCGCAGGACACCGTCCTGTTCAACGACACGGTTGCCTACAACATCGGCTACGGCAAGTTCGGCGCGTCGCCGGGCGAGATCGAGGACGCGGCTGAACGCGCCCAGATCGCCGGCTTCATCGCCACCATGCCAAAGGGCTACGAGACCGAAGTCGGCGAACGCGGGCTGAAGCTGTCGGGCGGCGAGAAGCAGCGCGTGGCGATCGCGCGGACGCTCCTGAAGTCGCCGCCGATCCTTATCCTCGACGAAGCGACCTCGGCGCTCGACACCCATACCGAGCGCGAAATCCAGGCCTCGCTCGATGACGTGTCGAAGAACCGCACCACGCTGGTCATTGCCCACCGTCTGTCGACCGTGGTCGGAGCTGACGAAATCCTTGTGCTCAAGGACGGCGTTGTCGCCGAACGCGGCCGCCATACCGAGCTGATGCGCCAGGGCGGGCTTTACCATTCGATGTGGGAACGCCAGCGCGCGGCGGACGCCGCCCGCGAGAACCTGGCCCGCGTCGCGGCCGAGGTCGAGTAAGGCGCAAAAAAAGCCGGCGCCCCGGAGAGACGCCGGCTTCGTTTTCGGGGCGGACGTCCGCCCCCAGGGAGAAGCTCATATCACGGTCATAAGAATGACCGTTGATATTCATTTTTGAGCTCAAACGCCGCATGGCTCGCCGCAAAGGCGGCGGCGTGCCGTCGCACGCGCCAACGGCCGAAATCGGCCGCTGGAATCACATCGAGGACGAGGTGGTCGTCGTCGTGGTCGTCGTGGTGGCCGAGCCACCGGTATCCGACATGCCCATGTCCGACATGGCCGTGCCGGTGTCGGTCGACACCGAGGTCGTGGTGTCGGTTGTCGTCGAGGTGTCGGTCGACTTCTGGCAGGCGGCCGCGGCCAGGCACATGGCGACAGCGGCGGCCAGGGGCAGCATCTTGGAGTTCAGCTTGATCATCGGGTTGTCCTTCTCACCTGAGGCACGAATTGGGGGAGGCACGTTCACGAACGGCGCACGGAAGTTTGACCCGATCCGAAATAGGGAAGCCCTGCCTTTGACCCCGTAAAAAAATAAAAATCGCGTAAGGGCGGAGTCAGGACGACGATGAATTGAGCATGGCCGAGGTCCGGGAATCGCTGGCGTCGACGGACACGTCGGTCGCTGACAAGGTATCGGTGGCGCTGGATGATGGAAACTGGCTGGCGAATTCCGAGCGCGCGTCGTTTTTCTCGCCCTGCTGGGTGCAGGCGACAGCGGAAAGCAGGGCGGCGGTGACGGCGACAAGGGCGGGTATGGCGCGGCGCATGGAGTCTCTCCTTCAGAACGCAGCGATTATCGCCCGGCTGTTATCGGTAAACGGCGCGGTTAGGGTCGGGCTTTTGCAAAAAAGGCGTAATCATGCCGCCGTCCAGCCGCCGTCGACAGACAGGGGCGCGCCGTTGATCGACCGGGCCGCGTCCGTGCACAGGAAGACCGCCAGGGCCGCCACCTCCTCGACCGTGACGAACTGCTTGGTCGGCTGGGCGGCCAGGATGACGTCGCGGATGACCTGTTCCTCGGTCATGCCGCGCGCCTTGGCGGTGTCGGGGATCTGTTTCTCGACCAGCGGCGTCCTGACGTAGCCCGGGCAGATGGCGTTGGCGGTGATGCCGAACTCCGCGCCTTCGAGGGCGATGGTGCGGGTGAAACCGAGGAGGCCGTGCTTGGCGGCAACATAGGCCGACTTGAACGGCGAGGCGACCAGGGCGTGGGCGGAGGCGATATTGACGATGCGGCCCCACTTTTTCGCCTTCATGCCGGGGAAGGCCAGGCGCGTGGTGTGAAACGACGCGGTCAGGTTGAGGCCGATGATGGCGTCCCATTTTTCCGGCGGAAAGTCCTCGATCGGCGAGACGTGCTGGATGCCGGCATTGTTGACCAGGATGTCGACGCCGCCCAGTTTCTCAAACATGGCCGCGATCTGGTCGGCCCTGGTCATGTCGGCGCCGTCATAGGTGACGGTGACGCCGTAGGCCGACGCCATGCCGGCGCGTTCAGCTTCGATCGCCGCGGCGTCGCCGAAGCCGTTGAGGCAGATGTTGGCGCCTTCGGCAGCCAGTGCCTTGGCGATAGACATGCCGATGCCGCTGGTCGAACCGGTGACCAGGGCGGTCCTGCCTTTAAGCGTGTTCATAGTCTTATCCTTGTGCGTCTTCGGGGGGGAGGCCGGCGCGGGCGGCGACATTGAGCGCCTGCTGCCCGCAATGTTCGACAAAGCTCATGGCGGCGCGGGTCTGGGTCTGGCCGTATTTCAGGCACAGGGCCGACCATCTCTGCTGGATTTCGGCCAGGCTGGCCGGGTCGTGGCGGACGGCCGCCTCGTTCATCAGGTCGAGCGCCTCGCGCGTGAAGTCGCCGGTCTCCGACGCCATGCGGGTCGAGGTCGTCGAGATCATGGCGATCAGGTTGACCAGGCTGCGCGCGGCAAGCTGCTGCTGCGCCTCCATCAGGCGCAGGCCGCTTTCGAACGGGGAGGGAAAATCGCTCATCGGAACCTCCGTCGGCGGTTGGTAAAGCGCCCGAAAGACGCCGGATTTATGGCGCGCTTCGACGGCGGTTGCAATGCAAACCTGTCATGCCGGGCAAGGAACGATATCGCAGGCGGCACAAGGTTGTAATGGATTTCAACGGCGACCTGGGTTAACCTTCATCCCAATTCCGGCTTCTTGAAAGCCGGCAAGGCTGACTGGCTGTCCGAGCTTTTGCGAGGAGCCATGCGGCGCTTGAGCTATAACAATGGGAAGGTATCATCATGCGTCATCTCGCCTTTGCGGCAATGGCCAGCCTGCTCGCCGCGCCCGTCGCCCATGCCCAGGCGGTCGTCCACCTGTGGGACAAGGGCCAGCCCGGCCACGAGGACCGCCGCGACATCCCGGAACAGCACGCCGACTGGTGGTGGCGCTCGATCAACAATCCGTCGCTGACCGTCTATGCGCCCGATCCTGCGAAGAACACCGGCACCGCCGTCATCGTCGTGCCTGGCGGCGGGCATGAAAACGTCGTCTTCGGCGAGGAGGGCGTCAAGCCGGCGCAGTACCTGCAATCGCTGGGCGTCACGGCCTTCGCACTCAAATACGTGCTGGCGCGCGAAAAGGGCTCACCCTACACCATCGAGGGCGACGCGGAGAGCGACCTCGTCCGCGCCGTGCGCTGGGTCCGGGCGCACGCCGCCGACTACGGCATCAATCCCGACCGCATCGGGGTCATGGGCTTTTCGGCCGGCGGCGAACTGACCTCGATCCTGGCCTTTTCGCCCAAGCCCGACATGCCCGACGCGCCCGACCCGATCGACCGGGTCAGTTGCAAGGCGGATTTCCTGATCGAGATCTATCCCGGTCCGCTCGGCATACCGCCGACGATCTGGCAGGCGCCGCCGCCGGCCTTCCTGCTCAACGCCTATGACGACAAGATGGCGGTCGCCGATACCGACGCCATCGAGCGGCTTTACGGGGCGTGGCCCGATGTGCCGCTGGAACGCCACGTCCTGTCGAGCGGCGCGCACGGCTTCAACATGGGCGACCGCTCCAACAAGACGGCGGTGCGGACGTGGTCGAACCGGCTGGGCGACTGGCTGGGCGATATGGGTTACCTGACCAAATAGCTTTCGCGGCGGCGGCAAGCCCGATATAGACAGGCCATGCCGACCGCTTCGCCCTTCCCGCCGATGCCGCTCCTGTGCAGCGACCGCACCCTGCGCCGCGCCGCCTGGGTGCTGGCGGCGGCCCTGTTCGTGTGGAAGTTTTACGTCGCCCTGATCGCCAACGTCATCTGGGAGGAGGGCCACTTCGTCGTCTGCGGCCAGCACCTGGCGCTCGGCTATCCCGACATTCCGGCCGGGTTTCCGTGGCTGGCGCGGCTGGTCACGTCCGTTTTCGGCTGGCATGTCCTGCCGTTGCGCATCGTCGCCCTGCTGATCTCGGCCCTGGCGGCGCCGGCGGTGTTCTTCATGGCCAGACCTGTAGTGGGCCACCGCAACGCCCTGTGGGCGGCGGTGCTGGCGCTCCTGCTGCCGCCGGTGGCGCTCAACGGCACCATCTTCTATCCCGAAGGCGCCTTGCAGGTGCTGCAGGCGGTCATGCTGGGCTGCCTGTTGCGCGGCATGGAGAGCGGCGAGCGCAGGTGGTGGCTGTGGGCCGGCGCGTGCGCGGCGCTTGGCCTGTTCGTCCATTTCCGCTTCCTGATCCCCGGCTTCGCGGTGCTTGTCTTCCTGCTGGCGACCGCCCAGGGCCGGGCGCAGCTGAAGAAGCCCGGCGTGTGGATCACCGCCGGCATCGGCTTCACCGGCCTGGTGCCGTCGCTGGTCTATAACGCCACGCACGGCTGGCCGGCCGTCGCCTTCCACGTCGTCAACCGGCCCGACTTCAGCCTCGACCCCCAGCATATACTGAGCTTCTTCGGCACCCAGATCGGCATCGCCACGCCGGTCCTGTTCGTCGCCCTGATGGCCGCCGTCAAGCCGGCGATCTACGACAGCCGCGGCACGCCGGCCGCGCTCTACGGTTGGCAGGCGGCGGTGATCTTCCTGTTCTTCGCGCTCCAGGCCGTGGTCAACAAGACGATCATGCCGCACTGGCCATTCATGGCCTATATACCTCTGCTGCCGTTCGTGCCGGGCGTGCTGATTGCCTTCGCCGAAGCCGCGCGCAGCGAGGCTACCCGTTGGCTGCGCGCCTCGGCCATCGGGCTTGGACCCCTGCTGGCCTTTGCCCTGGGTGTCGCCGCCACGACCTACCAGTACGACTTTGCCCACTCGGCAGAGTTGCCGTGGCGGAGCCGCAAGGTCAACGTTCTCAAGGACGAGGACTGGACCCGGGCGAAGCCCGACCTGACGGCCGCCGACGCGCACGCCAGGGCACGCTTCGGGCCGGGGGTGGTGTGGGCGGCGCCGGGCCATATCAGCGCCGTGCGCATCGAATTCCCCGCCAATCCCGGCCGCGATGTCTATACGCTCGACGAGCCCTATGACGTGACCTCGCGCTTCGTCGAAGCGCGCCACGACTGGAAGCTCGACCGCGCCGCCCTGCTGCATGACCAGGCCGGCAAGGGCGTGGTCCTGGCCCTGACCGAGCCGTCCTATATCTATAACCAGGCCGAGTTCGTCGCCATGTATGCCGAACTGTGCCGCGACTTCGACGGCATCGAACCGTACAAGGTGGTGACCCTGCCGCCCGGGCGGACGGCGATCGCGCTCTATACGGCGCGGGTGCGCGGTACGCCCCTGGCCGAGACGCCGGCCCCCTGCCCGTTCCTGCCGCAGCTTTTCATCTCGCGGCCGACGCGCGGCCTTTTCATCACGCGCGACAATCACCGCGTCTGGAATGGCCTGGCCGCCGATCCGCGGGGGTTGGTGAAGGTCGAAGTGATGGTCGACCACCGGCCGGTGACGACGGCCGGCTATGGGCTGGAAGGCGCCGATTTCACCACGCCGGACGTGCTGAAATACGATCCCAACTGGCCGAAACTGCAATTCAGCTTCAGCTTCCCGAAGGGCTCGCTGACGCCGGGCGAGCACGTGCTGTCGCTGCGCGCCACGCGCAGGGACGGCTCGACATTCGAAGGCGAAGGCCGAACGCTCTATGTCAAATGAAAACGGCCCCTGTTCACGCAAGGGCTGTCCACAATCACCACGTCGGAGACATCAACCGAACTTGCCGCCGATATATTCGGCCGTCTTGGCGACCTTCGGCTTGACGAACAGGTCCTCGGTCGGGCCGAATTCGACCATCCTGCCAAGGAACATGAAGCCCGTATAGTTCGACAGGCGCGCCGCCTGCTGCAGGTTGTGGGTGACGATGACGATGGTGTAGTCGCGCTTCAGCTCTTCCAGCGTGTCTTCCAGCTTGGCGGTCGAGATCGGGTCGAGCGCCGAGGCCGGTTCGTCGAGCAGCAGGATTTCCGGGTCGACGGCGATGCCGCGGGCGACGCACAGGCGCTGCTGCTGGCCGCCGGACAGCGACAGGCCGGACTTGTTGAGCTTGTCCTTCACTTCATCCCACAGGGCGGCGCGGCGCAAGGAGGTCTCGACCAGCTGGTCGAGTTCGGGCTTCGGCATCGACCGGTGCAGGCGGACACCGAAGGCGACATTGTCGTAGATCGACATCGGGAACGGCGTCGGCTTCTGAAACACCATGCCGATGCGGGCGCGCAAGGAGGTTACGTCGACGCCCTTGTCGAGGAGGTTCATGCCCTCGAACAGGATCTCGCCCTCGGCGCGCTGCCCCGGATAGAGGTCGTAGATGCGGTTGAGGATGCGCAGCAGGGTCGACTTGCCGCAGCCCGACGGACCGATCAGGGCGGTGATGGCGTTCTTCTTTACCGGCAGGTTGACGCCGTGAAGCGCCTGATGCGCGCCGTAAAAGAAGCTGAGGTTCTTGACCTGCAGAACCTGGCTCTCGACCGGCGGGGCGACGATGACGCTCTTGAAGTCAGCGGAAGTGGTGTCGGTCATGACGGTGTCCAGTTACGAATGGGTACGGTCGCGCGCCAGCCAGCGCCCGAGGATGTTGATGGCGAGAACGGCAACGGCGACCAGGAGGGCGGCGGCCCAGGCCAGCTTGTTCCAGCTGTCGTAGGGCGACAGGGCGAAGTTGTACATGGCCACAGGCAGGCTCGCCATCGGCTGGCCCATGTCATAGTTGCGGAACTGGTTGTTGAGCGCGGTGAACAGCAGCGGCGCGGTCTCGCCCGAGATGCGGGCGAATCCGAGCAGACCGCCGGTCAGCAGGCCCGCGCCGGCTGCCTTCCAGATGATCTTGCGGATGGTGACGAACTGAGAGGAGCCCAGCGCCATGCCGGCCTCGCGCAGGGCATTGGGCTGGAGATTGAGGATGTCCTCGGTCGTCCGCGTCACGATCGGCGTGGCCAGTATGGCCAGGGCCACCGAACCGGCCCAGGCCGAGAAGTGGCCGAGCGACAGCGGATTGTGCCAGGCGCCGATCTGCGGGTTGACCAGGATGTAATAGACGAAGAGGCCGATCAGGATCGACGGCGCCGACAAAAGAACGTCGTTGAGGAAGCGCACGGCGTGGCCGTAGGGCGTGTCGCCGCCGATTTCCGCCAGCCAGGTGCCGGCCAGGATGCCGACGACCAGGGCGATGATCATGCCGACGCCACACATCATGACCGAGCCGATGATGGCGTTGAGCAGGCCGCCTTCGGAATCGGGCGCGGGCGTGTCCATGGTGAAGATCTGCAGGTTCATGCCGCCGATGCCCTTGGCGAACAGCGACCACATGATCAGGCCGAGCGCCAGCAGGGCGATGCCGGTCGCCGCGAAGCACAGCGTCACGAAGACGAGGTTGGCGGCCTTGCGGGCGGCGCTCTTGGAGGGATCAATCTGGGCCATGACTGCCTCAGTAACGCTGCGACGACAGCAGAGCGCGCGCTATCGCCAGGACGGTGAAGGTGATCAGGAACAGCACCAGACCGAGCGCGATCAGGGCGGAAGAGTGCATCGGCGTGGTCGCTTCGGCGAATTCCAGCGCGATGGTCGAGGCGAGCGTCGAGCCCGAGTCGAACAGCGATTTCGGGAAGCCGTGGGCATTGCCGATGATGAAGGTCACGGCCATGGTCTCGCCGAGCGCGCGGCCGAAACCCAGCATGATGACGCCGACCATGCCCTTGCGGACATAGGGGATGATGACCGAGCTGACCACTTCGTAGGGCGTGGCGCCGACGCCGAAGGCGGCTTCGCGGACCTGGGGCGGGATCGAGCGGAACAGCTCGCGGAACACCGCCGCCATGTACGGAAGGATCATGATGGCGAGAATGATCGAGGCGGTCAGGATATTGGCGCCGTTGGGCACGCCCCGCGTCAGCTTGAACAGCAGGCCGTCCGGATGTTTGGACGCTTCCATGACCAGCGGCAGTTGCAGGTATTTGGCGAAGAAGGGCGCGAAGACGAACAGGCCCCACATGCCGTAGACGATCGAGGGAATGCCGGCCAGAAGCTCGACCGCGGTCGACAGGGGCTGCGACAGAGCGCGGGGGCAGAATTGCGTAAGGAAGACGGCAATGCCGATCGCCACGGGCAGGGCGAACAACAGGGCGAGACCGGATGAAATCATGGTGCCGATGATGGCGCCGCCGGCGCTGTAGACCTCGGTCACCGGGTTCCAGCGCGTCGCCCAGCAGATGGCGGCGGGCTTGAAATCGGGCGGATGCCTGCAGCCGTCGCCGAACTGGATGAAGAAGTGGAGGCCGAACTTCGACAGGGCGGGCCAGCCGCCGAGGACCAGCGACAGGATCAGGCCGCTGAGCGATACCAGCAGCAGGGTGGCGGCGCTGAAGGCGATCCAGCGGAAGATGGGATCGGTCAGGTCGACTTTCGGCTTTTGGATGTCAGCAGACATATATCCCCTCATAACCCTTTGGCGTCGATGGGCGCGACGCCACGCCTAATACTCATTCGCGTGGTCTGAAACAAGTCGGGGCGAGGTCTTGACGGCCTCGCCCCGGTTGTTCAGGCGATCGAACCGACTAAGGGTTCGGCGAGACGTAGACCGGCGAACCGTTCGAGGTCACGTTCTGGGCCCACTGCTTGCGGATCATCGACTTCACTTCGGCCGGCAGCGGCACGTAGAACAGGTCGTTGGCGTTGAAGTCGCCGGACTTGTAGGCGAAGTCGAAGAACTTCAGCACGGCGGCGGCCTTGGCGGCGTCCGGCTGGTTCTTGTAGACCAGGATGAAGGTCGCGCCGGTGATCGGCCAGGCATTGGCGCCGGGCTGGTTCAGGACGAGGACGTAGTTGCCAGGAGCGTGCGCCCAGTCGGCGCCGGCGGTCGCGGCCTTGAAGTTGGCGGCGGTCGGCTGAGGCCAGGTGGCGTCATGCGAAGCAACCAGGGCGTAGGCGATCTGGGTCTTCATGACGTAGGCATATTCGACGTAACCGATCGCGCCGGCGGTGCCGCGGACCAGGGCCGCGACGCCGTCGTTCTTGGCGCCGCCGACGCCGACCGGCCATTCGACCGAGTCATTGGCGCCGACATTGGCTTTCCAGTCGGACGAGGCGATCGACAGGTACGAGGTGAACAGGAAGGTCGTGCCCGAGCCGTCCGAACGGTGAACGACGGTGATCGGCAGAGCCGGCAGATCGAGGCCGGCATTCCACTTGGTGATCGCCGGGTCGTTCCACATGGTGATCTTGCCCATGAAGATGTCGGCGAGGACCGCGCCCGGCAGTTTCAGCTTGCCGGTCGGGACGCCCGGGATGTTGATGGCCGGAACCACGCCGCCGATGACGGTCGGGAACTGGTAGAGGCCGTACTGGTTTTGCTCGTCGAGCGTCAGCGGCTTGTCGCTGGCGCCGAAGTCGACCGTCTTGGCTTCGATCTGCTTGATGCCGCCGCCGGAACCGATGGCCTGGTAGTTGAGCTGGATGCCGGTCGAACGCTTGTAGCCTTCGGCCCACTTGGCGTAGAGCGGGGCCGGGAAGGTGGCGCCGGCGCCGGAGATCGTGTCACCGGCCTGGGCGGCGGCGGTGCAGAGGGTAAGAGCCGCGACGAGCGCGACGGCGAGGGTCTTGAACATGGAGGTCTCCAGAAGGAAAAACCGGTTGCGCCTGAACCAATCCCTTAGCGGGATTTGATGACAGTCGTGTCACAGCCGGCGGATTGATCACGTGGGAAGGACCGGCGGGCGCGACACCGCACCCGACGGCAGCCGGTCTCAGTATTGGAACTGGGCGAACACGCCGACTTCGTTATTGGTGGTCTTGTGGCCGGTCGAGGTGATGTCGTCATGCTTGGCGACGAGCGAGAAGTCGACGCCCTTGAAGGCCGAATAGGTGACACCGACGTTGTAGAACTTGTCCTTCTTGGTCGGGGCCAGGGTTTTCGATGGCTTCACGTCATCCATGCGGCCGAACATCTGGTAGTCATGGTTGAAGCGGTAGGTGCCGAACACCGAGTAACCGTCAGCCTTGTCCTCGGCAGCCGTGGTGACGTTCTTCCAGTCGTTGGCGTCGAAGTATTCGACACCCAGGCGGCCATGATCGCCGACCCAGGCGGCCAGGGCGTTGAAGCGGCGGGCCGTATGCATGACAGCCGGGCTGGCGCCGACGACATCCTTGCCGAGCTTGCCCGAGTAACCACCGACGGCGAAGTTCCACTGGTAACCGACGACGGCGCTGACGCGGCCTTCGATGTCCATGTTCTTGGCGCGGGTCGGGTTCTTGTAGCCGTTGCCGTTCACCACCGAGACCTGGTACGACAGGGTGTTGCCGTCAGCCGCCTTGCCGAAGGTGCCGAGCGCGTGCAGGCCCCAGTCGGACGAGGTGCCTATGCCTTGCTTGTCGGTCATGGTCTTGTCGACATAGCGGTAGCCATAGATGCCTTCCGCGTAGGGAATCCACGGCATGTCCGTGGCGCCGGCGCGGACCGCGAACTGCGGCGAGAAGGTCGCCTGCAGGTAGGCCTTCTTCAGGTAGACTTCGGTGGCGCCGATCGTTGAATTGTACTGGAAGTCGGTCGTGATGTTGCCCGAGAACATGTCGGTGAACTTGTGGTCGATGCCGACATAGAAGCGGGTGATGTCAAAACCCGTGCCGTTGGGACCCGACTTCACGCCATCGACCTTGTTCGAGATGTTCGACAGGTCATAGTACATGCGGCCCGAAACGGTGGTGTTGTCGGCCCAGCTTTGCGCGAAAGCGGCGCCCGACGCCGCCGTAAGCAGCGCGGCCGTGGCGGCGCCGATCAGAAGGGAGGAGGTCTTCATGGATATATACCCTAGGATTTTGGAGGTCGTGATTGCGTGGCCGCGTAGGCGACGACAGCGCTAATAGGGGTTTTATATGACACTAATACGACAATTGGCGTATATAGCGGCGGTCATCCGCGGCATATTGTTATAAAGCAACGATGTAATTTCGTATTATGTGTCATATTTTTTGTGCATGCCAACAAAAAAGACACGCCATTCGTTAAATAACACGACATAGATTGACATTATACATGGTTAATACTTGGCGACAGCTTCGCTTTTACATGCGACATATTGGCGCATGATTGCAGAATTCCGCGCGGGCAAAAACACAGGACCCTCAACCAGGTCGCCAGCGACCCGCCGTCGTGGTTCCGTCACGGCGGCCCGTTGTTCACGAAAGCAGCCTTGCACCCCTGCCAACCGCTATAGGCAGGCTATGTGACAGTCTGGTATCGCTATCATGACAGTTTGGTGACAGCGTCGCCGGACGCCGCGTCTGTTGCGCATGGGTCACAGGCTTTTTGACGATTCCTGAGGTGGCCCGTAACCAATCCGGGATTTTGCGCGTATAAAGGCAGGTAACCGGCCAGAAAGGGTTCACCATGCTTCGCCGCCAATTCCTCTCCCTTGCTTCGTTGAGCACGCTCGCCGCCGTCGCCGGCTGTTCGCAGCCGATGCGCGCCGCGGCGTCGAGCGAGACGATCGCCCCGCTGAACCTGCCCGACGCCGAGTGGAAAAAGCGGCTGCCCGACCTCGCCTACCAGGTCCTGCGCCACGAGGCGACCGAGCGTTCGTTCACCTCGCCGTTGCTCGACGAGCACCGCAAGGGCGTCTTCGCCTGCCTCGGCTGCGACCTGCCGCTGTTCGATTCCGACAAGAAATATGACAGCGGCACCGGCTGGCCCAGCTTCTGGAAGGTGATGCCGGGCCACGTCCTGACCAAGCAGGACTTCGCCATCGGCATTCCGCGCACCGAATATCACTGCGCGCGCTGCGGCGGCCATCACGGCCACGTCTTCAACGACGGCCCGCCGCCGACCGGCCTGCGCTACTGCAACAACGGCGCTGCTCTCAAGTTCGTTCCGGCATAGGTGTCATCATGTTGAAGCGTTTCTTCCTCGCCGCCGTGCTTGTCCTCGGCCTGTCGGGCGTCGCCTGCGCCGCCAATCCCAATCGCGCGACGGCGGTGTTCGCCGGCGGCTGCTTCTGGTCGATGCAGAAGGCGTTCGATCATGTGGCCGGCGTGGTGTCGACGCGCGCCGGCTTCATGGGCGGGCACGTCAAGAACCCGTCCTACGAAGAGGTGACCGGCGAAGGCACCGGCCACCTCGAAGCCGTCGAGGTCGTCTATGACCCGACGAAAGTGTCGTACAACCAGTTGCTCGACGCCTACTGGCACCACACCGACCCGACCAATCCGGACGGCGTGATCTGCGACCTGGCGCCGAGTTACCACACGGCGATCTTCACCTTCTCGGACGCGCAGTTCAGTGCGGCGACGGCATCGAAGGCGCAGGTCCAGGCGTTTTTGCGCAAGCCGGTGGTGACACAGATCATCAAGGCGGCGAGCCTGTCCTTGCCTTTCTATCCGGCCGAGGATTACCACCAGCATTACTGGAAGACGCACAGCCTTTCCTATGAGGCCTATGCGTTGGGCTGCGGCAGGTCGGCGGCCCTGCACCGGCTGTGGGGCAGTTTGGCGGATTAAGTTAGGCCCCCTCCGGCGCTGCGCGCCACCTCCCCATCCTTCGGATAGGGAGGAGGGAGACCAAGCGACAACGACAAAGCGCCCTCCACACCCTGAACGCGAAGCGTTTGGTGGCCCACGAAGCGGTGGAGGGGTTCTTGCTTCCCCTACCCCGCCTTCAGCACCACCTTGCCGGCGGCCAGGCCGTCGGCCGAGGCCGTGACGGTGACCATGCCCGAGCCCTTGCCGCCCTGGACGATCGCCTGGCACAGGCCGTTGAAGGCCATGCGGCTTGACGCCTTGTCGGGCTCGTGACTGTTGGGATTGCCGTTGCCGACGCCGATCACCTGCGCATTGCCGAGGATATCGAAGCGGACCAGGTTGTCGGCCCGTGGAACGGTCCGGCCCTTGGCGTCGACGACTTCGGCGCGCAGGACGGCGCAGTCGCGGCCATCAGCCGCCAGCCAGTCCCGGTCCGAGGTCAGGATCACCCTGGCGGCCGGGCCGGCGGTTTCGCGCTTGTCCTTCAGCACGACCTTGCCGGCCTTGTAAGCAAAAGCCTCGATCCTGCCGGGCGCATAGGGCACCGACCATTCGAGGTGATAGTCCTTCTGCATCGCCTTGCGGCCGGCGGACTTGCCGTTGACGAACAACTCGATCTCGTCGCAGTTCGAATGGGCCCACACCGAAATCGTCTGGCCTTCCTTGCCTTCCCAGTTCCAGTGCGGGAACAGGTGCAGCAGCGGTTCCGGCCGCCACCAGGCGCGGTAATAATAGTAATTGTCCTTCGGGAAGCCGCAGGTGTCCATCGCCCCGAACTGCGACGAGATCGACGGCCAGTTGGAATAGGGCGTCGGCTCGCCGCGATAGTCGAAGCCGGTCCAGATGAAACCGCCGCCGATATAGGGCCTGGCGTCGAAATGCGGCCACCAGACTTCGGCGGTATTGGCCCACCACGGCGCGACCGTGTCGTAAGCCGGGACGATGTGCTTCGCGTCGCTTTGTTCGTATTCGCCGCGCGTGCACACGGTCGAGCCGGTTTCGGTGCCGATGATCGGAATCTTCGGGAATTTGGCGTGGAAGTCGTCGATCTTGTTGTCGCGGTAATTGAAGCCGACGACGTCGAGCACGCTGGTGATGCCGTCGCCATAGCCGCCGTCCATGGCCGCCGTGATCTGGCGGGTAGGATCGAGGTCGTTGCAGACGCTCTTCATCGTCCTGGCGATGACGGCGCCGCGGTCCGTGCCCTGCTGCGGCTCCTCGTTGCCGATCGACCACAGGATGATGCTGGGGTGGTTGCGGTCGCGCAGGATCATGGTGCGCAACTGATCCAGCCCTGCATCGGACGAGGTCATCATCCGCGTTTCATCGAGCACCAGCAATCCCAGGCGATCGCAGATGTCGAGCATCTCCGGAGCCGGCGGATTGTGTGACGTGCGGACGGCGTTGCAGCCCATCTCCTTCAGGCACCGCAGGCGGTACCACCAGACGGCGTCAGGCACGGCAGCGCCGACTCCGGCGTGGTCCTGGTGGTTGCAGGTGCCCTTGAGCTTGATGTTCTGGCCGTTGAGCCAGAAGCCGGTATCGGGATCGAAGCGGACATCGCGGAAGCCGAAGGTGGTGCGAACCCGTTCGGGATCGTGCTTGTCGAAATCTATCGAGCCCATTACCGAGGGGCTGAAGTCGATGACTGTCTGGAGCTCGTAAAGATAAGGATTTTCCAGCGACCAGAGACTTGGCTTGCCGATGGAAAAGACCTGCTTGTCTTCAACGGACGCACGGGGGCTAAGGTTCAGAATAGCATGGACTTCGGGCTGCCCTGGCAGATAATGGTAGATGGCAAACTGCAATGGCTCGGCATCGCTGTCATTGCGGACTGTCGTCGTGACCTCGACCGTGCCATCGGTCCTCGCCCGGACGCAGACGCCGTATTGCGGGATATGGATTGGATTGGTGCGCGTCAGCCAGACATGGCGGTAGATGCCGGCGCCTTCATAGAACCAGCCCTCGCCCAGGGATGCATCGACGCGGACCAGCAAGGTGTTGGCCTTGCCGTCGCTATTGAGGAAATCGGTCAGATCGACGTTGAACGGCGTATAGCCGCCGTCGTTCTGCTTAACGACATAGCCGTTGAAAATGACCGTCGCCTGGCGGAAGACGCCGTCGAATTCGAGACGCGTGCGCTTGCCGTCGATGGGCACATCGAACACCTTGCGATACCAGCCGACGCTGGTTTCGGGGAAATCGCGGCCGAGCGGCTTGAAGCCGTGGTTGGCGGCCGGGTCCCAGTCGTCGGGCTTCGGGTTGGCGAACTTCGGATTGGGGACGAAGGGCAGTTCCACCGCCCAGTCGTGCGGCAGGTTGAGCGGCCGCCAGGCGCTGTCGTCGAAATCGGGCTTGGCGGCCGGCGTGGCGTCCGGGCCCTGCTTGGCGTAGGTGCGCTGGTCCGCGCCCCAGCCGAAGTCCTTGGCGACGTCGTTCAAATGACCGAAGGCGAACTTCCAGCCGTCGTCGAACAGGACCCGGCGCAGGTCGGGCGGCGCAACGGTCGCGGGCGGCGGCGGATTGGGGACGACCGTGGTCGCCAGGCCCGGCGTGGCCAGGGCGGCGCCGGCGGCGGTGGCCAGCAGGTGACGGCGGTTGAGCTTCATGGTCGAACTCCCTGTGGCGATTTTATTATATTACAATTAAAGCGCCCTCACGCCGTGAAGTCAAGCGGCCGGCGGCCCCATGGCGGTGGCGTGGAGAAAGATGTTGCCGGTCAGGCGGCCCTTCAACGGATCGGGGCTGAAATCGAAGCCCGGCGGAATCAGGCCGGAATGGAAGATCGCGCCTTGATAGACGACGCAGCGATTATAGAGGCCTTCGACCTCGCCTATCTTTTCCCATGCTTCCGTGGTGGCGTCGGCATAGGCAATCGCCGGCGCGCCAAATTCGCGTTCGTCCTCGGCAAAGGCGGCAAGATAAGCCTCGTAACGCGCCTCGGTCAGCGTGACGAAGCCGGTGCGGCGGTGGCGGTAGAAGGCGGTGCCGCCCTTCGGCGGATCGCTCAGATAATGCAGCACGGCGAAATTGGCCGGATCGTAGGAATCCCAGTGCGGCACGCGCTGCACGGCATTCAGGGCTTCGGGCCGGCGGGTGACCAGGGAAAAACTGGCCTCGGTGACCGCGAACTTCGCCACGCCCCACACCCGGCGCAGAAGCGGCGCCAGGCCGCGGCAGGCGAGATCGACATAGGCATAGGCTGCGTCGCGATCGGGATCGATCAGGCGGCGTGTTCCCGGATACTGGTTGCCGGTCACCTCGGGGAACGGCGCCATGGCTGCCGCCTGGCGCACCAGCAGGCCGGGATCCTCGACGAAACCATCGATCACCAGCACGCGCGCCCGTTCGTCACCAAGCTCAAACAATTGAATCGACATGGGCTTTCCCGCGGCGCCGGCAGATGGCTTGCTATGCCACGTGCACAGTCCAGGCGCAACGCCACGCGAGCGGTGGATTCCCGTCTCCGGCTGGTTTAATGAGAGGTGATGAACGACCTGTCCGAGCCCGTGTTCAACACAAACGCCCGCGTTTCCATCCGCCGCGTCGGCCGCGAAATGCAGCCCCTGATCGTCGTCGACGATGTGCTGGTCAATCCCGAGGTCATGGTGGCCTTCGCCCGCGAACAGGCGGTGCACGAGACCCCGCCGAAGGGTTCCTATTTTCCGGGCAGCAACGGCCGCCTGCCGCCCGCCTACGGCACGCGCCTGACCATCACGCTGCGTCCGGTCCTGGAGCGTGTCTTCGGCTTTCCGCCGGGTGTGAGCCTGGCCCACGAAGGCTTCTTCGGCATCGCCACCACGCCGTCCGAGGCGCTCCAGCCGCTACAGACCGTGCCTCATTTCGATTCGCTCGATGCCCACCGTGTGGCTACGGTGCACTATTTCTGCGGTGCGCCGTATCAGGGCACCGCCTTCTTCCGCCATGCCGCCACAGGGTTCGAAACCATCGATGCGCGCCGGTCGGAAACCTACCGCCGCCAGGTGTTCGAGGAGATGGAGACGCTGAACCGCAGCGGAACGGCCCATGTCCGCCGCGACATGCCCTATTTCGAGGAAATCGGCTATGTCGAGCCGGTGTTCAACCGGATGGCCCTTTACCGGACGACCGCGCTGCACGCCGGCATCCTGGGCGGCGTCGCCCTGCCCGTCTCGCCGGACGACGGCCGCCTGACCGCCAACAGCTTCATCTCCGTGCACCGGAGCTGAGCCGGGCGCGGCGCGCGGCCTACATCGCCGCCAGCGATTTGGCCGGCGCGTTCTTTTCCAGGAAATCGTTGTGCAGCGGCAGGCCGTTGACGCGGTCCGCAATCAGGGTGCGCAGGCGCGACATGCGCAGTTTCAGCTCGTCCTCGGAAATATAGTCGGCGATCGGGTTATAGTCGCGCGCCTTGAAACCCTGGCCGGTCAGCACGGCGAACCAACTCGCCTCCTTGAACAGCTCCGCCGGCATGACCATGGGATTGCCCTGGCTGGCGAAGACCTCCAGGCGCGTCTTCAGGCTGTCGGGGATGTCCATGTGGCGGCAGTGCTTCCAGAACGGCGTGTCCTCGCGCTCGGTGATCTTGTAGTGAGCAATCAGGAAGTCCTTGACGTTGACGTATTCGGCGACGACCAGGCGGTTATATTCGTCGATGACCGCATTGTTGAAGCCCGTTCGCGGCATCATGCCGAGCAGGCGCGTCAGGCACGCCTGGATCAGATGGATCGAGGTCGATTCGAGCGGTTCGAGGAAGCCCGAGGCCAGGCCCAGCGCCACGACGTTTTTGTTCCACACCTTCCGGCGGTGGCCGGTGACGAAACGCAACACCTTGGGGTCCTTCAGAGCCTTGCCGTCGAGCCGCGTCATCAGCTTTTCACACGCCTCGTCCTCGCTGATGAAGGCATTGCTGAAGACGTAGCCGTTGCCGGTGCGGTGTTGCAGCGGGATGCGCCACTGCCAGCCGGCCTCCTGCGCCGTCAGGCGGGTAAAGGGGGTGATCGGGCCAGGCACGCGTTCGCACGGCACGGCGGCGGCGCGGTTGCACGGCAGCCACTGCGTCCAGTCCTCGTAGCCCGACTTCAGCGTCTCCTCGATCAGCAGGCCGCGGAAGCCCGAGCAGTCGATGAAGAAATCGCCGGCCACGGTCATGCCCTTGTCGAGGTCGACCGAGGTGATGAAGCCCGATTCGGCGTCCTGGTTGACCTTGACGATCCGGCCCTCCTGGCGGACGACGCCGCGCGCCTCGGCGTAGCGGCGCAGGAAGGCGGCGTAGAGCGTGGCGTCGAACTGGTAGGCGTAGTTGACCTTGGGCTGTCCCGCCGGCTCGTTGGCGACGGTGCGGCCGAAACGCGATTCGCGCGCCGCCATGGTCTCGGCGTTGAAACGGCCGAAGTCCGGATTGCCGCCCATCTTGCGCAGGCGCAGCCAGAAATGATGGAAGCTGGCCCCATCCATGTCGGCGCCGTAGACGCCGAAGGGGTGGAAATAGGTTTCGCCGATGTTCTTCCAGTTGATGAATTCGAGGCCCAGCTTGATCGTGCCGTTGGTCTCGCGGATGAACTCGTCCTCATTGATGCCGAGCACGTCGTTGAAGGTCAGGATCGGCGGAATGGTCGCCTCGCCGACGCCGACCGTGCCGATCTCCTCGGATTCGACCAGGGTGATATCGAAGTTCTGCGTGCCGAGCGATTTCGACATCAGGGCGGCGGCCATCCAGCCGCCGGTTCCGCCGCCGACGATGACGATCCTGCGAATGATCTTGTCCATGAAAGCTTATTCCTCGCCCCTCAGGCAAAATCCCGGGCGGCGTAAAGTTCAAGATAGGCGTCGTGCGAGCTCATCTCGCGCACATGGTCGCGGATGAAGGCCAGCATGCCCTGGAAATGGCCGATGGCCTCTTCATCCGGCGTCGTGTCAGCGATCGGATCCCAAGCCGCCGGCGTCACGCCGTGGCCGATGAACAGCGACAGCCAGTCGTCGATCTGAAAGCTCTCGTCATCGTACATCGGCACGATTCCGCGCGCCTGGAACAGGTCAATCTTGTGGGCAAGCTCCGGCGGCGCATCGAGGCTCCGCATGTGGTCCCAGTAAGGCTGGTCGAGATTGCGATTGAGCTTGTAATGGGCGATCTGGAAGTCGCGCAGGCGGTCGAGCGCCGAACGAAGGCCGCGATTGTATTCGGCGGCGTCGAGGCCGAGATAGCCGTCGACCGGGAACATGGCGATCAGGTGGGCGAGACCGAGATGGATGACGTGCAGTCCGGTATTGTCGATCGGGCTCATGGTGCAGGCGGCGTCGCCTATGGCCACGCAGTTCTTCGCCCACGGCGCGGCGCGAACGCCGGCGGTGAACGGCGTCACCACGGCGTCGTCGCGCAGGCGCAGGCCCGAGACGACCGCCACCGATTCCAGCGCCTCCTGGTCCTTCATGTGGCGGCTGTCGTAAAGGTGCTGCACGCCGGTGGCGTCCTGCAGCGGCGTCAGGATCATCGTGCTGTCGGCCAGGGCGCGAACCTGGGAGAATGGCGGCAGAATGCGCATGCGTTCGCCCGATACCGACAGGATGCAATCGTCCGGGAACCAGTAGGACCAGCTTTCATAAGGAATTTTCAGAGCCTGGCCAAGGATCAGGCTGTCGGCGCCGGTGGCGTCGACAAACAGGTCGCCGGCGATTTCCTGGCCATCATCGGTCGCCAGCGCCGCAATGTTGCCGGTGTCGGGGTCGAGGCGGACGTCGATGCGCCGGGCCGGCGTCACCTTGATGCCGCGCCGGAAGCCCTGCTCGCGCAGGAAGCCGACGTAACTGCCGGCGCGCAGATGGTAACCGTAATCGAAACGGCCGAAACCGGCGATGTCGGCGGTGGGCACGAAGAAGCGGTTCTGCTTTGCCGCGGCCGCGGTGAGGGAGAAATCCTCGAACTCGACCTTCAGGCCCGCCGCCCGGGCCTTCAGCCAGTGCTGGACGAACGGAACGCGGTTGATGAGTGCGCCGTGCGTGCCGTAGGGATGCAGGAAAGGCGACGCCGTCCGCGAGAAATTGGCGAAGCTCTGGCCGAGACTGTAGGTGCCCGACGACGCTTTGAGAACAGCGTATTCGTCAAGGTTCAGCAGGCGATGCAGCGCCTCAAGCGCCGGCAGGGAGGCGTAGGTGTCTGAAATGCGCAGCAGGCCGGGCAATTCGACCATTTCAACCGCGACACCGGCCGGGCCGAGGGCGCGTTGCAGGCTGAGCGCGGTCAGCCAGGCGGCGGCGTCGCGGCCGGCGATGACGACCTTTTGTACAGCGGCGGCATTCATGACGATGCCTCCGCCGTCATCGCCACCTTGCGGCCACCAACGCGGCAAAAGTCCTGCAGGAAGTCGGCGTGGGCCGGCATGGCGTCGACCGCCGACGCGATGCGGCCGCGCAGGTCCTTCAGCCGGTCTTCCGTTGTGGCGAGATCGAGACCATCGGCCAGGCGATCATAGCCTTCCGGCAGGACGCCCTGGCCGACATAGACCGCCAGCCAGCTGTGCGGGGAGAACAGGCCATCCTTGTACTTCTGGATGTGCCCGCGGTGTCGGAACTGCTCCAGGCGATAGATCAGGCTGTCGGGCACGGTCATGTTGCGGGCGTAGCGCCACAGCTCGCCGTCATCGCGGCTGTTGGCCCAGTAGTGCAGGATCAGGAAGTCGCGCACGCGGTCGTATTCGATGTCGACCAGCCGGTTGAACTCGGCGGCAAGGCGGGGGTCGAAATCGCGGCCGGGGAACATTTGAATCAGGTTGGTGACCGCCACCTGGATCAGATAGATGCTGGTCGATTCAAGCGGTTCGAGGAAGCCCGAAGCAAGGCCCACGCCGATGACATTCTTGTTCCACGAGCCTAAGCGGCGGCCGGCGGCAAAACGCAGGGGACGCGGATCGCCGAGCGCCTGACTGTCGAGATTGCCCATCAAACGCTCGGCGGCCTCGTCATCATTGATGAAGCCGCTGGAATAGACGTAGCCGTTGCCGGTGCGGTGCTGAAGGGGAATGCGCCACTGCCAGCCGGCTTCGAGCGCGGTCGAACGCGTAAACGGCGTGAAATCCTCGCTGCGGACCGAGGGTACGGCCAGGGCGCGGTCGCACGGCAGCCACGGCGTCCAGTCTTCCCAGCCGACCTTCAGCCGGTCACCGAGCAACAGGGAACGGAAGCCCGAGCAGTCGATAAACAGGTCGCCGGCGATCGCCTTGCCATTGTCGAGGATGACCGCGGTGACATGGCCGTTGCCGGCGGCCTGCGCGACGTCGACGATCTTGCCCTCGATGCGGCGCAGGCCACGCGCTTCGGCGAACTCACGCAGGTATGAGGCATAAAGGCCTGCATCGAAATGATAGGCGTAGGCGTAGTTCGACTGGATCGCGTTCGAGTCCTCGGACGGGAACTCGAACTTGCGGTGCCGCGAGGCGACGATGGGGTAGCAGTAGTCCTCGAGCCCGCCTGCCTTGCCTCCGGCAAGCCGCGCCTTGTTCCAGAAATGATGAAAGTCGATGCCGGCGATGGGCTGGCCGAAGGCGCCGAACGGATGGATGTAGTTGCTGCCCCTGGCGCCCCAGTCGATGAACTCGATGCCGAGCTTGAAGCTCGCCTGGGTGTGGCGCATGAATCCGGCTTCATCTACACCGAGAAAGTCGTTGAAATCCTTGATATGCGGCAGCGTGGCCTCGCCGACCCCGACCGTGCCGATCTCGGCCGATTCCACCAGGTCAATCGTGTAGCGCCTGGGGTCGAGGGAACGGACCAGGGCGGCCGCGCACATGTAGCCAGCCGTTCCGCCGCCAACGATAACAACTCTGAAGGGTAGATCCATGACCGGCTTTGTCCACGGCGAAAGCGCGTCGCCAAGTTGATGACCATTGCCGCAACGGCCCGGGATGGCAAGTCAAAAGTGCATGCCGGCGACAAAGGTCTTACACGAAAAAAGGTGCGCCGCGGTTGCCCGCGGCGCACCTCTAGTGGGTTCAGATCTTGCGATCCGGATCAGTACTTCAGGCGGATGCCGACCTGGAAGCGACGGTCGTTCTTCCACCAGGCGTTCGGCATCAGGACCGGCTTGGCGTTCGGGGTGTGGCCCGGGATGTCGCCTTCGATCTGCTGATACAGCACGGTTTCGGTGCCCGTCAGGTTGCTGCCTTCGACATTGACTTCGATGTTGTCGTTAACCTTGTAACGCAGCGAACCGTCGAGGAAGCCGGCCTGCTTCTGCCAGACGGGGAGACCCACGCAGCAGTCGGACGCCGAGACGAGGTACTTTGAGCGCCAGTTGTAAGCCAGACGCGCCGCCCACGGACCCTTTTCGTACATTGTGACGAAGTTGTAGCTGTCGTTGGACAGGCCTTCCAGGGCATGCGGGTCGATGGCGTCGACCGAGGAGTCGATACCCGAGCCGCCGGTGTTCAGGTCGCCGGTGCCCGACACGTTGGCAACGTGGGCGTTGTTGATGCCCTGGTTGCTCAGGTGCGTGTAGTTGGCCTGGATACCAAGGCCGTTCCACGGCGAAGGCAGGAAGTCGAAGAAGCGCTGATAGGCAACTTCGAAACCCCGGATCTTCGCGCCGTCGCCGTTGATCGGGCCGCTGACGCGGACGGTCTCGGTGACGCCGTTCGAAGTGACCGGAATATTGTAGGCGCCATACTGGATGTAGTCGTAGAACTTCTTGTAGAACATGTCGAAGGTGAACGACCCCACCGCGGCGAAGTAGTCTTCGAGCGAGATGTCGAACTGATCGGCCGTCGTCGACTTGATGCCTGGGTTGCCCGCCGAAGCGAACCACTTGGGATTATAGTCGACCACCTGGCCCGAACTGTTCTTGATACAGGCGTCGGCCGTCTGGCAGTTGGCGTCAAAGGACGGCGCGCTGATCGAAACGAAGTTCTTGAAGTAGCCCATGTCGGGACGCGACATGGCGCGCGAAGCGGCGAAGCGCAGGATCCACTGGTCGCTCAGGTTGAACTTCAAGTTGAAGCTAGGCAGCCAGTTGATATGGACGATATCGGCATCGAGAACCTGACGGCTGCCTTGCGAGAACTTGATGGCATCCGACACATTCGGGGCCGTCCCAAGATCGACGCAGTTGATGCCGGGGCTCGGCTTCGGCGGATCGCCCGGCTTCGGATCAAGACAGTTGACCGTACCAGTATCCGGAGGCGTCGCCGGACCGCCTGGCCCGAGGTACCACGCGGTGCCCGGGAAGGACTCGTAACCACGGCTCTCGTCCTCGGTCTGAACCCAGCGGATACCGACGTTACCGGAGACCGGCTTGCCGAACAGCTGCTTGTCGTTGCCGCCGAACTTCAGCTCGGCGTAGCCGGCGATCGTCTTTTCGCTGACGGTCGTCAGTTCCTGCTGCAGGTAGCAACCATCGACATCACCCGGATCGCCCGGATGGCCGTTGGCCCAACGAATGTCCGTCGAGGCATTGCGCAGGCAGAGCGGAGTCCAGCCGCCGAAATCGGCCGGGGCGTTCGGATCGTAGGTCTTACCGATCGCCGCGTCGTAGAGCTTGCTCAGGGCGACCTGGTTCATCGCGGCCGCGAAGCCGTTACGATCCTTGATCGCGTCCATGCTGGTGAACACGAACATATTGTTGTTGTCGCCCTTGATCAGCCCGCCGCCAAGCAGGTCCGGGCTGAAGGACACGCTCTCGTATTCCTTCGGATAGCAGGCCGAATCCATCGAGTAGCAGGTCGAGTAGCCGGGCTGGCCGTTCCAGGGCTGGACGAGGCCGTTCCAGTTATAGATCGACCAACGCAGGGTCTGTTCGCGGTCGGCATAGCGAACGCCGACCTTGAGGCTGTCAAGCCAGCCTTCGCCGAAGTTGTACTGGGCGTCGAGGCGGGTCGCCCATTCGTGACCTTCCGATGTCTCGGCATGGTCCATCAGGTCGCCGTAGTGGTAGTTGTGGACATTGGTGACGCCACCGGCGTCGGCGGCGAAGTTGGTCGCGTCGGTAGGCGTGTCGACGGTGATCTTCGGGTACTTGCCGGAGTAATCAAACAAGACGTTGGCGTAGGTCCCGTTGTCAGACGTCATGTCGTAGTTGTCGACCGTCGAATGGACATACTGGACGTCGAAGTTGAGCTTCAGCTTGTCGGATGGATCCCACTTCAGGTTGAAGGAGGTGTCCTGAGTCTTTTCGGTATTGGTGGCGAAACGCGTGCCGACACCGAGGTTAGGCGCCTGACGGCCGCCATTGGCGCCGCAGGGGGTGTCGTCGGTGCCCCAGTTGGCGCAGCCCGTGAAGAAGGGCTGGCCGGCGGAGTTCATGCCGAAGGGAACCTGATCGCTCGAACCGTTCAGCTTCTGGCCTTGCCAGCCGGTCTGGAAGAAGCCGTCATCGCGGAAGGTGAAGGCGGGCGTGCCCGGCAGCGGCCTGACGACCGACTTGTCGGTCGAGACGTCTTCGGCCGGCAACTGCCACACGCCGAAGGCGCTGGCGGAAACATAGTGCTCTTCCCAGTCGTTCTGATAGCTGGAGTCGTTATACTGCAGCGTGGCCAACAGGGTGTGGTCGTGGTTCTGCCACTGGAACGCAGCCGCCAGGCCCTTGCGGGTCCGGGTATAGAGCGTGTCGTGGAACGTGACGCCTGACGGGATGTAGGCATGGCCGAGCGGGTCGGTCGATGTCACAGGCGTGTTGAATACGCTCGAGTCGAAGATCTTGATGCGCTGGAGCTGGGCGCCCTGGGTGTCGGTCTCGACCTTGGAATAGGCATAGTTGACCATCGCGCCGAATTCACCGGCGCTCGTATCCCAGCGGTCGGAAAAGATGCCCGAAATATCCGGATCGGTCTTCTTCGACAGGTCGTTGTACGACACGTCGGCGGTCAGGGCGAGCAGACGGCCCTTCGAGTCGAACGGCGTGCGCGTGCGCAGGTTGATCGAGCCGGAGATGCCGCCTTCGATCAGGTCGGCGGTCTGGTTCTTGTAGGTATCGACGCCGGCCATCAGTTCGGGCGAAACGTCACCCCAGGACAGGCCGCGCGAGGAGTTGGCGGAGAAGGTGTCGCGACCGTTGAACTCGGAACGGACCTGCGACAGGCCGCGAACGAGAACGCCCGACGGCTCGGCCGAGAAGTGGGCCGTGTCGGAGGTGGCGGCGAAACGCGACACCGTAATGCCGGCCACGCGCTGCAGCGCTTCGGACACGGACTTGTCCGGGAAGGCGCCGATGTCGGTGGCGGTAATCGAGTCGACGACCGTATCGGCGTCCTTCTTGATCTGCTGGGCGGTCTTCAGCGAGCGACGGACGCCGACGACGACGACTTCCGTGGTCGGCTCGCTGGCGGCCGTGGTGTCGCCGGCAGGCTGGTCCTGCGCGGCCGCCGGCATGGCGAACGCCGCCGCAAAGGCCGTCATCGCGACAAGCGAGACGCCGCCCTTCAACAGACTCAAGCCCTGGTGGGCCTTTGAACTTCTCATACTTCTTCTCCCTGATTGTCCTTACGGCGGACCCGAGATCCCGCCGGTGGGAACCGTTGTTACAAAACAGCAACCGTGCCGAGCTTTTTAAAGCGCTTTGGTAAACAGGTTGATACCAACCCGGCCACCGCGTCCGGCGTCCCGCGCATACGGCGACCGCTGTTTTTTGACCCAACAGTCAAAAAAGCCGGCCGGCGCATGACGCCAAGAGCCTGAAAATATGGATAAAACGCGCTTCTTCTCGACCTGATTAATTATTTCGTCTTTATTTGTTACCGAAGATTGGTGAGAATAGCTAGGGAGATTATGACGCTTTCGCCACAATCCGCGTGGGCATGGCGCAAAAGTCACACCTTCGCCGTACGCGCTCTTATCCAAGGGACCTACGGGAAAGGTAGCGTTACCACACAGGTGTTTG
Organism: uncultured Caulobacteraceae bacterium; assembly: GCA_964474575.1. Lineage (GTDB taxonomy): Bacteria > Pseudomonadota > Alphaproteobacteria > Caulobacterales > Caulobacteraceae > Asticcacaulis. The sequence continues at coordinate 42,696 of CAYYTA010000039.1, read as the reverse complement.
GCGATGGCGGCGGCGCCGAAATGCGACACGTCCGCGCCGCCAAAGGGCCATTTTGCAAACGTCATATTTATCATACAGTTAGTGCAGGATTTTGCATCGCTCCCGGAATGACGCAATAATTTCTTGCGCGCTGCGCGGCTTTGACGATGGCGTCAAGAGGAATTTGTCCGCACTATCCGCGGCCTACTTGCCCGCGAGTGTGAGCCCGTGTTAGCGTTTCGGCGAACAAGGTTCGTTCCGGGGTAAAATCAGGTGAAGCGTTCTATTCTCGTCGTCGGCGGGGGGACAGCGGGCTGGCTGACAGCCTGCCGCATGGCCAAGGCGTTGAATGCCGGTGAGCCTGGCGGCTCGACGGTCACTCTGATCGAATCGCCGGAGATCGGCACGATCGGCGTCGGCGAAGGCACGTTTCCAACGGTCAAGACCATACTGCAATCGATTGGGATCAGCGAAGGCCGCTTCATGAAGGCGGCCAGCGCCACCTTCAAGCAGGGCATCCGTTTCGCCGACTGGACGGTCACGCCCGACAATGGCCGGCACAGCCACTATTTTCATCCGTTTGAAAATCCGTGGGGGCCGAACGCGCCGGTGCTGGCTTCGTACTGGCTGCTGCAGGATCCGGCGACGCGTCCGCCGTTCGCCGCCGCCCTCACCTTCCAGACCCGTGTCGCCGAGGCCAGGCGCGCGCCCAAACGCGGCCACGAAGGCGACTACAAGGGGCCGCTGCAATATGCCTACCACCTCGACGCCATGAAGTTCGCCAGGCTGCTGGCCGAGGTCGGGGCGGAGCTTGGCGTGCGTCACCTGAAAGGCACGATCGATGGGGTCGAGCTCGACGAGGACGGCGCCATCGCCTCGGTCCATTCGCCGGAGCAGGGCACGCTCAGTGCCGATCTGTATATCGACTGCACCGGCCAGCGCGCCGAGCTGATCGGCAAGGCGCTGGGCGTGCCGTTCAAGCCGGTCGGCGACGTGCTGTTCACCGACCGCGCCGTTGCCTGCCAGGTGCCCTACGAAAACGCGGACGAGCCGATCGAAAGCTATACGGTGTCGACCGCGCACGCGGCGGGGTGGACATGGGACATCGGCCTCGATAGCCGCCGCGGCATCGGCTACGTCTATTCCAGCCGCCATACTTCGGACGAGGACGCCGAGGCGACCTTGCGCGCCTATGCCGGTCCACGGGCGAAGGACCTGTCCAGCCGCGTCATTCGCTTCAACGCCGGCTATCGCGAGACGCAGTGGGTTAAGAACTGCGTCGCGGTCGGTCTGTCGGCGGGTTTCTTTGAACCGCTCGAATCGACCGGCATCGTACTGATCGAGATTGCGGCGGGCATGCTGGCCGAGTTCTTCGCCTTCGGCGGCCCGGTCGACGCGGCGGCGGCTCGCTTCAACGCGCTGATGAAGCAGCGCTGCGAGAACATCACCAGTTTCATAAAACTGCATTATTGCCTCAGCCGCCGCACCGAGCCGTTCTGGCGCGACAATGTCGACCCCGCCTCGATCCCGGACGCGCTCAAGGACATGCTCGAGATGTGGAAGCACCGGCCGCCCAACCGCTTCGATTTCCTGAGCGATCTCGAGTCGTTTTCCTATTTCAGTTACCAGTTCATCCTCTATGGCCTGGACTATGCGACCGACTTCGAGGCGGCGCGCCATACATTCCCCACGCCTGAGGCGGCCGCGAGCGTTTTCCAGCGCATCCGCGACTACGGCGAACAGGCGGTCAGGGACCTGCCGCCGCACCGCGATCTGATCGACCGGATCGGGCGGGACGGCTTCCCGCAGAACGCTTCAGTCGGCGTGCTCAGCATGGCGCGAAGCTAAAAAACCCGGAACCGGGCACCGGTTCCGGATCAAGATGGTTGAGACAGAACGGCGCGGCCTATTGTCCGTGCATTTCCGGTATATATTGTACGATAATTCACGCGACGCGTAAATAAAATTATCATACAATTAGATCGGAATGACTTTAAATGGAATCGTCATTCCGATCTAAGTTTTTGTTTGATCGCGCAATTTATCCGAAAAGTGGTATCCACTTTATCGGATTGCGCTATAATCCAGGCATCCGGTCATCCCCAGCTGTCGATGAAGCCCTTGCGCTTGCCGACCACCAGTTCGCGCGGCATCTCGATCTGGGCCTTGGGCTTGCCGAAGAGATAGCCCTGTCCGTAGGTGATACCCATTTCGACGCACAGCTTGGCCATGCTCTCGTCCTCGATCATCTCGGCGACGACTTCGGATTGCAGATCCTTGCACAGGTGGCTGACCGAGCGCACCAGGGCGCGCTGGCGCGGATTGTCGCGGGCTTCCTTGAGGAAGGGGCCGTCGATCTTGACGAAATCGACGTCGAACTGGCGCAGATAGGCGTAGGCGGCGGCGCCGGCGCCGAAGTCGTCGAGGCAGACCTGGAACCCCGTCCGGCGCAGCCAGCGCAGGAACGTGCCGGCGGCGTCGAGGTCGACGATTTCGGCCGATTCGGTCAGTTCGAACAGCAGGCGGCCCTGGAGGTCGCGGTGCGGCAGGACCAGTTGGCGCAGGTTTTCGCGGAAGGCTTCGTTCTGCACCGACAGGCCGGAAACGTTGACGGCGATGCTGACGTCGTCGCGCTGGTTGAGAAGCGCGATGGCCTCGCGCGCGGCGGCCAGGTCGAAGTCGGCAACCAGGCCCAATTCCTCGGACAGGCGGATGGTTTCGAATGGACTGCGGCCGTCACGGAACCGGATCAGGGCTTCGTAGTGGTGTACCGACCGGTCGGACAGGAGCACAACCGGCTGATAGAACAGGGTAAAGTTGCGGCCTTCGAGCAGGTTGCGGATCGAGTCGAAATGCTTGACCGTCTCGGCCATGGCCGATTGCAGTCCCTCTTCCAGCGACTTCAGCGGCGCGTTTTCGGGCTTGCAGAAATTGCTGATGGCGTGGGACAGGGCGCGCGCCACGCTGTCGGAATCGAGGTTGCCGGTCGACAGCTCAAGGCTCATCACGGTCGGGATGAAGCTGTTTTCGGCAAGGCCCGCAGCCACGGCCACGGCTTTGAAATCTCGGACCAGGCTTTCCGGGGTCGCGGTGTTGCCGCGCGCCGGCGGGAGATAGCTGAATTCCTCGTCCGACAGCCGCGCCGCCGACTGGCCGCCGGCCGACTGGGCGCGCAGCACCGCGCCGATCTCGCCCATCATCATCTCTGCCTGGGCCGAGGGCAGGTTGCGCACGGCGTGGCCGAGACCCTTGAGGCGGACCATCTTCATCTCGCGCGGCGCGCCGGCGCCGGATTCCAGCGCCTGCTGCGCCATGGCCTTGTAGCCATCGGCGTCGAGCAGGCCGGTCGCCGCGTCGACGGTGGCGCCGGCAGGGGCAGCGCGCGCCATGACAGTCAGGCTGACATAGATGTGGCCGTCCTGATTGGGCAGGAAGCAGACACCGACATTGACGGGCAGGGGCGGCGCGTCCGTTCCCTGATCGAGTTGCAAGCGGCATGGCTCGACGCGGCCGTCCTTGCGCGCCCTACCGAGCAGACGGCCGGCGAAGGACCGATCGGACATGGCGAACAGTTCGCAGACGTTGCGTCCCTGGATATCGCCGGAGTTTTCGTTGAGCAGGGCCTGGGTGGCGCCAACGGTCCGGACAATGCGATGCCGCTGGTCAACCTCGACCAGCAGATCGGCGGCGGCGAGTGAAAACGCCATGTAGCGGTCACGCTGCGCCTTGTAGTCGTCGGACATGTCGTCTCCCCCGTGCGGCCTTTGTGCCGTTCGCGAACGATCAGGATACCGATCAAGTTTTAATAATGGATGGAGCCGGACAACGAAAATGCGCCCGCCGCAGGACGGAGCGCATCGACGCTTCAGGAACGCTGCTCAAATGCCTTACACTACAAACTCTGCCAGGATTTTCAGGCGAGGCGAAATGTCTGGCTTGCGGGAAACGGAGCGGAGCGTATTTCAATACGTGAGCACCGTATCGCAGCAAGACGGGCGTTTGCAGCCCGCATCAAAAGCTTGGCCTATTGCATATCCAACTTCATGTCTTCCAGCAGCGCGCGAAGATATTCGCGGTTGATGCGCTCGTCGTCGACCGGGGCGGCGCGGTTGACGGCCGGCGCGGCGATCTGGGAGCGGACGGTCTCGACCGGCGCCCGCAGGGGACGCGGCGCCGGCGTGGCGATGCTGGCGGCGTAGGGCGCGGCCTCGATGACACGCGCCGGGGCTTCCGACCATTGCACCGGAATCTCGAACCAGAAATTGGCGCCTTCGCCAAGACGCGAGACGACGCCGATATGACCACCCAGCAGGTCGATAATCGCCTTGGAAATCTTCAGGCCGAGCCCGGCGCCATTGGTGCGGTTGTCGGTGACGTCGGAGCCGTTGAACAGGGCCAGGGACTGCGCCTCGCTCATGCCGATGCCGGAATCGCGAACGCTGATTCGCAGCAGGGTCTGCGGCGCCTTGCCGAGGGTATTTTCAGCCGTGATCTGGCTGGCGGTGACGCTGATCAGGCCGCCGCGCGTGAACTTGCAGGCATTGCCGATCAGGTTCTGCAGCACCTGGCGGACACGCATGGCGTCGATGCGGGCATAGGGGTTGTCGAAGTCGATGAACTGGGCGGTCAGGCGGGTCTGGTTGGCCTGAGCCTGGGTCGCGAACTGGTCGACCACTTCGCGGATCAGGGTCGAGACGTTGACCGCATCCTCACGCGAATGGGCGTGGTCGGTCTCGCGCGGCGCGGCGTCCAGGCTCGTGACGTCGAGCGTGTCCTTGACCAGCGACTGCAGCGCCTTGGCCGACTTGAGCAGGTTGAGCGTATAGCTCGCCACGTCCGGATTGTCGAAGCGCTGCTCGTTGAGCAGGCGGGCATAGGCCAGGATGTTGTTGAGCGGCGTCTTCAGCTCGGTGGTGATATGATTGAGGAAGTCGGTCTTGGCGGTGGTCACGTCTTCGGCCGCCATGCGCGCCTTGATCAGCTCTTCCTGGTCAGACACGCCCTCGCTGATGTCGCGAACGACGGCGTAAAGGCGCGCCGGCTTGCCGTCGTCGCCCATTTCGACGCCGCCGCGGGTGCGAATGGTGCGCGTGGCCTTGTCCTTGCGGCGCAGGATGTCGACGTTGAAGTCGAAATCCTCGCCGGCGTTCACGGCGCGCTGGAACTTGTCAATGATCAGCGCCTGGTCGGCCTGGTCGTAGATGTCGAGCTGGGTGGCGACGCGGGGCTTGTAGGTCTTGGGCGACAGGCCGTAGACGGCGTAGAGTCCCTTCGACCAGGTGACCTCGCGCGTCTTGAGATCAACCGACCAGTAGCCGATGCCGGTCATTTCCTGGGCGAGATCGAAGCGCTGCTGCTGCGACTTGAGCTCAAAGGCCATCTTGCCTTCGGCGGCGGCGCGGGCGAGGGCAATGGTGGTGGCGGCGCTGTTGGCGAACTGGCGCAGCAGGTTGAGCTTGTGAGCGTTGAAGTCGTGGCGCGGCGTACGTTCGCTTAAGGCCAGCACGCCCAGCACCACGCCGTCGGAGACCAGCGGGATATCGACGTAGAACCGCAGCTTCGGCGCGTTGAGCACCGCGGCTTCAAGAAAGTAGCGCGCGTCGGCCGTGGCGTCCGGAATGAGCAGGCTCTCGCCCGGGATCAGCTTGCGCTGGCAGAAGCTCAGGTCGTCAAGCAGGTGCTCGCTGGTGAACCCGGCCGTCGCCTTGATGTCGAGTTCGCCGCCTTCGTAAATTTTCAGGATGGCCAGCGGCAGGTCGAAGACCGCCGTCGCCAGTTCGCAGACCTGCTTGCAGATGCGGCCGAACTCCGGCTCGTGCGCCTGCTGGGTAGTGTCAGACCCTTGATATCCTTGGGAAAGCGCTGCGTCCTGGGCAAACTGGGGCATGGGGAAACCTTTGTGATTCAGGAAGACGTTAACCAAAAAGGCTTACCCATTTGTAAATAATTCCGTTAACCGAGGCCAAGGGTTAAGGTTTTTGCGGCGAAATCCGATGTGCGCCAGCGGGTCGCATTTGTCGCCATTTGCGGTTATGCTATGCGCCGACAAATTCACGTCCCGCCTTCGTTCATATCTACATGCCCGACCAGACCGCCACGCCCTCCTCTCCCGCTCCAAAATCGCGAGAACACGTCGCTTTTGGCCAGGGCTTCCTCAAGGACTGCTGGTGGTTTGCCGCCCTGTCGAACGACCTGAAGCCCGGCGCCTTGCAGCGCTATATCTTTCTCGGCGAACCGGTCCTGCTGGGCCGTGATCTCGACGGCAGGGTCTATGCCATGCGCGATATCTGCCCGCACCGCGCAGCCCCCTTGTCGGCAGGCCAGATGCTGCGCGAAAACGGCTCATGCGTCGTGCAGTGCTGCTATCACGGCTGGACATTTGATACGGCGGGCACGTGCAGGTCCATCCCCTCTCTGACCGCCGACCAGGCGATGGATGTCGAGCGGATCAAGGTCCGCGCCTATGAGGTGCGCGAGCAGCAAGGCATTGTCTGGATCTACATCACCGCCGACAGCCGGCGGCCGGCCGCGCCTGACCACGAGCCGCCGGTTCTGCCCGGCATTGTCGGCGGCAAACCCATCATTGTCGAGAGCATGGACTTCGACGCCCATATCGACCACGCCGTCGTCGGCCTGATGGACCCGGCGCACGGGCCTTATGTGCACCAGCAGTGGTGGTGGCGTTCGGCCAAGTCGCAATTGGCCAAGGTCAAGGATTTCAAACCGCGCGAGATCGGCTTTGCCATGGTCCGTCACGCCCCGTCGAAGAACAGCCGCGCCTACAAGATCCTCGGCGGTGCGCCGGCGACAGAGATCACCTTCCGGCTGCCGGGTATCCGCTACGAGCACATCGAGATCGGGACGCAACAGGTGCTCGGCCTGACCTGCCTCACGCCAATCGACGAGAAGACGACGCGCATCACGCAGATATTCTGGTCCGACCACGGCCTGTTCCGCCTGATCGCGCCGGTCTTCCGGCTGGGCGCCAAGGCCTTCCTCAAGCAGGACGGCGACATGGTCAACCTGCAGAACGAGGGGCTGAAATACGATCCGGCCCTGCTGTGGATCGATGACGCCGATACCCAGGCCAAGTGGTACCAGCAGCTCAAGAAGGAATGGCTGGCGGCGCGCGCCGAGGGGCGCGAATTCGTCAATCCGGTGAAGCCGACGACACTGAAGTGGACCAGTTAGGAAAGAAAGAAATCTCACCACCACCGCGCCGAAGGAGCGGGGAGGCTCAAGGCGTTATTTTCCCGGGCAGGCCTTGAGACCGGCGACGACCACGGCGACCTGTTCGGTGACGCGCTGCGACAGCAGGTCCATGTCGAACGAACCCTGCTCGTCAGAACCCTGGAAGGCGCGGCGCAGGTTGGCGAACAATAGGTCCTCGAGGATTTCCGCCGCCGTATCCGGCGTGACGCCGGCCGGCAGCTCACCACGATCCTGGGCCATCTTCAGCGTGTCGCGCAGGGCATAGCGGACAAGGTCGCTCATCTTGCCGACTTCGTTATTGCTCAGGCTTTCCTGGCTCCACTTCATGACGAAGGCCGACAGGATAAGGCGGGCGTTGACCTGCGACACCTCATAGGCGCGCATCATCTGGCGCTTCAGACGGTCTGTCAGCGGCAAATTTGCATCGTGGGCCTCACGCATCACCTGTACGACACGGGCGTTCTCATCGCCGACGACGGTCAGGAATATCTCGGTCTTGTCCGTGAAATTGGCGAACAATGCACCCGTCGACAGACCGGCGCTGCGCGCGATATCGCGCAGGGTCGCGGCCTCGAAACCGCGTTCGCGGAAAAGCTGGATGGCCGATTCGAGAATTTTCAGGCGGTTGCGTTCCTTGGATCGGGCGCGGGTTCCGGTCGGCAAGGGCTTGTCCTCTTGGCTGGGGATCGGGCTGGGTACTTCGTGATCATACATAGGCTACACACACAAAACTAAGTTACGCGAAGGAAAGGCAAATCCCCGGACAGCCCTACTTAGTATGCGGAATTCCCCTTTTCAATCAGGCCCCGGTTTATTTTGCAAGTTTCGATAAGGCACGCGGTATCATCAAACTTGTTTCGCCGTGGCATAATAAAGACGCCCGGCCATCTCGACTTTTTTCATCGAAAGGCCGACATAGGAGGCCATGAGCATCCTTCTTTTTATCCTGACCGTGGCCACCATGCTGGCGGTCGTCGCCGTACTCGGCCTCGGCATCTTCACCCTGACGCGCGGCGAGGACGTCCGCGCGCGCTGGTCGAACAGGCTGATGCGCTGGCGCGTTATGCTGCAGGCCCTGGCCATTGTGCTGATCGTCGCTCTGGCCTGGGCATGGCGTCACGGGCATTGACTTAGCTCAATCGCCGCATGGCTCGCGCTGACGCGCGGCGCGCGGTCGCGCTTGCCGGAGCGAAGGCAAGCTTCGCTCCGGAGTGTTCATGGTCAAGCTGAACAGAATCTACACCCGCACCGGCGACAACGGCACGACCGGTCTGGCGGTGGGCGGACGCCGGCGCAAGGACGATCCGCGCCTTGCCGCCATCGGCGGCGTCGATGAAGCCAATGCCGCGCTGGGCCTTGTCCGTTTGCACGGTACGGGCGAGATCGATGGCCTGCTGGCGCGGGTGCAGAACGACCTGTTCGACCTGGGCGCCGACCTGGCGACGCCGGGCGAGGTGTCGTGGACGCCAGTCCGGGTCACGGGCGACCAGGTGACGGCCCTGGAACAGGCGCTCGACCGCTACAATGATGAAATGCAGCCCCTGACTTCGTTCATTCTGCCGGCCGGCGGCGCCTTGAGCGCGCACTTGCACCTGGCGCGAACGATCGTGCGGCGGGCCGAGCGCGAAGTTGTGACGCTGAATGCGCTGGAACCGGTCAATCCGGAGGCGCTGAAATACCTCAACCGCCTGTCCGACCTGCTGTTCGTCCTGGCGCGTCACGCCAACGACCAGGGCCGGGCGGACGTCCTATGGCTTCCCGGCGGAGGCGGTTGAAACCGGGGCGCTGGACGACGCCGACGCCTTGCCGGCCTTGTAGCCTGGAATGTCGACGATTTTGATCGGAGCGTCGCATTCGTGGTACCTGGCCGACCACCAGCCGCCGTGGTTCTCGCATTTGCGCATCGGAATGGCGTAGGTCCACTCGTAGATGCAGATTGCCGTGCTGCTGGCGAGGAACAGGGCGAGAAAAACCCACTTCAGATGCGGAATCCAGCTGCGCATACGCCTATCCTGACAAAAACGCGTCCTTATGCGCCAAAGCGGTGCGCCGGGCAAACGAAAACCGGCTTTCGTGCCCGGCGGGGATTGACTTTGGCGCGCCGTTCGTCACTTATCGCGCAAACGCCGACTCTTCCGCGAACGTCAACTTTAGAGATGTCGCGAAGGCCGCAGGAGAGGTAGCCAGCCATGAAGATTCTCGTGCCCGTCAAGCGGGTGCTCGACGCCAATGTCAAGGCGCGTGTCAAAACCGACCAGTCCGGAATCGATCTCGCCAACGTCAAGATGTCGATGAACCCGTTCGACGAAATCGCCGTCGAGGAAGCCACCCGGCTCAAGGAAAAGGGCATCGCCACCGAGATCGTCGCCGTGACGATCGGGCCGGCGGCGGCGCGCGACACCCTGATTGTAGCGCTGACCATCGGCGCCGACCGCGCCATCCTGGTCGAGACCGGCGACGACCTCGAGCCGCTGGCCGTCGCCAAGGTGCTGAAGGCCGTGGCCGAACAGGAAAAGCCCGACCTGGTGATCATGGGCAAGCAGGCCATCGACGGTGACAACAACGCCACCGGCCAGATGCTGTCGACCCTGTTGAACTGGCCGCAGGCGACCTTTGCCTCGAAGGTGGTCATCGAGGGCGGAGAAGCCCTCGTCACCCGTGAAGTCGATGGTGGCTTGCAGACTCTTGGCGTCAAATTGCCGGCGGTCATCACCACCGACCTGCGCCTCAACGAGCCGCGCTATGCCTCACTGCCCAACATCATGAAGGCCAAGAAGAAGCCGCTCGACGTCAAGCCCGTCGCCGATTACGGCGTCGACACCGCGCCGCGCCTCAAGGTGATCAAGGTCACCGAGCCGCCGAAGCGCCAGGCGGGCATCAAGGTGCCCGACGCCGCCACCCTTGTCTCCGACCTCAAGACCGCGGGAGTTCTCTGACATGGCCGTTCTCGTCATCGCCGACCACGACGGCGCGCACCTGCGCGATACCACAAACAAGACCGTGACAGCCGCGCAAGCCCTGTCGCCCGACATCGACGTGCTGGTCTATGGCGACGGCGTCGACGCCGTCGCCGGTCAGGCCGCCAGGATCGCCGGCATCCGGAAAGTCCTCCTCAGCCAGGACCAGGACCTCAAGAACGATATCGCCGAGGCCATCGCCACACTCGCCGCCGGCCTGGCCGCCCATTACGACGCCGTCGCCATTCCATCGTCGGCCTCGGGCAAGAACTACGCCCCGCGTATCGCCGCCCTGCTCGACGTTTCGCTGCTCAGTGACGTCATCGAGGTGGTCTCGGCCGACACCTTCGTCCGTCCGATCTATGCCGGCAACGCGCTCGAAACCGTCCAGAGCCGTGACGCCAGGAAGATCATGACCGTTCGGACCACCGCCTTCAGGGCAGCCGGCGAGGGTGGTTCCGCTCCGGTCGAAACCGTATCCGCGCCATCGTCCGCCCCCGGCACGCGCTTCATCTCCGAGGAAAAGGTGACCTCCGACCGGCCGGAACTGGGCGCGGCGAAGATCGTCGTTTCCGGCGGCCGCGCGCTAGGCTCGGCCGAGGAGTTCAAGGCGGTGATCGATCCTCTGGCCGACAAGCTGGGCGCGGCCGTCGGCGCTTCGCGGGCGGCGGTCGATGCCGGCTATGCGCCCAACGACTATCAGGTTGGCCAGACGGGCAAGGTGGTCGCGCCGGACCTCTACATCGCCATCGGCATTTCGGGGGCGATCCAGCACCTGGCCGGGATGAAGGACTCGAAGGTCATCGTCGCCATCAACAAGGACGCCGAGGCTCCGATCTTCTCGGTCGCCGACTATGGCCTGGTCGCCGACTACAAGTCCGCCGTGCCGGACCTGATGAAGGCGTTGGGATAGGCGGAGATGGTGCCATGACACCGGTTGTCCTGCCGACCCTGGCCGCCCATGCCGAGACACCGGTGACGACATCGTGGGGCACGATCAGCGAGCCCGCCTGGCCGGCGCACATCTGCGCCACCCTGCCCGCCACCATCGCATCCCGGAACGGCTCGATCGACTTTTACGACGCCGACGGCCGCGACACCCATCCCGATCAGGCGCGCCTCCAGGCGGCCATCGACGCCTGCGACAGCGGCGCGGTCAGGCTGGTGACCGGCACGGGCGACGGCTTCCTGACCGGGCCGCTGACCCTGAAATCCGGCGTGACGATGTGGATCGATGCGGGCGTGACGCTCTACGCCTCGCGCGATCCAAAGGACTATGATAATGGTGTGGGCGATTGCGGCACCGCCAACACGTCGAAGATCAAGTCGTGCCGGTCGCTGATCGAAGGCCATGATCTCATTGGCTCCGGCCTGGTCGGCGACGGCAGGATCGACGGGCGCGGCGGCTCGCTGCTGCTCAGCGGCCCCAATGCCGGCAAGCGTTCGTGGTGGGACGTGGCCTACCAGACCAAGTCGCAGGGCCTGACCCAGCACAATTTCCGCCTTGTCCAGTTCGACGGCGGCCGCGACCTCGTGCTCTACCGCCTGACCTTCGAGAACAGCCCGAACTTTCATATCGTGCCCAACGGCTTCACCGGCATCACCGCCTGGGGCATCAAGATCCTGACTCCGTCGGCGGAATATGCGCCCGGCGGCTATGCCTGCCCCGATGGCACGACGCCCGACATGGCGACGCCCGCAACCTGTTTCACGCCCGACGCCGCCAAGAACACCGACGGCTTCGATCCCGGCAATTCGGTCAATGTCCTGCTGGCCTGGAGCTATATCTCCACCGGCGACGACAATGTCGCGGTGAAGGCCGGCGGCATGCCCGCGACGGCGCACCAGGTCTATGCCCACAACCACTTCTATTACGGCCACGGCATGTCGGTCGGCTCGGAGACCAACGGCGGCGCGTCGGACATCGCGGTCAGCGACCTGACGCTCGATGGCATGGATAGCGTCAACGGCAATGGCCTGCGCATCAAGTCGGACGCCTCGCGCGGCGGCGTGGTGCAAGGCGTCACCTATGACGGCGTGTGCATGCGCAACGAGGTCCGGCCGCTGGTCTTCGACACCCACTACAGCGACGCGACGGGCACGCTCTATCCCGATTTCCGCGACATTACCGTACGCAATTTCCATAATCTCGGCAGTGCAAGATATGGTGGCGGCACGCTGGTGTTTCGCGGCTTCACCGATGCCGGTCAGGCCCTGCCGGTGCGCGTTGCGCTCGACAATGTCGTCTTCGACCAGGCGGCAACCGTCAAGCTGTCGGCCGCCGAGTTGAAGACCGGTCCCGGCCCGGTCAATTTCACGCCCGGCGCGGCACCCGATGCGCGCGACTGCTCGGCGGCCTTTGTTCCCTTGAAGAGCGTCATGGCGGATTCGCCGTTTTAGTCTCTCCTCCCTATGCGGAGCATGGGGAGGTGTCATTTTGGCTTGCCAAAATGACGGAGGGGTCATTACCGTCGCCGAGACCAAGGAGGCCAGGCCATGACCCATCCCGCGCTCAAACCCGGCAATCTTGCCGTGATCACCGGCGGCGCGTCCGGCATCGGCTTGGCGGCTGCGAAAAAGTTCCTGGCCCTGGGCCTTGACGTAACCGTGGTCGACGTCGCCGCGCCTGAATTCACCGATGGCATCGGCTTCGTCAGCGCAGACGTATCGAACCACGACGCCATGCGGGAACTGGCCCGCGACTTCGGCGCTATAGACGTGCTGATGAACAATGCCGGCATCGGACCGGAAAGTTCAGTGCTCGACGACGCCAACTGGCGGCGCACGTTCGACGTCAACCTGTGGGGCGTCATCAACGGCGCCCAGGCCTTCGCACCCAGGATGGTCGCCTCCGGCAAGCCCGGCCTGATCATCAATACCGGCTCGAAACAAGGCATCACCACCCCGCCCGGCAATCCGGCCTACAATGTCTCCAAGGCCGGGGTGAAGGCGTTCACCGAGGCCTTGCAGTACGAACTGAGGACTGGCCCGAACCCGGCCGTGACGGCGCACCTGCTGATCCCCGGCTTCGTGTGGACCGGCATGACGAAGGGCGAGCGCACCGAGAAGCCGGCCGGCGCCTGGATGCCGGAGCAGGTGGTCGATGTCATGATCGACGGCGTGAACCGGGGCGACTTCTACATCCTGTGCCCCGACAATGATGTATCGCGCGCGCTCGATGAAAAGCGCATGGCGTGGGCGATGGGCGACATCATCGAAAACCGCCCGCCGCTGTCGCGCTGGCATCCGGACTATACCGAGGCCTTCAAGGCGTTTGTCGCGGCAAAATAAGCCAGGCTTTTCGCAAAGGTGCTTTCCGCGGCGGCCGGACTTGGTTTAAAAAAGCGGCCAGCCCAAGGAGCCGACATGCCCAACGAAACCATCCCGCGCCGCCACCGCGCCGGCATCTTCGCACCGTTCACGCTCGTCGTCATCGCCTTCGCGGCGTGGAGCGGCTACTGGTTCTATGTCGCCCACCAGATCGAGACGCGCGTCCAGGCGCAGCAGGCGGCGTGGCTCGGCCAGGGTTACCAGGTGAAATATGATCCATGGCGGGTCGGCGGCTATCCCTTCCGCATGTTCGTCCAGCTGCGCAACGTCACGGTGCTCGCGCCGTCGGGACGCGGCTTCGCCGCGCCGCGGCTTGAGGCAGAGGCCAACGCCTATGCCCTCGACAAGTGGGTCGCGGTCGCACCCGAGGGCCTGACGCTCTATCGCGGTCACCCGGGGGGCGTCGACCTCGGCACCGTGTCCGTCGCCGGGTCGAGCCTAAAGGCCAGCATGTCGGGCCTGACCAAGCCGATCTACAATGTCGCCATCGCTGGCCAGAACCTGGTCCTTACGCCGTCCGACACTGCCCATCCGTTCGCCTTCTCGACCGCCGGCACCTTCGAAGCCTATCTGCGTCCGACGCCGGATAAGGCTGACAGCGCCGATTTCCTGTTGCGCATCGCCGACGCCCATGGCCAGCCGCAAAGCATCGCCGGCGACCTGTCGCCCGAAAAGCCGCTGGCCCTGCACGTCGAAGGTACGCTGTCGCATGTTTCGGCCTTCGGCGGCGCGGCCCAGGGCCAGGCGGTGATACAGTGGCGCACGGCGGGTGGGACGGTCTCGGGCTTCAAGGCGCAAGCCACCGCCGGCGATCTCAATGTCCTCGCCAGGTCGGACGCCCTGACCTTCGGCGACGATAAAAGGCTCAACGGCCGAATGGACATCGAGATGTCGGGCAGTTTCCAGCCGATCAATGTGCTGGCGGCCCTGCGCTTGATCTCGCCTGAGAACATGACCCTGGCCAAGCCGCTGCTCAACCTGACCCTGGCGACACAGGGCACGCAGACATTCCCTATCGATTTCCATGACGGCGGCGCCTTTATAGGTCCGCTGAAAGTTTCAGATGCACCTATATTGCCGTAAACTTCCTTAATACTTGTTTTGCCTTGTAAGATGGGCACACCCGGCATAGATTAAATCTGCCGTCAAGAAAGTTACATTTGTGCGTACCCTGTCCGACCTGAGAAGCGAAATCGATGCGCTCGACGCCGAACTGTTGCGGCTGGTCGACCGGCGCGCGGCCCTGGGACGCGAGATCGGCGAGGCCAAAGCACGTGACGACAGCGGTGAAGCGACGTCCCTGTTGCGGCCCGACCGCGAGGCCATGCTGCTGCGCAAGCTGCTTGGCAAGGCGCGCAGCGCCGCCTCGGCCGAGGTGGTGGTGCGCATCTGGCGCGAGTTGATCTCGGAAAACCTGCGCATCCAGGGCGCGGCTTTCGGCGGGCTGAATCTGAACCTCAGCGCCAAGGACCAGTCGCAGGAAGTCCTGGTCTGGGCACGCGAACGCTTCGGCTTCGCGCCGTCCTACAGCTATCTTGACGACGCCACGGCCGTCATCGCCGCCACGCGCGACGTGGAGAATCTCGGCGTGCTCAGTCTCGACCCGCGCGGCGGGGCATGGTGGGCAAGGCTTCTGGCCGAACCCAAGGTGCGCATCATTGCCGCCCTGCCGGAAATGTCGGCAGGGCGGCCGCATGCCGTGGCCATCGCCGCCATGGCGCCGGAGCCGACTGGCGACGACCTGACATTCTGGGTATGCGACGCGCCGGTCAGCGAGAACCGGACCATCGAGGACCTCGGCCAGCGCGGTTTCGCCGCCGAATGGCTGTGTACGGCGCAGGGACTGAAACTGTTCAGCCTCGCCGGCTATGTCCAGGAAAACGATCCGCGTCTCGGCGGCGCGCCCCTGGGCAAGCTCACCGGCATTATCGGCGCCGCACCAAGGATATAGGTTTAACCACGGAAAGCACAAAAAGCCGAAAAGATACGAAAATCGTCGTGGTGACTTGCCAAGGAGCACGGGACTTTGCCGAAATTGACGTGCGAAGCGCGTTATTATTGTCGTTCTGCAAATGCGCCGGATGTCAGAGGGAATTTTCGTGCCTTTTCGACTTTTTTCGTGCTTTTCGTGGTTCAAAAAGCCTTGGCCTCGGACTAAAAGCCCGGCATGACCAAAGATACCCCCGCACCCAAGCCCGGCATTCTCGATATCGCGCCCTATGTTGGCGGCAAGTCGAAGATCGACGGCGTCGCCGAACCGATCAAACTGTCCTCCAATGAAAACGCTCTCGGCTGTTCGCCCATGGCGGCGGCGGCCTTTGCCGAGGCACAGAAGACGCTGTTCCGCTATCCGGAAGGCCACGCCAACATCCTGCGCGAAGCGGTATCGGCCTATCATGGCCTGGAGCCCGGGCGGCTGGTCTTCGGCAATGGCTCGGACGAGGTGTTTTCGCTGCTTAACCAGGTCTATCTCGAAGCCGGCGACAACATCGTCACCGGCGAGCACGGTTTCCTGGCTTACCGCATCTCGGCCCTGGCCTGCCAGGCCGAGGTCAAACTCGCGGCCGAGCCGGATGAGCGCATCGACATCGACCGCCTGCTCGACCTGGTCGATGAGCGAACGAAGCTGGTCTATATTTCCAACCCGGCCAATCCGACCGGCACCTGGAACACGCCCGAGGAAATCCGTAGTTTACGCGCCCGCCTGGCGCCCCACATCCTGCTGGTCATCGACGAAGCCTATGCCGAGTTCGTCGACGAGCCGACATGGGAGTCGGCGTTTTCGATGGCGCGAGGGCTCGACAATATGGTGGTGACGCGGACCTTCTCGAAGATCCACGGCCTGGCGGGTTTACGCGTGGGCTTCGGCTATTGCCCGGCCGAAGTGATCGCTGCCATCGACCGCATCCGCCTGCCATTCAACGTCAATCTGCCGGCACAATATGCCGCCGTCGCCGCCTTGTCCGACCAGGCGCATATCGACGCCTCCAAGGCCCAGGTTGCCGGCTGGCGGCCGCGTCTGATCCAGGAGATCCGCGGTCTGGGTTATGACGTCCGCACCTCGGCCGGCAATTTCGTGCTGGTCCATTTCAAGGACCGCGTCGAAGCCGAAGCCGCCAACGCCTGGCTGATGTCGCAGGGCCTGATCGTGCGCCATGTCGCCAATTACGGCCTGCCTCAGGCCTTGCGTGTCACCGTCGGCAAGGATGACGAGAACCGCGCTTTCCTGGACGCGCTGGGACGTTTCGCCCGGAATTAACCCCGCCGGGCCGCGTAGTAGGTCATGAACACATCGATGGCAAGGTCGATCTGGCGGTAAAGCTGCTCGGGATCGGGCTCCGGCACGATATTCAGCACGCGCTTGAAGTGGCAGTCGCCGAACAGCAGGCTTTTCAGCACCCGCGTCGCCTCGGGGATGTCGGGCGCGTGGATCTGGCCCTTGTTGTGCGCCGCCTGCAGCAGCGCCTCCATATTGCCCTTGCCCTGGCTTTCCATGACGTTGTGGAACAGGGTGGCCAGGCCCGGATTGCGGTGGCTTTCCTCGATAACCAGCTGGATGGTGCGGATGGCGCGGTCCGACATGATGGTGCCCAGCAGTTCGCGCGCCAGGTAGGTCAGGGTCTGGCGCAGGTCGTCGGAGCCGATATGCGCCTGCATGATGGCGGCCATTTCGCCACACTGTTCTCGGATGATGGCCTCGAACAGCTCTTCCTTGCTGGCGAAATAGGCGTAGAGCGTCGCCTTGGAGCCGCCGAGGCGCGCCGAGATCGTTGACATCGAGGCGCCGGCGTAGCCGACTTCGTAAAACACGTCACGCGCGACCTGGACGATCCGGTCGCGGCGAATATCCTTGAAAGAGGGGGTTGGCGAGTTCATAAAAGAATTGTACCGTACCGTACAGTTTACGCTTGACTTGATTCGCAACATAGCGCATGAAAGCGAAACTGTACAGTACGGTTCACTTTTTTGTGTTGCAGGTCCTCTCCATGCCGCCCGTATCGCGTGTCAAAACCCTGAGCCGTCCTGGGACTTACAGCGCCCTGGCCCTTGTGCTGGCGCTCATGGCGGCGTGCGCCACGCCGCCGCAGCGGCAGACGCTGACTCCGGTAGCCCCGGACAGCCTGGCCAGCGCCCAGACCCTGGCCGGCCAGACCGGCGCCTGGCCGGATCAGACCTGGTGGCAAGGCTTCAACGACCCCCAGCTCAATGCCCTGATGGACGAGGCCCTGGCCAATTCGCCCAATCTCCAGGCCGCCCAGGCGCGCCTTGAGAAGGCGCAAGCCGTCAGCGACCAGGTCAAGGCGGCGATGGACCCCGACCTGACGCTCAACGCCTCGACCAGCGAGACCAAGCAATCGCTCAACATGGGCTTCCCGGCGGCGTTCCAGTCCTTCCTGCCGCAGGGCTACTGGAACGAGACCCGGATCACGCTCGACGCCAATTACGATATCGATCTGTGGGGCAAGAGCCATGACGCGCTCAAGGCGGCCGCCGGCAGCGAAAAGGCGGCCGCGCTCGATACCCAGGTGGCGCGCACCGACATCACCACGGCGCTGGCCCGCGCCTATGTCGAACTGGCCCGGCTTTACGACGAGCGCGACTCGCTCGCCGAACTCAAGATGGGCGCCGACATCAAGGTCAGCCTCGACCAGGCGCGCTTCGACCACAATGTCGATCCGAAGGACGTGCTGATCGCCGCCCAGGACGAGCAGCAGCAGGTCATCAGCCGCATCGCCACCCTCGACAGCCTGATCAAGGTCCAGGGCGACCTGATTGCCGCCCTGGTTGGCGCAGGCCCCGACCGCGCGCTTTCGCTGACCCGTCCGAAGCTGGCCCCCACCGAGATCGCCACCCTGCCCGCCGATGTCCGCCTCAACCTGCTGGCCCGCCGCCCCGACGTGCAGGCCGCCATGCTGCGCGTCGAGGCCCAGGACCAGGGCATCCGCTACGCCCGGGCCGACTACTATCCCAACCTCAAGCTCAATGCCTATTTCGGTATCCAGGCCCTGTCGAAGGGCGGCTTCAACAGCTTGTTCGACAGCGGTTCGGACATCGGCGGCATCGGCCCGGCGATCAGCCTGCCGCTGTTCCACCAGAAGCGTCTCGACGCCACCTACAAGGGCTATGAGGCCGACTACGATTCGGCCGTCGCCACCTACGACCAGGCGATCGTCTCCGCATTGCAGCAGGTCGCCGATGCCGCAGGCAAGGCCCAGGCGACGGCGGACCAGTTGCAGGCGGCCCAGTCGCGCGTCGACCTCGCCCAGCAGGCGTATGATCTCAGCAAGGCCCGCATGGCCTCGGGCCTGGCCAGCAAGATCGAGGTCCTCACCGCCCATTCCCGCCTGGTCACGGCGCAAAGCGCCCTGTCCGACCTCCAGGCCCAGGCCTATACCGATCGCATCGCCTTCATCGCCGCCCTGGGCGGCGGTTATTCGCAATAAGTTCAGAAGAGTTATCAGTCATGGACGACAATACGCCTCCCTCGAACACGCGCGAAAACTATACGCCGCCATCGGATCCGCCGCGCAGCGGCAACGGCAACGGCAAGCCGCCCTCGGGCGGATCGTCGAACCGCGGCACCCTGTTCACCATTTTCGGCGTCGTCCTGCTGCTGGCCGCGCTCGGCTGGGGCGGTTACGAGATCATGGAAGGCGGCAAGACCGTCTCGACCGACAACGCCTATGTCGATGCCGGCACCGCCGACGTGACGGCGCAGGTGTCGGCCCAGGTGCTCAAGACCAACGTCACCGACACCCAGACGGTGAAGCAGGGCGACGTTCTGCTCGTGCTCGACGACACCGACGCGCAGCTGGCCCTGGCCAATGCTCAGGCCCAGCTCGACCAGGTGACGCGCCAGGTCTCGACCTACTATGCCAACGACGCCACGCTGAAGGCCCAGACCGACGCCGCCAACGCCCAGGTCGCCAATGCCCAGGCCTCGCTGGCCAAGGCCCAGGCGGCCTATAACGACCGCAAGACCCTGGCCGACATCGGCGCCATCGCCGGCGAGGACCTGACGAACGCCAAGGCCGCCGTCGATCAGGCCCAGGCGGCGCTCAATGCGGCGGAAGCCCAGGCCCAGGCCGCCGTGGGCAGCCGCAACGCCAACGCCGCCCTGATCTCCAATGCGGCGCTTTCCGACAATCCGCAGGTCAAGGCGGCCCAGATCAGGGTTCAGCAGGCCCAGAACGACCTCAACCGCATGACCATCGTCGCTCCGATTTCCGGCGTCGTCGCCAAGAAGGCGGTCGATGTCGGCGGCCGCACCCAGGTCGGTAGCCCTCTGATGACGATCGTCGACATCAACAACGCCTATGTCAACGCCAACTTCAAGGAAGTCCAGCTGAAGAAGGTCAAGATCGGCCAGCCGGTGACCCTGACCGCCGACGTGTACGGCGGCTCGGTCAAGTTCCACGGCAAGGTCGTCGGCCTGTCCGGTGGCACGGGCTCGGCCTTCGCCCTCATCCCGGCCCAGAATGCCACCGGCAACTGGATCAAGGTGGTGCAACGCCTGCCCGTGCGCATCGCGCTTGATCCCAACGAACTGAAAGCCCACCCCTTGCGCGTCGGCATGAGCATGACCGCCAAGATCGACGTGTCGGGTAATTAAGAGAACAGGCTTGCCGCGCCGCCGGACGGCGTGGGTGACGCGAAGGCCCCCACCACCACGCCCATGAAGAAGGGGCGCGGTCTTCCTCCCGCAGGCGGAGAGGTACGGGGGCGGAGGAATCGCTCCTTCATCATACCTCTCCGCTCGCGGGGAGGGGAACCGCGATCGCGTGCGATCGTGGTGGTGGGAGCTCTTGTTTCAAAATGCCGCCTCCCCGCGGCGAGAAGAGAAAGGCTGGACACATGTCTGGCAACGCAACCACCGCCGATGTGGCGGTCACCGAACCCGAGCTGACGCCCGCTGGCAATATCCAGCTCAAGGGCCTCACCCTCTGGCTGAGCGGCATCCTGCTGGCCATGGCCAACTTCGTCGCCATCCTCGACATTTCGATCGCCAATGTCAGCGTGCCGAATATCGCCGGCTCCCTCGGCGTATCGACCTCGCAGGGCACCTGGGTCATCACCTCCTATGCCGTCGCCGAGGCCATATCGGTGCCGCTGACCGGCTGGCTGGCCGCCCGCTTCGGCACGGTGCGCGTCTTTGCGGTCGCCCTGGCCGGCTTCGGCATCGCGTCGCTGCTGTGCGGCCTGTCGCCCACGCTCAACATCCTGGTCGTCGCCCGCATCATGCAGGGCTTCTGCGGCGGGCCGCTGATGCCGCTGTCGCAAACCCTGCTGCTGACCATCTTCCCGAAAAAGCTGCAACCGGCCGCCATGGCCATCTGGGCGATCACCACCCTGGTCGCGCCGGTCGCAGGCCCGGTGCTGGGCGGCACCCTGTGCGACAGCTTCGGCTGGGGCTCGATCTTCCTGGTCAACGTGCCGGTGGCCATCGGAGCGGGCTTCCTGGTGTGGCGCGTGCTGGCCAGCCAGGAAACGAAGACCGAGAAGGCGCGCGTCGATATCATAGGCCTCGGCCTGCTGGTCCTGTGGGTCGGCGCCTTGCAGATCATGCTCGACCTCGGCAAGGAGCACGAGTGGTTCTCGTCGCCGCTGATCGTCGGCCTGGCTATCACGGCCGTGGTCGGTTTCATCGCCTTCCTGATCTGGGAACTGACCGACTCCAACCCGATCGTCGACCTGCGCATCTTCCGCTACCCCGGCTTCTCGATCGCCATGGTGTGCATGGCGCTGATGATCGGCTCGTTCTTCGCCATCAACGTCGTGGCGCCGCTGTGGATGCAGAACAACCTCGGCTGGAACGCCACCTGGGCCGGCAATGCGACGGGGGCCATCGGCATCCTCGCCATCTTCGCCGCGCCCATCGCCTCTCAGCTGGTCACGGTGGTCGACCCGCGCCGGCTGATCTTCTTCGGCGTCATGTGGCTGGCCTTCGTCACCTTCATGCGCAGCCACGCCAATACCGACATGAGCTTCATGGAGATCACCATCTGGATCTTCGCCGCCGGCGCCGGCATGCCGTTCTTCTTCATGCCGCTGATCGCCATCTCGATGGGCGCGGTCAAGCCGGAGGAAACGGCGTCCGCTTCCGGTTTGCAGAACTTCATCCGCACCATGGCGGGGGCGGTAGCGACCTCCTTCGTCACCACGGCGTGGGAAAACGCCGCCAATTCCAACCATGCCGACCTCGCGCCGCTGATCCATTTCGAAGGAACGGGTGCCGGGCCCGGCAAACTCGTCGGCCTGGCCATGACCGACCGCCTCGTTCAGGGCCAGGCGGTAATGCTGGCGACCAACCAGATCTTCTTCGGCGCGGCGCTGGTCTTCGTCGCCTGCGCCTTCATGGCCTGGGCCCTGCCGCGCCCGAAGGGTCCGGTTGACATGAGCGGAGCGCACTGACCTGTACCTCCCCGCATGTTAGGAAGGAGCAAGAGGGCTGGCAGATTGTGATCACAAGTGCTAAGGGCGGGCATCTTTGACGCCTCATGTCTATCCCAACAGCGCGATGACGCTTCGCGGCACTTTTGGGCATGAGGCTCGCTGGAGCCCGTCATGACCGCCAATACCGATCTTGCCGCCCGCCGCGCCGCTGCTGTCGCCCGCGGTGTCGGCCACGCCACCACGCTGTACGCCGGCCATGCCGAGAACGCCGAACTGTGGGACGCCGACGGCCGCCGCTTCATCGACTTCGCCGGCGGCATCGCCGTGCTCAACACCGGCCACCGCCACCCGAAGGTCCAGGCCGCCGCCATGGCGCAGATGAACGCCTTCACCCACACCGCGTTCCAGGTCGTGCCCTACGAAGCCTATATCGCCCTGGCCGAGCGCATCAACGTCCTGGCCCCCATCGACGGCCCGGCCAAGTCGGTGTTCCTGACCACCGGCGCCGAAGCCGTCGAAAACGCCGTCAAGATCGCCCGCGCCCATACCCGCCGCGACGGCGTCATCGCCTTCACCGGCGGCTTCCACGGCCGCACCGCCCTGACCTCTGCCCTGACCGGCAAGGTCGTGCCCTACAAAAAGGACCTCGGCCCGCAGCAGCCCGGCATCCACCACCTGCCCTTCCCCGTCGAGGGTTCCGGTATAGACGTCGATATGACGTTGAAGATGCTCGACTACCTGCTCAAGGCCGACATCGCGCCCGACGCCGTCGCCGCCATCATCATCGAGCCGGTCCAGGGCGAGGGCGGCTTCCTGATCACGCCGCCCGAGTTGATGCGCGCCCTGCGCGCCACCTGCGACGCCCACGGCATCCTGCTGATCGCCGACGAGGTCCAGACCGGCTTCGGCCGCACCGGCAAGCTGTTCGCCATGGAAAACTACGATGTCAGGCCCGACCTGATGACCATGGCCAAGTCGCTGGCCGGCGGCTATCCGCTGTCCGGCGTGGTCGGCCGCGCCGAGGTCATGGATGCGCCGGTGGTCGGCGGGCTCGGCGGCACCTATGGCGGCAATCCTGTGGCCTGCGCGGCGGCGCTGGCCGTGCTCGACGTCATTGCCGAGGAAAAGCTGCTGGATGCCGCCAACGCCCAGGGCGCCAAAATGAAGGCCCGCCTCGAAACCCTGTCGAAACGCAACGACATCGTACCGATGGCCAATATCCGCGGGCTCGGCGCCATGATCGCCTTCGACATCGTCGCCGAACGCGGCAGCCACGCGCCCGACGCCACAGCGACCAGGGCGGTGACGACGAAGGCCCAGGGCAATGGCCTGATCCTGCTGTCGTGCGGCGTCTACGCCAACACCATCCGCCTGCTGGCCCCACTCACCGCGTCCGACGCCATCCTCGACGAGGGCCTCGACAAACTGGAAATCGCGTTGACGGCCTGATTCTGGCGGCCTAAACCGGACAGGCTAACGATTTCAGGGTCTTGTCATGTTGGAGGGGTTCAAGGTTCAAGGCGTTCGCGAGGTCGAAGGCGTCACCGCCGAAACCTTCGTGCGCGAAATTCTGCCCGCCGCCCGGCCTGTCCTGTTTCGTGGCCTTGTCCGAGACTGGCCCGCGGTCAGGTTCGGCCTGCAATCGCCCGACGCCGTCGCCGCTTATCTCAAGGGCATGGACACAGGCGCGCCGACGACCGTGCTCGAAGCCAACCCTGCCGTAAAGGGCCGCTTCGCCTATGGCGCGGATATGCGCGACTTCAACTTCAGCAAGCGCACCCGCACCGTGTCGGCCGGGATCGACCAGCTGCTCAACCTGATCGACCACCCCAATCCGCCCTATGTCTATATCCAATCGGCGGCCATCCCCGACTACATGCCGCGCTTCGCCGCCGAAAACCCCAATCCGCTGCTGCCACCGGCCATCTTTCCGCGCGCCTGGATCAGCAACACCACCCGCGCCCAGACCCACAACGACCACGACCACAACATCGCCTGCGTCATCGCCGGCAAGCGCACCTTCACCCTGTTCCCGCCCGAGCAGGTCGGCAATCTCTACATCGGCCCGCACGATCACACGCCGTCCGGCCGCGCCATAAGCCTGGCCAGCCTGGAGGAACCCGACTTCGACAAGTTCCCCCGCCTGAAAGACGCCATCGCCCACGCCGAGGTCGCCGCGCTCGAACCCGGCGACGCGCTGTACGTACCGAAATACTGGTGGCACCACGTCCAGTCGCTGACGCCGTTCAACATCCTCATCAACTACTGGTGGGGCAACAGCGCCAATACGGTCGAGAATCCGCAGGCCGCCTTCCTCGCCGGCCTGATCGCGCTCAAGGACCTGTCGCCCGCCGACCGGTCGTACTGGAAGGCGATGTTCGACTACTACATCTTCCAAACCTCGGGCGACCCGGTCGCCCACATTCCGCCGGAGGTCCAGGGCGGCCTCGGGCGCGGCACGCCGCAGTCGCGCGCCGAAATGATCAAAGGCCTGATGCAGGTGATCGGCCGGCGCTGATCAGCGGCTGGCCAGATGGTTGAGCAGAGCGCGCAGCCGCGCCGGATCGACGGGCTTGTGGATCAGGAAGATGCCCGCCGCCTGCGCCCGCCGCATCAATTCAGCGTCGACATCGCCGGTGATCAGGCAAAGTCCCGGCCCATCGTCGCGCTTGATCTCGCTGAGGAAATCGAGGCCGACGTGGCCTTCCCGCAGGCGATAGTCGCATAATACCGCCTGGAACGGCGCGCCGTTAAGCGCCGCGCGCGCCTCGTCCAGGCCGGCCGCGATGACGAAATCCAGGCCCCAGCCGCCGAGCAGACGTTCCAGCGCTTCGCGCACCGCCTGGTCGTCATCCACGATCAGCACCCGCGTGGTGGCGGTCAGGTCGGCGACAGCGGCGGGCGCGGTTCGCGCCGGGGCGGCGCGGGCGATAGCCGCCGGCAAGGAAAAAGCGAAACGCGAGCCCCTGCCCGGCTTTGATGTCAGGCTGATGGCGCCGCCCAGCAGTTGCGCCGTGCGCGAGGCGATGGCCAGGCCAAGACCCAGGCCCTTGCTGCGGTCGCGTTCGGTATTGCCGACCTGGACGAACTCCTCGAAGATGCGCTGCTGGTCGGCGGCGTCGATGCCCTTGCCGGTATCGAAGACCTGAAGGCTGACGCGTTGTCCCTGCCGCCGCGCCGCGATCAGGATGCGGCCCGACGCCGTGTAGCGCAGGGCGTTGGCGATCAGGTTCATCAGGATCTGTTCGCTCAGCACCTCGTCGCCTTCGACGCACAACAGCGTCTCGCGGAAGGTCAAGGCCAGTCCCTGCGCCCGGGCCTGGGGAGCGAAGTAATGCTCCAGCCGGTCGAACAGCGGCTGAACGGCGAAGGCGCGGATGTCGGTCTTGACGGCGCCGGCCTCCAGCCGCGACAGGTCGAGCAGCCCGTTGAACAGGGTCTCCATGGCGGCGATGTTGTCCTGGATCTTGCGCACCAGATCGTGGCCGTCGTCATCGAGGGCGAAGCTTTTCAACGAACCGGAAAACAGGCTGAGGGCGTAGAGCGGCTGGCGCAGGTCGTGACTGGCGGCGGCCAGGAACTGCGACTTGGCGAGGTTGGCGGCCTCGGCGCGCAGCTGAGCCTGACGTGTTTCCTCCAGCAGCTGGACATTCTCGAAGCGGATGTCGAAGCCGTCGCGGAAGGTGCGGTTCTGCACACGAGCGAACAGGACCATGATCAGGGCGAACAGGGCGGAGGCCAGGCCGAGCACGATGTGGCCGAAGTCGCCGACCATGAGCATCCTGACAAGGACCATGACGAAGATGGTGACGACGAAGGCGTAGCAGCCGGGAAGGTTATAGGCGTTGCCCGGAACGCTGCCGGCCGAGATGCCGTAAAGGCCGCAGAGCGTCAGTGCCAGGGTGATCGGCTGCTCGGGATGCGAGAACAGGAAGATGGTAGCGCCCCAGATCAGGCCGGCGGCCAGCATGTAGCCGGTATAGAGATGCGCCCACAGCTGCAGGGCCTGCGCCTGCGGTTTCAGGCGGCGGTAGGCGAGGAACAGGGCCAGGCGGCCGACCTGGGACAGGGCCTGGACCACAAGCCAGACGATGACCGCCCAGTGCGACGAATAGGGCCAGGCGGTGAAGGCCATGAAAATCGTCACCGTGATGGCGGCGGCGAACGAATTGGGCACCTGCTTGTAAAGGGTGAGGATGCACTCGGCCCAAACCGGGTCCCTGACGCCCCGCGCCTGCGTCACCGGATCAGGCCGCGTTCACGCGCCGCCATGACCGCGCGGATGCGGCTCTGCACGCCCAGGGTCTTGAAAATGACGGTCAGGTGGGCGCGCACAGTGCGGTCGGCAAGTCCAAGGCGGTCCTCGATCTCCTTGTTGGCGCAGCCCTTGGCCAGCAGGTCGAGGACCTCGAGCTGGCGCGGCGTCAGTTCCTCGTCGTCGTCCTCGGGCGTTTCCATGTCGGGCTCGTCGAAGAAGACGCCACCCATCAGGATCGAATCGATCGCCGCCATGATGACCTGTGGGTTCAGGCTCTTGGAGATGAAGCCCGAGGCGCCGAGATGACGGGCGCGCAGGCGGGCGGCGCGGTCGTCGCGGCCGGAGATCATGACCCGCGGCGTCATCGGATCGAGGCGCGCCAGGGTGCCGAGCGTATCGAAACCGTCGGCGTCGGGCAGGGTAATGTCGACCAGGATCAGGCCGAACGGGCCTTCGCGGCCTATGGCCTCGACCGCCGCGGCGGCGGAGGCGGCGCAGGTCACCGTGAACTGCGGGCGCAAGCTGGCGCAGGTGGCGGAGAAGCCGCCGCAGAACAGGGGATGGTCGTCGATCAGCAGGATATGGGCCATGCGCACCGCCGGATTCGGATGACGATGATATATAACGCGCGTTTCAGATGAATGGCACGTGAATTTACCGCACGCTTGCGACAAATTCCCGCTTTTTCAAGCGCTAAGAAGTCCGCGCGGCACGCAACGCCTCCGCCCCCCGATCCAGTGTCGACGGCGACTTGGCGAAGCACAGGCGGATGACAGGCAGGTCGCGCCCGGTCGGGCAGAAGGCCTGCAGCGGAATGGTCGCCAGGCCGTGGTCGTGAAGCAGGGTCCGGGCGAAATCGACGCCCGAGACGGCGATACCCGATGCCGGCAGGTCGATATTGAAGAAATAGCTGCCCTCGGCCGGCAGGACCTTGAAATCTGCGGCGATGACGGCGGCGGCGAGATGATCGCGCTGCCCGCGCAACTCGGCCAGGGCCGCGTCGAGCCGCGCCTGCGGCAAAGCGAGACCGTAAGCCACGGCGTGTTGCAGGGCCGGGGCCGTGGCAAAGGTGATGAACTGGTGGGCGCGGGCGACCTGGTCGAGCAGGTGGGGCGCGGCGCAGACGAAGCCGACCTTCCAACCGGTCAACGAGAAAATCTTGCCCGCCGAGCCGATTTTGACCGAGCGTCTGGCCAGGGCAGGCAAGTGCAGGACACCCACATGCGGATGGTCGAACACCACCTGTTCCCAGACCTCGTCGCTGATGACCACGGCGTCGAAGCGCTCGCAGAAGCGCTCCAGCAGGGCCAGTTCTGCGCGGCTCAGGCAATGGGTGGTCGGGTTGTTGGGCGTGGTGATCATCACCGCGCGCGTCCTGTCGCTGAACACCGCGGCGAGGTCATCCTCAGAAAAACGCCAGCCGGGCGGCGACAGTTTGACGATCCTGGGCACGCCGCCCGCCCGTTCGATCAGCGGAATATAGGCGTCGTACATCGGCTCGAAGACGACGACCTCGTCGCCGGGCGAAACGACGGCCAGCAGGGCGGCGCACAGGGCCTCGGTCGCGCCGGAGGTGACCAGCACCTCGCGGTCGGGATCGAGGGAAGCGCCTTGGGTGCGGCCGTAGAACTCGGCCACGGCGCGGCGCAAGGACGGCAGGCCCCGCATCGGGGCGTACTGGTTCGACTGTTCCATCAAGGCGCGGGCGGCCGCCTCGCGCACATCGGGGAAACCGTCGCTTTCCGGAAAGCCCTGGCCGAGATTGACGGCCCCGCGCGCCTGGGCTTCGCGCGACATGACCTCGAAGATGGAGACCGGCAGGTTGGCGAAGACAGGGTTCATGGCCTTACAGCGTCGACGACACCTTCCACAGGTCGATGCCGCCTTCGGTGGCATGGGTGTCGATGGCGGCCAGTTCCTCCTTCGAGAACATCAGATTGTTCAGCGAGGCCAGGGTGTCGGCCAGCTGCGCCACCGTGCGCGCCCCGACCAGGGCCGAGGTGACGCGCGGGTCGCGTAAGGTCCAGGCGATGGCCATCTGGGCCAGGGTCTGGCCGCGCGCCCTGGCGATGTCGTTGAGGGCCTGGATGCGCCTCAGGTTGTCGTCGGTGATCAGGCTGGTTCGGAACGAACCGCCCTTGGCGGCGCGAGCATCGTCGGGGATGCCCTTGAGGTATTTGTTCGACAGCAGCCCTTGCGCCAAGGGCGAGAAGGCGATGCAGCCAGTGCCCAACTCTTCCAGGGTATCGAGCAGGCCTTGCTCGATCCAGCGATTGATCATCGAATAGGAGGGCTGATGGATCAGCAGCGGCACGCCCTCGGACTTGAGGATGGCGGCAGCCTTGCGGGTCAGCTCCGGCGAATAGGAGGAGATGCCGACGTACAGCGCCTTGCCCTGGCGGTGCAGGGTCGCCAGGGCGCCCATGGTTTCTTCGAGCGGCGTTTCCGGGTCGACGCGGTGCGAATAGAAGATGTCGACATAGTCAAGACCCATGCGCTTCAGGCTCTGGTCGCAACTGGCGATCAGGTACTTGCGCGAGCCGCCGACATCGCCATACGGCCCCGGCCACATGTCCCAGCCGGCCTTGGTCGAGATGACCAGTTCGTCGCGGTGGGACTTGAAGTCGGTGGCCATGACGCGGCCGAAATTCTCCTCCGCCGAGCCGTAGGGCGGACCATAGTTGTTGGCGAGGTCGAAATGGGTGACGCCGGCGTCGAAGGCATGGCGAAGCATGGCGCGGCCGACCTCGAAGACATCGTCGCCGCCGAAGTTCTGCCACAGGCCGAGCGAAATGGCCGGCAGCTTGAGGCCCGAACGGCCGCAGCGGCGATAGGGCATGGTGTCGTAGCGGTTGGGCGCGGCGGTGTAGGGAACGGGAAAAGCCATGGTTCGGTCTCGGGTTAAGGGTTGGCAAGCAAGACACCCCTCCACCATCCGCCTTCGCTTCGCTCGCCGGACGGTCCCCCTCCCCGACAAGCGGGGAGGTGCAAGAGAAGCGAACTTCCCTGATTTTGTTCCTCCCCGCTTGTCGGGGAGGGGGACCATGAGCCCGGCCCGATGGATGAACCAGAAAGATGGGCGAAATGGTGGAGGGGTTTCTTACTTGATGGACACAAAAAGCCAGAAAACTAAGCCAGCGACGCCAAAATCGCGGCGACGCCCATATTGGCGATGTCGACGTCTTCTTCGCCGCTGAGGCCGCTGACCGCGACCGCGCCGAGGCATTCGCCGTCCAGCATCACCGCCACGCCGCCGTCCCAGCCGACATAGCGGTGATCGCCGTGATAATGCACGTCGGAGCCATCCTTCACCGCCGCCCGGCCGAGGTCGCCCGACAATCCCCGCGTCCGCGCCGACGTATAGACCTTGTTCTGGGCGATGACGATCGGCGGAAGGCCGCAGCCATCCATGCGCAGAAGGCCGATCAGCTCGCCGTGGCGGTCGCCGACCGCGACCGTGCCGACTTTTCCGCGCCGCTTCAGTTCGGCCACGCAGGCGTCGACGGCCAGCTTCGCCTCGGCCTCGCCCAGTTCGCGATAGGTCTGCATGAGTTTCTTTCAGCTCAAGCGCCGCATGGCTCCTCGCATACGCTCGGGCGCCCAGTCGCGCTTGCCTCAGGCCTGCGGCCGTCGGAAGGGTGGGATTCCGCCTTGATTAGGCAGTCCTGCCGGGCGAAGTCAAGCCGCTTGTAATCCATTTCAAAAGCGCGTGCACCCTCTTGACGACAGCGCTGTCATGGATATTCATGGCGGCAAGCAAAAAATTTTCCAGGTTGAGGACATCGATGTCAAGGACACTTGCCGCGCGCCTCGGCGCAATCTCGCTCGCAGCGCTGATGCTGGCCTCGCCGGCGCTGGCGAAACACGCTCATCACCCCAAGGCTCAGGCGGCTTTCGACCCGCAGAAGGTCCACCCGGCGTTATGGCCGGTGGCGCACGATCCGGCGGGCATCGATCCGGTCATCGAGAAGAAGATCGACGCCCTGCTTAAGCAGATGACGGTCGAGGAAAAGGTCGGCCAGGTCATCCAGCCGGAATGGAAGTCGATTACGCCCCAGGACGTCATCACCTATCATATCGGCTCGATCGAGAACGGCGGCGGGGCGGTGCCCGGCGGCAACAAGCATGCCAGCGTCAAGGACTGGGTCGACCTGATCGAGCCCTATTACGACGCCTCCGTCGATCCGCAGAACCATGTCCGCATCCCGCTGATCTGGGCGTCGGACGCCGTCCACGGCCACAACAACGTCTATGGCGCGACACTGTTCCCGCACAATGTCGGCCTCGGCGCGGCCCACGACCCGGATTTGATCCGCAGGATCGGCGAGGCCACCGCCGCCGAGGTCCGCTCGACCGGCATGGACTGGTCGTTCGCGCCGACCATCGCCGTCGCCCGCGACGACCGCTGGGGCCGGTCCTATGAAAGCTATTCCGAAGACCCCAAGATCGTCACCGAATACGCGGCGGCCATGGTCGAGGGGCTGGAAGGCGAAGGGCCGGCCTTCCTCGATCAAAACCACGTCATTTCGACCGCCAAGCACTTCCTCGGCGACGGCTCGACGGACGGCGGGCGCGACCAGGGCGACTCGCTGGTTTCCGAGCAGGAGCTGGCCGGCATCCACGGCGCCGGCTACAAGGCCGCCATCGACGCCGGCACCCAGTCGATCATGGCCTCCTATAATTCCTGGCATGGCGTCAAGATGCACGCCAATTCGGGACTGCTGACCGACATATTGAAAGGGCGGATGGGCTTCGACGGCTTCATCATGGGCGACTGGCTGGCCCACGGCCAGATTCCCGGCTGCAGCAATACCGACTGCCCGCAGGCCTTCAATGCCGGGCTCGACATCTATAACCAGGCCCAGGGCTGGAAGGACCTCGACGCCAACCTGATACGCGAGGTGAAGGACGGCACCATCCCGATGGCGCGGTTGGACGACGCCGTGCGCCGCATCCTGCGCGTCAAGTTCCGCGCCGGAGTGTTTGACGAACCCCGGCCTGCGGACCGGCCCGACACCTGGAAGCCGATCGGCACGCCAGAACACCGCGCCATCGCCCGCCAGGCCGTGGCGGAGTCGCTTGTCCTGCTCAAGAACGACGGCGTCCTGCCGCTGAAGAAGGGCGCAAGCGTGCTTATCGCCGGCGACGGCGCGCACAACGTCGCCATGCAGTCGGGCGGCTGGACCCTGTCGTGGCAGGGCGCCGACAACGGCCCGAACGACTTCCCCGGCGCGACCTCGATCTATGAGGGCCTGAAGCAGGAAATAGAGGCTTCAGGCGGTCAGGCTCTGCTCTCGCCCGACGGCACCTACGCGACCAAGCCCGACGTGGCGGTGGTGGTGTTCGGCGAAACGCCCTATGCCGAGTTCATGGGCGACCAGCCCGACGTCGCCCTGCACCACGACAATGTCGAATCACTCGACCTGCTCAACAAGCTGAAGGCGGCGGGCATTCCGACCGTGGCGGTCCTGCTGTCCGGCCGGCCGCTCTACGTCAATCCGCAGATCAATGCATCGGACGCCTTTGTCGCGGCCTTCCTGCCGGGATCGGAAGGCGAAGGCGTGGCCGATGTGCTGACCGGAGCCAAGGATTTCCGTGGCAAATTAAGCTTCAGTTGGCCGAAGCGGCCGGACCAGACACCGCTCAATGTCGGCGACGCCAATTATGACCCGCAGTTTGCCTACGGCTTCGGCCTTTCCTACGCGCAACCGGGCGACACGCCGCAACTGGCCGAGGTCGGCGGCAACGTGAAATACGGCGAGAAGAACGTCTATTTCACGAAAGGCGACGTGTGGAACGGCTACAGCCTGACCATCGGCGACGCCAATGTGCCGCGCATGCAGTATGTCGGCACCAGGACGACGCTCTACGGCTCGGCCGCGATCGTCATGCAGCCGGCCGACAGCGGCGTCGAGGTCACCTGGGCCGGCAAGACCAATGCCTGGTTCGAGATCGCCGCCGATACGCCGTCCGACATCGCCCGCGAAGCCAACGGCGCGATGATGCTGAGCGTCAAAATAAAGGTCAATGCCGCGCCATCGGCGGCCGTGGTCATGGGCGTCGGCGCGTCGAACCTGGATGTGACGGGCAAGCTCGTGCCCGGCGAGGTCACCGTCGCCTACCCGCTGTCGTGCTTCAAGGGCCAGGACCTGGCGGCGACGCCGTCGGTTCTGCACCTGGCGACGCCGGGGACGCTGGACGTCACGGTCGAGGACGTGCGGCTGATCGAGACCCAACCCGGCGCGGCGTGTCCGGCCGGGTAAAGACCCCTCCGTCGGCTTCGCCGACACCTCCCCATGCGGCACAGGGAAAAGGGAGCGCAATCGTTGACGACCTTCTCGCTCCTCCCTATCGCTTGCGATGGGGAGGTGGCGCGCAGCGCCGGAGGGGTATCTTGTCTATTCCGCCGGGTGCAAATCCTTTTCGACAAGGGCCGACAGGCGGCTGGCGGCGGAACACGCGCCGCAGGTGTCGCAGCCACCCGAGCCGCAGTCGGCATCCGCCGGCCCGGCGGCCTTTGTCGGCAGGTACTTTTTCACCACCTGCCACAGGCTGAAGCCGACGATGGCGGCAATGACGGCATACTGGAAAATGGCGTAGATCATGCCAACCTCGACGCGATCTGATAGGTCAGGAACGCCGCCGCGTAGGCCAGGCCGAACAGGTAACCGGCGGTGATGGCGACATATTTCCACGAATTGGTTTCGCGGCGGATAACCGCAAGCGTCGACAGGCACTGCGGCGCAAAGACATACCAGGCGATCAGCGCAAGGGCCGTCGCCGTCGACCACTGCCCTGCGATCAGGCCACCCAGTTGTTGCGCCACCGCGTCGTCGCTGCCCTGGATGCTGTAGACCGTGCCGAGCGCCGACACCGCCACCTCGCGCGCCGCCAGGCCCGGCACCAGGGCGACGCAGATCTGCCAGTTGAAGCCTACGGCTGAGAACAGGGGCTGCATCCAGTGGCCGATCATGCCCGCGATCGAATAGTCGATGGCCGGGCCGGTCGCCCCCGCCGGCTTGCCCGGAAAGGTGGTCAGCACCCACAGGATGGTGTTGACGGCGAAGATGATGCCGGTGATGCGCTTCATGAAGATCATGGCGCGTTCCCATAAACCCATGGCCAGGCTCCTGGCGTTGGGCAGGCGGTAGGACGGCAGCTCCATCAGCAGGGGATGCTCGCTCTTGTCCTTGCGAAAAACCGAGATCGTCCACGACGCCAGCAGGCCCGAGGCAATGCCGACGAGATAGAGGCCGAACAGCACAAGGCCCTGGAAGTTGACGAAGCCGAACACGGTCTTGTGCGGCAGGAACGCCCCGATCAGCAGAGTATAGACCGGCAACCGCGCCGAGCACGTCATCAGCGGCGCGATCAGGATGGTGGTCAGGCGGTCGCGCGGGTCGTGGATCGAGCGGGTCGCCATGATGCCGGGAATGGCGCAGGCATGGCTTGAAAGCAGCGGAATGAACGAGCGCCCGGTCAGGCCCGCCGCCGCCATCAACCGGTCGAGCAGGAAGGCGGCGCGCGGCAGGTAGCCGGATTCCTCCAGCACAAGGATGAAGAAGAACAGGATGACGATCTGCGGCAGGAAGACGATGACGCTGCCGAGGCCGCCGAACACGGCGGTGACCAGGAAATCCTTCAACAGACCGTCGGGCAGGGTCTGGGTGACGAAGCCGCCCAGCCACGCCATGGCCCCCTCGATGCCGTCCATCAGCGGCTGGGCCCAGGTGAACACCGCCTGGAAGACGACGAACATGATGGCGATCAGGATCGGGATGCCGAGCCATGGATTGAGCAGGACGCGGTCGAGGCGGTCGTCGACCCTGGCCGTGCGCGTCGGCATGACCACGGTCGCGCCGAGGATGCGGCGCACCTCCTGGTGCAGGTCGTTGTCGTTGGCGGCCGGAAGGATGCGCGGCTGGTCGGTGTCGATGTAGCGGACCAGGCTGCCGACCCCATCGGCGCGCACGGCCACCGTCTCGATCACCGTGATACCGAGTTCGTGCTGCAGGGCGTTGCGGTCGATGCGGATGCCGCGCGCACTTGCCGCGTCCATCATGTTGAGCGCCAGCACCATTGGCCGGCCCAGCTTGCGGATTTCCAGAACAAAACGCAGGTGCAGGCGCAGATTGGTCGCGTCAGCCACACAAACGATCAGGTCGGGCTGGGCGACGCCGTCCATGCGGCCGAGGCAGACGTCGCGGGTGATGACCTCGTCCGGGCCCATGGCGTCGAGACTATAGGTGCCCGGCAGGTCGAGGACGTGGACGTTGCGGCCCGACGGCGCCGTGAACCGGCCTTCCTTGCGCTCGACGGTGACGCCGGCATAGTTGGCGACCTTCTGGCGCGCCCCGGTCAGTTGATTGAACAGGGCCGTCTTGCCGCAGTTGGGATTGCCGACGAGGGCGATGTTCAGGGGGGCGATGTTGAGGGAGCCGCTCATGCCGCCGGCTCCACATCGACGGTTTCAACGTCGATTCTGGCAGCCTCGGCGCGGCGCAGGGCGAAACGGGTGAAGCCGATGCGGACCAGGACCGGCTCGCGGCCGATGGGACCGAGGCCCACCACCTCGACCGGCTCACCTTCGACAAAGCCCAGTTCGCGCAGGCGGCGGCTGATGGTATCGGCCGGCATGGCGTCATTCACCCCGGTAACGCGAGCGGGGGCGAAGGCGGGCAGGTCACTCAGTTTCATGATGGCGGTTCACAGGCGGGCGCAAAGGGCGGCCCGCGATCTGCGAATGATTATCAATTTACGCGCCCGAGGTCAAGACCCACGCGCCGGGCGGATCGCCTCTCGCGAAGGTCGAAAAACGGTTGGAGCGAACAAGGCTGATCTCAAAAAACGCGACGACATGCGCTCAGGAAGCCGCTTTGTCCAAAACGCAGATTCAGTCAGCAAAAACACCGACGATATTGGGACCGACACAGGTCGCTAATTGGCCATCTCGGCAAGCAGGCCGGTTTCGCACAGCAGTTTGACCGCCGCTTCACCGGAACGCCAGGCGCCGGCCAGCGACGCCGGGAAACGTTCGTCGAAAGCCTCGCCGCAGAAGCACACCGCCCCTTCCATGCGTGGTCCGGACCGTCTGTGGCCCGGCAACAGGGCCGAATAGGCGCCACGCGTATAGGGATTGCCGATCCAGTGCGAGATCAGCGGATCGCCAACCATGTGCGCCTCGAAGCCGTTCATGGCGCGGTATGGGCGCAGCAGGGTCGAGACATAACCCAGGGCCTGCGCGGCATTGAGCCGTTCGATATTCTCGGCGCGTTGCCCCGAGACGTAGAGGCTGATCAGCGGCAGACCCTGGCTGTGCACGTGGCAGAAGTGCGGCGGCGTGGCGTCGAGCAGCAGCAGGGAAGTGTCCGGCGCGATACCGCGTTCGGCCAAAAAGGCCGGCTCGACCTCGATGACGATCTTGCCCATTTCGCCCATGACCAGGCCGGCAAGATGATCGCGAAAGCCGCGGCTCAAGGGCGGCTCGAAGGCGACCATGC
Source organism: uncultured Caulobacteraceae bacterium (assembly GCA_964474575.1). Classification (GTDB taxonomy): domain Bacteria; phylum Pseudomonadota; class Alphaproteobacteria; order Caulobacterales; family Caulobacteraceae; genus Asticcacaulis. The sequence goes on along the minus strand of CAYYTA010000039.1, from coordinate 7,066 downwards.
CTGAGGTGATGACACCCACCGAGCCTGTAAAAATCATGCGGCGCGCATTCCAGCGCGTGCCGTCGCTGGCTTCGGCGGCGACGCCGTCGCTGATCGAGACGATGCGCGTCACGGCGGTGTGCAGGCGGACGCGGTCATAGCCGATCGCCTGGGCGAGGGCGCGGGTAAGTGCGCCCATGCCGCCGCCGATCTGCTGGCCCCCCGGCGTATTCTCATCGGTCAGGAATTCCAGAGCTGACGGCGACAGCGGCGGCTCCACCCCGTCCCACATCAGGGCAAATTCGGACAGCCGCCTGCGGCCGCGTTCGTCGCGGGCGAGATCGGGCAGAGGACAGTCGGGTTCGAGGCCTAACCTGATACGGCCGGCACGGGCCTGGTCGATGGCAGCGTCGAGCCAGTCGTCCTCGCTGGCTTGGCGCACGTCGCCATCCTCGCAGATGAACATCGGCCCTTCGTCCTCGTGCGCCGCGAGACCGTAGCGGGCAATCAAACCCTTGAGCGGCGTGTTGTCGCCGTGCAACCAGTGGCCGCCCATGTCGGCCGCCGCGCCGGAAGCGGTGCGCCGGGTAATGGCGCGGCCGCCAATCTCGCCGCCGGCTTCCAGGACGCGACAATCGATGCCGCGCGCCTGGCAGGCCAGTCCCGCGCTCAGGCCCGCCAGTCCGGCGCCGATGATCAGAACATCGGTCATCATGGTTTGCTCTCCTCGATTCCGCGCGCCGGCAGAATCGGCAATCTCGCCATAAAGAAGCAATTGGCCACTTATGGCTGTCCGGTCTATGGGTGATCGGACAAGGAGCTCTTCATGAATCCCTACGCCTCGCTCGAGCCGTTCGCCGCCGATCGCATCCACGTCGTCATCGATACGCCGCGCGGCAGCCGCGCCAAGTACAAGTACGACGAAGATGCGGGCTTGATGCGGCTGTCGAAGATGCTGCCGCGCGGCCTGTATTTTCCGTATAATTTCGGCTTTGTCCCCGGCACGCGCGGCGAGGACGGCGACGCGCTCGATGTGCTGGTTCTGCTCGATGAGCCGCTGGCGCTGGGATGCGTGGTGACCGTGAAACTCGTCGGCGTGCTCAAGGCCCGGCAGGCGGAAAAGGGCGAAACCGTGCGCAACGACCGGCTGCTGGGCGTCGTCGAGACGGCGTACAATCCCGCCGAAGCCGGAGATATCGGCGATTTGCCCGGCCAGATGCTGGCGGAAATTGAAGCTTTTTTCGTTGCCTACAATCAGGCGCAGGGCCGGATCTTCACGCCAGACGGCCGCGGCAACGCCGCCGATGCCCTGGCCCTGGTCGACCAAGCCCGCGAAATCTGAAGCTTACCGGAGGCTGATTTCCGGCGCGGCATGCCGCATGGCGCCATTACGCCAAAAGGGCTAGGCTTTCCAACATCTTGCCAACGCCCTCCTCTTTGGGAAAAGGAAACGTCATGGCCCCGCGATCCTCCGGCCCGAATGGCCGTTTGCCAATGAACACGGAATCCGTCGTAGCTCTCATCCTGGCGCTGGTCGCCATGACAGCCTATGGTCTTTATGCCTTGGGCTTCTTCGCAGCAGAACTGCCGGACCTGCTCCATCTATAGACCTGTCGGCCACGTCTCTTGGGTATGGGATGGCTGCCAGCGGCCGACATCGAGCGGCTGGACGGCCGTGGTGACGTCGAGGTGCAGCATGGCGTCGAATGCCTTCGCCAGCCTGACATCGACATAATGGCTCTGGCGTTCTGTATCCGGGCGATAGATGACGCCGATGAAGCGTTGCAGCCGCGGTTCCTGCAACAGCTCGCGCACGTCGCGATCGTCGCGCAGGTTCACCAGAAAATCCCTTATGTCTAAGCGATGGAACAAATCTTCAATACTTCCCTTGAGACCGGGCCGCACCAGGCGGCGTTCCTCGGGCTCATCCCAATCCTGGGCAGCGGTGACAAACCCGGAATGGGTGGAAAAGCCGACCAATAAGGTCTCGTCCGGGTGACGTTCGCGCGTCAGTTGGCCGATATTGACCTCACCGCGTCGGCCGGCGTCGGTGGCCCGGGCGTCGCCAATGTGCGAGTTGTGCGCCCAAACCACGATCTTCGCCGGGTGGCCATGCTTTTCGGCCAGGAAGTCGGCCAGTTTGTCAAGTGTATCTGCCATGTGGGTGTCGCGGATGTTCCAGGAATTCGGCCGGCCGCGGAACATGGCGCGATAGTATGTCTCGGCATTGGCGATGAGGCGCGCATTCTGTTCCGCCGAAAAAAGCTCTTCGCCGGCCAGGGCGCCATCGCGTTGCAGAAAATCGAAGGTGCGCGCCTGCAACTCCCTGAGCTGGGCGATGATCTCGTCCTCGCAGTCCATCTTGCCGCCGTGCCTTGTCATGTAGCCATAGACCTGCGGATCATTGCTGAACGGTTCGAAGCAGCCGTAGCGCCGGCGGGCCCTGCGCGCCGCTTCAGGGTCGATTGTCTCGAGATAGGCGATGACCGCGGCGATCGACGTATTAAGGCTGTAGAGATCAAGGCCATAGAATCCCGCATGGCTGCCGGCATCATGGTTGTAGCCGTAGAGCCAGGCGGCGAAGGCGCGGACATCGGCATTGCGCCACATCCATTGCGGAAAACGCCTGAAGTCGGAAAGCGCGTCGTCGGGGTCGATGATGCGATGATCGCCGCGGACATAACGGTTGACGCGGAAGGCGTCCGGCCAGTCGGCCTCGACCGCCACCGCCATGAAGTCCTGTTCGGCGATCAGGCGCTTGGTGATATCGGCGCGGATGCGGTAGAAATCGTGGGTGCCGTGGCTGGCCTCTCCGATCAGCACAAAGCGCTTGTCACGCGCCATGGCCATCAGCTCGTCATAATCCTCGTCCTGGCCGGTAAGCGCGGTGACATGGCGGCCGAGCACGGCTGCAATATGGTCGTCGGGGTCCTGGTGTTTGCCCCGCCCACCAAAGACGACTGCCTTGGCCAGCAGGTCGCGGACCTCGCGATCCTCGATCTGACGGAAGCGGACGTACCAGTTGCCGACGGCGAAGAACCGTTCGGGACGGAGCAGACAAACAACCTCATCGGCCTCGGGCAGGAGATTGCCCTCCTCCTGCGGCGCCACGGGAAGGGCCGCGACAATGCGCCGCGGTTGCTCCAGTCGTAGCGCGCGGACGGCGGCGCGCATGCTGGCGCCGGTCGCCATGCCATCGTCGATGAGGATAATGGTCTTGCCGTGCACGGCCGGTCGCGGCCGGTCGTCGCGGTAGGCCTGCTCGCGGCGGCGAAGTTCCTCTTCCTGCGTCATCGCGACGCGATTGATCTCGGCGGCGCCGACCTCGAATCGCTTCAGAATGTCGTCATTCATGACGCGCAGACCGCCGCTGGCGATCGCGCCCATCGCCACCTCCGGCTCTTGCGGCAGGCCGAGCTTGCGGACCAGAAAAACGTCGAGCGGCAGGTCGAGGCTCTGCGCCGCCTCGAAAGCGACGGGAACGCCACCGCGCGGCAAGGCCAGGATCAGGGTGTCGGGATTCCGGCGATAGGCTAGCAGAGCCTGCGCCAGCTGCCGTCCGGCGTCGGCGCGATCCTGAAAGCGCCGATCCTGAAGGCGCATGGCGTCCTCCGCCGGAAAACGGGGAATGAGCCGGGGGGAGGATCACCTGAATATCGATCTGGCGGAGCCTCCCCCCGCTTTTTCGCCGTCTGCGATGGTCGCGACAGCCCACCGATCATGCGCCTGCCGGACTAAAGAAAAAAACCGGAAGACGTCCGATATCATCAGAGCGCCGTAAGGACCTGTCAGACGTGCAGCCGGGCCAGCTGGTCGCGATAGCCCTGCGACGGGCGGATGGCGTCGAAGCGCGGGTCTGTCCTGAGGTCGATGACGTCGAATTCGCGGCGGTCGATGGCCAGCTTGACATAGGCGAGCGCACTGGCCTCGTCCTTCAACTCGGCATAGAGCGCCGCCACCGCGTAGGCGCCCGAGGTGCCATGGCGATACTGGTCAAGCCGGACTTCGAGCATGGCGCGCAGCATGCCTTCGCGGCCGCCCTGGCGCAGGCCCTGCTCGCCGGCGGTCGCCACCGCCGCGCCGTCGAGATCGCCGGTCAGCCGCGCCGTCTCATGCAGTTCGCGCAGGGCCGCCGCATCGTCGCCGCGCAGATGATAGAGACGCGACAGATAAAAATGCGGCGAGGTAAAGCCGGGGTGGGCGGCCTCCAGCGTCCTGAGCGCGGTTTCCGCCGCCGCCGGATCGCTGAAAGCCAGGATCATGGCGCGATCGGCCTGGGTCGACAACGAATCCGGATTGAGCGCCAGGGCGTGGTCGATGTGCGTCATCGCCCCTGAAAAATCGCCCGCCGACAGCAGGAAGGTGGCATACCAGTGTTCGGCATTGGCGTCGTCGGGATCGAGCTCAAGCGCGCGCCGGTATTCGCGCTGTGCCCCCTGGTAATCCCAATCGCCGAAGAAATCGGCAAAGGCCAAAGCGGCATGGGCGCTGGCGACGCGGTCGTCGAGGCGGATGGCGTGCTGGGCCGCCGCCCTGGCCAGCGGAAAGGCCTGGCTGGCCGGCATCGAGGTATATTCGCGCATTAGGTTGTAGCTGTTGGCGAGTCCGGCATAGGCCTGGGCGTATTCGGGAGCGACGCGGATGGCGGCATTGAACTCGTCGACGGCGCGCGCAAGGGATTCGGGTGTGCGCGCCTGCCAGTCGGCCATGCCCTGGAGGTAAAGCGCCCGCGCCTGCGGCGGCACGGTGGCGTCGCGATGCATGAGGCCCGGCACGACGAACGCTGCGGCGACCACCACCGCCAAGGCGGCGGTAACGAACAGCCAGATCGGATTGAAGGCCGCTTCCGGCTTGGCCGCGATATCCGCGCTGGCGCTGTGCAACCATGATTCCAGCTCGCTGACCTCGGCATAGATGACGCTGCGCGCCTCGCCCGGCATGCGGCGCACCGGCAGACCGCGCTCGCTTTCCCAGCGCTTGACCGTGCGTTCGCTCTTGCCGAAGAAGGCGCCGACCTCCTTCCAGGTGGTGAGGCGCGTCTTGGTCGCGGGTGAGTGCGGTTTCATGCGGACCGTGGCCTCCGAAGGGCCGTTGCGGTTGATACGAAAGCGGTAAACTTACAAACGCTTACATCCATGATACGACAACCATAAGAACCACGTTCTGCGCCGTTTGAGAAGGGGCGGCGGCGGATTTCGCAGCGATGTGGTTTTTGGCTCCGATACCTGTGACCCGTCATGTCCCGTCGCGTCCCGACCCACCCCGCGACGGCCGCGCGGGCCTGTATTAGCTTGCATGTAACCGGGAACAGCTTGGGGATTTCAGGACATGCAGGGACATCGACGCCTTGTCGCCGCGACGGCGATCGCCGCGGCCTTGTGGCTGCCCGCCGCCGCCCTGGCGCAGAAGACACCGGACCCGCCCGGTTTCAACGGGCGCTACGGCCCGGTCGGCAAGTTCTACGACGAATACAAGGCCGGCACACTCAGCGGTGAGGACTACCAGAAGCTGGTACAGATGCGCGACGACCTGGTCGGCCAGGTGTTCGACAACATGCCGAAGAACGCGTCACGTTCCGGCCTGACCAAGGACGCCATGAACACCACCATGTCCAACGTCGCCGGCGAATTCACCGACGCGGTGCGGGCGGGCGATTCGCAAGCGGCGGCGGACGCGGCCATCAGCGGCAACCATCAGGTCACGACCCAGGTCGCCATTCCCGCCACCATCCAGGCCGGCATTGTGGTCGACGACCTTACCGATATCACCATCAAGCTCTACCAGAAGCGCGGCGAAATGGGCGGCGCCGTTCCGGACGCCATCGACAAGCAGGTCAACAGCCTGCAGATGTTCAAGAGCGCCGCCGACGCCAATCTCTACGTCATGCGCCAGAAGCTGCAGGACGCCGATACCGCCGCGCAGATGGACCCGGCCATACGCCAGCAGCTCACTGACAAGATCGACGCGGGCATGAAGAGCGGCGACATCGCCATCGACGCCGACGGCAACCTCAACGTCTCGGCCGTGCTCAAGAAGACCGGCGGCATGGCCAGCGTCGACGGCAACGGTATGCCGGGCGGTGGGAATGGGAATACCGCGCCGGGCTCCAGTAACAATGGCGCGACCGGTACGGGCAGCCACTCGGCCGGCGGGAATACGGATGCAGGCGCCACGGCCCATACGGCCAGCGACAACGGAGCGGCCAGCAATACCGAGGGCAATGGCGCGTCATCCGGCACTACGGCCGGCGGTGACGACGGCGATATCGTCATTACCGATCACTACAAGCTCGATGGCAAGGGCAGCGCCACCTATACCGGCAGCGACTATAAACCCGGCAACGGCTACATCGTTCATACCGACGCCAACGGCAACGAGACCCGTACGCCTGACCCGGATGGCGGCGGGGGTGATGCCGGAGGCGGCAGCGGCGGGGAAAACGGCATCTGGAGCGGAGGCGGCAGCGAAACCGCCGATGCCCTGAACGAACTGACCGGCGGCAGCACGGCGTTCGACGCCATCTACGCCAACTACAGCTTTGTCGACAATGGCAATGGCGACGCCACCGTCGCCGTGCCGTCGACCCAGGTGGCGGGGCCGAGCAAGGCCGGCAACAGCCCCGATACCCATCCGCAGGGGCCATCCTCGGCAATGAACAGCGGCTCGTCGTCAGGTGCGACCGGGCCGTCATCTGCCATGAACAGCGGGTCTTCCGCCGGCGTCAAGGGTCCGTCGTCGGCCATGACCACCGGCTCGTCGGCCGGCGTCACAGGGCCATCCTCGGCACTGAACGGACCGTCGTCGGCGTTGACCGGGCCCAGCACCCAGATCACCGGGCCATCCTCGGTGCTGGGCGCCAACGCCAATACGCCGGCAGGCCCGCAATCGGGTGGCGACAATTCGTACATGGCGTCCAATCAAGACGACGGCCAGCCGTCTCTGTGCGGGAGATAAGGCCTATGCGCTTCAAGACCTTCGTCACCTCGTGCGCCGGCCTGATGGCCCTGTTTGCCGCGCCCGCTCTTGCCGGCACCGGCGTCGTCACCGTCAACGATCCCGGCACGATCAGCGGCTATACCGGCACGGT